>CAYQXY010000007.1:86995-147036 GCA_964421595.1 uncultured Bacteroidales bacterium | reverse complement strand
CGTCCTGTCTGTTAACATGCCAGATCTTACCCCTTACATCATAGGCATTAGCTGAAAGGAGATCTCCTATAATGCCGCTTTTAACCATACTGTGCGTAGTAAGGTAATCACGCTGATGGCGGAAATTAGTCCCTGCAACAACTACCAGTCCGGCCGATTCAGCCATCTTTCCGGCAGCCATCAATGTCCTTACACCCACAGGATCAACTCCTCCCGGTTTTTCAATAAATACATGCTTCCTCGCCTGCACAGCTGCTTCAAAATGCATTGGCCGGAAATGCTGCGGAGTTACCTGCAAAATGATGTCGACATCTGAATCGATCACTCTCTGATATGCATCAAACCCTACAAAGCAATTCTCATCGGATATTTCATTATCTGCCCGCTCTTTTAACGTTTTACGGCAGTTATCAATCCTGTGCTGAAATATGTCGCCAAGAACAGTTACCTGTAAATTAGGACCTGAATTCAGGAAATTAAGGGCCGCCCCTGTCCCCCTTCCTCCACATCCGATCAAACCAGCTTTAAGCACTGGTCCGTCAGGTGCCCTGTCATAAAACACAGGAGCTTCATATCTGGTAGCCCCTGAACTGCAAGACGACAAAACCAGTCCTGCACCGGCAGCACCTAAAAAACCTAATTTAGCAGCATCGCCCAGAAATTCGCGTCTGCTTTTTGACTTTAGCTTATTTTTCATGACTTTGTAATTAAATATTTAGTGGGTTGATAAATCATCATTTTTTCCCAATCTAAATTTCATGGAAATTTTTATAAAATACAACACCTGGTTTTAAATTCCTTGAATTTATTGATCATTAATTGCCAGAGTACCTCCAGGGTAATACTTTAACCTGACGACAATAACTTAAAGGCCTTCTCCAATTATAAATACCGTCACGCAAGTTTGAGTGTATTCACAAAAAATCCATTCAAATATGTAATGTTTATACCGCAATCTCTCATTTAAGTACAGGCAGGCAAGGGATCGCGGTATAGATTAGAAAACCTGATAGTTTTCCTGTTCCAGTTATGTCAGCCAGATCCAGTTATTTCCCACCCCTCAGCCATTCCTCATTGAAAACAGAATATTTGATGGTTTTCATGTTATCCTCCTGAAAATAGCTGTATGTAACGTGGAACAACCCGTCCGACCCGACTATTATAGCAGGGTAATGTGACCTGGTTGCAGGATCATCGGCAATGCTCCTTTCCCATGGCCATGATTTCCCCTCATCCTCTGAGAGAGACACAGTAAGCCTGTGACGTCCGGTCTCAGTATCATTATTGATCAATACCCAGTTCCCGTTATCAAGCGTTACAATATCACATAGTGTGCCGGAATTCGGTATTTCAGAATTCCTGACCATTGACCATGTTTCTCCATTATCGGCCGAACGACTCATATGCAGCCGCTTGGGAGGGAAACCATTGTCACGCATATAAGCAACCAGCTCGCCCGACCTGGCTTGAGCAATGGCCGGCTGAATATTACCACTGCCAATAAGTGGAGTACTCGATTTCCAGTTCTTGCCCCAGTCGTCTGTATAGGCCATGATCGAAAAGCTGAAACCATCAGAATACAACGGGACTACCAGTCTGCCCGACTCTGTTATTAACGGCTTGTTACCTGTTTGCCAGCCCATCCTGCGGAAATACGGGTATCCGGTTTGTGCGGGATCGCTTGATCCATCGAGATCATAAACCCTTCCTGCACGGATCATATTCTCTCCTTTTGCCAGTGAAAGGAGATGCACTGACCGTTCCTCCCACCTTTCGGTATAAATACTTGTTTCAGGATCCGATTTGATATAATCAAGATAATCATCAAGTTGCTCCTGAACCGATGCCACAAAAGGATCGTCGGGCTGTATCCCACGTTCGGTCTTACCACCCGGCTTAAGAAGAAGGTTTTCCTGCCACTCCCATTCAGGCGCTCCGGCCATATCGGAAAAATCGCTGCTGATCCTGTAATTCAAAAGGGCAGTTTCCCATTGGTTGGCAATAATGGTCATCCACATCAGCCATAAACGGCCTGTACCATCCATGAACAGAACAGGATTACAATCCGGAAAATCCCTTATATCAGCCAAAATAAAGGTATCACTCCATTCGTGCTGCCCCTTTTTCTTGCGTGAACCCATGATCCGGACATCATCTGCCCACCGTTCACCGCTGCCCTGGAACCAGCCCGCCAGCATATCACCATTTGGCAGTTCTACGATGGTTGACCCGTGTACATGTTCATCCTGAATGGGAAATATCGTTGTTGTTTTAAAAATCGGGCCAGAAAGGCCGGGGTTCTCCTGGGCAAATGAACCTGCAGGAATACTTATGATTGTTAAGAATACTAAAAGGCCCATTCCTGGGATTTTATTTCCGGAGGTTATGTTTTTCCGTACTTTAATTGAAATCTTTTTGATCATGATAAGAGAATTTAGGAAGATGAGCCGGAAACTGTCTAAAACCGCTAACATTCTGCCGGAAAAGGTAAATAAGCGCCTCGTATCCGTCATGAATACTTAGAGAAATAGGGGAAAGTATTATCATAAACAGATCCATTCCAGCCAGATAAAAGTGCAAGTGACCAATTGCAAAATCTTTCCGCCGTAAGGCAAATATAACTGGCAGCTAATTAACCAGCAAATATAATATTACAAGATAATTACTAAATATAAATAACAGGGTCACAGTAATCAGGGCCCTTCAATTAACAGAATAGCGGAGTGAAAGGTTGTTTGTTGCCAAATAAGAATATAATATTTATTGACAGATCATTGCTCACGTGTTAAGCGCTTAATTTAAAAAATTTGTGAAAGCAAGGATAGTAAAAAACATTCAGTGAAATTGCTTATTTTAATCTCGTCTATTTTGCTGATTTTACATATTAAGCCGGGGATTAAATACTCCTGTAATTCTTGAACCGAAGGTATATGAAAGGCCAATTTCAAGTCCCAGCCTGGAAGAGGTGGCCCTGCGACGTTGTTCAAGCAGTATCTCTTCAAGAGAAAGGTCGGACTTTGGTATGGCAACCTGGTCATTAATAAGATCAAAACGGGTATTCACGTTTAATGACAATCCCTGCACAATCCTTAGATTTAACCGGGCAAACATTTCAATACTATTAGATCGGAAATCATGAAAATGATGAAATCCAATAATGCCTGACCTTATATCTCCCCAGGGTTGACGAAAATTTGCCGAAGCCACAAGCGCCTGACCAAACAGGAATTCCTCTGTTTTATCAAATACTGTCTCTTCAACGTAGTTGTAATATCCAATCCCTGCTCGCCAGGCAATGGTTATTGAACGCCTTGTTGCCTCTTCATACGGGTATAAACTGTACTCAAGAGCAGGAGATAATTCTGCACTAAATTTCATATTATCAAATGTACTTATAAATATATCACCAAATCCCCCTACTGACCAGTGATCTGATATACTAACTACGTGATAGCTGTCAAAGCCTCCCCTTGTACGACTGGAATTAACCCAGCCTTCACCTGTCTTAAAGTTTCTTTCGTAGTAATTTCCATAAGGACGAAGCCTGGTACGGGATTCCCTGGTTATCCTGTCTGCAAAGACGCCGTATCTTATATGGCTGGAATTTCTGGTATCCTCCCGTTCATATTCACCACCTGCATATATTTCAAAAACCCAATGATTCCATGGGTCTCTTTCATCAGAATCATTTAAAACAGATACCTCAGGCACTGCATTATATGTTATATTTATCATCTGGGAGCTGCTTGCAGCCGAAATAAAAGGGGCAAGTCCGTTTTTTATAAGACTGGTGTATCCCCGCCGTGTATCGTCAGATGTATTTGATGACGGAGCCCAGTAATTGAGCTGATAGTTCATGTTCTTGTATTGGCCATAGCCGATAAATGAAACATTGTAGGTTACGCCGGTCGAGCCGGACTGATGACGTGAAATAATCAAATGGACATCAGCCTGTTCCCGCTCTCTTACATAGGTAACAATTGGAATTTCCTGCCTGATATAATCAGTATCAATAAATCTTTCCTCATCAATAAAGACATTGAGCCTGCCATTAACTGTCCCTGATTCCTGCGCATGTAAGTCACAGCAAAAAGATAAAATCAATGCAACTGTTAAATAGAATCCTTTATTTACTAATCTGGCAAACAAATAAATCTGAATTATCATATGGTAGATTTTTAACCTGAAATTTATATATACAAACAAAAACCAACAGTCATCAACGCTCAAAGAGTATGTCAAAATATCGGGAGCTGTGCCTGACGCAATGCTCCCGATATAATTATAGTGCCGGGGATATATATAATATCTCCTATATTATAAGGGTATCCTTAATTGGTATGTATAGATCGCCTGTGTAATTTCAAGCAATTCATAAGTATATGATTTAATTATTATCAAACAAATGAAAAGAGGTTTTGATAAAATATAAAAGTTAATTATCTGAAAAACTTACCACAGACACTACCGGCCAGTGATCAGAAATGAAAACATCACCTTCCATTACCCTGTCAACACGATAGGATTCAACTTCAAAATAATCATTAACAAAAATATAGTCAATTGCATAACCTGGTTCAGCCTCTTTCCAGTCTGGCCTGAACCCGGTACTGGTAATTCCTCCTGTTGTTACAGGAGTATTTGAAATATATTCAGTATTCAATAATGAGTTATAATCTTTAAAAGTTCCAATCAGATTATAATACAAAGCATTACCCAGGGAGGGATGGCTCCGTCTTATATTAAAGTCTCCGGTAGCAATTACCGGCGAATCACCGGCAATTTCTGTGATTTTTTGAGACATAAGATCAGCACTTCTCTGGCGGGCTTCCACACCACGGTGATCAAAGTGAGTATTAAAGCAATAGAGTTCCTTGCCTGTTGGTTTATGCTTGAGTTTAGCCCACGCCACAACCCGGGTAATTGCAGCATCCCAGCCAACACTGCCGGGAACATCGGGAGTATCGGATAACCAGAATTGAGAATGTTCAATTAGATCAAATTTATCATTCCTGAAAAAGATCGGTGAATATTCACCACCCTGTTTCCCATCGTCCCTTCCGGTGCCAACATAAGAGTATCCGGGCATCATCTCCTGAAGATCAAGCAACTGGCTATGCACAACTTCTTGCATTCCAACAATGTCGGGCATTTCCTCATTTAAATATCTCTTCACAACAGGCACCCTTTTCTCCCAGATATTTATTCCGTCTCCGGGACTTGCGTACCTTATATTGAAGGTTACTACGTGCAGTTCCTCATTCATATTATCAAATCCCATTAAAAAGATAAGAAGAAAGATCATCAAAGTTTTGTAAACTATTTTAGCCATTTTCTGAGATTATTAAGTTTTTTAATCATTTGTCTCAATACTGGTTGGTCTGGCAAATGAGAAATCCTGTTTTAAATTATAAAAATAAAGATTTTACTTAACTTATCATTGCATTTAAGAGCCAGCCGGGTAAAATTACCCGGCTGACTTTTCAGATACTACCAACCCGGATTTTGTCCAAGATTAGGATTAACAATCCGGTGTGCCTCAGGTATAGGATACAAATACATTTTGTCATCCCATTTTCGGGGTTGGGAATCCAGCCATATTAATTCACCGGAAGTATCATCCGACAACCAGCGGTTCCCACCGGGATTGACATCAAGGTAATGGACTCCTGCAATTCTTGATTCTGCAGGTGGAGGATCACCATAAAAAAAGTAAACATCAGGAATACCATCTTCATTCAAATCCATATATTGATTAACTTCCGGCACATATATTCCATTATACCTCATTTCCATAAGTTCTCCACGTCTCCATCTTCGAATATCTGTAAATCTTGATACCTCAAGATATAGTTCAATACTTCTCTCCCTGCGGACTTCGAGTATTACAGGATCAGAAATGGAGGGAAAAAATGTTTGCTGCAGGTATGTATCGACAATTGTCGGCTTAGCATTCAGACCACCTGTAATACCAGCTCTTGATCTTAAAAGACCTATCGTGACGGCCCAATCGGCATCAGTAAGGGTTCCAAGTTCTGCCTTTGCTTCCGCATAATTAAGCAAAACCTCACCAAACCGAAGTATTGAAATAAAATTATCATTTCTGGTATCACCATCATAATACACATCATCAAGCGACCACTTTATTGGGTGGTATCCCGTAAGCGTGTACCCAAAGTTTGGGGGACTGGCTATTTCCCGTCCGGCAGCTATTCTGGTATAATCACCCATCATTATACTTTGCTGAAGCCTCAGATCCCTGTACTTTACTTCTTCGGCAAAGGTCATAGTTTCAAACCCTGCCAGCTCTGTAAAAGGTGTACCATCAAGGTTCAGGTAAGTATTAATAAAGGTCCTGACCGGACTTAACTGAACACCGTAAGTAGAACTGTGAAAGTGCCAGTTGGCTCCATGATTCAGGTTATAATTTACATCAAAAGACCGGCCGAAAATTATCTCTGATGACACTGGCGCAGGACTTATAAATAACTGCCTGTAAGACATTTCAGGCCCAGCCCCTGTGTATAAACTAAAACTTCCTTCATCCATTAAGACTTTCGCAGCATTAGCAGCTTCGGCGAACCAGGCATTGGCTGTGTTTGCAAGTCCGAGTTCAGGATGATACTTTCGGTAAGATGCTTCAACAAGGCATATTCTCGATTTTAAAGCAAGGGCTACATTTCTGGTTACCCTTGTCCGGGAATTATCCGATGTAGTGATATTATCTATAGCATAATTCAGATCGGCAAGCACGGAATCCATTACGAGTGCCCTTGGATCGCGGTCACCATACAATTTCGGGTCAGCTACATCCAGAGGTTCATTGATCCAGGGAACATCTCCAAATCTAACTACCTTATCAAAATAAAACCAGGCCCTCCAAAATCTGGCAACACCATTGAAATGGTTCCTGACTGATACATCTACTTCCGGAAAGTTGTTATTTGAAAGAAAATAATTGATATTCCTTAACTCCCCCCAGTTCCATCCAGCAGTGGTAGATGTAGGTCCGAATGCGCCTTCTGTAAGAAAAATATGTCTGCTGTCCCGCGCATTTATATCTGAAAGATAATCTTCAGTTACAATATTATTACCACTTGGCAAATAGTTGTAAAAAGAGTTTGAATAAAGTCTCAAACCGGTTTCTGTTCCAAATACTTCTTGTTTTGAAGTGGTAGCTACCGGACTCTCTTCAAGGTCGCATGATGTGACAATGAAGAGGGACATAAGCACAAACCATATATATTGATTTTTCATAATCTTTATTGTTTTATTTTTAGAATCTGACATTTAAACCAAAAGTTACACTTTTCAGCATAGGGTAATTATAGCCGTCCCCTGAATTACCACTTGTGTACATCTGATCAGATGGTGCAGTGGCATTTTCAACATCAATCTGGTTTTCTACATACTTGTAAAGGGGTGACCATGTCCACAGACTTTCGCCTGAAACATAAATCCTGGCTGCACTCATCCCTACCCTTGAGATCATTGTTGCAGGTAAATCATATCCAAGCTGAATATTCCTCAACCTTATATATGCGGCATTCATCAAATATTTGGACTGCCTTTGCCTTAATAGTCCGCCTGTGCCACCTCTGGTTACATATCTGGGTAAAAAAGAATTAGGATTATCTTCTGACCAGATTATTCCATCATTCAGATGCCATTTTGGAATGTCGCCATAGGGCCTGTTGTATTGTCCCCAAAAATTTGCCGCTTCCTGGTGTGGATACCAGTTTTGTTTGCCAACTCCCTGAAAAAATGCTGAAAAACTTATATTATTCCATGATGCACCCAGATTTACACCAAATGTGTACCGGGGTGTTAAGTTCCCGATAATCTGCCTGTCACCGGGGTCATCTACAGTATTTCTGCCTGGATTAATTGCACCATCACCATTCAGATCCTTGAATTTAATATCACCTGGTTGGTAGATACCTATTCTAGGAGCAAATTGAGATTGCTGATCAGCATGATTCGCCACATCTTCTGCAGAAGTAAAAAATCCCTCGGTAACATAACCCCATACTTCACCTACTTTCATTCCTTCATAATAATCATTCAGAAATTTATCGGGATTATTATATCTTAGTATTTCTGCCTCCCAGTCTGACAGACTTAATCTGACATTATACCTGAAAGGTTTCGCTGCAACGTTGAAATTATCACGCCATGACAACATAAGCTCCCAACCTCTGGTTTCCATATCAGCATAATTACCCCGGGGGGAGCTTGTGCCAAAAGTTGCAGGCAAGGTCATACCAATTGTATACATATCCGTTGTATGTCTTACATAAGCATCTCCCGTAAAGTGCAACTTATTGTTGATCATGGAAAGGTCGACTCCAAAATTTCGTGTTGTCGAAGTTTCCCATGTCAGGCCATCTGGAAGAACAGCGGGCATATTTGTCAGGCTCGGACGTATACCGTCAAGTATTATTGATGTGCCCAGAGAGAATTGCTCGTGAAACATATATGGATTTATGTTTGCATTACCTAATGCTCCATAGGAACCTCTGATCTTAAAATCGGAAATAATTTCATAGGAAACCGGCCAGAAAGCTTCTTGAGAAATTCTCCATGCAGCAGATACTGATGGAAAGAAAGCATACATTTCATCGGTTGGGAACTTCGAGGAACCATCATATCGTCCATTAAATTCCAGCAAATACTTGTCGTTAAAAATGTAATTCAACCTGAAAAAACCTCCGGCAATTCTCCATTTGTTAAAACCTCCGGAGGCCAGAACATTTTCACCTACAGCGAGATTAACATCCCTCAGTGTGGGGAATAGCACTTCGTTCCTGGAATAACGATGCCTTTGCCATGATGATTCTTCATAATTGAATCCCACCATGGCCTTAACATAATGGACTTCTGAAAAATAGTCTTCATATTCAGTATACAGGTTTGCAGCTAAATAATTGGTCCTGTCCATTGTATTTCGAATATCATTATTATTTGTCCCTACGTATTCTGTTACTCCAGGTGCCGGGCTGTAAGGAACAGGAGTTCTGATTCTCAATTCGTCAGAGTTCGTATTCTGGAAAGAGAAATTGCCAAGTACCCTGAATGTATCTCCGAAAAAGCTGGAATTAAAGCCTGTGGTATTTCTTATTACTGAACGATCAAGGTGTGATCCGTTATAGCCAAGGTACATATCTCCAACAGTGTAGGCAGCTGCATAAGATAATGTTCCATCTGGATTAAGCAATGGAGAAGTTGGATGACCCTCATCTGCTATATTCCTCTGCAGACTTGAACCTTCACCAACATTCAGTGGATTGAAGTAAAACCTGTCAGAGTAATCAAAATTATTTTCAATCTGCAGCCAGGGAAATACATCAATGTTTCCTCTGGCTCTCAGGTTATACATATTATAATTATCTGAACTGTATCTGTATAATCCATCCTGACCTGCATATCTTCCTGAAACCATGAAACGCGTTTTATCAGTTCCCCCGGAAACTGAAACGCTATGTTCGGTTGATCCGAAAGAATCCTTGTAAAGTTCACCGTACCAGTCCGTATTATGATAATATACATAACGACCCTGCTCATCAAGATCTGTTTTGGGCAAATCTGGATTTTCAGATCTTCTTTTCAATTCAGCCAGGTATTCCTGGGAAAAGAGCTGGGTTTTATTAATCTGCCTTGGATACAATCCATCCCGTGCGAAAAAAATATCATTGAACATATTGGCAAAACGATAACCATCTGTATCAAAATTTGGAGAAACTATCGGGGACTTAAAACCGTAGTTGGCAGAATACTCAACACTAATAATATCACTCTTTGGTGCCCTGGTAGTAATGAGCACTACACCAAAAACTCCTCTTGCCCCGTATATGGCTGCAGAAGCTGCATCCTTCAGAACAGATATGGTCTCAATATCATTTGGGTTAAGCATACTGGGATCACCTTCAAGTCCATCAATCAGTATCAGAGCATTCCCGCCCTGGCCAATGGAACCGACCCCCCTGATATTTATTGTTGGTGACTCTATAGGTTTTCCGTCGAGCGGGCGAATATTAACATTGGGCATAACCCCTTGCAATCCCTGTGTTATATTCCCTACATTCCTCCCTTCAAGAGACTCACTGGTAACCTGATCAACCGCACCAGTAAGGTTAATCCTTCGCTGGGTACCATAACCGACCACAACTATTTCTTCCAGCTCCCTTAATGATGGTACGAGTTGGACATCAATACTGGTTCTGTTTTCAACCGGAACATCCTGAGTAACATATCCGATATATGAATACCTGAGATTTGTTGCAGTTGATGGTACCTCTATATGATAGTTACCATCAATATCTGTGGTTGTTCCGGTGGTTGTACCATCCAAAATGACATTAACACCGGGTAAACCTTCACCTGTCTCGGAATCTGTAACTCGTCCGGAAACAATAACTTCCTGAATCAAGAAGATGCCAACATCATTTAAAGACGCGGAAAGGTAATCTGCCAATCCATCATAATTATCTGCTATCCCATTTATTTCTAATTTTGGGTTTGCATTTACAGGGTAAACATTTACACCTGAAAAAAACATTATTGCGATGCACAATTTTATAACAGGCATAAACTTCAGGACATTAATTCCCTGAAAAGTTATATCCTGGTAAGGTTCATTTTTCATATACATTTAATTTTTCGGGTTAAAAAAACAATATAGCCGTAGTAAAAAGTTTTAATAATGCAATGGAGGTGACCAATCATAAATCTATCTTCATGAGCATGAGTCTTTGAATGATCATACATTGTATGACCAGTAAATTCATAAATACTGGTAATTACACGACAGTAGTAATGCTTGTAAAATTCTGGAAAAACCTTTGGCTATAAGGCAGAGCCGCCTTTTTTCAGATTACTTTATATTTGGAATAAATCAATACATCCTAATTAATTTTTGAATCTTTTAAACCTTTCTTAAACCCACTGCATTGTAATATGGTGTTCCGGATACCAATAGTGCAAACGTACTATACAGTTTTTAACTGAATATTAAATCGGGGTTAATTAATGCTTAGAATGTAATTTTGTTATTGCAGGCATTATTTTCAATTGACGGACATTTGAAATAAGTGGGGATTGAGCTTAGCTGTCTGTTACCGGGTAAGTGTTAACCCAGCCGGGAATGAATACCACTGGCAAGGTATTACTGTAATCTATTGAACTTTAATGCTGTTTTACACCAAATATTTTTGGGAAATCCAGCACAGGATTTAAACAGGCAGAAATGAGAAAGTCCCCGCCCAAAAGAAGGAACTACCAAAACCTTCGTGAGACGGAGACTCAATCAACCTAATAAAAAAACCTAACCTGTGAGAAATAAAATTCTATATCTTAACAATTCATTAAAAAATAATTAAGTCCGTTATTCCTGTTTTAAAATGCCGGGTTTCAATTGTTGTGCCGACAGATTCACACAACTTAACCTGTAAATATATTTCAGCATTCAGTTCATTTAAATTCTGAATTCTTTGCTCAGATTTGATATGCCTCCGGAATTCCACTACACTGCTTCACATCCAGTGACCCGGACAAATTACCTTATTCCGGTTACCTACTATGACTGAATTAATGAAGGAAGGTTTAACTCCATCGTGGTCATTTTTCAGAACAATTAAAATGACATGGAACCGTTTTCCTTGCCATAACGAACCGACTCACAGGGCAACTCCCTGCCAATTAACTGCTTAAATCAGAATATAATGTTCTGTATATTTTGAGGTCTGGCATAACAGCATTCTCTAAAATTGATTAGGCAGGGCATTAAATAAGTAAAAGCGCAATCAAAAGATAGCGCTTTTACCTAAAAAAACCCTGTTCTAAAACATGAAAACCAACTACCTTAAATCATAGTAACTTTTAATATCCCGGGTTTTGACCGTAATCATTTGAAGTCCTTATAAGCTGATTGGCAGGGATCGGTCTCAGGACATGCATGTCGCGAATATTGTCAGCCCCTTCATCCGGATTGTATTTCTGCACCCGTTCTATAAGCTTGCCGGTTCTTTTAAGGTCAATCCATCTGGAATATTCGCCAAACAGCTCCCTTGATCTCTCATCAAGAATAAAATCCAGATCCACTTCAGCAGCTGTGATCTCCATTTCACTCTCCATTCCCGGATGAGCAGCTCTTCTCCTCAATGTATTGATATACTCAACAGCAGCAGTACCATTGCCATCTCTCATATACATCGCTTCAGCTACAACCAGGTAGGTCTTGGAAAGCTTATAAACGATAAAATCGCGCGATCCATTTGCTTCATTGACCGATGGGCGTTTATTGTCATCAAATTTCCACGGGTTGGGAAAAATGTTTCTCTCCCTGTACCATGGATCATCCATATTGTCATGATGCCATGTAAATAAATTTACTCCCGGCAGACGGGCCTTTATTGCATCAACATCAGCCTGTGTCAGGTACTTGTCTGTCACCCAGATTGCAGTATCACCAACTGAAGCACCTGCGGGAATATTGTTGGTTGAATTGAAATACCAGACGGACTGGAAGTTTTTCTCAAACCTGGAATCAACATCAAGAGGCCTGAAGTTTTCAAGAAGCCAGGGAGTCGGATTAACCCTTATCCATGGCCGGCCATAACCATGGCCAAGCGCACGATTCAGTCCGTCGTTGTAGACTTCATACCAGGGCCTGAAATAGAGATGCGAATTGTTTCCAGGCCACAGCAGCGGGTCTTCACTATACTGAACAGACCAGATAATTTCCGCATTTTGTTCATTGTCATGGTTCCATACTTCTGTAAGGTCATCAAAAAGTACGAAGTTGTAATTATCAATTACACCTGCTGCCAGGTCGGCAGCCCTGCTGAAGTCATTACTTTCGGCAAAATCAGTATAGCCCCTTGTCAGTAAAACCTCAGACAGCATATTTTCGGCTGTGGGCCTCGTGATACGGCCAAACTCACCCTGGGTAACCGGTAAATTGGCAATGGCAAATTCCAGATCGTCGATTATAGCATTGTAGATGACATCTTCAGATGTGCGGTTGGCTTCTGTCTCAACACCAACAGTCTCCTCAAGTGTTAAATGAACAGGTCCAAAATGCTGAACCAATATGAAATAGTAATGAGCCCTCAAAAAACGTACCTCTCCCAGTCCCGGGTTTTTTTGCTCCGGTGTCATATCAGATTCTTCTGCACGGGTAATTACAGCATTACATGCATTTATGCCAAGGTAAAAATTCTGCCATAAATGCCAGAAAGGAGAGGACTCAGCATTTAACCCGGCCTCATACTTATTCATATAATGGAAACCCCCATGTCCTCCGTTGGTAAATTCATCAGTACCAAATACCGTAAGGTTATGGCCATGTTCACTATTGCCATAATAACTCTTCAATCTTTCATATGATGCATTAACACCAGCCTTAAATCCCTCGGGAGTATTAAGATATTCACTTGTAACACCTGAGACAACGACCTCATCAAGAACATCCTGGCAGGAAAATATTGTCAGTGACGATGCGATGAGAATTATGATAAAATATTTTATATTTTTCATCTTTTTCACTTTTTTAATGTTCTAAAAATCAATATTTACCCCAAGTGAATACATACGGGTACTTGGTGATTCGCTTGATACCGTTCCGCCATATATCTCCGGATCAAGATTATTGGCAAGATGTGAGAAAATAAAAGGAGTATCAGCATTCACATAAACTTTCATAGAACGTGCCCCAAGTCTTGACAGTACACTTTGCGGCAGGGTATAACCAAGCTGCATGTTCCTTACTTTCAGAAAGTCACCCTTCTGGTAGCCTCTGGAAGAATTGTACAGAGGCGATTCTCTTGATCCGTCAGGAATCGGATGGTCATTAGTCGGATTATCAGGCGTCCAGTAGTCCACGTTCAGGTTATTGTACCTTCCCTGCAATGTCGACAGGCCTACCTCGTAATTATTGTAGATTGTGTGTCCAAAGATACTGATCAGGAAAAATGAAAAATCGAAATTCCGGAAAGTCATTCGTGATCCCAGTCCTACAGTTGCAAAAGGCATATTGGTACCAAGTATCACCCTGTCATCCTGGTTGATAATGCCATCTCCATTAACATCCCTGATTTTAATAGTTCCGGGCGTCATCTGGTAAGATGCAGCATCTGCCTCTTCGCCAAGTTGCCAGATGCCCATCTTTTCATAATCGTAATAAACTGTTAAAGGCTCGCCTATAAACCACTGGTTACCAATATCATCTTGTTTATCTCCGTACAGGTCGATAATCTTTTCCCTGTTACCAAAGAAATTGATATTCGCGTCCCATGAAAAGTCTGCAGTTGTCAATACCCTTCCTGAAAGATTCAGCTCCCATCCCCTGTTCTGCGTTTCTCCTACGTTCTCCATAACAGAATTAAATCCGGAAGTTATGGGGATCATTCTTTCAAGAAGAAGATCAGTGGTATTGGTCTGATAGACTTCGAAACTACCGGCTATGTTTGTGCCTATACCAAAATCCAATCCAACATTATATGTTGCAGAGGATTCCCATCTAAGTTCAGGATTGGCAATTGATCCGGGACGGTAACCAAATGCTGATGACCCTCCGAAACTGTAAACACTCCTGTTTAATCCCCCTCTTGTTTGATAAGGATCGATTCCTGTGTTACCGGTAACACCATAACTGGCACGGAACCTCAAATCAGAAAATATATTCTGGTTGGCCATAAACTCTTCGCTGCTGACACGCCACAGGAAGGCAGCTGAAGGGAAGAATCCCCACCGATTTTCGTCAGACAGTCTGGATGAACCGTCATAGCGTCCGGTGAAAGTAAACAGGTACTTACCCATGATATCATAGTTGATACGGCCCATAAATGACATAATGCCCCATTCTTCCAGATTGGAATTAAATTCACGCACGGTTTCGGCTGTCGAGAGATTATGGAATAGCTGATGCTCGTAAGGAAGGCCCTCAACATCAATTAAACCCTCTTCTATGTTTGACTCCTGAATACTAAACAATCCGGTAGCCCGCAAAAGATGGTTTTCGTTAAGTTCTAATGAGTAATTCACTATATTTTCAAAAGTGTAGGTATAGTTCTCAATGTTCTCTTTTAAAGCTCGCGGACTGGCATACTGCCTTCCTGAGGATAAACTACCCTGGAACAAACCACGGTTGTATCTCTGATAATCGGATCCAAAGTTCATCCTGTAACTGAAATTATCGGAAATATCAACTTCCGCAAAGAGGTTGCTAAAAACCCGAAGCCTTTCTCTTTCATCAACATATGCGCCTTTTACAAGATCAGCCAGGGGATTCCAGCGAAGCGGATCGGCTCCGGGCTGGTAAACCATGTTTCCGTCGCTGTCATAAGGTTCTGCAAGCGGGGAGGCATTAACAGCCTGGCCAAAAGGGTTTGAACCCCAGTTCTGCAATTGGTCTGATACCTGGGTGGAAGTACCCACCTTCACTCTGTCGGAGACATTATGGTCAAGGTTCAGTCTTAAGGTTTTTCTTGTAAAATCCTGATTCTTTACTACCCCCTGATCATTGAAAATGTTGGCCGAAAGAGAAAAACCGGTTCTTGAGTCACCACCTGTTACACTTAACTGATGACTTTGCTGATATCCGTTATCAAGTGTAAGATCCACCCAGTCGGTCGAAACACCCCGCTGAATAGCTTCCAGCTCTGCGCCGGTGAACGCACGGCCGCCCACTTCCTTCATCCTTGCATACTGCTCACCGTTCATCATATCGGGCCTGCCCAGGGCTGAAGAAATACCATAGTACCCGTTATATGAAACTATTGTGGGAAAATTACCACCCCGGTTGGTGCTGATAAGAATCACCCCGTTTGCCCCCCTTGAACCGTAAATTGCAGTTGCAGAAGCATCTTTTAACACTTCAATGGATTGGATATCACGGGTGTTTATATCGTTTATATTTCCCTCATATGGTATTCCGTCAACAACATATAGCGGATTGTTATCAGCAGTCAGAGACCTGCGGCCCCTTATACGGATAGTAACCCCCTGTCCGGGCCTTGTGCCCGCCGAAAGTGCCATGACTCCCGCGGCCCTTCCCTGGAGCACAGAACCTGCATCCATTGAAGGCAATTCCATAATGTCCCGGGAAGATACTGACGATATGGCTCCGGTTATGTCTCCTCTACGCTGCACTCCGTAACCAACTGCCACAATCTCCTCAAGAGCAATGAAGTCGTCAACCATGGTAACATTAATGGAGGTTCTGCCATCGATTGCAATTCTTTGGGTAGTCATCCCGACAAAAGAAAATTCCAGAACATCATACCCTTCGGGAACATTGATCGAATACTGACCATTTACACCGGTGGTGGTACCCACCGTAGTCCCTTGTACAATAACAGTTACACCTGGCACAGGGACTCCGTCTGCTCCGGTTACCGTGCCTGTAACAGAAATTTGTGCCATTCCATAACTAGTGTATGCAATGAGCATCGTTAAAACAAATAAAAGTTTTCGCATAGTGATTCAGGTTAGGTTAATATATAGGTAAATTGCTTCTACTAAATGCTTAATCCAACCAAATGGCATTAACTTAGAAGGTGGATTGCTTTGCCAGAAGGAATAGCCTTGTTTTTCGAACAGGCAACCCACTGCCAGCGCAGATTGTCCTAATGGAAAAACAGAAGGCAAAGCCGAGAGAAAATTACCACCGTCAAAGACGGTGGGTTTTTAAGTTAAGCAAAGAACGGATAAATAGCTTTTCTCAAAGATGTACTAAGTCCAGGCTTAAATTTTCACATAGTTTGTTCCGTAAGGATAACGCTGAGGCCTGCTTAGCATAGCGTTGGCCGCATCATTATTCCTGAATCTTTCAGCTCTTGGGTCCCATTCAAGTTTTCCGGGAATTTTCATTGCTATGTGGCTAATGAGGCAAACAGTGCATGAACGGTGTCCAATCTCTACGGGGCAAATTGGTTGCGTCCGGCTGACTATGCTGTCAAGCCAGTCACCATAATGGTCGTTGCTGCGGTACAGGTTTATTTCATCAGGACCGATTACCGATTTAAGAATTTCGGGATCACTTGCATCAAGCGCCCTGCGGCTGGCATCAATGGCTACAGGATCACTTGCCGTGGCTCTGTAGCTGCCGCGCGACACAAATATCCAACCATCAGTTCCCTCGTAGCGTATGCCATTGGGAAATCCACCACTGGTAAACATATGGATACCGTTTTCATATTCGGCCTTAACCATAAAGTCACCGTGAACATTCCAAAGCCCCGATCTGGGAAATTCAGCCAATGCCTCAACAGACACCGGTCCGCTATATTCAGTATCCATTCCCCATGCAGCCGAATCGAAATGGTGCTGACCCCATCCTGTTATCATGCCTGCTCCGTAGTTTTCAAGTCTCAGCCATCCGGGGCGTCCATAGTCATTCTGAGGATGAACTCCTATTTCTGTATAGGGAACTACCGGAGTAGATCCAAGCCACATATCAAAATTCAGATTTGGGGGAACTGGCATCTCCGGAGCATCAGGACCGGATGGATCGCCGGGAAGGCCTACTTTAACAGTATGAAGTTTGCCTATGCGGCCGTTCCTGACAAGTTCCGCAGCAACACGAAACTGCTCCGAGGAACGTTGCTGTGTACCAACCTGAAGAATAACTCCCTGCCTCTGAACGACGTCACTCATCTGGCGCCCTGCAGCAACAGTAAGTGAGTTTGGTTTTTGCAGATAGATATCCTTCCCTGCAAGTGCAGCCTCCATGGCCGGCTGCTCATGCCAGTGATCGGGAGTACTTATAATTACTGCGTCAATATCTTTATTCAGCAGCATCTCCTTATAATCTTCATACATTTTCACATCAACATACCCGGTACTTCCGGTTTTTTTAGTGTAGAAATCTTCTATCATTTTTTTGCCATCGGCCATCCTTTTGCTGTCAACATCACATACAGCAATAAAACGCGCCCTGTCAAACCTGATAGTTCCACTAACATCACCGCGTCCCATTCGCCCGCATCCTATCTGGCCAATATTTATTTTGTTGCTTGGTGCGTCCTGGCCAAATACTGAAGAGGGAACAATTGTGGGCATTATGATTGCTCCGGCAGCTGTAGCAGCAGTGTTTTTTAAAAATACTCTTCGTTTCATTAGGTTAGTTTTTTGATTATATATTATTCCGATTTATATATTTCAAACTGTTCTGCAATACGCGCTTCTTTGTGATCTCCTGAATGAACCAGTACCCGGTAGCGAAGGTTAACCGTTTCACCTTTTTTAAGAACTGTCCCTATTTCCGGATCTTCCGGCCAGTACATGGGTGTTGGTGAGAAGAAACCATAGTTACGGGTAAACCAGGGTGCAGGGTACCATAGATTAGAGGGATGTTGCATGATTGCCATTCCTTCATATTTACCCATTCGTTTTCCGTAATAATCTATCCATGGAGAGGGTTTGCCGAAGGTACCCTCCTCACCGGTATCGCCTTCTGCGTTAATCATAATACCTCCGTTAATTACTGCAAGATCAGGATCCATTCTTCCGCTGAAAAGTGAATGGTTGGTGCGCGCTATTGTTACGTTTTCAAGCATCTCCATCCGGATATCAAAATCTATCTGGTATATATCTTCTGAAGGTGCGGAAAAAGTTATTCTGCGGATATCTTTTACAGGTGATTTTGCCCCGGGCCTGGTCCAGATGCATTCATTCTCTATCACAACCTCATGGCCTCCTTGCTCTAGAATATCGGCTCTCAATGAAATAATTTGTCCGCGTTCGAGTCCCTCCTGCCAGTAATTGCCTCCATTTACATGGTCACAGCCAAAGAAAAGTGAACTGTGGTGAGGATAATTGGCGTTACGCATAGAGGTCACACCCGCATTGGAAGGTCCGTTGACGGGGTAAAAGAAGGGATACTTTTCCTCCTGGGAAAAAATGTAGCTGGTAAATAAACTGTTGTTGATAAAAACATCAATTTTTGATCCGGTTCTGGTGGCAGTAATTGCAGGTTGCGCATTACTTATGGCTGAAAAGCCCATCAAAAACAAGAGTAACAAGCCAAAATATCTGATTCTGTTCATTAGTTCATACATTAATTAAAAAAATTATTCAAAGAAGGTGATTACCGGAGCTTCCGCAAAGGAATTCCAATATCTTTCAGCTTCTTCCGGCGTGATTCCACCATCAAACACTATCATCCTGTATTTAAGAGCATAAGCCTGATTTGGATGAATTTTCCAGTATTCATACCTTATAGGTGTGAATTCGAAAAACATGTCACCCCGGCCCCCGTTTGCATCAAGGGGCCATACACGCATGGGTTCGGGGTGCATACGGTTGGATGGATGGCTCAAAAAAAGTATTCCCGACCTTCCTTCAACTGTCGACGACTCACCCTCAACAATACACCATCGGGCAAAGGATCCGTCAGCATCAACTCTGGTTTTTCCCTCGGAGGTGAGTACTGTACAGTTGTCCTTATGCCATATTTCAGTTGCACGAATGCCGATACCACCTCCATACCGGTATGCATCAAGCATAATTCCGTTTTCGAGCGGACTTGTAAGTGTGGTTGTATAATCAATTACATGGGTCGGGTCATCAGTATTCCATACTCGGACATCAAGAATTTCATTCATTGCAACCTGATCTTTACCTGAACCGCCAAAATCGATATGCTTCTGATGGGCCTGAAAACCGGAAAAAATATCACCTGTAAATTTTGATATAAAACCTGCAAATTCGACAGTCCCTTGCCCTTTAGCCAGGTTCCAGAAATCAACTTCACGATCACCAATATGGGTTAAAGTCCACGGCCCCCAAATACCATAATGATGGTAATGATCGGGTGGCTGTATTCGTGTCAGCATCTCACCACCGGGCGACCATAGAGGATGAATATAACCCGACCGTTTGAATAATGGATTAACACCTTCGGGAGGATAGGTGGTTCCAAAACGATAACTCAACACAGGCATTTCTCCATTCAGAAGTTGCATATCATTGTGCAGTTTCCTTAGTTCAATTATATTGTCGGAGGACAAATCATCACCCTTACTTTCAATTTTCAGCAAGAACTCCCTTGATGTATTGGCACCGGTCAAACCATCCAGCACAAACCACAACCGGGCTGAGTGGCCTGGTTCAACCTGGGATGGAACAGCTTTCATTCCGCCGGCAGTAATTTCATAAAGTACAAGCTCACCCTTGTCGGTATTGTAGTTAATCCCGTCAAGCGTTACAGATATTGGGGAATTAATTCTTTCAGTATCAACAAAAATTCTGAATTTTGTCAATTCCACGGCAGTAATATGACATACAAATAACACCATATAAATGAAAAGCATTATAATTTTCATAGGTAAGGTTAATTGTTAGATTGAGCATTATTATAATTACCTCTATATAAAGATGTTAGCACTATCTATATATAAACTTTTGAAGAAGCCACATACATGAAATAATATATCATGTTTGTGTTGCTGATTAATCATAATTATTATTTTTGCAAATTAATGCATATATTTATATATTAATTGTACCTAATTTGCAACCTTATATACATAATTAACATAAAAAAACACTATTATCTTAATAGTATACTTTTTACCCGCTTTGCTACTGGCAGAATTTAGTTTTACCTGCTTTACAGGGTGTATCTTTTCAATAAAATAAACCCAGCTATCCATTCACATCAATAAATAAACTATAAATCTATGGCTCTATGAATATTATGCATGAAAATATAGACTTCCCTTTGAGCCCGGTATTAAAAGTAAAATGGCGTGAAATGCCACACTTTACGTATCCATGGCACTTTCATCGCGAACATGAAATCATCTATGTTATTAAGGGACACGGCATTAGTTTTGTAGCTGACAGCTATGAAGATTTCAGTTCCGGTGATTTGGTTCTCTTAGGCAGCAATCTGGCACATTGCTGGAGGAGCGACAAATCCTATTATTCTGAAAAGAATAAAAAGCAGGTAAATTATATTGTAATCCAGTTTCCTGAAAATATACTTCACGGCGCTATTTTTGAATCCCCTGAATTTAATCCGATTAAGGATCTATTAGTCCGTTCAGCCAGAGGCATTCGTTTTTCATCCTCATTTTCCTCAAAAATCGGGGAAGAAATCATTAATCTGACCAATAGTAACGGAATAGATCGTATAATTCAGTTTTTTCAAATCCTGGCAGAATTTGCTAAAACTAACGAATACAAATTACTTGCAGGAGAACTTTATAGTAACAGTAAAAATGAAACAAAAGACAAAAGATTAAACGAGATACTCAATTATATAAACAGAAACTACCGCGATGATGTCGAATTGGATAAAATTGCTGAAATTGCGCACCTGCACCCGGCAGCATTTTGCCGGTTCTTCAAGGAGAAGACAGGGAAAACCCTGACCCGTTTTGTAAATGATATGAGGATAAGCTATGCATGCAGGTTAATTATTGACGGGAAATTATCTATTTCAGAAATCTGTTTTGAGAGTGGATTTAATAATTTGTCAAGCTTTAACCGTACTTTTAAACAGAACAAAAAAATAAGCCCAACAGATTACCGCCACAGTTTCTATCACAAGTGAACCACAGATGCCTTTCGTGGAAAGTCCCGACATACCATCCCGGTAAACCGGTCGCGAGTTTTAAGGTAACCTATATTCCCATTAGATTGCCTGAGGAATTAAACCATCACAGTTTGCAGAGTTGAATCAAATAACATGGAAACCTAGCATGTCCTCTTCCCGTCAATATCTTTAAAATCTATCATATATTCCTTGTTGTCAGATAATATAATCTTTGCGCCCATTACTGAATAAGTGCCGGTAACATCCAGAATACTAAATTCCTTTACAGGCGAAAGTTCCTCCATTGTCCATTCACTGTCATCCATCTTATGCAACATAACTGTTATCATCAACTCTATTGGCGAGTTCTTTGCAGTCCTTTTTTTATGTGCAAATATTACTGTACTCTCATCTGCTTCTGCATTCCGGTTCTCATGTATAAGACTGTCAAGCTTATCCCATCCGTTATAGGTAATCAACGCAATTCTTCTTCCGGGAATCGCAGCAGTTATTACCTTTTTTCCTCCTTCCTCAAATTGCTCAATTACGGCTTTCTGCCCCTTAATATGAGGCATGCCAAAATGGCCAAGGGTTAACTCATATTCGAATGCCAGCCTGGACCGGTCAACCCTTATGACACCTCCCGGAATTGTTATTTCAGCAAGATCAATTATATATCCCACTCCGTTATTGGGAGGCTTTCTCATGATAGCCTGCCGGTATAAAATATCATCGCGCAAACCATTAAAAAGCATACTCTGGGAAGTGGTAAATTTTGTGTTTTTTTCTGAACTATTTTCCAGAGCATGCCCGGTGAGATAAAAATTAATATCGTCTCCCCTCAGATCCCGCGGGTCAAGACTTCTGAAGCTATACTCCATTGAAGTACCTCCTTGAGGATTATGATCTTCCCATGGAAAATGAGTATTATACAGAAGTTTGGAATAATTTGGATCGTCATAATAAACCTTTCCGGAAATTATTTCTGATGTGCCGGTCTTTCCGTGGTTAACCAGAACAAGACCCGGATTTTCAAGTATAACCTTATTGGAATTATTTCCAAGATTCTCCCAAATTCCTTCGTTTTCTTTGGCCGTCCAGAATGGAGAGTCATCAGGCAATGCAAGGCAGATAAATGGCAAAAACATAAGAAATGGACTGGCCGGACAACTATAGTTCTGCACCATATACTCCTTCTGTCCGTAAAATCCAAGACTCGGAATATCATTGTCATAAAATTCTTCGCGGGTAACAAATTGCAATATAGACCCTGAACATAGTCGCCTCGCCCATCCGGCATCCAACTGAGACTCTCCCTTGAGCATGAAGGAAACCGGGAAGGCCCCTGAAACCCATGTCCTGTAACAAATACTTCTGGACCACATATTGATATAACCATCCCTCCCAAAAAAACAGGCAACCGACTCCATCAGTTTCTGTGCAGATTTTTCAATTATTTCAGCAATCTCGGGGTAGTATTCATCACCAAAAGATCTGTTCCAGATAGTAGTATAGACAATAAAGAGACTGATGGAATAGTAATTATAAGTTTGTTCGAGATACCAGCCATCTCCTGAATGATATGATGCCACCCATAAAAGATGGCTCTTTAAGAGGTCATCGTCTATCTCGTAGCCATATTTCTTTAGGAATGAAAGAGTGATAATATTAAAGATACGCCAGTTATTCTGAGTTGTTCTGTGATGAGCCCATTTAGAAATGGTTACTACCATCTCATCTTTTTGTTTTTGTGTAAAATGGGGCCATAGTGTATCCGGCATTAATAACAATGTTTTAAACAAGCCTCCAAACTCGCATGTAAACTGATAAGTAGAATCAGGAAGATCTTCAGGTAATGGCAGTGAATTGGGATGTCCGGGTGTTAGTGCATTATATAACTGCAAACAATAATAATCTCTTAAATTGATATTATTTATTTCCGTTTCAGGATCAATGTGGATTAGAGGACCGGCAAGCGTGAAAGTCCTTTCCAGTGCCTCAAATTCAAGTGACCTGTGTCGCCATGCGGGAGCATCAGGCTGAGGGTATGTTTTTCCAGGAACTATGGGAAATGTCAAAGGGTCATTGATGCTGCCAATATGTGTGAATGCTCTTTCAAGTAAATACTTTGCACACTCAATGTAATGCTTTTTCGTCATCCCGGTATACGGACTTAACTCAAAATCGGGGCTATTTACTTCGTATTTTTTTTTCATCTGGATATAAATTGTATTGGTGTTACTCCCGGAAATTCTTGCCCAATTGTGCAAGTTTGCTTTTGTACTAAGAAACTAATAAAGTGGACAAAATTACACAAATAAATTTGCCGGAAAGCCGTTTTTCACACAAAATTAGCATTTGACAGCTGCAATTAACATTTGCATTATGCTAAAAAAACCCTGGATCGATCAGTCTCACATGGCTTTAAAGATCCGGATACATTAAATTCTATGCGTTCTTCGTAAGAACACTGTTTTTTATTGTTAGTTTTATCAGTTGTAAGAATTTAGAATCATTATCAATTAGTCATCATCATGGACCATAAAGAATTCCTCCTGTTTTTTATAACCTGGGTTTTTGCAATATCATGCGAGCCGGTTCCCGAAGGTACCGGGTTTGACGAACCGATCGATCCGAATCCTGTTCCTTTGGCTCTTTGGGCTCAGGTTGAACCTGGCTTTCATGTTGCCTTTGGCAGTATTGACAATCGTTATGATTATCATTATCCTCCTGCAAGCACGGGGAATCATTCATGGAACGGATCTGGATGGAGAGGCGAAAGAATAAACCTGCAGCTGAAACTTTGGAGCAGGGAACCAGTTCAGAATATAAGCGTTAGTGCTTCAACCCTTAGAGCTGGAAACAGAGAGCGCATTGATAAGAGTAATATTAAAATCCATCCCTTACGCTTTGTACTGACTGATGAATTCCTTGGCGGCTGCGGCTGGAGGGATCATGACACTATACCCGCTCATTTGGCTTCAGACATGTTTGAATATAATCAGAAATTCAATATTGATGAGAATACCCTCCGTCCTGTATGGATAACTGTCGATGTCCCCGAAAATACTTCCGCAGGCTTATATACGGGAAATATAACAGTTTCATACCGCGGAGGCCCGGATATTGAACTCCCGGTGAATCTGATGATTAATGACCTGGTTCTTACTCCACCCGCAGAGTGGAGTTACCATCTTGACCTTTGGCAAAATCCTTTTGCAATTGCACGGTATTATAATGTAGAACCCTGGTCGGAGGAACATTGGGAGCTAATTCCGCCTTACCTGAAGATGCTGGCCGATGCCGGGCAGAAGTGTATTACTGCAAGTATACTTCACCGTCCATGGGGAGGACAGACATACGACCAGTTTGAATCAATGATTGAATGGGTCCACCTGGGTAATGGCCAGTGGGGATATGATTATTCAGTCTTTGACCGCTGGGTAGAAACTGCCATGACTGCCGGCATTACAAAACAGATCAATTGTTATTCCATGGTTCCATGGGGCAACCAGGTGAGTTATTTTGATCATGATTCATCTGATTATGTTACTGTCATGCTGAAGCCCGGATCAGATCAGTATATAGAAATCTGGAGCCCGTTTCTGATAAATTTCCGTGATCACCTAAGGGAAAAGGGATGGCTTGATAGGACGCTGATAGCCATGGATGAAAGAGGACCTGAAGAGATGGCAGGTATGATCGGCCTGTTGCAGGAAGTTACTCCGGAACTGAAGATCGCCCTTGCAGGAAATTATCATGAAGAGATAGATGATCATATATATGATCTGTGTGTTTTCCACAGACCAGTGCTGGACAAGAATATCATAGCCGGCAGAGTGGAAAGGGGAAAGCCTACAACATTCTATACTATGTGTGCACAACCGGAGCATCCCAATAATTTTACTTTTTCGCCTCCTGCCGAGCAAGCATGGCTTGGCTGGTATGCTGCTTCTATGGGCTTTACCGGGTACCTTCGCTGGGCCTACAACTCATGGGTAGAGGATCCCATGAAGGACTCCCGTTTCAGGACATGGCCTGCCGGTGATACATACCAGATTTATCCCGGTCCGCGCAGCTCGATAAGATTTGAAAGGTTGCGGGAGGGCATACAGGATTTTGAAAAGATCAGGATTCTCAGGGAAAGGTTCACTGAAGCGGGTCAATCAGAGAGACTTGCCGTTTTGGATCTTCTACTTGAGGATTTTACGGTTGACAACCTACAGGATACATCAGCAAGCTATTGGCTGAACAAGGGTAAAAAAATACTGAACGATTTATCTGATAAGAAATGATTCATGAACTTTCGGCAGATTATTGTACTTTGGTGCCACAGGCCTTTGTTCATCTAAAATATAATTTACCTGACCCGTTTCAGGTAATAATTTAGCTGTAAAGTATCAAAAAACTTATTCAACTTTTAGAGCAAGTATTCAGGTCTGATAGATATATTATATTAAAAAAATTCTGAAAAAAGAGACTATTCAGCCACCTTTTTCAGAATTATAAAATATGTAATGAAAAACTGTGCGCAGGAGAATTATGCCAGTAAAGCCTTACAATAATCCACACAATTCTTAACCTCGACAACTGCATTGGAAGTGGCAGGAACCTGATATTCCAGTTCAATGTCGGCAGTGATTGGCCAACCTTTATCTTTCAGCAGGTTCAGGATGTCACCAAGAGGTGTGCTTCCCTGTCCGAATGGCATATTTGAATCGGGTGGTGTAGCATCCTTTCCGGTTTTGTCTTTTATATGCAGGCTGATAATTCTGTCATGAAGTTTTTCGATTATGCCGTTTGGATGTAATCCTGTTGCTCCCCAGTAATGCCCTACGTCAAAATTCAGCATAAGGTTTTTGCCAAAGGACAGGTGCTCTTCAAAGCTGAACCCTGGCTGGCCAGGCTGGCCATGGTTATGCATGATTGCATACATATTATGCTTTTCAGCAAAAGGGGCCATGCGCTTTGCTGCGTCTATACCAATTTCAAAGGTAATGCCTCGTGAACCAAGTGTTCTGGCTACGTTAAAGGCGTAGTCAATCTCTTCATCAGTCCAGTTTGGGCCACCCAGCTTGGTAATGTCGATATTTACACCGGCATCATTATACATTTTTCGCAGTTCCCTGAACTTATCCATCGAAACCGATAGTCTCCACGCCTTCAAAGCTTCTGCATGCCTTGAACGCGCAGCAGCCATTTCATTCCTTTGCTGGTCAGAAATCTGTGCCCCTCTCGCAAAAGCAGGTCCGTCATATTCAGGCGCACCTGCATACTCCTCTACCGGCCCTCCCATAAGTTCCACAGAGTTAAGACCTGCATATTTAACCCAGTCCAGAATGGCCCTTGCACCTCCGGGTATACTCCGATAGCTGTATGATATTACACCAAGTTTAACCCCGCTTGCGGCAGAAGAAAAAGTTGGTAAAGGGCTGTTCCCGAATGCAATTTTTCCTGCTCCGGGAAGAATAGATAATCCGGCAATTGCAGCCGCACTTCCAAGGAATTTGCGTCTTGAGATCTGACTTTTGGTTTTGTCCTGGTTTTTCATAATAAATTTTTGTTTCTGGTATGTTTATTAAAGGTGGTTCAATAAATATCGACTGTACAAATTATTAATTAATTACCACTAACCAGTATTGTACACTGAAATATAATTGCTAAATAATGTTAACGGCCAGCTATATCTATGTTAATGTTCATATTAGCCATTTATATATACCGCAAATTTATAACCATAACTAAATGACCAATCGCAGCAAAACCGCAAAAAAGATTGTTTAACTCAATTATTGTTCACAAACCAGTTAACTGTTTTGGTTATATTTCAATTATATCAAATGAAAACAAAGCACACTTAAATTTCCACATAACATTACATTTAATTACATGATTATCTGTCTCATAAATTACCCGGAACAAATTTCATTGTAACGGGTAGCCCCTTTCCTGGCTCAACCAGAAAATTTTCAATTACAAGCTTGAGCTCAATGTGGTCATAATCAACTGCATTTCTTATATAAACACTTAGATTACTGTATCCTCCAGCCGGTACTGTAGTAGTCCTGAAGAATTCAAATGAAGGATCATTCCCCTTGTCTTTTGACAGTTCTACAGGGATATCAGTTGGGTTATAAAGTACAATATTGTAGCTGCCCCTGTGACGTGTGACAGACTTCACCTGTAAAGTGTTCTGAAAAATTGCATCCAGATACTCTTTTTTTGCCACCAGCTTGTTGTCAAAATATATCGCAGTACGCCTGGCAAAAAGGGCCTCCTTTATCCCCTCATGACTTTTCTCTTTTGCAAAAACCAGTGTCATTGGCCGTCTTTCACCGTTATGCAAGTCATAATCCATACCTATAGGATTATGAATATCTGTAGTAGCAATCATTGTGAGGTTTTTCTCAAGACACCACCTGTGGGCTTCAGGATAATATTCATTGCCGTTTACAACCTCTATACCGTGAAGCATATCATTATCATACATCCATGAATGCTCATCCCACCACAGGGTAGTATCAGGCTGCTGCCTGGCCCAGCCAGGATGATTCCAGAAAATAAATGCGTCCTGAGCCCTGGCAGCTTTTACCGACTCTCTCCAGTCATCAATATCAATCTTATTGGCATCTTCAATAAAGACGGCATTAAAATGACCCGGAGGCATGGCCCTGGTAATTTCAGTTCCGTGAATAAGCAAAATATCAAGTTGCCCGGCAAGTGGCCTGGCAACTTCAAATGCCCGGTTATGGTCTGATATTACATCTTTATCGAATGGTCTGTATTCAATATGATCGGTAATTGAAATCACATCAAGGCCCTCCCTCCATGCTTCATGCAACCGCACAGTCGGCCAAACCAGTCCGTCTGAGAATACAGTATGCATATGCGGATCATACTTCAGTATCTCATATCCGGGAATTCCTGGAATTTTAATTGTATCCCTGACCTGAGACACAGCAGCCAAACTGACTGCAACAAAGGCAGCAAGCAAAAAGATTCTTCTGATCATACATTACTATTTTAATCAGTTATATAATAATATTTAAGGCAAATGCAGAATTGATTATTTTATGATCAAAGCAGCTCTTGTTTTAATAAAAATATATTTTCCTCACCATCTTTCAAATATATAACACTTTCAACAATCCCTGATAATTTATTTACAACTAAATGCTCATGCAGGTATAATATCTGAATTTGCATTCAGGATGCCCTTGCAGGTCAGCTATTTTCCTATACATTCAGGTATTTCAGTTAATTATCAATGTTAACAGCGCAACTGACAATTACCAGAAGACCCGGAAGCGTGAGGGCTCACAGCGAAATAAAAAACATAACGAATTTAGAAGCATTAAGCGAAGTTTAAAAGACCGGTCTCCTTTCGGCCGAAGCTGAAATTCTTTTAAAGCTCATCTATTTTACCCGCTCCACTTGTATTATTAAATCATTATTCTATTTTTGACCTCGTTAAAAATTTGCCTTAACCCTTAATTAAAGAAGATGAAAAATAACGGTACCCCATCAATCAAGTTTTACAGTGGTGAAAAAATTCCTGTTGAATTGCATAAAGTCCGCGTGGTTCAGAAACTCCACCTGAAACCAATCGAAGAGAGGCTGATTGCAATTGATGATGGCGGGTACAATACCTTCCTGCTGAATACCAATGATATATTTCTTGACATGCTGACCGACTCCGGCACCAATGCCATGAGTGATAACCAGGTCTCTTCAATGATGCAGGCAGACGATGCATATTCAGGATCGCAGAGTTACTACCGCATGGAAAAGGCACTCAGGGATGTATTTGGCAAACACTATATTCTCCCTGCTCACCAGGGACGTGCAGCAGAAAATATTATTTCAAAGGTATTTGTCAAACCGGGTGATGTAATTCCTACCAATTACCATTTCACAACCACCATGGCCCATATCGAGCTTAATGGCGGCAAGGTTCTGGAAATATATACTGATGAGGCTATCAAGATTAAGAGCAATCATCCTTTCAAAGGGAATATAGATATTGCCAAGTTGAAAAATGTGATTGCAGAGTATGGTGCTGACAAGGTTCCTTTCATACGACTGGAAGCATCGACTAATCTTATTGGCGGACAGCCATTCTCGATTGCAAATATGCGTGAAGTCAGGTCAATAGCGAAAAAACATGACATAATGGTGGTGCTTGATGCCTCCCTGATCGGAGAAAACGCGTGGTTTATAAAACAACGTGAAGAGGAGTACAAGAATACACATATTAAGGATATACTGCTGGAAATGTGCAGGATGGCCGATCTTATCTATTTCTCAAGCCGGAAAGTCACTTCAACCCGGGGGGGAGGCATTTGTACTGACGATAAGGATATTTACATGAAACTTCGTGACCTGATACCGCTTTACGAAGGCTTTCTCACATACGGCGGCATGTCAGTGCGTGAAATCGAAGCAATGGCAGTCGGACTCTATGAAACAACCGACGACACGGTAATCAGCCAGTCGCCGTCGTTTATCAAATATGCAGTAGAACAGCTTGACAAGGCAGGGATACCCGTTGTTACACCCGCCGGTGCACTCGGCGCTCACATAGATGCCATGGGTTTTCTTCCCCATATACCCCAGGAAGAGTATCCGGCCGGAGCTCTTGCCTCAGCGCTTTATATAATTTCAGGCTGTCGCGGAATGGAAAGAGGAACAATATCCAGTGTAAGGGATGAAAACGGTAAAGATATACTTGCCGACATGGAACTTTTAAGGCTGGCTTTCCCGAGAAGGGTATTTACACTTTCGCAGACTATGTTCCTGCTGGACAGGGTGAAATGGTTGTTTGACAACCGGGAGCTTGTGGGTGGATTAAAGTTTGTGGAAGAGCCACCTGTACTAAGGTTCTTTATGGGCAGGCTTGCTCCTGTAAACGACTGGCCGAAAAAGCTTGCTGCAAAATTCAGGGCAGATTTCGGAGAATCGTTATAATAAAGAAGTTCACTGGTTATCTTTAAGAGCAATTGTCATAAAGCCTGAATCGCATAATAGATACTAGCGGTAGCATAGATTTAGAAACACAACTTCCATAGTTCAATAAGTCGCTGAGCATGGATAAGGAAAGTATTCAGTGTTTATGGGTTAAACCTGAAATCGGCGCAGACAAAAACTCAACAGTTTTTATCAGCTATTCTTATATTGGAAAATGAAAATGGAGAGTGAATATCTATGACCGGTTGTGATATACTACCAGGATAAATTCAGGGTATAATTTAGACATAAAGAGGGGCTGTTGCCCCTTTTATTATGTCTGTTCTTTAAAATCAAGTCCGTACAATACCGTGGCCGGTTTGCCCGGAGCTATTCAGGCAGGAAAGAAATTAAAACTCCCTTATCTTTATATTCCTGAACCATACCTCATCGCCATGGTCCTGCAGGCCAATAAAGCCAGGAATATATTGTGCAAATATGTCATCAGGGAACTTACTATCTGCAACCATTTTATTCCATTGATCATCTCCAAGATGAACATGCAGTACCTCTACCCCATTTTGAAAATGAGAAAGATGGCCGTCCCTCAACACAACCTCGACGGTATTCCATTCGCCGGCAGGCCTGGTATTCTGAGGATATGCCGGTACCAGATCATACAATGCAGGGGCGAGCTGCCTGTCATCCAGATCGGGATGAGCTTCATTATCGAGCAGCTGCAGTTCTGGTGCAGTGTGCCAGATTGGCTGACCCTCAGCTTCCTGGGCAAGGTAGAATATCCCGCTGTTTCCACCTTCAGATATCCTCCAGTCGATCGAAAGATGAAAGTCCCTGAATTGCCGGTCATAAATTATATCACCACCTGCACCGGGGCAATACAGAGTACCGTCTTCAATTTCCCATTCATCAGGAAAAGCGGATTGATTGTAACCTCTCCATCCTGATGTTGTCTCGCCATCAAACAGAAGCATCCATCCTTCTTCTATTTCGCTCTCTGTCAGGATATTATGCTCAATATCAACATAATCTGATACTGTTCTTTCCCTGGCCGGTCCGCAACCTGCCAGACCAGCTATTAACAGAACCACAAAAAATGCTGGCAGAATATTTAGTGCTTTAGTATTCATAGCTTTAAATTTTAGTTTTGACAATTCGCGATTTGATAGTTTTGCGCTTTAATAATTTGCGCTTTGAATATCCAATCTCAAGCAATCTGGCATACAGTTCTGTCTGACGATTAATTACCCTAAGTTCATATTTTTTTCTCATAAAAATAAGCTCTTAACAGCTTATTTACCGCCTGGCATTCCTTCTTTGCCTTCCGGTCATTTCCTGCTCATCTTTTGAATATGAGTAAGGCCATGCAGAAGGATCGGTTCCCCTTTCCAGGTTTGGCTTATCAGTCATTTCAAAATCAAGGACAGCCCCTTTCATCAGATCGCTATATCGCACATAGTTCCTATCCCACACTTCGCCATTCAGATACATTTTGTCAATGTAAATATTCTCTTTGCTGTTTTCCGGTGCATTTATTTCAATTACATTCCCGTCCTCCAGTTCTATAGTCATTTTAGGGAAAAGAGGAGCACCAAGAACATACTGGTCTGCCCCGGGAGTTACAGGATAAAATCCCATAGCACTGAATACATACCAGGCTGAAGTCTGTCCGTTGTCTTCATCGCCGCAATATCCGTCGGGTGTAGGGAAATACATTTTTTCCATGACTTCCCTTGCCCGGTACTGAGCCTTCCATGGCTCTCCTCCATGGTTATAAAGATAGATCATATGCTGAACGGGTTGATTACCATGTGCATACTGTCCCATCTCTGCAATCTGCATCTCCCTGATCTCATGTATAGTAAAACCATAATAACTGTGATCAAAAACAGGAGGAGTTATAAACACTGAATCCAGCATGGAGATAAATGTTTCTCTCCCGCCCATCAGATCCATCAGTCCCTGAACATCATGAAAAACCGACCAGGTGTAATGCCATGAGTTTCCTTCTGTAAATGCATCTCCCCATTTAAAGGGGTTGAACGGCGACTGGAACGTGCCGTCCTGATTTTTGCCCCTCATCAGGTTTGTCTCCTTGTCGAAGAGATTTCTGAAATTCTGGCTACGCTGCCTGAATCTCTCTATTTCCTCCTGCGGACGGCCAAGTTCTTTTGCAAGCTTCCAGATGGTCCAGTCGGCAAAAGCATACTCAAGGGTACGCGCTGCATTTTCATTGATTCCTACATCGTAGGGAACATAACCAAGCTCATTATAATACTGATGACCATACCGCCCTGTTGCCCTGACCGTAGGATGGACATTTTCAGAACCATGCAGAATACCCTCAAAGAGTGTTTCAATATCATAACCTCGTCTGCCCTTCAGGTAAGCATCGGCAATCAAGGTTGAAGAATTGTTGCCAATCATAACTGACCGGTGACCCGGACTTGCCCATTCGGGAAGAAAATTGCTCTCCAGGTACGTATTTACCAGTCCGGCCTGCATTTTCTCATTCATCGAAGGATACATAAGGTTAAAGAAAGGAAACACGGCCCTGAAAGTATCCCAGAACCCGTTATCTGTAAACATATACCCCGGAAGCACCTCCCCGTTGTAGGGACTGTAATGCATCATATTGCCATCAATATCATATTCATAAAACTTTCGTGGAAATAGAAGGGTCCGCCAGAGTGTTGTGTAAAATATGCGGGTCTGATCTATCGTGCCGCCTTCAACTTTAACCCGGCCTAGCTCTTTGTTCCATATATCCTTGCCCTTTGCCCGGACAGCATCAAAATCATCGTTGCCAATCTCGTTCAGATTAAGGTCAGCCTGCTGATGGCTTATAAAAGAGGAGGCAACCTTTACATTTATCTGCTCCCCTCTTTGAGTGCTGAAACTGACTATTGCACCGACATGATCATCGGTTAATTCAAGTATCCCTTCCCTGATCTCGTCCTTGCTCCAGGCTGAGGATGCTTCAAAGGGCTTATCAAAAACAAGCACGAAATAATTTTTGAAATTTTCGGGTACCCCTCCGCTGTTTTTTGTTGTGTAACCTATGATCTTGTTCTCCGATGGAATGATCTTTATATATGAGCCTTTGTCAAACGCATCAACCACAATATGAGAACTGTCACTGTCAGGGAATGTAAACCTGAACCTGGCAGCCCTTTCAGTTGGTGTAATTTCCGTAACAATATCATGATCGCCCAGGTAAACCCTGTAATAATTTGGCTTGACAATCTGCAACCGATGGGATATCCAGCTAGCCCTGTCATTCTCGGTTACTTTAGGTTCCCCGGTAACGGGCATTATGGAAAACTGGCCGTAATCGTTCATCCATGGACTGGGCATATGAGTTTGCTTAAAGCCCCGAATCTTATCGTCAGTATAACTGTATTGCCAGCCACTACCCATCTCTCCTGTCTGGGGTGTCCAGAAGTTCATTCCCCATGGCAGTGCAATTGCAGGGTAAACGTTGCCGTGGGAAAGTAGGTGTTTGGAAAGTGTCCCCATTAGCGGGTTAACATAATCTAAAGGAGAATCAATTTCATTTACAAACTGCCCGCGAAGATCAGTTGTAAAAACCACAACTGCTATAATCAGAAATATTTTTTTGTAGTCCATTGGTATGTTTTATTTTTATTATTGATTTCAGGTATTTTGCACATTCCTCCTTGATTAACTCCAGTGGTTAGCCGGCTGGTTAGTTAAAGTCTGTTTTCAGGAGTCTTTTTTTCCCTGTTGATGTTCTGCAAATTTAATCTATTATGCCCTGTTTATAAAACTATCGGCGATCAATCGGCCAATTTCTTTCAGGTAAACCGGGGCGTTTTTAAAAGAATCTGTGTCATTATCAGCAAGATTTCTGACTGAGTAGACTTCCTGCGCACTTAAACTGTATTTGACACTCTCTTTATCCTCTGTAAGTAAGCCAGCTACACCGATAAGCGGAATTTGCATTTTTTTTGCAATAAGAGCAATAGAAGCTACAACTTTGCCATAGGCTGTCTGGCTATCAATCTTCCCCTCTCCTGTTACTACCAGATCAGCCTGCTTAATGGCATCGGTAAATCCCGTTAACCCGGCAACAATTTCAAATCCTTTTTTCAGTTCGCCTTTCCCATATGAAAGCAGAAATAGAGATGCTCCGCCTGCAGCCCCGGTTCCCGGATGCTTATCGGCATCAAAACCCGTTTCATTGAAAACCAGCGCGGACAAATGCTTCAACCCATCTTCAAGTATTGCCACCTCTGCTTCCTCTGCTCCTTTCTGAGGACCGTAAACCCTGGCTGCCCCTTCACTGCCATTCAGGATATTCTGTACATCACAGGCAATAATAATTTCTGTTTCGCTAAAAGCCGGATGAACATTTTCACTATTAATATAACATATCTCTTTCAGATTCCCCCCCCTGACAGGATCAATAATTTTCATGTCCTGATCTGAAAACCTGAATCCCAGGGCAGATGCAATTCCTGTTCCGCCATCAACAGTGGCGCTCCCTCCTATAGATAATATTATTTTTCTTAACCCCCTTTCCATTGCATCCTTTATCAGCTGTCCTGTTCCGAATGTCGACGTATTTAGCGGGTTGCGCTCTACTGTTGAAAGAAGTTCAAGACCTGATGCACCTGCAAGCTCAATTAAAGCTGTCATACCATCGTCCAGTACAAGGTATCTGGCAGATATTTTACGGAACAGAGGATCCGTTACCCTGGTTTCGACCCATGTACCGCCTCGGTGCCATGCTATGCAGGAAGAGGTTCCCTCACCCCCATCAGCAACCGGAAATAATGCTATTTCGGCATTCCGGGAATTCTCCTTTATGCCATCGGAGAGAAATCCTGCTACTTCAATTGATGTCAGACAGTCTTTAAATGAATCAGGAGCAATCAGAATTTTCCTGATCTTGTTTTGATTATGTACCATAGATAAAATTATCTAATAACCAATAATAATTGACAGTATGTATATCACAACCATGGTTACTGCACCCAGGATGACGGTTCCGGCCGAATAGGTTTTATAGGCAGTTTCAACATCAAGGTTTGAAAATTTCGATACAACCCAGAAATAGCTGTCATTTGCATGTGAAATTACCATCGAGCCGGCTCCCATGGCGAGTATAACAAAAACGACACCCATGGTAGAGTCCAGTCCGAGTTGGGGCAGAATCGGCACCATAAGCGATGATGTTGTGATGACTGAAACAGTTGATGATCCCTGGGCAGTCTTCAATGCTGCCGCAAGAATAAAAGGCAGCAATAAACCGGCTTCCCATCCAAGCAGCATGCCGCCAAGATAATCGCCGATTGGTGTTACCCTTAACATATATCCAAAAGCCCCGCCGGCCCCGGTTATAGCAATTATCGGTCCGGCTGATTTAATAGCATCACCCATCCAGTCGCTCAGCACTGTTGAATTCCACTTTTCAACAAGGGTAAGTGATACTAAAACTCCAGTGATAAGAGCAATGCCGGGGTCACCCAGAAATCTAAGGATATCAACTATACCACCCGATCCAAACGGACTGGTATCAAGACCCGCAAATGACCCAAGGCCAATCAGAACTATTGGTATAACGATGGGTGCAAATGACAAAAATGCAGAGGGCAGGGTTTTGAATTCTGAAGCTATTTCCTCAAAGCTGGCCCCTTCAGGCGGTTCGATATAATACCTGGAAGCAAACTTCAATGCCCAGTAAAGCCCTGCCAAAACAGCAGGAATCCCGGCAATAATTCCCCAGAATATGATGAGTCCGAGATCGCCTCCCAAAACCCCGGCTGCTGCCGTGGGACCCGGATGAGGTGGAATCAGGCAGTGTATTACATATAAAGGGCCGGCAAGGGCAAAAGCCATGACTGTCATCGAGACTTTTGAAAGCCGGGCCAGGGAATTATTGAGGGGACTGAGTACTACAAATCCGGAATCACAAAATATGGGTATTCCCACTATATAGCCGGCAATGGAAATTGCAAGTGGTGACCTTTCCTTACCGACAAGCCGGAGAATAAGGTTTGCCATACTGAGTGATGCCCCTGTCCTTTCAAGAATTACTCCTATAATTGTTCCTGCTATGATGACAATCCCTATCCCGCCAAGAGTATTGCCAAACCCGTCCTTCATTGCAGTAACAATATCCTGTAAAGGCAATCTGGTGGAAATTCCCACCCCGATAGCGGCAAGCAGCAATACCAGAAACGGATGCACCCGGAACTGTGACGTCATGATTACAATGAACAGTACACTTAAAATCAGTATCACCAGTAAAACAGGACCTTCAGCCATATTTTGAATTTTAATACCGGGTTAAATTAAGAAAGTTTAAGGAGAATACCATTCCCGGATGACCGACTGGTGAAGGCTAAGGAGTTGCTTTCAGGATAAATTCCATTAAAAAGGAAAGATTTTCCAGGAAATATATTTTTTAAAAAAAGATTAGTATATTTATCGCAGATAAACAAGCCCCTGTCTGCCCGGAGGAACTACCTAACCTTCGCCAGACAGGGTGCTTTATTTATAGCCGGTTATAAACTTTCAGTCCACTCTTCAAACAACAGGATGGATTTGTAAAGTACCCCTGCCGAACCCCTGAAAGTACCCGAACCTCTGGGCTCATTGGCAATTGTATACCATTCATAGAAACCATTGTTGGTCCTTACCCTTTCCATCATAGGTTGAACCTGTTCGTAAGCTTCTTCAATAAATCCGTATTTTATTAATTGCTGGATCATCCGCCCGCCAAACCAGGTCCAGTCGCCTCCATTCTGATATCCATATGGTGTCATTGATGGATTGAGAAAAAAACCTTCCGGGTATGGAGGATATAATGTCAGGCCTATAGTAGCCGCACCTGCTGCTTCCATATTATCAATCATCCTGTTTAGTGCCTCTTGAATCTGATCCTTTGTAAGAAGTCCGGCTTCAATAGCAACGGCGGTACCACCATGCTGATAAATGGCATTTTCATCAAAATCAGCAGGGAAAGGAGAACCTTCGAGATATAGGTGAGGAACAAACTTCTGACCGGATTCATCCCATAGATGTACCATTGTATTTCTGGAAAGCTTATCATGCAAGTCCATTAGAAAGTCTGATTCATCAGGCAAAAGTTCAGACAGGTTTTCAAGGGCAATAAGAAACATGGCATTATCATAAATGTCTATCGCAAAATGTGTGTCATCAGTTATAAACACTCCCCATTCATGTTCTGGCTGAACATCTCCCCAATCGGCTGTTGTAGCGCCCCAGATAAGACCATACTCCTCTGAAAACCTTTCCTTTAAAAGAAAATCTACAGCCATCATTAATCTTTCTGCAACAGATATGCCGTTGACTGTTTCCTGGAGAAAATCCTTGTCACCGGTAGTTTGAATATATTTATATACAGCCTGGATCAGCGATGATTCATGATCTGTCTCTACATCATTCTTATGTCCGGCATAACGTGGTTCATTTTCAGATAAAATATAATCATATCCACCAGTCTGATTATCAATGGGAATAAAACCATCCATAATATTTCCATCCTCTCCCTGCATACGGAAGAATACAAGCAGATTGTCTCTTATTTCATCATTTCCATGAACTTCACATGCCAGCTCAATGAAAGTATTGAAGTCCCTTATCCAGACCTCTCCATAGCCATCACCAGCAGTAAACCCGGTTTGCACAACCTCGAATGCCTTATTTCTCACGAACTCAAAATCAGTGTCCGATCTTATCCTTTTTGCCAGTTCTTGATCGGCCGATATGCCGGAACATGCCTGCAAAAAGACTAATACAAATAAAAAAAGGATATTCATGATAAGTCGCTTATTAAAAGTCATTAGCTGAATGTGAAAATTTCGTTCCCCGTAATTAGAAACCAGATCACAAGGCATTCACATCATTGGCAAAGAGCGAAAAAGGTGAGATTAGAAATAATTCAGCCTAAATATAGAGCTATTCTGCCAGGTGATCCAAGGAATATCAGAAACATTATGGCTATCTGAAAAAATACCAGGCCGGGATATTCCCCCGGTACCTGGTATTCTGAAAAATTTATTATCAACACTAATAACCCGGATTCTGCACCAGATTTGGGTTACGCTGTATCTCATTCTCTGAAATAGGCAGTAACAGATGCCTTTCCTGTAATGCATGACCCCATGCATTAGTATGGCCTACAACATTCACAAAATTAACCTGTCCGGGATTGGCCTCTGATGTTACAGGAAACAATCTGGTTCTCTGAACATCGTTCCAAAGTTTGAATTCAAGCGGGAACTCCCTTAGCCTTTCAGTCCATACTTCCCTGACAAATTCTTCAACTGAAAGGCCGGTAAGCTGGGCTCTTAATACATTCTCATCGGTTTGCCAGTATCCCCTGCTCCTGACTTGTACCAGGTAATCTATAGCTTCGGCTGTCACACCTTCTGACCGGGCAATAGCCTCGGCAGCGATGAGTAAAACTTCGGCGTAACGGTATATATACTGATCCTTATCGCCTCTCCGTGTTTCAAAAAGAGCTACATCATCATGCCACAGATATGGTGAAACCTCATATTCATAAGTGGTCCCCGCTCTTGTCACACTTGAATGAAAAAACTGTTTCTCCTGTATCCTAAGATCATCGTTGGGATCATAGATCTGCAGTATCTCATCCAATGGCCTGTATACATTAACTGTAATATCATACCGAAAAAGGCCAAAAGCTGCAAGTCTGTTGGGATAGCTATAAGCCGGCAACCATCCGTTCTCTGCGATGCCTGCTGAGTACTCTACAACATAAATATATTCACTTTCATTATCAGATGTCCTGAGCACATTATATGCACTTTCTGCTTCTGTTGCGCCATTGGGTATCAGATTTAAATTGCCACTGTTGATAACTCGCCTGGCAGCAGTCGCAGCATTCGCATAATTATCATTCTGAACCGGATATCCGCTCATTGTGAGATATACATCTGCAAGCAATGTTGCAGCGGCAGCTTTGCTGACTCGATAATTGTTAGCAGGCATTGGTACATAATTCAGGGCGCTTTCATTGATTATGTATTCCAGGTCAGTTACTATTTGCTGATAAACTGACTGTACAGGAGTACGCTCAACATAAAGATTTTCGAGTGACTCATATGGCTCAGTGATTAATGGTACATCGCCGAACGTTTTCACAAGATGAAAATAATTCAAAGCCCTGAAGAAGCGTGCCTGAGCTATAAGATTGACTTTTTCCGAATCAGAAAGTCCCGGAGTATCAGGAATATACTTAATGGCTGAATTCGCTCTTGACACAGCCAGGTAGGTATTGTTCCATATATTGTCAAGATAATTGGCCATATTAATCGGAGTCAATGTAAGATTATGAGCATGCTGTACATGAACCTCCTGCCCCTTGTATTCATTGTCAAAGAGCCCTGACATATATCCGCCAATCATCATCGTGCTGCCGCTATAGGCTCCGCCGGCTCCGTAAAAGCCCGGCACACCATTTCTGTATAGTATGCTCACAGCATTATATGCATGTGAGGGGTCGCTGAAAAACTGATTAACATCCAATTGATCCTGCGGTGTTTCCAATAGAAAATCTTCACATGCAGTAAGAATCAGAATTCCTGAAAGTAAAACCAATAATTTTTTCATATCTCTTATATTATTATTGTTAAAAACTAACACTTACTCCCATTGTATATGTGCGGGGCCTTGGGTACTGGAAGAAAAACATATTTTGTCCCCACTGGTTTCCTCCCCAGGAAGTTGCCTCCGGATCGAATCCCTGGAATTCATCAGAATGAATAACAAAGGCATTTTCAACACTTGCATGAACCCTGAGTGAGCTCACCCCCAATCTGGTTAGGGTTTGCGGAGTAAGTGAATAACCAAGTGAAATCAGATTGCCTCTCAGGTATGAGCCGTCAACAACCCAGTGATCATCTACTTCACTGTTTTGTCCGCTCAGCGGAGCATTTCTGACCTGTTGCACCATGGTATTCTGATTTTCAGGTGTCCAGCCCTGATGCAGGATACTTGCCAGTCCACTTGAATATCCCGTCCTGTCTTCTACAGAATGGTAGAATTGTTGCATTATTTCTACTCCATAGACAAACTGCAGATCAACTGTCAGGTCAAGATTGCCATACTGGAACCTGTTAATGAAGCTTCCTGTCCAGTCAGGTATCCCTTTTCCAATAATTTCACGTTCTGAAGAACGTTTTGCAACTCCGGGGACAGCGCCCACGGCAGCAGCTTCAGCAGCCTCATCAGTACCCCAAACACCAAGTCGCCGGTAACCATAGAAAGCACTTAATGGTTCTCCAACCCTTAAAATAATCTGGCTGCCCGACACCCACCAAGGTCCGGGAAATATATCCTCATCCTGTTCCCCCAGTTTCTCAATGCGGTTCTGGTTATAGTTCAGGTTAACGGTAGATCCCCACCTGAAATTCTGCGATTCAACGTTTGAAGTGGTAAGCATGAAATCTATCCCACGGTTTGATACCGACCCGATGTTGTCGGTTACAGATGCAAATCCAGTTGTACGGGGCACCGGCCTTGCAAGGAGCAGGTCAGTGGTTAACTTGTGGTAATAGTCCACGTCAAAAGTAATTCTCCTGTCAAGCAAGGCAACATCAAGTCCGATATTAAACTGTGATGTCTTCTCCCACTCAAGTGAAGGATTGGCCAGCCTGTTTACCCAGCTGGATGTAACCCTGTTACCGCCTATAAGCACTGTTCCGGACCCGACAGTTGCAAGTGACTGATATTGTCCTATTTCTGTATTACCTGTTATACCATAGCTGGCACGCAGTTTAAGTACATTAATCAAATTATTGTCAGCCATAAAATCTTCGTTGGATATCAACCATCCTATTCCTCCTGAAGGGAAGTATCCATATTTATTGTCAGCTCCAAATCTTGACGAACCATCAACACGTCCTGTAAATGTTGCCATATATCTTTCCCTGAAAGTATAACTTGCCCTAAGGAAGTAAGAGTTCATCGACCATAAATTGGCATTTGAACCGGGAGGATCAGGAGTGGTTGCTGCGCCTATATTATTATATTTGTAAAAATCATCGGCAAATCCACTTGTACCCATGGAATTTGACCTGAAACTGCGTTCCTGCCAGCTTAAACCCAGTACAGCATTAAGTCTGTGATCCTCCCTTACTGCATTATATGTCAGAAAGTTTTCCTGCTGCCAGTATAAGATCTCCTGATTTTGTATTGTTGCACGTGCATTCGGTGCAGAGATATTTATCAGGTCACCCGGACTGTAATAGCGCCATTCGTTCGATTGCATGTCAAGTCCGATCTGTGTCCTGAAATCAAGGCCTGGAAGGATATGAAAGTTCAGAAAAGTGTTTCCGAAAATCTGGGTCCTGTTATTTAATCTTTCCTGTGTTGTAAGAACATGTACCGGATTGGCCATTGCTTCTGTTCCATAATCATCTTCTATTGAAAATGAATTCGCCCAGCTTCCGTCAGGAAATTTTACCGGAAAAATTGGAGGCATCTCAATCATTGTACGGCGGGGCATCTGGTTACCACCATCTTCCTGAACACTATTTTCCCAGGTGTAGTTTACCATCATGTTTGTCCCCATTGACAACCAGCTCTTTGGATTGGCATCATATGCAACTCTTGCATTGGCACGTTTCATCCAGGAATTCAACATAATTCCTTCCCTGTCAGTAAAGTTTAAAAAGGCACCTACAGAAGAATTTTCACCTGCCTGCCTTATGTTAAGCTGATGATTATGGGAAAAGGCCGTTCTGGTTGCTTCCCGCTGCCAGTTTGTATTGTAAAGAGGATTCCCGTTTGAATCGAATAAATTAGGATCGTTCCTGGACAGAACAGGTTCGTTACCTGGAGCATAATTCCTGTATTGGGGAGCGTTATCGTAACCACGCTGAAGAACTTCCATAAATTCATTCGCATCAAGCAGGTCCATTTCTCTCCTTAGTTCACCAACACTTGCATAGGTCTCATAGCTAACTTCAACACCAGGCGAAGTGGCACCGCGCTTTGTTGAAATAAGGAGTACACCGTTGGCACCACGTGCGCCATAAATTGCAGTAGCCGAAGCATCCTTGAGTACCTCAATACTCTCTATGTCATTCGGATTGACTAGGTTAAAGTTTTCCATTACTACACCATCTACAACATAAAGAGGATTCGCAGATGCATTAATGGTCCCTATCCCCCTTATCATTACCCTTGTGCTTCCTGTCGGCGATCCGGAATTGGTGAAAATATTGACTCCGGAAACCCTGCCTCTTAAACCCTGCATAGCATTAAATGCCGGAACCTCAAGGATGTCCTCACCCCTTGCCATTCCCACTGATCCTGTAATATCTGACCTTCTTTGAACACCGTATCCAACAACAACTACCTCATCCAGTTCAGCCAGGTCTATGCTCATTTGAACATCAATTTGCTGCCTTCCTTCGACAGGGACGCGTGTTGTTAAATATCCAATATATGAAAACTCAAGTTCGGCATCCGGTGCGACCGAAAGGCTATACTGGCCATCTATGTCTGTAACTGTGCCCATCATCGTACCTACTATGGTAATATTCACACCGGGCAATGATTCACCGGATTGTGCATCAGTCACTACACCCTGAACAGTCACCTGTGAATACGCTGTTGTGCCTGCATTTGCTATTGAAAATAGCATTAAGCACAAAATCAACTTAATGGAAAAATGAATACTGGATTTTCTTTGACTAAAAAGAAGATCCATTTTTCTGGAAGATTTTTTCATAGTGCATTTTGTTTTTAGGATTAGATATACTTTAATGAAATTAAAAGATCGGTCACTGCTATACTTAAATATGGTTAAATAATGGCAGATAAAAAATACGAAATAAAAAATGTGACGATTATGAATGCTGGACTATTGCATACTATGTTTAAACATATGCAAGTTAAAATATAATATTTAAATCAGCAAATAATCTGCAGTATTACTGGCCGGACTTAAAATAATAATTAGTAATGCATTATTAATGTGATATTTGTATAAATTATCAGAAAAACAGAATCTCATTTCTTATATATTAAAGCTAAAAAAATTTACACCTCCCAATTAATAAAGCATTGACACAAATTTATTAAACTTTTATATAATTACAGATTATATATGTTAATTTTTTATAAAACACTGAATGAATGTTGTCCGACAGTAACACCTTTTAAAAAATGCTCTGAAACAAAGGATTCTAGAAGAACTAGAAAAACATTTTTCATAATATTTGCATTCAAGTAAATAATTCAATATTTTGTGCAATTGAAAAAAAACCAACTCACCAAAATGAATAAGAAACCAGAATCAAACAGCAGACGGGCTTTTATAGGAGGCGTTGCTGCATTAAGTACATTAGGGGCAATTGGAGCCAGCAATATGCTCTCATCATGTGGATCAAGGGGAACAAAGTATGTTGCACCCGTTTTACCAGAAAGAGCCCCTGACGGACCACTCTTAAAAGCCGGACTGATTGGTTGCGGAAGCAGGGGTACCGGTGCTGCATTTAATTTTATTGACGCAGGTCCAAATTTACAGATAACAGCAATTGCAGATCTTTTCCAGGACAAGATTGATAATTGCCGTAAACAACTAAAAGAGCAACGTGGAGTTGATATCCCCGACGAAAATTGTTTTCTGGGCTTTGATGCCTATCAGAAGGTAATAGATTCAGGGGTTGATATTATACTTGATGCCGCCGCAACCCATTTCAGGCCATTACATTTTGAAGCCGCCGTGCAGGCAAGAAAACATGTGTTTATTGAAAAACCTGCCGGAGTCGATCCCGTAGGTGTAAGATCGGTAATGGCTACCGGAAAAATGGCTGAATCAGCCGGATTAACAGTTGTTGCAGGAACACAGAGAAGACATCAGCGTGACTATATTGAGACGTATAGCATGGTTAAAAACGGTGCCATTGGTGACCTGGTTTCTGCCAATATCTACTGGAACCGTCTGGCCCAAACAGTTACAAGGAGACAACCAGGGTGGAGCGATATGGAGGCGATGATCAGGGACAGGGCCAACTGGGTATGGCAAACCGGCGATTCATTCGTCAACCTGCTGGTACATAATGTTGATGTAGTAAACTGGTTCTTCGGGAAACATCCTGCCAGGGCAACGGGGTTTGGTGGCAGGCACCGCAGGCAATCGGGCGATATGTATGATTATTTCAGTGTTGATCTTGTGTTTGATGATGAAAGACACGTTCATGGAATGACCCGTGAAATAGACGGTTGTTTCAATAAGGTCGAAGAGATAATTTTTGGCACAAAAGGCTATACGAATTGTCAGAATAAAATATATGATTACGGAGGCAATGTTACCTGGGAATATGAGTACCCTGTAGGAGAGGATGGCCGTTCAACCGGAAGAGTTGCAATATCACCCTATGACCAGGAAATAATAAATTTTGTGACTGCAATCAGAACCAACAGTCCTCTCAATGAGGCTCAGAGCCTGGCGGAGTCAAGTCTTACCGGCATAATGGGAAGAGAATCTGCCTATTCAGGCCTGGAGAAAACATGGGATGAAATGATGACTTCAGATCTTAAAATCGGCCCATCAGATTATTATCTGGGTGACTATCCGGATTTCAAGGCTGTTATACCGGTTCCGGGATCAGATCCTGTTCCGCGCTCCAGTTAAAATCAATAAACCTTATAAATATACTGACCCCCGGATTGTTCCGGGGGTTTTTTCATTCGGGTCTTCTTAAAATCTGACCTGGATCAAATAGATAAAACAGAGAATCGATACTTATAATTAAGATTTTAAAATCACATATCTTTTAAAATAACCTATTTTAGCAAAATATTGTTTAAATGAAGTTAATGCCCTTAGAACGAATATTATGTTCGCTGCAGATATTCAAGAAGTTGCCTGAAACATGCCCGGGTGATCGGTTTCCGGGTGATAAATATTCGTAAAACTAATATGACCTGGAAAAAATCTGATCGACTGTCACTGAAATCGATTTATATTCATAACCTTATATTATGAAACCATCAACCAACAGACGTGAATTTTTAGAAAAGGTAGCTTTACTCAGCACCATAGGAGCTATTGGAAGCGCCCCCCTGATCTCCTCCTGTAGCCGGGGCAAAAACAAATATGTTTCACCGGTGTTCCCCGACCGGGCACCTGACGGACCGCTTTTAAAGGCTGGACTTATTGGTTGTGGCAGCCGGGGTACAGGTGCTGCATTTAATTTCCTGGATGCTGGACCGAACCTTCAGATAACCGCCCTTGCAGATGTTTTTCAGGACCGCCTGGATAATTGCAGAAAAGCATTGAAGGAAAAACGGGGAGTTGATATTCCGGACCAAAATTGCTTTATTGGTTTCGATGCATATAAAAAAGTTATTGATTCAGGTGTCGATATTGTTCTTGAAGCTGCTGCCTCACACTTCAGGCCCGGGCACTTTGAGGCCGCAGTGCAGGCCAGAAAGCATGTTTTTATAGAAAAACCGGCAGGTGTTGATCCGGTTGGAGTACGGTCAGTTATGTCATCGGGAAAAATGGCTGAATCAGCTGGTTTATCTGTAGTTGCAGGGACTCAGTACCGGCATCAGGCTGATTATGTAAAGACTTTCGGTATGATAAAAAACGGAGTTATTGGTGATATTATATCGGCAAACTGCTATTACAACAAGGGAGCCGGCGGAAATGTCAGCAGGCAGCAGGGATGGAGCGATATGGAAGCCATGTTGCGGAACCGTGGCAACTGGACCTGGCAGACGGGCGATTCAGTTGTGAACTTGCTGGTTCACCAGATTGATATACTAAACTGGTTTTTTGAAAAACATCCGGTTAAAGCAACCGGCTTCGGTGGCAGGCACCGGCGTCCGACAGGTGACATGTATGATTATTTCAGCGTCGATTTCACATTTGATGATGAAAGACATTTTCAGGGTATGGTTCGCGAAATTGATGGATGCAGCAATAAGGTAGACCAGATAATATTTGGCACAAAGGGCTATACAAATTGTCAAAACAAAATATTCGATAATAGCGGAGAATTGATCTGGGAATATGAATATCCTCTTAACGAGGAGGGGCGATCAACCGGCAGGGTAGCAATATCGCCGTATGACCAGGAGATAATTAATTTTATCACAGCCATCCGAACAAACAATCCGGTAAATGAGGCTCAGGAACTTGCCAACTCCACCCTTACAGGCATTATGGGCAGAGAATCAGCCTATACCGGCAAAGAGGTTACCTGGGAAGAAATGATGACTTCCGATTTAAGGATAGGCCCAAAGGAATACCATATGGGTCCCCTGCCCGACTTTAAAACTGTAATTCCTGTACCCGGCACACCACCGGCTGTCTGACATAGTTGCCAGGAAGGGATCACCCATGCTTTTATTAAAATCTAAATGGACAACCTGGTTCCTCAGGGAGACAGGTCTTCCTCTAAATCGCCGCCTGGCTGAATTTCTCTCTCCATGAGAAGAGCATACACCAGGTAACAATAGTATTTACAGTCAATGTAGAAAATTAGTTTGATACACCCGGTTAACCTGGTAAAAGCGTTAATACTTTCACTTGCAGGATGTTCTTTTATGGTATAACGGCGGGGGGCATTAGTTATCCGGCAAATGCATCATGAGTGCATCAATTTCGCGGGCAATATCTTTGTCGGAACCAACCTGAATAAGATATCTGTGTGAACCTTCAGGAGATTCCTCCCATTCATTTCTGCCTTCGGCACTTTCTATAAGTATCTTTCCTGGTTCAGACAATTGCCAGTATTCAGAGGCCGGTCCGTTATCCAGACCTCTTACAGCATAGAGTCCGGCTACCTGATCCCAGTTTTTATGAGGTATCCGGCCAAATAATTCATAAGATTTTCTTACCGGATTAGATTCGGGTAAATCGGTGATCTGATCGCCTGTATCCATCAGGCCGATTTCCCATCCGCTGAAGATTATCTCTGTGGGCCAGCTATCTAAAGCTTCAATGGAAGCCGGGGTATCCCAGCGGATATTGGCTTCACGACCATCAGGGAATTGGCCTCCCATACACACCCAAAACCTGACCTTTTGCTCAACCAGATCACGGCCACTGAGGTCACTAATTCTGTCAGGGCCACTCAAAACCAGGTCACGAAGGTTAGTGAGGTATCCTATACTCAGGATGATGACGCTGTTATCAGGCTGAGAAGCCAGAATCCCCCTGTATTGACTTACAGCATCGGGTGCATCTTCGGAACTTTGCAGTGTGCCGGGAAACTCTTCTGCAATCTGACGTGCATAAAGTGATTCACGATCCACTCCCGGCCCTTTCAGTTGTCCGAGGGGTATATCCGGCCGGTTAAAGTATGTGTTTATACGGTCAGCACAAAGCAGGCTCCATGGATTCTTTGCACATACAATGACGCCCAGAATTTCTGTCTCACCAAAATCGGCCAATGCATGGAGCATAGCAAGAGCACCCACATCATCAACATCAGACTCCATATCGGTATCAAGAATTATCATGACGGGATCTGATCCTGATTGATCGCTGGTATTGCTGGTATTGGTGCAGGCAATTAATGCCAGCAGAATAATTACCTGAATAAATTTTCCGGTGATTAAATTCATAATTTTCTAATTTACTATAATTTAGTAGATTAAACTGAAAGACGTCCAAAATAACAATTCAACTACAATAATATAAAATGCCAGTCAGGAAACATATATATTTAATCGTGAACTTTTAATATCTTTCACCCATAACACCATTCATTTTCAAAATGCAAAAAATCAGCTTACTTATTCTCCTCGCTGTTGCGTGTTCCTGTAACAAGGCAAAAGAAATACAACCGCTGGAACTCTGGTATAATCAACCTGCCGGTGTCTGGGAAGAAGCCCTTCCCCTTGGAAACGGCCTTACTGGTGCAATGATCTTTGGCGGAGTCACAACTGAGCGGTATGCACTGAATGACCATACATTATGGTCAGGAGGTCCGGTTCCGGGAAACAGGGAAAACGGTCCTGCAGTCCTCGATAAGGTTCGCAAATCAATATTCGATGGAGATTACAAACTGGCAGGAGAATTATGGAGAGGTATGCATGGCCCATATTCAGCAAGGTACCTGCCAATGGGAGATCTGGCCCTCGATTTTGCATTCGCCGGACCAGATGTAAATAACTATCGCCGAAGCCTGGATTTACGAAATTCCCTGTCCACAGTCTCATTTGATATAAACGGTACAGTATTCAGACGTGAATCATTCATAAGTTATCCCGATCAGGTCATGGTGGTCAGGCTTACCTCCTCCGATAAGGGTAAAATAACTTTTAATGCAAATCTCACCTCACAACTTAAATACGAAACCCTGGTTATCTCACCTGAACACCTTGTTTTAAAGGGTAAAGCGCCTGAATATGTAGCCCATCGCACCAGTGAACCCGAACAGGTCGTATTTAAAGACGGAGGAGAAGGAGCTACCTTTGAAATACGTCTGAAAATAGTGCGATCCGGAGGAGATGCCACTTCAGGAAACAGTTTCATAGGTGTTGAAAATGCTGATGAGGTTATCCTTCTGATGTCCGGAGCTACAAGTTTCAATGGCTTTGACAAATCACCCGCCTTTGAGGGGGTGGATCCTTCCCTGAAGGCCGGTGATGTATTGAGATCAGCCGCAAATTACAGTTACAGCGAATTATACAAACGACATCTCGAAGATTATTCTGAACTTTTCGGGCGTGTTGAACTGGACCTTGGTCTGCAACAAATGGAATTGCCAACAGATGATCGCCTGCTTAAATATAACGAAGGTAACGGTGATGAAGCATTGGTTGCCTTGTACTTCCAGTATGGACGTTACCTTATGATCGCTTCATCACGTAAGGGAACACCACCTGCAAATTTACAGGGAATTTGGAATCAGCATGTACAGCCCCCGTGGGGAAGCAACTATACTACCAATATAAATACACAGATGAATTTCTGGCCGGCCGAAAATACCAATCTGGCTGAATGCCACCATTCATTGTTTGATTTTATGGATGGACTCGCCGTAAATGGTTCTGAAACTGCCGGAACCAATTATGGGATTAATTCCGGCTGGCTGGCTCATCATAATTCTGATATCTGGGCCAAGACATCTCCTACCGGGGGCGGGGACTGGGATCCGGCTGGTTCGCCGAGGTGGTCGTGCTGGCCAATGGCAGGCCCATGGTTCTGCCAGCATTTGTGGGAATCATACCTGCATAGCGGCGATGAATCATTTCTGAGAGAGAAAGCATGGCCGCTGATGGAAGGTTCAGCAGCGTTTTTACTGGACTGGATGGTTGAAGATATTAACGGTTATCTGGTAACAAACCCATCCACATCTCCTGAGAATAATTTTTCGGTTGATGGAGCGCAATTTGATATTTCAATGGCATCAACAATGGATATGTCCCTTATAAGGGAATCATTTTCTAACTTGCTGATTGCTGCAGATGTTCTGCAAATTGACAATGAAGTTACCAGGAGGGTGAAAGAGTCTATTCCACAGCTATACCCTTTTCATATCGGGCGACTGGGGCAATTGCAGGAGTGGTTCGCCGATTGGGATGATCCTGATGATTCACACCGTCACATTTCTCATCTATACAGTCTGTTTCCCGGAAATCAGATCACTCCCGAATTTGCTCCTGATCTTGCAAGAGCCTCGGTGCAGACACTGATTCACCGGGGTGATGTGAGCACCGGCTGGTCAATGGCCTGGAAAGTAAACTGGTGGGCAAGGCTCAAGGACGGGAACCATGCTCTTAAGATACTGAATGATGGTCTGCGGTATATCGGACAGAAGACCGAGGTCATGGGTGGCGGAGGGACATATGCCAATCTTTTCTGTGCCCATCCGCCTTTTCAGATAGATGGTAATTTTGGAGGGACTGCCGGTATATCAGAAATGCTGATGCAGAGCCATGAAGGTTATATTCACCTGCTTCCTGCTTTGCCTGATGAATGGTCTTCAGGTGAGGTCGGGGGACTGGTTGCCCGGGGTGGTTTTGTTGTTGGAATGAAATGGGAAAACGGACTCTTGCAAAGTGCGGTTATTCATTCCAGACTTGGAGGAACTTGTACGGTCATGACTGATGGAACCATAACCAGTAACGACGCAGCTCTGAACACTGGTCCGGGAGAGAATGCAAACCCGCTGCTGACAAAGCCTGATCAGGCACCTTTTGTAAATAATTCAAAAGATGATCTTATTGAACTTAATCTGGCCGGTGGAAATCTTTTTAACTTTCAGACCGAAGCTGGCAAGACCTATCATCTGGAAGTGGTAAATTGAAGTGTACAGCAGCAAATGGGAGCTTCTATGCGGACACTGAAACTATGTACTGTCAAAACTACAGGGCTGGAACCTGCGGCTGGATTACAGGGCACGGTCATAGGCTGAATTAAGGGGCCGGATAATAGAAGCTGGAATATGGGGCAGGATAATAGGAGCTGTAACCTGGAGCTGGTTTATTGAGGCTGGTTCATTGAGGGCTGGTTCATTGGGGCTGATCATTGAGGCTGATCATTGAGGCTGATCATTGAGGCTGATCATTGGGCAGCATTAAAAAGCAGTATTATATGGTTTAATCAAAAGGACTGAGTTATCAGGAATATATAAAATCATAATCTGGAATATATAAAGTAATAAATCAAAACATGAAAAATATTGTCATTATTGGTGGTCTGTTAATTTCCATGATCTTTGCCACCGGATGTAAAAACGCCATAAATGAAGAGTTTGACACCTCTCTTTGGGGAAACACTCTTTTTGACCGTATCGGGGAAGCGCCCGTTGGTGGTGGTTTTGCCATGGAAGGTTACTGGGTATGGGGAAGCTCCGTCATAAGGGGTGATGACGGAAAATATCATATGTTTGTCTCACGCTGGCCCGATTACCTCCCCTTTCATCCTGGATGGATGGTCGACAGTGAAATTGCACATGCCGTTTCAGATACTCCGGAGGGACCATATGAATTCAGCGATGTAGCCCTCCCCGCCCGTGGTGCTGAATACTGGGACGGCCGCTCCACGCATAATCCGCGAATTCTCAAATACAATGATACCTATGTATTGATTTATATGGGATCTACACACCCTTATGACAATGTCACCAATCCGGACACTCTTACCCTGCAATCACCCTATACAACACTTGCTCGTGCAAACAAGCGGATCGGAATTGCAACTTCCAAAAGCCCATATGGACCATGGGAACGCCGGGACAAGCCAGTTCTGGACACAAAACCCGGAACTTTTTACAGTTTCCTGACCTCAAACCCTACACCATGGATCAATGAAGACGGCAGCATAATAATGCTGTTTAAATCAAGAAAGTACCAGGAGAACTTTCCTTTCCAGTCGGCTATGATGATAGGTGTTGCCAGAGCCCCATCCATTGACGGAGAATTTGAAGTCGTTGGCGATGAGCCGATCTTCGGGATAGATAAAATGGGCGAGATAGAAGACCCTTTTCTCTGGAAAGATAAAACCGGTTATCATATGTTAGCCAAGGACCAGCGCGGCACACTTACCGGAAACCATCATGACGGTCTCCTGGCTCATTCTGTCGATGGAATCAACTGGGTTCTTGATGATGAACCCCTTGCCTATACAAGAGAAATCAGGTGGTCGGACGGACAAACTATCAGAATGGGCCAGCTGGAAAGAGTTTTTGGCCTTATTGATGAAGGAAAGGTAACCCATCTGTTTTTTGCAACTATGGACGGACCGGGGGGATTTCAGAATGGCACAAAATCATGGAACATGGTAATTCCGTTAAAAGATTAAACCATTTCTATTAAAACTTCAAAATATTATTTTAACAGGAGTGGTAACTAAGTAAGAAATATCGGGTTGTGCTATGATGAACTTATTTATCTTTTTCTAATATTTCAAATCCAGTCTTTTTTATCTCAACAACAAATGGATTATCGGAGTAAAAATCATTATGCGAAATAGGATGTGGCTCAATTCGTGTATCAATTTGAGACGCTAACAACATTAATTGAACTTGAATATCAAAACGTTTTGAATCTTCCAAATCTCCGAAGATTATAGCTAAATCAATATCACTTTCCGGGTTTGAGTTTGCCCTTGCATAGGAACCAAAAACATAAACAGACTCAAAATCAGGATATTTCTGTTGAACCAATTTAATGTATTCTGTTATTGTTTTATTAATTGCTTTATCCATTTTCTCAATTCTTTTAATTTATCAATCCATTCTTTCGTGAATTCTGGAGTACATTGTTGCTTAAAGCTCAATTTATAATCATCATATCGAGCGTTAATGTTGAAAGCGGTTACTGTTACTAATTGCTCCTTTTTATCATAGTCAAGTTTTAAATCAGCTTTCTCTGCAAGTCTTAATAAATTATGGATGTATGGAGGATAATCTGATTTTGTACTGACATATAAAGCTTTTAATAATTTTTCAATCATTAAATGTCCTATGAATAAAGACCAAACCACCTTTTGGACATGAACATAGCAATCATCGTATCGTAATCATCATCTGAACTGTCAATCCAATATTTTATATATCTTTCTCTGTTAATTTTCATATTATCCATAATATCAAAGATAGGAAAAACTATAAATCCTTAATAGGATTAATTTGTAAAACTGTCGATTTTCAGCTTATTCATGGTGTTTAGCCCTTGATTAAGAAATCAATATTATATAAAGGTATACTCAAAATGATAACCCGTATAAGTATGTTAACAAACAGATGAAGTACATAAACTGAGTTTTTTATATCTTAACAGCATGAATCGAAGGATGTTTTTAAAAAGATCAGGTGGTGCATTTTTGGTTATGGCAAATCCGGCATCTAAAATAAATAATGAAAAACTACCCATGGTAAGGTTTGGGATGGTAACGGATCTTCATTTTGCGAGGACCGAAATACTTTGGGAGCGTTATTATGATCAGTCAGCTGCCAAATTAGCTGATGCAGTCAAAACCTTTAACAACAGGAAACTGGATTTTGTTATAGAACTTGGAGATCTCAAGGACCAGGGTACTCCCCCTGACCGGCAGGAAACCCTGGAATTTCTAAAAGAAATAGAGATTGTTTTAGGGAAGTATCGGGGACCAGTTTACCATGTTTTAGGAAATCATGATATGGACAGTATTTCAAAAGATGATTTTTTAAAAAATGTAAAAAATCACCAACAGCCACAGGCCAAAAAATACTATTCTTTTATCACCAATGGAATAAAATTTATAGTACTGGATGCCAACTATAATGAAGATGGCGCAGATTATGACTCGGGAAATTTTGACTGGACCTATTGCAAAATCCCTGAAATTCAGATTGAGTGGCTGAAAAATGAATTAAATACAAATGACCTTCCGGTTATTGTTTTTACTCACCAGTTGTTAGATTCCTTTTCGGATGTCCCTGAAACCCATTTCATTGACAATGCAGACGAAATCAGAGAAATACTTGAATCAAGCAAAAAAGTTCTGGCGGTTTTCCAGGGACATTTCCACGACGGTCACTACAGTTTCAGAAACGGTATTCATTATTATACAATGAAGGCGATGGTTGAGAAAAGTCTGCCTGAAAATAACAGCTTTGCAATTGTCGAAGTTGATAGTGATCTGAATATTATAATAGAAGGATTTTATAATTGTGAAGATTTTGAATTGAAATGTGGGTCTTATTAGGTATCATCTCATCATTCTTTCTCGGCATTTATGACCTTTTCAAGAAGACGGCCCTTGAGAAAAATGCAGTCATGCCTGTCCTGTTTCTCGCCAGCCTGACCAGTGCAATGATATTTTTGCCGCTTATTATTATTTCATCAGGTTCGACAGCGGATAAAGAAGGTACCATATGGTATGTACATCCTGTTTCTGCAAGGGAACATCTGCTGATCTTCATTAAGTCAGTTCTTGTCGGAACTTCCTGGGTCCTTTCGTATTTCGCACTGAAGAATTTACCTATAACGATTGTCACGCCAATACGCGCCTCCAGTCCCCTCTGGACATTGATTGGTGCCCTGATAATTTTCGGCGAAAGACTTACACCGCTCCAGTGGCTGGGTATAACTGTAACCATTGTCTCATATTACCTCTTCTCCCTTGCCGGAAAAAGTGAAGGGATAACCTTTCAGAGAAACAAGTGGGTCCTGTTCATTTTTCTTGCAACGATTGCCGGGGCTGCCAGTGGACTGTATGATAAGTTCCTGATCAGTAATATTGAGCGAATGTCGGTTCAAGCATGGTTTTCCATTTACCTTATTCCGGTTCTTCTCCCCTTAACAGTTTTTATTTGGTACCAGAACAGAAAAAAAAATATACCTTTTTTCTGGAAACCGGCAATACCTCTAATCGGAATAACCCTTACCCTATCAGATTACTCATATTTTTACGCACTTTCATTTGATGATTCACTAATATCTGTTCTGGCAGTTATAAGACGAAGCAGCGTATTGATATCATTTACTGCCGGAGCTTTCCTTTTCAGGGAAATCAACCTGACCAGAAAATCCCTGGTACTTGCAGGCATTCTGGTCGGAGTGTTTTTTATTGTTCTTGGGAGTTGATTAGGACTGAACTAAAAACCTGCAAATATAAAAACCCTGAAAGGTCTGTTGTTCAGCCAGTTTTAGACACCCAGGTGAAAAAAGCAGGCACTTGTTAGAGAAAAAATATTAAACAGGATACAGACTAACACAACATCAATACATGTGTATATTTACAATTTTAAATATATTTGTATTGTAATCAGCTTCTGATATGCAACAACAAAAAATCCGTTCTAAATGCCAGATATAACTTATTTAAAGTTTTTAATCCCCGGCCTCTTCCTGGCAATTGCTTCATGTACCGGCCATAGAGGAAACGGGAATACAGAGACCGGGTCTGCAGAAGATAATAAGGAATTATCCTGTTGTACATCTGTACCTGACCGTTTCGGCAACCTGAGCTCTTTGTCTGACAGCCAACCAAATGCCCTGTCAACAGATCTTCAAACTGCAACTGACAGTATTCCACAAGGGATGGTTTGGATACCTGCCGGTACCTTCATGATGGGGGGCGACAACAATCAGGCTGATCCGGATGAATACCCGAAACACCAGGTAACGGTTAGCGGATTCTGGATGGATGAAACTGTTGTCACCAATTCACAGTTCAGAGAATTTGTTGAAAGCACAGGCTATGTTACTACGGCAGAAATTGCACCTGACTGGGAAGATATGAAACAACAATTGCCCGCTGGCACTCCTAAACCACCTGATGAAGCCTTTGTGCCGGCCTCACTGGTGTTTTCATCACCTGAAAATGCCGTTAATCTTAATAATTATCATCAGTGGTGGTCATGGATGCCAGGTGCAAACTGGCAGCATCCCCAGGGTCCCGGCAGCAACATTGAAAACATGGATAATTTCCCGGTGGTGCATATTTCCTGGTATGATGCGACTGCATATGCAGAATGGGCAGGTAAACGCCTGCCTACGGAGGCCGAATGGGAATGGGCAGCAAGAGGTGGCCTGGAAGGAAATATTTATCCCTGGGGAAACGAGCATATTGAAAAGGGACAACCTAAAGCCAATTCATGGCAGGGAAGTTTTCCTGATAGAAATACTGTCTGGGATGGTTATAATGACACATCACCTGTTGGAAGCTTTGAACCCAATGGCTACGGCCTGTATGATATGGCAGGAAATGTATGGGAATGGTGCAGTGACTGGTACCATTATGATTATTACAAAATGATCAGCCACCCTGAAGGCATTGAAAATCCACGGGGACCTGACAGTAGTTACGACCCGCAGGAACCTACTGCTGCCAAGAAGGTTATGAGGGGCGGCTCCTTTCTTTGTAATGACAGTTACTGTTCAGGTTACCGCGTTGCCCGCCGGATGAAGAGCACCCCCGACTCAGGCGCAAGCCATACAGGATTCAGGCTTGTAAAGGACTGAATTAATCCTTGATTGTTTCACTTCAAAGTGGCCCTGCCCAGGTACCACAAAATGATTTTTTTATAACCTAATATGTCTTACTTTTGGCTACTGACCTGGTCAGGTTCTGATCCAGGCTGGTTTTAATTAAAGATATTTTAATCGTCAGTATCTCATGCTCAAGAAGATACAGGGTATTATCAGGTCTCTCGGACCGGGTATAATAATTGCAGCTGTGGTCTTAGGGCCCGGCAGTATAACAGTTTCATCGCAGATTGGCGCTGCCTATGGATTTAAATTTCTTTGGGGTCTAGTACTCGCGTGCATATTCATGATTACCTACACCTCGATGAGTGCGCGCTTTGGCGTCGTCAATAAGTTATCAATGCTGCAAACTATTGCTTTAAAATATGGCAGATGGTTTTCTGTAATTATCGGAACTTCGGCATTCATGGCAGCGATGAGCTTTCAGTTCGGAAATAATATAGGCATCGGGATTGGCATGGGAGGTATCACAGGACTGGATGAAAGGATCTGGCCACTTTTCTTTACTCCTCTCGCTTTGTGGCTCATATTCGCTGCTAAGAACCTTTACAGGATCCTGGAAAAGCTCATGATGGGGCTGGTACTGATCATGATTATTTCTTTCTTTATCAACCTGGTTCTTACCAGGCCGGAAATAATTCCTCTGGCAAAGGGATTCATACCCGGTTCAATTGAGAAAGGACAGCTTGGCATTCTGGCTGCGTTGCTTGGAACGTCATTTTCACTGGCGGGTGCATTGTATCACTCCTATCTGGCACAGGATAAAGGCTGGAAAAAAGAAAATCTAAAAGGCAGTCTGCGAGACACATATATTGGCATAATAATGCTTTCCCTGATTACTGCCGTGATAATTATAACATCTGCTGCATCATTACATCCCCTTGGTATTCAGGTTAATTCGGCAGCTGACATGGCTTTGCAGATGGAATCTCTTTTCGGCACATACGCTAAAGTGATTTTCAGTACGGGACTTTGTGCCGCAGCATTTTCATCGCTGATGGTTAATGCCATAATAGGTGGTGGTTTAATGTCGGACGGACTCGGACTGGGACGGTCAATGAACGAAAAAGTACCGAAAATTTTCACTGCCATAATACTGGTCACCGGTATGATGGTTGCGATTTTCCTGAGGGGAAACCTCATATATGCCCTGATCATGGCCCAGGCATCGTCCATACTTGCAGTTCCTCTTATCGGACTCGGATTACTGCTTGTTGCAAATAGCAAGGAGATAATGGGAACATTAAAAAACAACCTGGTGCAAAACCTGTTTGCTCTTGCCGGATTGCTAAGTGTCAGCCTGATGGTTTATTTCATGTACAGGTCGCTTATTAACTATGTAAGTACATTTTGATGTTATAAATTTGTAACAGATTGATCCCATTCCGTTTTAATCATTTATACTCTGAATTATGGATGTAATATCACTTACCCGGGAACTTATTTCATTCAATACTATTAATCCGCCGGGAGATGAAGCTCTCATAGCACGATTTGTCGGGAAAATCCTGACAGATAATGGATTTAAGGTCACCTATCCTGAATTTAGGGAAAACAGGTTGCATATGATAGCAGAAAAAGGAGTTCCTGCCAGTGGCAAACCTCTCATACTGTCAGGTCATTTTGATGTAGTGCCACTGGGATCAAAACAATGGAGCAGAGATCCTTTTAAAAGTGTTATTGAAGGTGACAGAATCTACGGGCGTGGATCGAGTGATATGAAGTCAGGACTTGCTGCCATGATTTGCGCGGCAATCGAGGTACCTGCCGAGAAATTGCCTGAAAATGGGATACGCTTTATATTCACAGCAGGAGAAGAGCTGGGGTGTGAAGGTGCGAGGGACCTCGTTCAGAAATACGATAATCTGGGAATGGCAGGGGCAGCAATAATTGGTGAACCGACAGATAATATTCCCGGCATTGGTCATAAAGGTGCAATATTCCTGAATGCTACAGCTACGGGAAAGACAGTACATGCCTCCATGCCAGAGCTGGGAATAAATGCTGTTTATAAGGCCGCAGCGGCAGTTCTGAAAATTGAAAATTTCCGGTTTGATGCTCCCGCAGATGAATTACTGGGATTTCCTACGATCATGGTTGGGAAATTGAATGGTGGATTAAATTCCAATTCTGTACCAGATCATGCCGAATTTACCATTGATATCAGGACCACTGCCAGCGTAAGTCACAATGAAGTTCTGGCAAGACTGGCAAAAGAACTTGGCAGTGAGATAGAACTTAAAAAGACGGTTGATCTGGGGCCGGTATCCAATAAGGCAAATGATCCGTTCATCACACTGGCTTATGAAGTATGTGAATCGGAAGGAATCAGTTTTTACAGGTCAGGAACACTTCCATATCTGACTGATGGTTCGGTTCTGCAGGGGTATTACAAGAACCTTCCGACTATAATCCTTGGACCCGGCCAGCTTGACATGGCGCACCAGACTGATGAGTTTTGCCTTATTTCAAAAATTGAACAGGCAGTCAGGATCTATAAAAATATGATCATTAACTGGAGGAATTAATATGAATGAGTTTCCCGATGTAATAGACAGTGAAGAAAAACTGGATGAATTATTATCCCGTCCCGGTGAAGATGTAATAAATATGTTCTCAAATGTTGATGGTGATCTGATTTTTCTGGGAATTGCAGGCAAGATAGGTCTTTCGCTTGCGCAGATGGCAAAGAGGGCCTGTGACGAGGCCGGCGTGAAGAAGAAAATAATCGGGGTATCTCAATTCAGTTCTGCTGACCAGCGGGAAAAAATTGAAAAGGCGGGGATTGAAACCATAAAAGGCGACCTGCTTGATATCAATTTCATCAGGAAGCTGCCAAAACTGAGAAATGTGTTTTTTCTTGCCGGAATGAAATTCGGATCAGTTGATAATCTTTCGCTTACCTGGGCGGTAAATTCCTTTATGCCGGCCATGGTAGCTGAACATTTTGCCAATTCCAGGATTGTTACATTCTCCACTGGCTGTGTCTATCCTCTTGTTCCTGTCGGATCTGGAGGTTCCCTCGAATCAGATATCCCTCATCCCGTTGGTGAATATGCCCAATCGTGCCTTGGGAGGGAAAGGATGTTCGAATATGGAAGCAACAGATTCAAAACACCGGTTTCCATAATCAGGTTGAATTATTCGGTCGAACTCAGGTACGGAGTACTCGTCGATATTGCAACAAAGGTCAAAAATAAGCTGCCGGTCAACCTGGATATGGGCTATTTTAATGTGATCTGGCAAGGCGACTCAAATGATGTTGTGCTTCGATCCCTTGAATTATCCCGAACCCCTCCGAAGGTATTAAATATAACAGGACCGGACACCCTGTCTGTCAGGGAAGTAGCACTGGAATTCGGGCAGCTAATGGGAACTGACGTTACCTTTGAGGGAGAAGAAGCCAGGACTGCATTGTTAAGCAATTCACGGGAAGCATACAGGCTGTTCAGCCCTCCGAAGGTTCCAATAAGCCAGGTGATAAAATGGACGGCAGACTGGATTGCCCGGGATGGTAAAACCCTCGGGAAGCCTACACGTTTCGAAGTAAGGGATGGTAAATATTAAA
>CAYQXY010000007.1:0-86985 GCA_964421595.1 uncultured Bacteroidales bacterium | reverse complement strand
TAAAAAGTGTAAATATCCTTTTAAATTATACATATTCTGAAAATTTTATTTAAAATTACCTGATAATGCACTACACGGAACTGCCGGAAGAGATAACAGATTTACTGCATAAAGGAGTTGTAATTCCTGCACTCCCTCTGGCACTAAATGACAAACGAAAACCTGATATCAGAAGGCAGCGCGCCCTTATGCGTTATTATCTTGAAGCAGGGGCCGGTGGCGTAGCGGTGGCTGTCCACACTACACAATTTGCTATAAGGCTTCCTGAATTCAACCTTTTCGAATGGATTCTTGAACTGGCACAGGAAGAATTCGACAGGTTCACCACGAACACAGGAAAACCTGTTATTCGCGTTGCAGGAGTTACAGGGCGAACCGACCAGGCATTAAAGGAAGCCGGACTGGCTTTAAAGTACGGTTACCATGCAGTGCTGTTAAGTCTGGCAGCCCTTAAAGACTCTTCTAATAAAGAATTGCTCGATCATTGCCGGGCAGTTGCCAGAATAATACCTGTAATCGGGTTCTATTTACAACCTGCGGTTGGAGGAAGAAAACTTGATGTTGATTTCTGGAGAGATTTTGCAGCTATTGATAATGTTGTTGCCATTAAAATGGCACCATTCAACAGGTACCAGACACTTGATGTTGTCAGGGGTGTAGCCGAATCGGGAAGGTCGGAAGAAATAGCTTTGTACACAGGTAATGATGACAATATCCTGGTTGATTTGCTTACTGAATACAGGATAACAGTAAACGATCGGGTAATCCGTAAAAGGGTTGTTGGCGGACTGCTCGGACACTGGGCCGTGTGGACACGTTCAGCTGTCAAACTGCTGGAAAATATCCGGAAACCGGATTACCGTGAAAACCTGCAGGAGTTGCTCAGCCTTAATGTCAGCATAACTGACTGTAATGCTGCCTTTTTCGATCCGGCAAATAATTTTGCAGGATGCATTGCGGGAATCCACGAGGTTCTTCGCCGTCAGGGAATACTGGAAGGATTGTGGACGCTTGATGAGAATGAGGTATTGTCACCCGGTCAGATGGAGGAGATTGACCGGGTATACAGACAGTACCCCGAACTTAATGATGACAGCTTTGTTTCGGAAAACATTCAAAAATGGATGAAACCGTGATCGGTTTTACACTTTACCAGGATTAAATTTAAACTCAGTTTATGATCATTCTCAGCAGTATTAAAGGTAGTTATGTAACCAGCAACGGCAGAACATATTCTTATTTTGGGGGCAATAATTATCTGGGACTGGCTTATCATCCTGAAATAAAAAAGGCTGCAATCGCCGCTATCAGAAAATACGGGGTAAACTTTTCGGCATCCCGGCTAACCACAGGTACCTCTGATCTGCATATTGAACTTGAAAAAAGATTATCTGAATTTAAAAACAGGGAAGATACAATACTATTCCCTTCTGGTTACCAGGGAAACAGCATTATACTCAGCGCATTGTCGAAACCTGAATCGGTTGTATTAGCAGACATAAATTCGCATCCCAGTATCCTGGAAAGCATTCCGAAAGGGGTAAGAAGCGTCAGGCTTTATGACCATTGCAACCCTGTCAGCCTTGAAAAACTTCTAAAGGAACTGCCACCCGAATCTGATCCGCTGATCATAACCGACGGGGTCTTTGCCCTTACGGGGAAAATCGCGCCCCTTGCTGAAATTTTCAGGCTTTCAGTTAAGTTCAATGCAAAGCTGATTGTGGATGATGCCCATTCAACCGGAATCCTGGGAAAAAACGGACTTGGCACTCCCGAGCATTTTTACCTCGAAAATGAGAAAGATATTTACCAGACTGAAACTTTAAGTAAAGCTCTTGGAAGTTATGGGGGATTCATCTCAGGTTCAAAAAAATTCATTAACTCGCTTAGAGAAAGAACTTCTCAGTACAAGGCGTCTACAGCACTTCCGCCACCTGCAGTTGCCGCCGGAATTGCTGCCTTGAATTTAATTGCTGCAAACCCGGGTTTAAGACAGGAGCTTATTTCAAAGACCACACGGTTAAGAGCGGAAATAATTAATCTGGGTTTTGATACATCCACTGATGATACACCCATAATACCGCTCTTCTGTAATTCGCTTTCCACCGCGAAAAATTTATCATTGTTTTTGGAGCAAAACGGAATTATAATCCCGGCAGTGATCTATCCCAATAAACTTGAACAGCATGTAGTTCGAATAACTGTTTCAATCAGTCATACAAAACGACAGACTGATTTCCTATTGAAAATTCTAAAAAAATGGAGGAATGAATCTCCCACGAATGGGTGATCCATCGGAATTGAAAAGCTAAATATGAATTACCAGCTTAACTACCAGGGCACACAAGAAGAAACCGGATAATCTATGGGTGATACAATCGTGGTAACCACGTGACCGGTAAATGTAACTTACTTATATATAGATTAATAATCTTAAATAATTCGAATGAAAATGCAACCAATGATTATAAGAAAAATATCAATTGAACCAATTAATATCTTGCTGGATGAGCCTTTTACTATTGCTATCGGAAAAAAACTGAGTATAGAAAACCTACTTATCAGTCTTGAGCTTGAGAATGGGATAACAGGATATGGAGAAGCGGCACCCCTGGAACCAATTAACGGAGAAAACCAGTCCACCGTCCTGGCCGTCCTGAACAGCGTAACAGACTATCTTTCCGGCAAGGATGTTTCAGATTACCGGTCGGTATCAAAACATTTGAAAAGCGTGTTCGGGGTACAGGTAACTGCAAGATGTGCTATTGAAATGGCTATGATAGATGCCTTCACCAAATCGCTGAATATTCCACTCTTCAGGTTTTTCGGGGGAGCTGTCGATAAAATTGAAACTGATTACACAATAGATATAGTGACACCGGAAACCGCCCGCTCAAATGCAGCCAGGCTGGCAAACAAGGGATACAGGAAAATTAAAACGAAAGTAGGCAAGAATATAGCCGATGATATTGACAGGATCATGGCAATACTCGATGGTGCGCCTGGTTGCGGATTAATTCTTGATGCAAACCAGGGATTCTCACCCGGTGAAGCAGCCTATTTCCTTGAAGAGCTTGATAGAAACAAAATACGACCTGACCTTTTTGAACAGCCGGTTTTAAAGAGTGACCTCGAAGGCATGAGATATGTTAAAGACCGCACTTCGGTGCCTGTTGCCGCCGATGAGTCGGTGTTTACAGCAGCAGATGCCATAAATATTGTCAGGACCGGATGTGCTGATGTGATCAATATTAAATTAATGAAATCAGGAATAGTAGAGGCACTTGACATTGCTGCCATTGCCCGGAGTGCAAATATTAAACTTATGACCGGTTGTATGCTGGAAACCAGTCTGGGACTGGCTTGCGCCGTTCATTTTGCCGCAGGCCTTGGCGGATTTGATTTTATAGACCTCGATCCGCACCTCAGGCCGGATCAGGAACCCTTCAAAGGCGGGCCTGAATTTGCCGATCCGTACTATATGTTAGGGAATAGTCAGCCAGGAATTGGCGTGGAAAGAAAATAGGCCTGCATACTATGGCTTAAAACTATGCTCTGACAACCTGATGTTTTTTTATAAAGTCAGGATCTATAAGTACCCCCAGTCCCGGTCCCGAAGGCACGGTAACGACTCCTTCTTCACTCTCAAGACTTGATGTCGGGCACTCAAGCGGAATATCCCTGTTAAATCCTTTGAACTCGTGATAGGGGCCGGCATTCGGGATGGCCGAAACAAAATGCATCATATACAGGTATCCCAGTCCGGAACCGGAAATATGGGGAACACATGGTTTATTCATGGCGTGTGCCATAAGCGCCACTTTCATAGAGCGGATCATTCCCCCGAAATAGAACATATCGGGCTGGACAATGTCCAGTGCACGGTTGCCTATCAACCAACGGAAATTATGCATCGACGGTTCCTGCTCACCACCTGCCACCGGAATTGAGAGGGCATCTGTCACCTGTTTTGTCTCCTCATACCAGTCAAAAGGAACCGGCTCTTCATAGAAATCAAACCCTTGCTCCTCCATTAGTCTGCCGATACGTATGGCCTCACTTGCAGTATAGGATCCGTTTGAATCGGCATAGATGGTCATCTCATCGTTAAAAGCTTTTCTGATCAGAGGTATTAACTTTTCAGTTCTTCCGGGAGGATAATCGGCATTGTTGCTCATTCGTCCGCCGACTTTAAATTTCAGCGCCCTTGCCTTTGTCCGTTCGACATGCTCCTTAATCAATGCAACCGATTCTTCGGCCGACCGCCCCCTGTAGTTATTTGCCTGATAAACTGCAACTTCTGTATTATGGATATCCCCAATCAGTTCTCCCATAGATTTACCGGAAATGTGTCCGAGCATATCCAGTATTGCAAACTCAATGGTCGCAAGGGGTACCCAGAGCGGAAGCCCTTGAAGCTTATAATTGCTCTGATGAACATATACCTCATCCAGAAGTTTTTCCAGTTCAAGTGCATCCCTGCCTATAAAAAATTGCTGCATGCGGTGAATGAAAATCGGATAGAGTGACTTCATCTGCATGTTATTGGAGACTGATATACCGGTTGCACCCTCTTTGGATCGTACAATACACAAAAAATTATCCTGATAACGAAGCAACTCCAGAGATTCAATAATTACCGGAGAAGTAAAATAATGCCTTTTCAAAACCGGCTGAACCAGTATATTGTCAAGTAATGAATATTCAACCTGTTCCTGCCCCTGCACTTTCCGGCAGGATGAAGTTATCACTGAACCGGCAGCGGCAAGTGATGCATTACGTATGAAACCGCGTCTGGAGTTCATAATAAATAGTTGTCACTTAAAAAATAAAGTACATAAAGTCTTATCAGCCTTTAACTTTTTTCCCTGACCACAGGTGTTCCATCTCCTCGAGGGTCTTGCCTTTGGTTTCAGGAACAAACTTCAATATGAACAGGGTTGCAAGGACGCCCATGAATCCGTAAATCCAGTATGAGAAACCCTGATTGAAAAGATTTGTAAGGAAGGAGCTCTTATCCATCATCGGGAATGTCCAGCTGACAAGGTAATTCGCGATCCATTGCGCGGCAACAGCTATAGCCATGGCTCGTCCGCGGATACGGTTAGGATAAATCTCAGAGAGTAAAACCCATGTCACAGGCCCCCAGCTCATTGCAAAACTCGCCACATAACCAAGCATAAACAGAAGCGCACCTATCCCTACTGATTGAAAATAGAATGACAAGCCCAGTGCAAACATAAAAAATGCCATTCCGAGTGCTCCGATTATCATAAGAGGTTTCCTGCCAAATTTATCTACCGTAAAAATCGCAAGAATTGTAAACGATAGATTTATAAAGCCCACAACAACGGTCTGCAGGAGCGCAACATCAGTTGCAGCCCCCATATTCCTGAAAATCTCAGGAGCATAGTAGAGAACAACATTGATACCCACGAATTGCTGAAACACTGAAAGAAGTATACCAATTACAACTATTCCGAACCCGTATGAAAACAGTTTGCCTCTCTTTTGCCCCAGCGATTCATTTATCTCATCCAGTACCTTCCGGGCAATTTGTGATCCGTTAATTTTTGTAAGCACATTCAATGCCCCTGCCTGATTATTTTGCATTACCAGATACCGGGGTGTTTCGGGGACAAAGAAGAGGAAGAAGAGGAACAGGCTGGCCGGGATCATTTCCGATGCAAACATCCATCTCCACCCTATTTCATTCAACCACAGGTCATCGCCTCTCAGGGATATGGAATAATTCACAAAGTACACTACAAGCATGCCGAAAATTATTGCAAACTGGTTCCAGGAAACCAGCTTCCCCCTCATATGGGCCGGCGATACTTCGGCAATATACATAGGCGACATCATGGAAGCCATTCCAACACCAATACCGCCTATTATCCTGTAAAGAATAAACATATTCACAAATGTATGATCGGCGCTGCCTATTGGAGCAAGAAACATTTCAGGCATTGAAGAGCCTAAGGCAGAGATCAGGAACAGCAATGCGGCCAGCATGAGTCCTTTTTTACGTCCGAATTTCAGACTTACTATCCCGCCAAGCAATCCGCCAATTACACACCCTACAAGGGCACTTGATACAACTATGCCAAGCATTGAATTGGCAGCCGTTTCACTCAATCCATGGGGCTCTATGAAAAAGCTCTCCAGAGATCCAACAGTACCGGAAATAACAGCGGTATCATATCCAAATAATAGTCCGCCAAGAGTAGCGACGACCGTAAGTCCTATAAGGTACCCCTTATTTATTGTTTCGTAACTGTGTCCCATTTAATTTCAATTAGGCATTAGATTAATATAATTTATTCTTCATTTTGGTATTGCAGCTTCGCCCCAGGTTTTTGGCCTTGTTTTTACCTTCGCGGACCTCCATATGGCCACCAGGGGTTACGGTAATATGGTGATTCGATAATTACCTCATTACCACCGGATCGATAAAGTGCCCTGACTTTCACCCAGTGCTCACCGACAGGCATATCGTCAATACTGAATTCGAGCGGGGTTGATTTAATGGTTGATACAACTTCGTTATTGATAACAAGCATTATCTGCTCAATCTGGGCATCTTCCCTGACACGCTGAATATCTACAGATACATTGCCGGTTTCACCGGTGAAGACCGCCTCAATGACCGGTGTTCCGGGACTGCCGGTAATCTGAGCCATGAGATCGAAGAAGTCACGTTTTCTTTCAGAAGTTATCTGCCAGTTAACCGGTATACTCTGAAAGCCCTTGTTATAATCATCATGTTCATTTTCAAACCTGAAATCAAAAAATCCCCATGATGCATAGTTTTTAATACATTCTGTGAAATTATTGCCATCTTCACCCCATCCCTGTTCTGCTGTGCGCCATGGCTGGTCATCTTCATTATTTACAATTGGCATAGGCCTGTATTCATCCATTTGCCTCACATCCCTGATCATTCTGAACATCCGCTGCGGATCACTGACACCATTCCCATGTAAAAAAATAAAATCTGAAGACGCGACAATATTTGCCGGAGGTACTCCTCCTCCTCCAAGTGATGTACTGACATAAAGACTCCTTCCTCCAATGGAGATATTTTTTGCAAGGTCTATAAGTTCATGCACTCTGTCGCACTTAAGTATATCGTGGTCGTACCTGACATTACATTCATTATTTATCTCAATAATTACATTGGTGTATCCCCTTTCAAGTATCCATTGTGTCGCATTTACAACCGCGTCTTTTACAGCTTCCTCATCTTCAAGGTTTTCATCCTGACCAAAGTAAAAATATCCCAGTATAACCACCATACCAAGTTCATCGGCCTGGTCAATTATGATCTCAAGGCGATCCATAAAACCTGCCCTTAAAGAGCCGTCAGGCGAAAAGGCCGAGTTATCCCAGGGCTGATCATTACAGTACCCATAGGGACAGCCTCCCTGAAGATTCAATGTAAATGCCAGCATACCATGTTCCTTCCATGCTGCCATGGCATTGACAAACTCAAGGGTATTCCTGTCAGGATCCCATTCCTTTGTGTCAGGATAGATCCACTGCCCACTGGTTTGTGGATTCAGGTCATCGAAAACGCCCTGGACAAGCCTGGCATTCATCAGAAGTCCCTCGACAGAATACTGTCCGCCATAAGAGGTAGTCCACATCCGGCCTTCATATGTAGGGACACCGTTGATAAGAAATTGTGCACCTGCTATTGTGACTTCCGTTTTCCTTTGCTGAACTGAAGCGAAGCTTCTTCCACAGGAAGTAAGACTGAGAAAGAACAATAAATAAACAACTGACATTAAACATGCATGGAGATTAACGGTTCTGGAGATCCTCGTATTCATGGCCGGGTTTTATTAAAGTTTTGATAAAAAATCTGGTTTCATATCTTATAGTCGGATATCATAACAATACTGGTTGTGTTCCATATTTGACAACCATTTAGTTTACTTCCGCCAGCACCTCTATCTCTGCAGCACCAACGCGTGCAAGTCCGCCAGGCGCCCTCAGATTCGAGAGTTTAATATATCTTGCCTCATAGGTTCTGTCAAAAATTATTGTCCGCAGACTGGGGTCATTTTGTATGTTTCCGAATGTTCCGCGGTGGATGGTCTCCCAGTTTTCGCCGTCACGGCTTATCTCCACATTATACGATTCGATAAACCCTCCTGCAGGATTTGGCAGGTAAGTCAGTCCGGAAACCTGGTAATCCTGTTGCATGTCAATAGTCAGACTGTGCGTTCCAGGTGCAGCTTCTGATGAAATCCAGCGACTGCGGCTATTTCCGTTCAATACTCTCATTGCCTCCTCTGACCTGCCTTCAGAATCATGCGCTGTCCAACTTGTTCTGAGTATCCCTGTCCGGCTTTCACTAATGGCTCCCTCGCGCTCTCCGACAATCGCCCTTGCCTGTATATGGCCTCCAAGAGGCAACTCAAGCGGTTTCTCGTATCTTAAAGATGCAGAAGTTGGCTCACTACCGTCAAGGGTATAGTAAACATCCTGAGAAAGATCGGCCATACCATGGTAGTTCCAGTCAAAGCTCAGCCCCACTCCCATCTCGACAAGTCCGTCAGCCCCTCTCCTTATAACTACCGGTTTTGGGGGTTCATCATAATAATGTGCTGAAATTTCTGAAATAGCCGGTTCAAGTCTTGATTTGGTTATTCTGAGCCTGAAAGCATCGGCATTAACCGCCGGAAACCGCAATATCCGTTTATGTCCAACTGTCTTTCCACTGGCAATATGAACCCAGGTTCCGTCAATACGCGCTTCCAGTTCATGCTCTTCCACCCTCTCTCCCCTGTGTGCTATCGGCTCTCTTACCATAAACCGGTTAATTGTTCTTGCTTCCGGCAGGGTTACCTCGATTACTGCTTCTTTTTCGGCCGACTGCCACCAGGTGTCCCTGTTGCCGTCAAGGATATTTCGATTCTGTGATTCGGCTCCTTCAAGAAGGCTGTTACCATATACGGCATTTATACGCCTGCCTGTTTCGAGCAGCACATCAGCATCCCTGGGCGAGAACTGTCCAAGCGGGTTTGGCGGGATATTCAGGTGGAAAATACTGTTTCCACCAACTGAACGTTCATATATATCAAACACATCGTCGGCACTTCTTACCTGTTGTTCATCATCATTTCTCCAGAACCATCCATGCCTGATCGAGGTGTTGGTCTCCGCCGGGTAATAATGGAAATATCTGGTTTCATCTGTAATCCTGTCACGGCTGGCAATATCCTGGTCCGTCATATCCGGCCAGTCAAAATTGTCAGGAGAAACTGCAAGAGGTATTACATTATATTCGTCTTCCCTGGTCCTTCCCCCTTCATTCCCGCACCAGCGGGTATCCGGGCCTTTCCCGAATATGGCCGCATCGGGTGCAAGGTCGTAAATCATCTCATACCATGCATCATAAGTGTAAGTCTGGCCTGTTCCCGGTTTCGGATTTGCACCGTCAAACCACACCTCATAAATGGGTCCGTATTCTGTAAGCAGTTCATAAAGCTGGTTAAGAAAATATTCATTATAATCGTCGACAACGTATGAATAGGTCCTGCTATCTTCAAAGGGCCTTCCTTCCACCTTTCGGGGAATTACACGCTCGCTGAACTCACTCTTGTTGCCATAATAGCCATTCTCTGATTCCATTTGATAAAGATCGGCCGGGGAAAGGTAAACCCCGAGTCTGAGTCCATATTTTTCGCAAGACTCTGCCAGTTCCCTTAAAACATCTCCCTGGCCGTCGCGCCATGGCGAATTAGCAACCGAATGGTCAGTATACCTTGTCTGCCACAGGCAATATCCTTCGTGATGCTTTACGACCATTATAACCCTTCTGATCCCTGCAGCCTCCATTAACTCGCACCACTGGTCGGTGTCAAGGTCGCCGGGATTAAACAGTGTCGCTTCTTCAAAGCCGGTACCCCATTCCCTGCCGCTGTATGTATTGGGACCATAATGTATAAATCCGAAAAATTCATCCTCAAACCATTTCATCTGCCGTGGATGAGGCAGAACCCGGGCCGAAAGTTCAACTTTTTGCTCATGAGTATAACCTTCCGGAATTTCTACTGTCTGCACATAGTATTCCTCGCTTGCCCTGTTGCATGAGAAAGCCAGTAAGACAGCAATGAATATTAAAGCCTGCCTGAATAATTTAAATGTCATTTCTGGAAATTTATATTTGAATTAGAATATTATTATTGGAAAATACTGTTTATCACTACTCAACAGTTAAAAACAAAGTTCAAATTTACCCTGAAGATAGTTACAAACAAATTAATAAAAATATTTCCGGATTCTATCTGAAATATCGGATTTAATATTTCATCCGAATAATTTAAAAATACTAATCTAAATATAAGTAAGTTACAATTGCAAATCAAGTGGTTGCCACGGATGGATCACCCATGGATTATTCGTTTCTTTTTGTGTGCCCCGGGTCATGGGAGATTCATCCGATAATGTCAATAAGGGGAAATCTGAACCATATCAGGATTGTTATTGCAGGTGTCATTGTTATTATACATTTGATTACGTTTCGGAAAAAAAGTATAACTGGCAGATTGTTTTAAGCGATCCGCGGGAAGATAATGTTATTGTATTTGCAGAAGGGGTTATAGACGGCACCAACGGAATGGACCTATAGTCTTAAGGGTGCCACTTGCATGTAAGCCAATACCAGGGGAGAAAATCCGGCAGTTGCCGGATCTTCCTGGTTAAATCATTGCAAACACGATCTGGGTATTAATGATACGACTGAAATATTATGCCAGTTTTATATCCTTTGCCAGGTAAACATCCTGAATTTTATGCAGCAGGTCTGCTCCTTCATCCATAGGGCGCTGGAAGGCTTTCCTTCCCGAGATAAGACCCATCCCTCCTGCCCTCTTGTTAATTACTGCCGTTGATACCGCCTCAACAAGATCAGACTCACCGGCTGAAGAACCGCCGGAATTAATCAGCCCCATACGGCCCATGTAACAATTGGCTACCTGGTACCTGCACAGGTCAATGGGATGATCGCTTGTCAGTTCGGAGTAAACTTTTTTATGGGTTTTGCCGAATTTAACGGCATTGTAACCGCCGTTATTCTCCGGCATTTTTTGCTTGATTATATCAGCCTGAATGGTAACCCCAAGATGATTGGCCTGGGAAGTCAGATCGGCCGAAACGCCGTAATCCTTGCCGTCTACTGTAAAGGCACTGTTGCGGGTATAGCACCAGAGGATGGTTGCCATGCCCAGCGAATGAGCCATCTCAAAAGCTTCCGAAACTTCAACTATCTGCCTCGATGACTCCTCCGACCCGAAATAGATGGTTGCCCCTACGGCCACAGCTCCCATATTCCATGCCTCCTCAACTGAACCGAACATGACCTGATCATATTTGTTGGGATAGGTCAGCAGTTCGTTATGATTCAGTTTTACTATGAAAGGAATACGGTGTGCATACCTGCGTGAGACAGATGCAAGCACACCGAAAGTTGAAGCAACTGCATTTGTACCACCTTCAATGGCAAGTTTAACAATGTTTTCAGGATCGAAATAAACCGGGTTGGGCGCAAAGGAAGCCCCCGCGGAATGTTCAATTCCCTGGTCAACAGGGAGTATTGACAAATATCCTGTTCCGGCAAGCCGGCCGTGATCGAACAGCTGCTGTAAACTTCGCAGTACCTTGGGACTCCTGTTTGTATGCGAAAAAATACGTTCAATGAAATCAGGCCCCGGGGTGTGCAGGTGATTTTTATCTATAGTTTTACTCTCATGATTAAGAAGGTACTCTGCCTTATCGCCAAGCAATTCTGCAATCTTGTTTTTTGACATGGGTTATAGTTTTTTGACTCCCGGAGATCCCGTGTGAGGCTCCCGGGAACCTTTGGGTTTAGAAGTCAGATAACTAACAACCTAACTGTCGACTTTGTTGACAAAACCTAGCAGTTATTCCAATATAAGTTTCATGAATTTTGCTTCATAAATTTGCCGGCCTATCTCACCCATTATACATTTGTAAACACAAATATGATCTAATTATGTCCAGTTTTGCCATATCCCTGAATTGTATGTAAATTAGGGTGCAGGTCTATATTGCACGGGTGATCAATTCGAGGTTAACAGGTTTCCAGACCAATTCAACCTTCATCTTCCGCAGCTAATAAATTAAATAATTTTACAATATCTCCTTTATCCCTGCCCAGATTGAATTGCATGGCCACGCCCGGATGAATGTTGAAAAGACCGGTCAGCATGTAAGGAATATCATATCCCCATAATAGTTTATCCCTTAGGGGCTCAATATGATTTTGAATGCATTCAAGAACTGGTCTTAGACTATACTTCGGATTTTGCAGAAAACTCATTAATAATTCAATATGGCAGTTTCCTGCTCCCCGGCCACATCCTGCCATGCTGGCATCCAGCATATTAGCTTTAAGGTTAATGGCTTCCAGCGTATTGGCAAGAGCCAGTTGCCGGTTGTTATGTATATGAATCCCGACCTGCTTCCCTGCTGAGGCGGCATGATGTATAAAATTTTTCAGAACAGCCCGGGTCTGACCGGGATAAAGAGCTCCATAACTATCGACAATGTAAAGAATCGTAACTTCTGAATTGGCCAGAAGTTCCAGTGCCTTGTTCAGTTCATCGTCGGGAACAACAGATACAGCCATCAGGTTAATTGCAGTTTCATAACCCTTATCGTGTGCATCCTTAATCATGTCCAGTGCCAGTGGTATCTGATGAATGTAGGCTGCTACCCTTATCATGTCCAATACACTTTGTTCTTTTGGCAGGATATCAACGCGATAATCGCTCTTCTCAGCATCTGCCATAGCTGACAGCTTCAATTGAGTGTCATTTTCTCCTACAATACGCCGGATATCATCTTCCCTGCAGAACTTCCATGCTCCATAGCCGGACGGGGGAAACATACGAATTGAATTTTTATACCCGATCTCCATGTAATCTATGCCACTCTCAACGCACGCGTCGTATACCGCCTTAACGGTTTCATCCTTGAACAGATGATTATTCATCAGGCCACCGTCCCGGATTGTGCAGTCCATGATTTTAATCTCTGAATCTGAAACTTCTTCATCAAAATCTTCGTGATCTGAAATATCCATTCGTATATTTTAAAGTTATAAACAGAAGTATAAGTAAAGTTGCATTTCTGGTCAAGTTGTCGCCACTTAAATCTCTGAATCCGGAACTGCTTCATGAAAATCCCTGTCATCTAATACAGCCATAATAGAACGTTGTTTGAAATGGTCTTATCTTCACCTGCCGTAATGACAATTCCCCAAACCATTCGGAGGTTCACTGAAAACCCTCAACTACTCCTCAATAACAACACGAAAGCCAACGTTATAAACTTTTTGCCAGGGTAAAAATGATTTTCTGAAATAAGAAGTTGACCATTTAGGATGATCAATCCAGGAACCTCCTCTTACAACTTTTTTAACATTATCTTCCTGCATCTTATCATTATAAGGATAAGCAGAATAACCTGAACGCGTCCATTCTGATACATTTCCATGCATATCATAAAGACCCCACGGATTGGGCTTGTAACCTCCCGGAGCTACGGAAAGCATATTCCCGTCATCCACACTCTCCTCTTTCGGGTGCCAGGTATAATACTTATACCATGGATTATTTTCTCTCATTGGTTGTGGGTCAACCCCGGTGACAGCCATTTTATTAAGCTGCCTGTCAGCCATATTCTCATAGGAAGCAAAATCATCATTAAAATTCCCGTACCAGAAAGGGCTTTCGCTTCCTGCCCTGCAAGCCCACTCCCACTGCATTTCAGAAGGGAGTGTCACATTAAGCCCGGTCCTTTCACTCAATTTATTGCAAAATTCCATGGCTTCATTCCAGCTAACCCTGATTACAGGCTGTCCGGGCTTATTTGCAGGATAGCCCTCGTTCACGTGGTCTTTCCATTGCTGGTCATGGAAACGGCTGTCATGATCAGGAAAAACAGTTCTGAACTGCTCATTGGTTATCTCCATTTCAGCCATCCAGAAAGAGTTTTTTACTTCAGCTATATGAGCAGGAGAGTAATCTGAAGGTCTGTTATTGGTACCCATGATAAATCTTCCTGCCGGGATTTTTACAAAGTTCAACTTTAAACCCGGAGCAATCTCAACAACTTTCCGGGTGTTACCTTCTCTGGAAAGCATAGATCCAGCCGTAGCTGCATCAAAAGGAAACTCCCTGATTTTTACTTCTTCGAATTTCGGTTCTGCCTGTTCAGGCTTTACAGGCTTTGGTTCAGGCTGCCTGCTCAGAAAACCGGCATATGCCTCTATCTCGCCTCTCCAATCCACTCCCATTCCTCCTGCATATTTATTGGCAAGTTCAATCCTCCTTTCATACTGATCCCAAACTGTCGTATCCTGTTGATTGAAGCATTGATATGGATTTGCAATAAAAGTACCGTGGTAAGGTGCATTGAAGTCAATCCATGTATAAAGTGTCCGCCACTCTTTATCTGTCAATTCAACGCCATGATGCCCTCTTTTCAACATCTGGATCAGCGGACTCGTTGATGCATGATATTCATAGGGATAAAGCACCTTCATTCCTGCCTCGGGCCCCTGCCGGTGAATATATGGATGCAAATCAAGATAACTTTTACTGTAGCCACGATTGCCGGGAACATTTTCATCGGTCCTGCCACCAATATAGTTTCTTTCAAGGGTGCCGTTATGACAAGCCACGCAAGCCCTGTCAAGAATAGGTTGTACCTCCAGATTAAATGTAAAAGAACGAATTCCCCCTTCAGGTGTCTCCGGTTTTTCAGGAGGCCTTATTGAGGCCATTGTCCTTCCAAGCCTGGGTGTCTCATTCTGGCCCTCATGACAACCTACACATGAAACTATCTCTCCCGGCATACCGGTCAGCCAGCTGCGCATCCACTGGACAGCCCTTCCTTTTTCATCCAGCGGCTGAAGCGAAACAGGGGTATTGGCCGGAATGGTAAACATAACCGAACCATCCTCCTCTACCGGGACCTCTCCCAGTAAACGCTTTATGTCCCATCCACTCTGAATGCCTTGTGCCACATGGTCGGATGGCGATCTGTTATAAGCGTACTCATAGGCGAAAACCCGTACCGAGCTCACAGTTCCCCTGGGTACACCCTGCAAACCCTCACCCTCATAGATATCCTGAATAAATACTGTAGCTTCCCGGCTACCTTCCTTAATCTTTTCAGGAATAACAGGAGGTACCGGCCTGGGCTTCAGTGGAATTCCATGAATATAACCTTCTCCCTCCTTTTCCAGTATGAGGGTCATATTGTCATAAATATCAACCAGGTACAAGCCCCACAGGCTGTTTGGGGTTAGTTTGGCTGTAACCAGGAAATACTTGTCACTGATCGGATAGGGTTTTATAAACTGGGGATAAACACCATCAACCATATGATCTTTGATTATTGGAATGATAGGCCTGTTACTGAAAGGAATTTCCTGAACCATGCCTTTTTCCTCATGGCGGCTTATGGCCGGGTCAAAAATAATCAGTCGTCCGCTCCTGACCACCCCATGGTGCCCGGAAATGATTCCAACAAACTGTGTCGGGTGACCGGGAATGGGTTGAACATCGAAAGTGGCGGTAGGAAAAACCGATCCGCTTCCATACAGCGCACGCTGCTCTGTTCCATCCGGATTCATATGCATCACCATGCGTGAAAAATAGTGAGTCAGATCAGTGTATTCCCAGCGTACGTACATCAGCCGCCCATTGTTCAAAACAGTGGGTCCCCAGTTGGCGTCCTGGTCGAAAGTCAATCGTCTCAAATCTCCGTTTTTCGGATCAGACAGCACCAGATTACCTACCGCATCACTTCCGCTTACGCAGGGAACAGCCTGATAGCCGATATTTGAAACTGAAATTACCTTATCATTGGGAAGATAACTGGCATCGAAAAACTCGAGATCAGGTTCCTGTGGGTCGATTGCTTTTCTCAGGCCTTTCCCGTCAATTCCTACTTCGTAAACCTGCCAGCGATTTGTTTCATCGACCATGGTAAACATCACTCTTTCGGCATCCCAGTGCAACTTCAGGTCGGGGAGTGAAGAGCCGTTGTCTGGCTTAAAAATAGTCCTGTACTTTAGTTCGCCTCTCAAATTGGATAATTCAGCAATTTCAGCATTAAACCCTCCACGGCGGGCCGAGGACTGGTTAGACCAGTTGTTTGGCTGGGTGCCCATAGCTGAGGGATTTACCATTCGCGAGCCTGCTCCTATATTGTACCGGCTAACCAGGATGCGGTCGAAATCCAGGCGGGGGTTGGAAAATAAAATTTCACTTTTAAGCTGCAGCGCTTTCCTTGCAGTGGCAAGCGCACGAGGGTCATTGTCGTATATTCCGTTAAATCCTTCCTCAACAAGCCTTTTAAGCTCATCCAGCCTGTTGGTGGCTGCCCTGAGATTAAATGATTCATCAGATTTCATATCATTAATTGCTGCTTCAATAGCAGGCAAATTGAGCCATTCCAACTGCTCATCCAGCTTATTGATTTCATGAGCAATTAAAAACAGATCTAACAATCCTGAGATTCTCTTTTCCGCGTTTGACTCTGATTTCAGTTCACTTATCCGGGCATCAAACCATGAGGTACTTTTGAAACTTTTGCTGATTTCCTTTATGAATGCCTCCTCTGCTGATCCATCCATACCGGACAGAAACGCTTTGGCATTCTGCCTTATAAAAGGCATAACCGAACTCATTTCCGAGGGAAACTGATATACAAGATTCCGCATTTCCTGATCTACATTCAGGGAATCCAGTGGTATATTATTTTCCTCAACCCTGTCAGCAACACTCTGCTTTGTTGCCAGCAGGGCTTCAATCCAGGTCCTGGAAGAATGCCATGCCTGAGCTTTTGTTGTCTTTTCCAGCACGACGTTTAATGCCAGGCATAACCCTAACAATAAAACGAGGCTTATCAATAAAAGTGAAATTTTTCTCATAAAAGAAGACTTAAATAATTTCAAGACATTTGCAATTTGCACAAGAACATCAGGATATTAGCATCAAACAGCAGGTTGCTCCTGTTTCAACTCCTCAAACAACTCATAAGCCTGATCGACCGTATAGTTTTGGTGTACTACCGAACTTACCGCCTTGATCATTGCAACAGGGTTCTCGGACTGGAATACATTCCGTCCCATATCAACCCCGGCGGCGCCATCATTGATTGCCATATAGCAAAGCTCCAATGCCTCTTTTTCGGGCAGCTTTTTGCCCCCGGCAATAACAATCGGCACCGGACAGGCTGCCACCACATTTTCAAAACCTTCGCAATAGTATGTTTTAACAATATTTGCCCCATTTTCAGCGCAAACTCTCGATGCCATCCCAAAATACCTGGCATCACGAACCATATCCTTACCCACGGCTGTTACGCCCATAACGGGAATGCCATATTTTGCCCCCAAATCTACCATTTTACTCAGGTTGGCTACTGTCCTGGCCTCCATCACCGGGTCGCCTATAGCCAGCATAATGGCCATGGCTGAAACATTCATACGGATGGCATCTTCAATGTCAATCAACACATTATCGTTCAACTCGGTTAGAATAGTTGTACCGGCATCTGAACGAAGACAAACTGGTTTATTTATATTGGCGGGAACTGAGGATTGTAAAATTCCACGGGCACACATCAGGCAATCTGCATATTCCATTAGCGGAACAATGGTTAAATCAATCCTTTCCAGGCCCGATGTGGGCCCCATAATAAAACCATGGTCGAAAGCAAGCATTACAGTCCTGGCAGTCCGTGGATTAAAAATGCGTGTCATGCGGTCTTTTGCTCCCCATGAAAGGTTGCCTGTACCTTTGATATGAAAGGACTGGTTATTTTGCTCAATACCTATCCCAAATTTATTTCCTTCTCTAATGTCATCAAGATCAGCCATACTATAATACAATTTTAATATTAATAATCAGATTAATTCTTTGAAAATACATACCTCCTGTAACCCTCAGCACAGTAAATAAATCAGGAAGATTTTTTTACTGACTGTTTGAATGCAGTAAACATGCATGCCCATGATAATGCACCCGCATCAGCATGACCAATGGATCGTTCGCCATAATTACGCGCACGCCCGAAATTGGCCTTCATGCTGGTAGTGCCATTGGCGCCTTTTTGGGCAGCATCTGCGGCAACGGAAAAAAGCTGGCAAATATCATCAGACCCGGATTCCAGCATAGCTTCAACGGCGGGAATAAGGGCATCCATCATGGTTTTGTCCCCTTTCCCGGCCTTTGTTTGCTTTTGCACACCTTCAAGGCCACCCCTGAACATAGTCCTGACCTGCTCAGCATTAAGCTCAACTCCTTCAGCGTTCTCACTCATTCCCAGGAGAAACGCCCCGATAAGTGTGCTGGTCGAGCCGCTGGTCTGCATCATTACGCTGAACCCCATGTCGTTGAGCATAGTTTTAAATTCCGTTCCTTTCTTTGACTCATCAACAGCCGAAGTCAGTGCCTGGACAATAGCTGTACCGTGATCGCCGTCGCCTGTCACTGCATCGAGGGCTGAGAACTCCCCGGCACGTTCACTAACCTCGTTGAGGGCAAATTCCCACATTAACATAAATGGCTGAATGGTAAGCTTCTTCATCATTACACAGTTGTCCAGTACGGAGTATCAGCCCTTCTGTTCTTCAATAGTTCAACATGGTCAGCATCCAGTTTACCGAGAATCATCTGGAATCCGGCCATCTCCTGAACAGTGAGTAACTCATCTAGTTTGGCATCAACAACATCTACGCCGGCCTGTGTTAGCACCTGGTGAGCTTTCCGGAAAATGATACTCATTTCCATTAATGTTGTAGCTCCTACTCCATTTATATAAAGCAAAACTTTATCACCGGACTGAGGTTTAATTTTTTGAATTAACTGGCCAATCATAATTTCAGCAGTTTTGTCGGCCGATTCGAGCATTTGTCTGCCACCTCCGCCTTCGCCATGTTGCCCCATGCCTATTTCCATCTCACCCCTGGCAAGGTCTGATATTATTCCTCCGGTTTGCGGATGTGTACAGGAACCCATTGCAACGGCAAGGGTTGCAACTTGTTGATTAAATCTCTCACCTATCTCGTAAATCTCATCAAGACTTTTACCTTCTTCGGCTGCGGCTCCAATAATCTTATAAAGGGGAATACATCCTGCCAATCCGCGTTTATCTTCATCAGGCGTATCAATCCCTGCGCTGATATCGTCATGTGTCAATATTCTTTTTACCTTAATGCCGGCCTTTTCGGCCAGTTGGACAGCCATATTTGCACTCATCACATCGCCTGAATGATTAAGGACCACCAGCAAAATCCCTGCATCCCGCTTGAATAGTTTCAATGCCTGGAAGAGGCGTTGCGCACCGGGTGCAGCAAAGATGTCGCCTACTACAGAGCAGTCCAGCATACCCTCTCCCACAAATCCGCTTAATGCGGGCTCATGACCTGAGCCGCCCAGGGTTACAATTGCCACTTTTGATTGATCTTTCGGGTTGGCCCTTACCACTATATTCTCTTCGGCTAAAGCTACTTTATCACTATAAGCCGTAACATAGCCATCCAACAGTTCGCGGGTAATGTTCTCCGGTTCATTGATGAACTTGATCATTAATTTTTTACTCATTGTTTTATACTTTTAAATTATCACTTATCAAAACACATTAATTCCACGGGAATACCTTCTTCCCTGATAAAGGCAATTGTCAGGTTATCCCCTGCACGCAATGGTTCAACGATGATTTCTGCACCCTCCAGTGCAGCTTCCATATTGGGTACTTCATAGGCAATGTGCGGAACTTTCTGAATGATCTCAGGCAGCCAGGAACCCTCTTCAAATCGAAGGAATTCAATTTTATTCGGGCTAATCGAATAGTCGGTCAGGTAGACTTTCATTCCCTCGACATAATTTTCTTTGGCTTGCTTTTCAAGAGTCGGAACTCCGAAGTGATTGATTTTTCTCATTGGTTTTAAATTTTTAATGATAAAAAAAGTATGTTTAAGCCTGCGAGTGTTTGCAAGAAGAACAAATTATCTTGTTTTAGCCAAAACATCTGTAAATTCGACGTTCGGATTGGTAAAACGCAATCCGTTACCATCATGATAGTTTGCATATTCAGTGACAATAGCTCCTTCCGGGCCGGCAAACAGAAAATGGGGCGACTCCAGTTCGGCAAGATGTATCACTTCATCAACACCTTGCTTCTGAAAATGGAAGACGGTTATATGCCCTTTCTGGCTTTCAGGAAGTTTTGGGGGATCTGGAGTGGGATCACCTACCGAATAATTATAGGCCCATCCATGTCTGACTTGCCAGCTTTCGAATTTGGCCGGAAATTCCGAAGCAACATGTTTGTGTTCCACAATCATTTGACCCGGTAACAGATATATCTCGTGACCCAGGTATTTATATTCAGGTTCATTTACCCAGAAAATACCTGCCATGCCAACATTTTCAAAGTCACCCAGATTGAAATCAGTAATCCATAAGTTTTCCTTTAAAAAATCAGAGTAGGGAACTCCATAATACTCCAACATGTCAACATATGCCTTAAGGGCAATTTCCGGATCCAATTCTCCATCTTTATAGAAATCAGCATTGGTGTATTTCTTCGTGTAGGGTTCTTTTACTTTCATATTGTCTTCATTTTTACAGTTAACTGTGCAAGTCAGTATAGCGACTCCAAGCATCAGGACTAATAATTTTTTCATTGCTTTAATTTTTTTATTTTTTTCAATTTTTATTATCGCCGTTTTTCATATGCAACGCGAAGGCTGACAGTGGCAAAGCCCAAAAGCAGACCAATAATACAATAAACTAATTCAGTGATGGCGGCGTTTGAAAATGTAGCACCCGGAACATAATTCATAAATGCAAAAAATACACCTGCTCCAATAAAAAGTGCGGGTATTAAGTTTAACCATTCAACCTTTTCAAAAAAGATGACCACAAATGCAATAAGACTGACTGCCACAGGCACACTCCAAAAACCCATAACTGGAGTTAACCCTCCAGCCAGCAACATAATCAATATCGAGGCTGCTATTCCCAAAGCATAGGCAAGAAACGATTTTATACCGCCCTTAATGTTGCCCCCGGCGAAAAAATAAACCGCCCATGCCTGAAAGCTTATCCAGCTGAAACCATTGTTAGGGGAAGGATTCATCACAGGACTTAATAATTGATCAATAACGATAAGCAGAAAGGCTAATATCCCGACAATAACCGGAATCATAACAAATTTTTTCAGTTCTTTCATTTACGCAAGGTTAAATTAGCAAATTGGTTGGTATAAATAATATAAAAAAGATTTTAGTTTAAAAATACAGAGAAGCAAACCCTTCGATTTCAACCAGAAGTTCCTCGCGGCAAACATCGCCTTTCAGATACACCGATGGCATCTCCGGATATTTCTCATCAACTATTTTCCTGGCAGATTCAAAAAAGTGCTCTTCTTTCAAATATACGCGGATGCAACAAAGCCTGGCACCTGCAACATTTTCAATACCGGCATTCTTCATTGTTCCATTTGATATGAGATGTTCAATATTTTCCAGAGTAATCCTTGTTTGTTCCTCAACACCAACATTTTCAAGACTCAATTCACCCCTGATGGCTGCCGTGCCGGAAACATAGATTATGCCTTTATTCCCATTACGAACCAACTTTGCTCTTTCGAACTTAGGGGTTGTTTTTTGTCCGGTTATTTCATCTTCTTTTCCAATAAGGACGCATGGTGAATAGGCATGAGCAGGCACCTGCAAACTATTGTTGAGTGCAACTATTTTAATGTCAGGGTCGTCCGAATGCAAAGCTTCCAGATCAATCATAACTCCCCCGCAACAGGTTCCCACCCCGGTTGCAGCCGGATAGCCATTTTCCCAGCTTGTTTTTTTATAAAAACGAGTCCTTGAATCGTTAAATTCCTGATAATTCTGATGCCCATCGGCGTTTTTGACTATATTCTCAATATAGTTCCATTGACGGATTATTGAAAACAGAGGCATTTTTTCAAAACTAAAAATTTCTTCCAGTTTGGAGAAAATTGCGTCAGACTGTTTCCTGATACTTAACTCTAAAGAGTCAGCTTTCACTCCACCTATTAACAGCTTTTTTGTTTTGGATGATTCAATAATAATATAGGGTATACCATTTCTTTGCTTATAATGAACCTGAGTGCCTTTATCATGTTTTATATCAACGACCTCCATTACCAGCTGGTTGCCTTCAGATGGTGGTTGTGCAACATAACTGAAAACAGGCGGTTTATCTCCGAAATTTTGATGCACTGACCGGCTTATTGACTGTAAATGTGCCAGGTACTCCTTATTATTTAAAGGTTTACCGAAAAAAACCAGTCTGATGGTTAAACCGTTTTGCATATAACCAGAGAAGATATTTGCTAATTGTTCCTCAATTGTTATTCCTTTTCCTGTCAGGTAATTAGTATTTATTTGTGTCATGCTTTATAAAGAATTTACATATTCGACCAACTCATCTATCTCTTTTTCTGATACTTGCTTCCCGATGCCGTGTTTGTGTATTTCATATACATCCTTCATCGTAGCAGCCCTGCCATCGAAGAGATAAGGAGCTGTCCGCCACACTTCAACAAGGGTTGGTGTATCCCAGCCTTTTTCAAACTCTATATCATCACCAATCCTGTACATTTTCATATTAGTATAATAGGTGCCTGAATGACAATCTCCGCAACCAAGATTTTCAAAAACCTTTTTTCCCCGTTCAGCTTTTTCCGAAAGCTTACCGTTTACAAGCCATGGACTGGGAACCGGGCGAAGTGATTGCAGGTACTTATCTACATATAATGCATGATCTTCGGAAATTTCAGCAAACTGAATATGGGTGAAACCTGCCCTGACAGCCATTTCTGCTTTTTCCCTTATTCCGGAAATCATTGATGGCGGTGTAACATGGCTATATAACAAGCTTTTGGTATTTTTTGGATTGCCAACCCCATCGTTCAGCAAATCCCAATTCAGCCCATCTGTACGCCCGTCACCCGGGTGACAACTATTGCATGACTGCCAGTTCTGGAAACAGAAGGCAGCATCATGGAAAATCCTTTTTCCATGATCAATTTGAGACTCCAGCCTGTTCTCATTCAAAGCTACAAACTGGATTTGTCCGTCATCCAGGTTAACCACATTAAGAATATCGGAAAAATAGGTTATAATAAATGCTTTATCTCCCGATATGACAAAGTTACGCGGACCATTCCCAATAAGAGGAATTCGCTGACGTATACCATGCATAAAGGTTAAATCATAATTAAGGGAATTCTTGTTGGTATATAAATTAAATTTCTCAAGGAAAGCAGGGTAATCTATCACGCTTATTTCATGAGTTCCTGAATGTGTGATAACAATTTTGTCTGCAGAAGAATTTATTCCCCAAACGCCGCCTGCACCTCTTTCCGGATCATCCAACAAAACGGTGCCGGCTTTTTCAAGTGTAGTTACATCAATTATGCTCATAGCACTGGTATTCATCCAGCCTTGCAAAAGCTGATTGGTTGGCAGCCCAAAACGCGCCAGAGTATGAGTGACAAAAACATACTTTTCATCCGGACTCAAAGTTATACCAGTCAGTGCATTGCTTCCGTTAGCCAGTTTAATATCCTTAACCTTTTTAAATCCATCCAGCTCTATAACTGACACCCTGGCGGCTACGGTATCCAGATCGGCGCGACCTGCAGGCAGGAAATTGGAAACAAAAAGATACTTTCCTTCCGAATCTATAACCGCACATGCGGGTTCGCGCAAAACCCCTTCAGATGCAACTATCTTCTGACTTTTCAAATCAATTTGCGTGACAGTGTTTTCAAACTGGTTCAGCACATACAGGGTCTTCCCGTCGGGTGAAATTAATGGTGTGTTTGCTCCGGCCCCCGTAGTCAGTTTTTTCACAACTTTTCTGGTTTTCAAATTAAGGAAATGCACTTCACCATCTGTCCCGGAAGTTGTGATATAAGCAAAATTTCCCCTGGTGGCGATCCCTGTGGGAACATCTTCAAATTCCCAGGTGCGGACGGGCTTATCAAATTCTGGGGTATACAACACCACCGTTTTATCACCCTTGTTGGTTACCAGAAACTGGTGACTGTAAGTTTCTTTTATATCGGTGGGATATTGAGGCTGTGTACTTCTGTTTTTCTGGCTTCCGGAAAATACCATAACAGAGAGAATCACCGCCACACTAATAAATAGATATCTCATAATTCATATATTATAATATCAAAAAAATGCAACCTGTAACCATTAACCAATACTGTACCCCAATTCAAAAGAAATACTCTGTGTTACAGACATTAATGATTTTGCGAACCTCTCAATCATCTCTTTTGGCAATCTGTCTTTTGGTCCGGAAAACCAGATTGCACCACAGGGGACATTAATATAATTGAATATCGGCGCACCCACGCAAACAACCCCTGACAACTCCTCTTCCAAATCAGTAGCAAACCCATTTTTACGGACGGTTTCCAACTCTTCCTGGTAAGCTTCTATTGTATGAATTGTATTGGCATTGTATCTTTCGAAATTCATTTTCGACAAATAGTTGTTGCGTGTACTTTCAGACAAAAACGCCATCATAGCTTTTCCCGGTGCAGAACAGTGCAATTCCAGCAATTTCCCCGGAGCAAGCACGAAACAAAAAGGATGTGTTCCCAGTGCCTGTTCAAGAAACAGTCCTTTCTCCTCTCCCATTACTCCAAAACAAACCGTCTCTTTTACAATATCGCGTAATTCACGCATCCTGGGAAGTACTGCATCCAGAAGACCCTGCTCCTGAATAGCATGGAATCCAAGCGTGAGCATTTTTCTGGAAAGTTTGTATTTTTTGGAATTTTCGTTGTGAAGTAAATATCCATGCCTGACCAATGTGTGCAAAATCCGGTATGCAGTTGTTTGTGAGATTTTCACTTCCATCCTGATTTCATTCAAGGTCATCGACTTATTGGAATTTGCCAGTAACTCCAATATATATATTCCCTTTTCCAGGTTGGGGACTTTGTAGTTATCTGAAAATTTTTCCCCCTTATTTTCCATATATAAAATACCTTTTCATATTTGGAGTAAATATAGCCAACAAAAATTATGAAAAAAATATTTGAGGGAAAATTTTGATAAAATCGGAGTATCCGCCACCGGAGAGGTGGCTTTAAGCCCGATCTTTGCTGCACACAGGCCTTTCGGGCAGAGCCCCGCCAGGACATGACCACGTTCTAAGAATGTGGGTTTTTTAATGAAACTAGAGCACTATCGGCTTTCAATTTTGCCATGTCATAACTGCATTATTGTCTGGCAGTTACATGATCGCGGGACATTGGGTTGTAGTATTTTGATTCCCGGAAATCCCTGTGTGAGACTCCCGGGAGACTTTTGAATATGCTGACAGAACCGTTATTCCCAAATCAGTTTCAGGAATTTTGTTTCATAAGGTCGCAGACCGATCTCACGCGTTGTAACTGAACGATTGGCCTCACCATTGACATTGGTTTCATGAATCCGGAATGATGAAGCAATTGTTGAAACGGGAACAAAGTTTGCATTTGTCCCTCCGGTTTCCCTGATCTGGAGAAATATACTGTTTTCATCATCACCGGGTCGTGCATTTACCAGCAGAACATTTGAGGGGAACCCTGACATGACTGACCGTTCACCTGCATTGTCTTTTCCCTCAACACCAGCAGGCATTACCCTGTTGAGGAACGGAATCCTGCTCTCCCATCCGAATCTGGTTGCAGAAGCGTTGTCTGTTTCATCTGAAGAGGTGAAATAATAGGTCCACCGAAATTCTCCGTACTGGTTGGCATTGAAATTAGTTACCCAGTAATTGTTCATTGGCCATCCGTAAATATGAGGGTTCTCAGGTTTAGCATCTGCTTGATAACGGCCGGTATTTATATTGCCAAACTGCATCAATGGGGCCTGGTGACTGCCAAGTACTACCTGATGGTCGCCGTTCCTGATGGCCGCAAAGTTCTGGACGGTGTTCCAGTCATTTGACGAGCCCGGTATCTGCTCTTCACCTGCCTTAAATGTCCCTCCCGGAACATCGGAATGAATTTCAAAATTGTCTATTTTGAAAGGAAAGGCAACATAAATTGCTTCAGGGTCTATTACAGATCTCTTATTTATCGAATAAGAAAAATCAATCCGCTTTTGGGTATTAAACAACCGTACCTCAAAACTGAATGAGTCTTCAGGATCTGCCGCCCGGGTCATTCCCCTGAATCTTATGGTATTCCATATACCACCTTCGGTAAATGAATCAAACCACACAGAATCGAGTCCCCAACGCTCATAATTCTCAAGGTAAAACCGCTCCATCTCCCACCGGTTATCTGTCATCTCATAAATAAACTGTCCAAAGCCCCATTCGGCATCGTTGTCAACCAGTTCTTCAGCAATCTCTTTATCATAAATACTTGTTACAACCCCCTTTTCCTTGTCAACCACAACCCTGTACCACTCATTTTCAAAAGCATCTGTATAGGTTGAGGGTTCGGCCGACTGGCTGCCTGAGCCTACATCTATAATAAATTTCCTGTATCCGAAAGCAGGAATATTATCGACCCAGATATTCCAGTAACTGCCGCCATGGATATTCCTTTCAAGCTGAGCAGGAATTATTTCGCCGTCAATAGTTTCAATCATAACATTGCTTCCCCGGGGTACCCTCTCATGATCAAGAAAAACATTCATATAACCGTTTCTTTCCCACGGAAGTGTATTGAAAACCAGCAGGCTCATTTTATCCTCACCCGAAACATAACCCTGCAACAGACCCAGTGCCTCTTCCTGGATCATCCTCGATTTTTTTGAGGCATCCCATGCATATGACTCCTTTAATCTGCGCATCTCAAGCGTTGCAGTACTGAATGGAGCCCTGACACTTTCTGCCGCACCAAACGTATGCTCACCATAAAAAAGCAGAGCATCATTGGCATCATCTATCCGCCTGTTTATGTTTTCAGGCAGATCTGAACCCATTAGTCTGGCCATGGCCAGTGCACCCTGTGCTGCAATCAAATCGGTATGCGCCTGTCTTGTGGCAGCAACTTCCCGTGCACCTGACCCAAATCCGTCAGTCCACCAGTCAGGCCAGGCTGCACGATATACCGGCAACTGGTCAGCATATGATTTTTCAATTTTTTCAAAAAAATCGGTAAACAGTGATGACCTCAGTTTGGGCCATTCATATTTCTCATTCCACTTTTTGATCATCTCCAGCGGAAGTATGGAAGGCGGTGAGTTGTCGGTAAGGTATCCGGAATACTGAATCATCATCACGTCAAAAGGGTAGCCCTTTCCCTGGAGTTCGTTTATATATTCAAGCAGATTTTTTTCAAAGAAATCGAAGTTCTGTCTGCTTATATGGAATCTTACATTTCCAATATGGTAATGTTCAGCCCGGAAAGCAAGTATCCTGTTGCCTGAAGGCGATTCCCACCAGAAGGCAGTTGGACGGTCAAATGAGATCAATGCCCTGTGGCCGTGGGTTCCCATATTCAGATACTTGATACCTACTGAATTAAAGTAATCATTAAATGCCCAGGCTATTCCGTTTACATCGTTCTGAACGGCTGTCCTGATCTCAATCCCCTGATCGCTGATATTCCTTACAGGCTCCATTGATGCGGCAAGAGACTGTTCATCAGGTATTTCATCGTAGTTCACATACATGCCGGCTACTTCAATCCTTCCTTCTTTGATCCGTTGCCTTAATCTTTCAACCTGTTCAGCGGGCCTGCTTCTAAGATACTCATTTACAGGCCATGTTACTTCACAAACCCATCTGAATTGGGCTGCTTCAGGGTAATGGTCGGTGGCATCACAATAGTCCAGCGCATAATCTATGATCCTGAGATGTTCACCAAGAATTTCTGTTTGTGGTCTTGTATAACCAATATCTGTATGGGTTGCCTGCACAAAATCTATCTCAAGGTTTTTAACGGGATTAACAATTGCCTTGCCATTCATTTTCAGGGAACCGGTCTCAATCTGAGCAGTAATCTCCTTTTCTTCACTCACCACCGGATAATTCAGAATATGCCGGTTATAGCCAAAAGTTAAGGGGATATCATGCACTTTCCCATCAAGAGTGAATTTAGATTGAACATCCTTTCCAAAATAGAGTATGCCGGCTTCAAGAGGTTGCATATCCCTCCCTTCCAGATTAATGATTGCAGGCAATGATCTAAGCGAGAAGCTTTGCTCAAGAGTTTTCTTCATGGTCATATACCATGCATTGGAATTTTTCTTACCGGCAACTATCCTTATTTCCTGGGGCTTTCCGGGCATGATCTCTGACACGGGAACCCTGAGAACCATAAACCCGTAATAATCGCCGCTACGATCAGTCTCAGATTTTCTAAAATGGAGGGACAGCCCTTTTCCACCTTCTTCCTTCCATGCTGGTGCATCGGAAAGCTGGAAATCGATTGTGTGACTACCATTAAACAGGAGGCTCATTGGAATATTTCCGCTTGTGCTGTTCAGATTTGCAGCCCATATAAATGAAACATACTCATTGTCTGCACCTTCAGGCACAACTGAAGTATTCCAGCTCATGGACCAGTTGCCATCTGTGGCCCTTACGATAATAGCATCGCGTAATCCAGGGATTGCAGAATTATATGTAAAATCGGTTCCGCTTATCTTACCGGCATATCCTGGCAGTAGAAGATCATGTTCAGTTACAGTCAGATCGCCGGTGACAGTTTTATATTCACCGGTCCCGGAATAACCTGAAATTGAGCATATCACGAAGCAAATAGTAAACACAATTGCTCTCATAGGATAATTATTTTTATTTGAACCGCTGGCATAATATTATAGTATGTTTAAACATATGCAAGTTAGAATAAAATATTTAATCCAGCAAAATTTGAGCTGTATTACTGGCCGGACTTATAGATTGCAGGTACAAAGCATTAATAATGAAACAAATGTTACGGGAGATAATAATGGGTGAATAATTTTATGTGAATACATCAGGTCCATAACCTTTACTCTGTTTTTATCGTATCAATCGATGGTTTCCATGACGAAAATAATCTTGTGTCAGTATTTGAAACACTTATATGGATGCGTACCTTTTTACTTCGGGTCCTTTCCCGACGACAGTGATAAATTACATTCAAATCGTTTTTCTTTTCAATAATAAAATATTATTTTGCGGTATGTTTAAACATACTGGCATTATATAGGAGAATATCCTGATTTTTCAAAAAACCAGTAATTTAATTATCCTGATGAAGCTGCAAATTGACCCTACACTTAATATCCCACTTCACCTGCAGGTTGAGAAGCTTTTGCGGGAGTATATTGAGCTGGAAAACCTCAGGGAACAGAATAAATTTGAAAGAACAGAACATGAACCGGATATGGAGCAACTGGAAATACCAGGTCAGATAGTGCAGTCCGGTTCAGTGCACATCAATGAACCGTCAAAAGGTGATAGCCATGACGAGTTACAATTAAACCGGAATACCGGCGAAGGTGAAATATCAGGAAAGGAAAGGGTAAACGATCCTGTAATATCGACAGCTAAAAAAGATCATGTAAGGATGTTCCCAAAGGAAGTTGACCTGGCTAATGAACTGGGAGTGGCACGCAATACTGTCAGGCAGGCTATTTCAAAACTGGTACGTGATGGCCTTTTGATAAGGAAAAAAGGAGTGGGAACCATAGTCTGCAATAAAAAGATCTATACAAGGCTTGATAACTGGTTTAGCTTCACAGGTGAAATGAAAGAGAAAGGCCTTAAAATTGTAAACCATAATCTCGAATTGAAGAAGGTTTCATCTGACATTGAGGTTTCTGAAATTTTCAATATAAGTAATAAAACTTCACTGCTCTGTCTTACCCGACTGAGGGGAACCGGCGACCGGCCTTACCTTCTAAGCGTCTCCTGGTTTCATCCCCGGTTCAGTATCGACATGGATGAAAATTTTTCAATGCCACTTTATAAGCTTCTCGAAGAGAAATATGACATACATGTATCAACCTCAAGGGAGGAAATATGTGCGGTAGCTGCCGATGATAAGCTTGCCGGGCAATTACAGGTGAAAAAAGGTGATCCCTTGCTTTTCAGAAAACGAAGTGTATTTAATTCTGACGGACTGATTGTTGAATTTAATAAAGTATGGTACAGGGGTGACGGAATCTCATATTCCCTGGAAATTGGGCGGCACTAAACTATAATCCTGATCTTGCATGCTTAATATAGGAATAGACATAGGCGGAACGAGAATCAAAACCGGACTATTGCGGGATAGCAAAATTATAGCAAGTTCGGTACTGGATGTAACTGATTCTGTAAGCCTTGAAAATGAATTGCCACGTATTGAGTCGCAAATCCACAAAATGCTGGGTGTTCACCGGGTCAGAGATAAGAATGGCACCTGGGAAAAGATCGATGGAACCGGGATTGCACTTCCGTGCATTGTCGATACTGCCGGCAAGAGAATTCTTTCTGAGTATGTAAAGTACAGAGATGCTGCCCGGACTGACATTGAAGGTTGGGTCAGAAGGGTATGGGATACCGGATATTCAGTTGAAAATGATGCCAGGGCAGCCCTTATCGGGGAATCGCAGTTTGGGGCCTGCCGCGGAGCAGATAATGTTGTGCTGATAACGATCGGTACAGGAATAGGCACTGCCGTGCTGCTGGATGGTAAGTTGCTCAGAGGCCGGAATTACCTGGCTGGAAACCTCGGGGGCCATATGTGCATTGACTATAAGGGAAGCAGGTGTAACTGCGGCGATACAGGTTGTGCTGAAACAGTCGGCTCATCATGGGCACTTCCCGGAAGATTCGGCTCCCTGCCCGGCAACAATGCATTAGTCGCCGATGGAGTAGTCGATTTCGAATACCTTTTCAGCGCAGCCAATGAAAATAATCAGCCGGCAAAAGAATTGTTAAATGATTGCATCAGGGCCTGGAGTGCTGTAATGAAAAATCTGATCTATGCCTACGATCCGGAGGTTATTGTGTTATCGGGTGGAGTTTCCGCAAGTTCAGGAATAATAATTCCCCTGCTTCAAAAAGAAATTGACAATTTATCCTGGCTTAACAGCGATTCACCGAAAATTGTCGCAGCACAGCATCCCGATCTGGCAGGCGTAATGGGAGCAGCATGGCTATCAGGAGAATTTTTACTTAACCGGGATATTTAATGATATTATATGACGAGCAGCAATTACGATAAATACCCTTATCTGGAGATTGAAAGTAAAAATCAACCTGTGATTACCGGCTGGAAGGAAATCATCCGGACAATAAAGGGCAGAGTTGAACAAACAGAGGGTAAACCTAAAGTCATTGTGTTCGAAACTTATCCGGGCGCCGATGATGCAATTGCAGCATCTGAACTTCTAAAGTATTTTTCGCCGGCGCTCTTTATCAGAATGAGCGACCTTTATTATAATGAAGATGAAATAAACAGAAAATGTTATCCTGACGTTACTGACGACCGTACTTTCGGCTTTATGACCAGGCTCACAATAAATGACTTTATAGATGGAGAGAAACTCAGGGATGCCCGCCAGGCTATCAAAGGCACAAATGAAGGTCTGATTCTGATTTTTGGGTGTGGTGCTTCAGAAATTACCGAAAGTTACGATCTCTTCATTTATTCCGATCTGACAAGATATGAGATCCAGCAGAGAATGCGAAGCAACCAGATGGCAAACCTCGGCACTGCAGATTACAGCCTTGAATTTGAGAGAAAATATAAAAGGGCTTTTTTCGTCGACTGGAGGGTGGCTGACAGAGTAAAAAGAAAGTGTTTTGAGAACTGCAATTATGTTATCGATGCCAATATACCAGACTCACCGGTGATGATACCGGCAGGGTTATTTAACACATCATTAAAGGCTGCCGTAAACAGGCCATTCAGACTGGTACCCTTTTTTGATCCGGGTCCATGGGGTGGTCAGTGGATGAAAAAGGTGATTGCACCGGATAAGGAAGAGGACAATTTTGCATGGTGTTTTGATTGTGTTCCGGAAGAAAATTCGATTCGCTTTAAATTCAACGAAATAATATTTGAGACACCGGCAATTAACCTTGTATTCTTCCAGCCTCAGGCTTTACTGGGCGAAAGGGTTTATGCACGGTTCGGAGCCGAATTCCCCATAAGGTTTGACTTTCTCGATACTATGGAAGGTGGTAATCTCAGTCTGCAGGTCCACCCTACAACTGAATATATAAGAGAAAAGTTTGGTATGTTCTACACTCAGGATGAAAGTTATTATCTGCTTGATGCCGGTGATGATGCCAGGGTTTATCTCGGACTGAAGGATGGGGTTGACAAAGAGGCAATGCTTAATGAATTAAAATCAGCACAGGAAGGCGGACAATCCTTCAGTGCCGATAAATATACTGCAAGCTGGCCGGCCAAAAAACATGACCATTTCCTTATACCTGCCGGTACAGTTCACTGTTCAGCTGTAAACTGCATGGTACTTGAAATTAGTGCGACCCCATATATCTTCACCTTTAAGCTGTGGGACTGGGGAAGGATGGGCCTCGATGGTCAGCCGAGGGCCATCAACATTGAACATGGTGAAAAGGTTATAAACTGGAACAGAACAGAATCATGGGTCAGAGATGAGCTGATTAACCGGGTAACCATGGTTTCAGATAAAGACGGAGTGAGGGAGGAAAGAACAGGCATGCATGAATATGAATTTATTGAGACTATAAGGCACTGGTTCACCGGCAAGGTAAGTCATATATCACATGGAAGTGTTAATGTTCTTAATCTGGTGGAAGGACGCGAAGCAATAATAGAGAGCCCATCGTCTGCTTTTGAGCCGTTTATAGTACATTATGCTGAAACATTTATTATCCCGGCAAACGTTGGCGAATACACAATAAGGCCTTTTGGTGAATCTGAAGGTAAAAGGTGCGCCACGATAAAGGCATATATAAGAAAATAGCAACAACCGGGAGCCGGATAAATAAGTCCGCTATAGCGTTCAGAAACAAAACTTAGCAAATAAATAAGTGAAAAAACACACCATTCATATCAGCGAACAAACAAGTCCGCCAGAAGTCCTGAATTACAGAACAATATACCTGCTGACGACTGTGGCTGCCCTCGGGGGACTGCTTTTCGGATATGATACGGCAGTTATTTCAGGTGCGATTGGTTACCTGAGAATTAAGTTTGAACTGTCACCGGCAATGACGGGCTGGGCAGCTTCCGCAGCTATAATAGGTTGTATATTCGGAGCTATGTTTGCCGGGGGATTAAGTGACAGGTTTGGCCGCAAAAAAATACTTATTCTGACAGCTGTATTATTTGGTGTTTCAGCTATTGGGTCGGCTATCCCATCAAATATTACACAATTCACGATTGCGAGGTTTGTTGGGGGACTGGGGGTTGGCGGTGCTTCTATACTGTCGCCTCTTTATATTACCGAAATGGCCCCTGCTTCAATAAGAGGAAAGCTTGTCTCAGTTTACCAGCTTGCCATAGTGTCGGGCATTTTACTCATTTTCTTTGTTAACATGGTTGTTCAGAATATGGGTACTGAAGCCTGGAACATTAATACCGGCTGGAGATATATGGTAGGTTCGGAAATATTACCCGCATTGCTTTTTTTCTTTGCAATTCTTTTTATTCCCGAGAGTCCGCGCTGGCTCATGAAAGAGAACAGGGAGAAAATGGCTGGAGATGTCTTATTGATGATACATACTCCGCAAAGAGTTGAAGAAATTAAGGCAGAGATAAGAGCATCCCTGCAGCAGCAAACAGGCACTTTAAAGGAACTTTTTACCGGTAAATACAGAAAGACTTTGATTGCAGGAGTTCTTCTGGCAATATTTTCACAGGTACAGGGAATAAATGCAATAATGTATTACGCCCCGGTTATATTTGAAGAACTGGGTACCGGCAAGGCTTACATGCAGACCGTAATTATCGGTGTTATAAACCTGCTTTTTACCTTCGTGGCAATCAGGCTGGTAGACAGAAGCGGACGCAGGAATCTGCTATTGGCCGGCGGGGCCGGCATGAGCTTAAGTCTCGCATTAATCGGAGCATCATTCTGGTTCTCATTTGAAGGTTATTTCCTTCTCTTTTTCATACTCACATATGTTGCCTGTTTTGCTGCCTCCTACGGGCCTGTAACCTGGGTATATATATCGGAAATATTTCCTGTTAAGTTGCGGGGACTGGCTATTTCTGTGGCAACCCTGGCATTGTGGGCAGCGGTTTATCTTGTAACACAGTTTTTTCCGATAATGCTGGAAAGTATAGGAGCAGCATATACTTTCTGGTTCTACTGTGTTATGTCAATACTGGCCCTGATCTTTGTCCGGTCATCCGTAATTGAAACTAAAGGCAGAACCCTGGAGGAGATAGAAAGATCAGGCAGATAGTTTCCCTCCTGCATATTCTCTCAGTCGTTTCAAATCAGTTTTGTAGTTCCTCCTTCGTTAAGCATAATATCCATGCCGGGAGCGTTTGTCTGCCATGCTCCACCAGTGAAATCGGGTACATCGACCGACCGTGAACGATTGGCTACAGAATATTCACTAAGCGGAATAATTGAGCTCCATAAGGCTGCGTCATAAACATTCATATCAAGAGGCAATCCATTACGCAGACAATCAACCAGGCGCCAGTCCATGAGAGTATCCATTCCGCCATGGCCACCTACCTGACGTGCCATTTCTCCAACCCTCCGGGTTATTTCAGGAGTGAATTTTTCCTCAAGTGATTTTAGTTCATCTTCAGAAACCCAGCCATGGTGACTGGTAGCAATTCTGGCAGGTGAGGGATATTTCTGGGCAATACCTTTCGTCCCGCTAATCAGATGAAGCCTGGTATATGGCCTCGGAGAGCTTACATCATGCTGTACCATGATCGTTCTGCCATTGCCGGTACGTATTGTAGTGGTATTTATATTACCACGAAAGTTCCGTCCTGTATACTGGTGCCAGAAATCATCATCGGCTGCGAGTTCCTCAGCTCTTTTGCCCATCATAAAATCATTGCTTGATACCGACACCAGGTAATCCATCCTGTCGCCGTAGTTAATATCCATAAGCTGGCATATCGGACCCAGTCCGTGCATTGGATATAAACTTCCGTTGCGGCCGGAATTTTCCTCAAGTCGCCACATGTCAGCATATACAGTCTTGGAGAAATTATGATCCATCAGATCATGAATATATGCTCCTTCCCCGTGAATGATATCACCAAAGAATCCCTGACGGGCCATATTCAGGGTTAACATCTCAAAAAAGTCATAGCAGACATTTTCGAGCATTATGCAATGTTTTTTTGTCCTTTCAGATGTTTCAACCAGCTGCCAGCACTCATCCATAGTCTGGGCTGCGGGGATTTCAGTAGCGGCATGCTTGTCATTTTCCATGGCATACAATGAATTAGGCGTATGAAGATGCCAGGGTGTACAGATATAGACCAGGTCAACATCTTCCCTTTCACAAAGCTTTTTCCATTCATCTTCATTACCCGAATACATTGCAGGGGCATGGTCATATCCCTTGACAAACTCATTGGCACGATTCACTTTGGCCGGATCAATATCTGCCAGGGCAGTGATTTTAACTCCTTCAATTCTCACCAGCCGTCTGATTGCACCTGATCCGCGGTTGCCCAGGCCAATTATGCCAACGCGGACTGTATCAAGCTTCGGTGCGGCATATCCTGCCATATTGAACTTCTGCGTGCCTGTTAACCTGAAAGGTGAATTTTCTGATGCTTCAGCAGTACCTGAAGTACATCCGGACAGACCGGCACCGGCTACACCGATACCTGCAAGTCCTGAAAGCTTAATAAAATCTCTGCGGCTGGTTTTCATTTTTACGATATTATAAATTACTAAAAGGCAAATTAAAGCTTACAACCCTACCCGGGGAATATTGAGGATATCTGCAAATATAATTAAATGCGGAAATTTTCATCAATTGGTCAGCTGATATTAAATTATTCAAGGCACAATTGCATGATATAAGGATCAGGGATGTAAGACAGCTCCCGGCGCCCATGCCGCAACGGCCAGAATCGGACTTACCTTAGCACCACCCTGACAATAACCCTCTCTCCTGCCTTCTCATTAAGTACATCTGCTATCCTCGATTTCATATACGACAGCTCATTACGTAATACCGGTGAGCTGATATGAATGTAAAATACACCATTACGAATATAAACCTTGTCAGTCTGCCGGGCAATAGTCGGCCCGACAATTGACGGCCATGAATTGATTAACCGGGTCTCAAGAACCTTCTTGTCAATCCTTAGATCTTTCAGATAATCTGAAATTACTTCTCCTATTTTCTGGGTGTTGCTTTTTCTCATTGGTTGTTTTTAAAATGCTCCAGTCAGTGTTCCGGAAACCGGAATAAATTATCCCTTAAATTACTCCCTCCAGGAATAATTTTGTATGCTATTCCAGTTCATACGTTAAATATTCTATCCCTGTTGCGTTAAGAATGCTGTCAAGCCTCTCCCTGCTCGTATCGGTAATAAAGATCTGACCGAATTTATTTCCTGACACCAGTTTGATGATCTGCTCAACCCTGTTCTGATCAAGTTTATCAAATATATCATCAAGTAAAAGTATTGGAAGCGATCCGTTCAGTTCGCTTATAAATTCAAACTGGGCCAGCTTAAGAGCTATCAGATAGGTTTTTTGCTGGCCCTGAGACCCGATCTTTTTCATAGGATACCCGCCCAGGTTAAGTCCGAGTTCATCTTTATGTACTCCACATGTACAGTATTGCACGACACGGTCTTTTTCAACAGCCTGGTTTAAAATTTCCCGAAAATCGGCTTCATGAAGCTGTGATTCATATACCAGGTCTACCTCCTCCCTTCCCAACGAAACAAATTGCTGGTAATATCTGAAAACCGGAACCATCTTATCGATAAATGACCTGCGCTTTTCATATATCCGTTCACCCGGTCCAATCATCTGTTCTGTCCATATATCAAGGGAATCCCTGTCAAAATAACGCTTGCGGACGAAATCCTTGAGCAGTATATTTCGCTGGACCATCGCGTGATTGTACGATATCATATCTTCGAGATACTGCCGGTCATACTGGGATATCACACCGTTCATGAACCTTCTTCTCTCCTCGCTTCCGCCTGTTATCAAAACGCTGTCGCCGGGGGAAACCATAACTACCGGAAGAAGCCCGACATGATCACTGAGGCGCTGATACTCTTTTTTGTTCCGCCTGATTACTTTCTTAGCATTCCTTTTTACACCACAATAGATATTTTCCTCCTCATTCTCCCTCTCGTATTTGCCATTGATAACAAAGAAGTCGTTGTCATGCAGTATATTCTGGGAATCAACTGAGTTAAAAAAACTTTTGCATAACGAAAGATAGTGAATTGCATCAAGCAGATTGGTTTTGCCCACTCCATTATTGCCAACAAAACAATTGATCCTGCTGCTGAAAGTATATTCCAGCTCTGTAAAATTCTTAAAGTTAAGGAGAGACAGGTACTTAAGATGCATAATAATTATCGTGGATGAAAAAAGGTAAAGTTAAAAAATGGTCAGGATAATCGGTAATGAATAATGTTTTAATAAAAATATCTCCTGTATCCGACCGTTGGTATATATTTACACGTTAAATTTAGTTCAAATCAGTATAATTTTGCATATCTTTTTGAGCACAATATTTTTAATTAACTGTTAAAAGGATTACATTTGCCGGGAAATTAAAATCCGGTAGTATTAAAAACTATTGTAATTATTTATAAAAGCTAGTTTATTATCAGTAAAAGATGGCAAAAAAGAAAAAGGACGCTGTTGAAGAGCCGATAGAAGGAGTGGAGAACCTTCTGAGTAAAACAGAGAATTACATTGAAGAAAACCAGAAGAGTCTGACAATTATAGTGACAGCAATTGTAGTAGTCGTACTTGGTTACCTTGGATACACTAATTTGTATGTTGCCCCCCTTGAAAACGAAGCCAGATCGCAAATTTACATGGCCGAAAGATATTTTGAGCAGGATTCATTTTATCTTGCCCTTTATGGTGATGGAAATTACCCGGGCTTTGTAGATATCATTGATGAATACAGCGTAACAAGCACTGCCAATCTTGCCCGGTACTATGCCGGTATATCTTTCCTGCGTATTGAAGAGTATCACGATGCAATAGACAATCTTACAAAGTTTGATTCCCGCGACCAGCTGGTTTCCCCCGTTGCACTGGGTGCAATTGGTGATGCGTATGTCGAACTGGGTGAGCTCGAAAACGCTGCTTCTTTTTTCACCAAGGCAGCAAGGAGGCGTGCAAATGAATTAACCTCTCCAATATACTGGATGAAGGCTGGAATGATTTACGAAGAACTGGAAAAATACAACAAGGCGCTTGAGGCATATGAGAATATAAAGGAGAACTATCCTGATACTACTGAAGGCGGGCAGATTGAAAAATACATTACCAGGGTTCAACTTAAAATTGAATAGTGCTTAAGCCGCATTGGCTTTGTTACTTTTTTTCAACAGCAAAAAAAAGTAACCAAAAAAGTGCCGCGCTTACGGAAAAAGACTAAAAATCACTGTTTTTTTCTAAAAACCGTGAACTCGCTGCGCTCAAACAGCACGGTTTTCTTAACGAAAAAACCATTGATTTTCTTTACGCCTTTTTCCTGAGGCGAAAAAACTCCGATGTTTCAATAGCTCTAAATTAGATAAGTAACTGTCCCTCAGATAATCATCGACAGATACCGATAAATTATAAGCAAAGCAAGTACCAGTAAAAAGTAACTTAAACTTAAATTAAGGTTATGGGAACCGGCCTAAGAAATATATCAGAATACAAACCCGGAGATATTCCGTGGGCAGAAGATATGATCATTGGAATTGTAGTTTCAGAATGGAACAGCGAAATAACCAATGCCCTGCTTGATTCAGCTGTAAAAACACTTTTATCAAAAGGTGCAGAGAAGGAGAACATAATTGTCAGGTATGTGCCCGGGAGTTTTGAACTTACACTGGGAGCGCAGTTGATGGCTGAAAACTCAGATCTTGACGCAATCATTTGCCTGGGTTGTGTTATTCAGGGAGAGACAAAGCATTTTGATTATATATGCCAGGGTGTTACTCATGGAATAACAACCCTCAACATGGAATACAATATGCCGGTAATTTTCGGTGTACTGACAACCGACAATATGGAGCAGGCTAAAGATCGTGCCGGAGGCAAACACGGCAATAAGGGCGAAGAGGCTGCGATAACTGCCATCAAGATGGTTGCCCTCCAGAGAGACCTCGAAGACGAAAACTGACTCCCCTGAATGTCCTTATATAAACCAGTAATATATTCCGGGGAGGCCTTTTCCACATCTGTCAGTACATAAATTTTCCCTCTTTTGGTTCCTCATGATTAACATCCAAACAGGGCCTTATTTGATTGGGCTCAACGGACATCACCCTTACTTTCTTTATGCCTTATAAATATACCTTATAAATGCAACGGTTGACCCATAGATGCATTTTTCACTTTTCATCGTTGCAGTTTATTGGCCCTTTAAGGTAACTCCAGGTACATTAGTCTATCTCTGACCAGCGGGTATTCGCCTACAGTGGCCGCCAACCTTTCCGGCTGAATATCAAATGAGTAACCTGAATAACCATCCTGCATCAATACTATGGAATTCAAAATAAGCAGGGCCTCATTCTCATCGCGGGTTTGATACAGCGCATTTATCATCACAGGAGCAGGGTCTTCGACTCCTGTTATTGCAAGGAATTCAGCGGCCCGGACCCTGTTGATGTACTCCGGATCGGTTTGTGCCACCTGTTTCAGCAATGGTATCATTTCACCGGCGCTTTTCCCAAAGCTGCTGCAGACAATGATACCCCAGTACCTTTCCCATGGGTCATCCGAATTCAGGCTGGCCCTGATGGAGGGCCCGGCCGAATAATAATCAGACAGCATAAGATTGGAAATATCCATGTATTTGTGAATTCTATCCTTATTTTTCTGGCCAAATTCCACGGGGTTATCAAATGCATGCTTTACCAGGAAAAATTCAGGAAAAAATGAAAGGTCAGGCATATTCCTCTGCCACACATCCAGTTTCATGCGCATTTCATGTATTATGCCGGAATACCGGTTGTCGCCGGCCAGATTATTTGTCTCAAAAGGATCTGATTCAATGTCATATAGATATTCGGGTTCTTTTGGTTTAAAAAAGGCCGACTGGATCTCGTTTAACCCGCCTTTTCTGTACATTTCCTCCCATTCCCTGTAGGCCAGTTGTCTGTAGCGGTAATTATTCATCAACCCATCGAAGTTGAAAGGATTATAGTTTCTGACATATTTATACCTGCCTTTCCTTACCGCCCTTACCATGTCATATTTCTCATCCATCCTGTCGGCATAACTGTATGTTTCATCACGTGCATCAATTTCCTCTAATTTGATGCCCCTCCCGAGAAATGGCCTTCCGTCCATCCCATCAGGGATCTTAATGCCTGCGAGGTTTAAAACTGTTGCACCAAAATCAACAAAACTCACAAAACCATTTATGCTGGTTCCCGGTTCGGCATCAATCAAATGTCTGTATGCGGCGGGGATGTAGACAACAAGAGGGACATGCAATCCCGTTTCGGTCAGATAACCTTTACTCCCGGGCAAAACGCCACCATGATCGCCATAATAGAATACTATGGTATTTTCGAGCAGTCCATCGTTCTCCAGTTCATTCAAAACCTTGCCAACCTGTTCGTCCATAGACATTATTCTGTCAAGGTAAAATGCATTGGTGTATTTAAATGTTTCTGTCAAAGGATGAATGGGCTTGACAAAAACAGTGTCCTTATCTACTTTGGTAAGCGTCGATTCCATTTGCTCCCGGGAAAAGTGCAACTGGCCTTCGTGGGTTATTCCAATATTAAAAACGTGGAAAAAAGGCTGCCCTTCTCTCCTGTTCCTCCAGCTTGCCTGGTTTGATGACTCATCCCAGACATTATCGGATTTGATGAAGTTGTAATCTTCCTTATGATTATTTGTAGTATAATATCCGGCCTCCCTTAAATATGACGGAAACATTTCCAGGGATTCAGGCATCGGAACCGGCTTTATTCTCCTGTGGTAGTGTGAAGCAGTACGGGGCCCGTATGAACCCGATATTAAAGTTGACCGTGCGGCACTGCATACAGGAGCATTTGAAAATGCACGGGTAAATGTAAGTCCACTCTTTGCAAGTTTTTCAATGTTAGGTGTCCTGGCGCCATTATCATCGAAAATTTGCATATAATGCTTTGAATTGTCCTCTGAAGTTATCCAGACGATATTCGGGTACTCCTTCTGAACGTTCTCAGAACTCCATCCGCCAACCACCAGTCCGGACAATAAAATGCTTGCAGCCGATTTGTAGTTCATCATAATTATTTTTGTTATTCTCATTATCGGGGCATTAAATATTTGTATAGATTCTTTAATTCAGTTCACGCTTCTCTTTTACAGATATGGCCGGGTGTATTCTGAACTTTCTAAATTATTTCATTACCCGTTAATCAAATTTTCCTTCATCGTTATTTGCGTGTCTGCAACCAGCCTTCAAAATCGCCGCAGGCCATAAACCGGTTATAAAGGTCCCCCTGACAGGCCCCGGTGAGGTAATGAGTTTTTATTTAAAATGATTGCAAGGATGAACTAAAATCTGAATCCCTCAAACTCTGCCGTTTCATGAGCCTCTTCCATAAATGAGACAATTTTTTCAACAATCCCCGGATGAAGATTGGAAATGTCGTTGGTCTCACCGGGGTCCTCTGCAATGTTGTACAACTCAATCGGCCCGTTACGGTCCTTTCTGACATCGAGGCGGATGCCTTTCCAGTTACCGTAGCGTATCGCCTGCTTGCCTCCTTGCTCGTAGAATTCCCAATAAAGATATTCATGCTGCCGTTGCTGGTCGGGGCTACCCATAAGCGTGGGCAGGTAAGAAATCCCGTCAAATTCTTCAGGCACTGGCAATCCGGCAAGTTCAAGGGCTGTCGGGGGAAAATCATAAAATGCCGATATATGGCCGGAACTTGAGCCGGGCTGTATCTTGCCGGGCCACCATGCTATGGTGGGAACCCTGATACCTCCGTCATAAAAATCGCGTTTCCCACCCCGGTAAGGTGCATTGGAATCATGCATACTGTAATGGTAGCCACCTTCTGAATAGGAGCCGTTATCGGAGCTAAAAATTACAAGGGTATTTTCTTCAATGCCAAGTTCACGGAGTTTCTGCATTACCCTGCGTACCGTGTGATCTATGTAGGTAATCATCCCGGCATAGGTTGCAGCAGGGTTGGGTTCAGATACATACCCGCCGGAAGGCAGTGGTTTCTCCTCAAAACTTCCCATATAAGCGGCCCTGAATTCATCGGGCACAGAGAGGTCGGCATGTGGCTGCTGAATGGCAAAATGCAGGAAAAAAGGGTTATCGGTTTTACTCTGGATATCAAGGTAATCCAGCACATCGTCAAGGAACAGATCACCGCTATACAATTCACCAGTATGCCCGTTATTCTGAGGATACTTTATGGTTTGGCCATTTCGTGTCAGCTCCTGCGGATAGAATCGATGTGCAGCCGCATGGGCCAGAAAACCAAAGAAATGATCGAAGCCCTTGTCATTAGGCAGGGTGGCATTTGTTGAATTACATCCCACGCCTGACTTACCGATCATGGCTGTACTATAACCTGCACTTTTTAGCCTTGTAGCGATTGTAATGTCGAGGGGATCGGGACGAAACTCGATGGCACCGTTGCCCCTCTGGTAGACGTGTCCGGTATGCAGGCCGGTAAATAATGCGGCGCGTGACGGAGCACAGACTGTACTTCCCGAATAGTGACTGGTGAGCATCATCCCTTCCCTTGCCATACGGTCCAGTGCCGGAGTCTGAAAATTTGTCTGCCCGTTTATGCTAAGGTCATTATTACCCATATCATCTGCAAGTATGAAGATGATGTTGGGTTTGCTACCCCTGGTCTCTCCGGGAAGGACTTCAGGCTGGCCGTCAGCAGAATTGTCTCCCTGAGCACTGTTTCCAGGCAGGGAAAATCCGGCTGCAGCCGTAAACATAATGCAGTTGGTGAAGAACAAAGTCATTTTCATAGTCTGTTAACTTTTGTAATGGTGATCAATTTCCGCCAAATCTTTGAAGTAAATATACAAAGAAACCATAATCAAAGGGCGATTTTTTGTCAGTAGGTCAGAAAGGCAAACTAAACTAAATTAATCATCCAATAACTGCTCAGGCATTGATCACTTCCTTCAAACATAAAAGCGGACTTCGGTTCAACCTCACCCTGATTGTTGACAGGTATAAGTTCAATGAGGAAAAGAAATAGCGGTAAGTGTTTTTACTTTCAGACGGTCTTCGAATACTTCCCCTCTCCATCTCCGTGCAAGGGATCAAACTCCATGGCAATATTTCTGACAACCATGAATCCTCCCGGTTCAAGCCTCAGGGTATCATTATCAAAAGTAAGCAGGCCGTCATCTATAAAAGGATTGAGTTTTTCCTTCCTGAAACCAGTGATTGACTTTAATTTTTTGGCATTAATTCCAAATTCACGGGCAATCTCATTCATATCCATGTATCCATTGCACATAATCCGGTTAATTATTTCCCTGATCATTATGTCATCCTGAGAAAGCTCGTAACCCTTCCATACCGCAAACCCTGATTTCCTTATTGAATCAATGTATTTACCTCCGTCCTTGATATTCTGGTAATACCCTCCATTCAGCTGACTGATGGAAGTGGAACCAAATCCATAGACCTGTCCGGTAGTGTCCTGTGTGCAGTAACCCTGGAAATTCCGGTGAAGGCTTTTATTTGCCAGAGCCTTGCTGAGCTCATCATCAGGCCTGGCATAATGATCCATGCCAATGGCAACATAACCGTTTTCAGTAAGAAGGTTATATGCTGTTTCAAACATCTCAAGCTTTTCTTCAACTGAAGGAAGGCCTATTTCTTCGAGCCCTTTCTGTGCAGGCTTGACCCAGGGGACATGTGCATAGGAAAATGTGACAAGTCTTGCAGGTGATATCTGTATTGCTTTTTCTATTGTTTTGCGAAAAGATGCGGCAGTCTGTCCGGGAAGCCCGTAAATAAGGTCAATATTACTGCCTGTCATTCCATTGGCATCCATCCGGGCGGTCAGTTCTTCAACCGGGAACAGTGATGGTTTCCTGTTTACGAGGTGCAGTACTTCATCATTGAAATCCTGTATTCCAAGGCTCAGCCGGTTGAACCCCATACCGGCCAAACGGTCAATCTGGGCAGGCTCCAGCCATGTAGGATTACATTCCATTGCGATTTCGGCATTTCCGGAAGCCGAAAAGATACTGAATATCTGATCCATAACCTTCTCTACAAGCATCAGATCTATGGAATTCGGTGTGCCTCCCCCCCAGTGCACCTGGGTAAGAGGCCTTGAGGTATCAAGTAACGACGAAACAGACCTGATTTCTGTAATCACTGCATTTATATAATCATTTATGAATTCCTTTTCCGGAAAATGGCTGGTGTTGCAACCACAGAAATGACAAAACTGCCGGCAAAAAGGGATATGAATGTAAATGGAGATATTCCGGGGTTCCTTTTCGTTCGAAATTCCTATCATCTTTTTATAATTCCCGGAATCAATCCTGTCATGAAAAAATGTAGCAGGAGGATAGCTGGTATACCGGGGCCCGGGTTTGTTGTATTTCTGAATTAAACCTACATCAATTGCCATAAGCATTATATAATATCCGGAGAGAAAACAAAAGGCTGATAAAACATGACCTTAAAAATATCATTCCTCCTCTTTAATTAAAACAAGGAAATTCTGAATCAGGACTTTTGCCTGTAATTAAATCTTTATTGTAACAGGGAAATTCCGGTTCAAGACTTATGCCCGTCTTAAAACTAAAACCTGATTATTTCAAAAACCTGTTATTGCCAGTCCGCGTTCTTTACAAAATCAACTGCAAATTTGACATTTTCGACCGGGATACCGGGCATTAAACCGTGCCCGAGATTAAATATCCATTTTGGTTCCATCCTGTGGAACGGCAAATACTTTATGAGTTCAGCCTCTATGGCCTTTTCATCTGCAAATAATATCCTGGGGTCAAGATTACCCTGCAATCCTACCTGTTTATCTACAAGTTTCCTGGCGGTAAACAATGATGTCTGCCAGTCAACGCTCAGAAAATCACAAATACCTTGATCAATTGATCCGATACCGGCACCAATCCCTTTAGGGAAATAAATAAACGGCGTGCCAGTCTGCCGAACTGCATCTGAAATTTTACGAACCGAAGGCATGAAAACTTCCTGATAAAATTCAAATGGTACAAGCCCTGCATGGGTGTCAAAAAGCTGGAAAGCAGATATTCCGTGACTTATCTGCTTCAAAGCATATTGAATTGACAGTTCTGTTACAGCCTCAGCCAGCTTACGTGTGAGACCCTTTTCCCGGAAAAAAAACTTTTCAGCATCGGCAAAGTTTGATTTCGTTCCGAGTCCCTGTAGCATAAACAGCAAAACAGTCAGCGGTGCACCACAGAAGCCTATCAGCGGCTTTTGATTCCCCGGAGTATCAAGTACATGATCGATGGCCTGATATATATATTCAAGTTTAGCCGGATCAGGATGGAGGCGCTGCAACGGGAATTTGGAATCTTTCAACGGATGCTCAAAAACTGGTCCCTTATCGGTAAAATCAAGGCCCATTCCCATTGCATAAGGCACAACAAGTATATCGGTAAAAAGTATGGCGGCATCTACTCCAAGATCATTAACCGGCAACAGTGTAACCTTTGCTGCAAGTTCAGGGTCTTTCATCAGCTGCCAGAATGTATAATTCTCCTTAAGTGCCTGATAGGAAGGCAATACCCTGCCTGCCTGGCGCATAAACCAAACAGGGGGCCTGTCAGTAGGCATGCCCCTGAGTGTATCTGTGAAATGATTTGACATTTTATAATATTTTTTTCATTGCAGTCAGGCTTGCCTGAACAGTTTTTTCAATTTCATCGTCGGTTAGTGCAGCTGAAACAAATGCTGCCTCAAATTGTGAAGGCGGCAAATAAATACCCTGATCCAGCATGGATCTGAAATACTTACCAAACTTTTCAGTATCAGATTTGCTTGCATCATTAAACGACCTTACCTCCTGTAAATCGGTGAAGAATATAGTGATCATTGATCCTGCCCTGTTTATAACGGCATTGTGACCGGTTTGTTTAAGGTTGTCATGAAAGCCTTTCTCAAGTCTGGCCGATTTCTGATCAAGATCTTTATGAAAATCAGGAGTTTCATTTATTATCTTCAGGGTAGCAAGGCCTGCCGCCATAGCCAGAGGGTTCCCCGAAAGGGTGCCTGCCTGGTATACAGGTCCCGCCGGAGCAAGCTTCTCCATAATCTCACGTGCCCCCCCATATGCACCAACCGGAAGTCCTCCACCAATTATTTTGCCAAGGGTTGTTATATCGGGTTTTACTCCAAAATACTCCTGAGCACCACCCCTGGCAAGGCGAAAACCGGTCATTACCTCATCAAATATTAACAGGGCACCATATTTTCTGGTTATATCGCGTAAATCATGCAGGAAGTTATTATCAGGTATGACTACCCCCATATTTCCCACAACGGGTTCGATTATTACGGCGGCTATTTCATCTCCATACTTCTCAAATACACCTGTAACGCTCTCCATATCATTGAATGAAGCCACGAGAGTATCCCTGGAAGTGCCGGCTGTAACTCCTGGGCTGTCTGGTAGTCCGAGTGTCAGTGCACCTGACCCGGCCTTAATAAGGAAGCTGTCTGCATGCCCATGGTAACAGCCCTCGAATTTCAGGAACTTGTCTCTGCCTGTATAACCTCGTGCAAGCCGCAATGCACTCATTGTGGCCTCTGTGCCGGAATTCACCATTCTCGTTACTTCCATTGAAGGCTTCATCTCTCTTATAAGTTCGGCCAGTTCGGTTTCCTGCACTGTTGGCGCCCCAAAGCTAGTGCCCTTACCGGCAGCAATTTCTATGGCCTGAACCACCTTTTCATGTGCATGACCAATGATCATTGGCCCCCATGATGATACATAATCTGTATACTCATTGCCGTCAATATCACGCAATACCGATCCTTTGGCGCTTTCTATGAAAACAGGGTTCCCTCCCACGCTTTTAAAAGCCCTGGCAGGAGAGTTTACTCCACCGGGGATAAATTTCTTTGCCCTTTCAAACTCCTTAATACTCCGGCTGATTTGCATTTTTTTTAAATTTTTGATATTTTTTTTCTGGATCTTTTAAAAATTCCCACCCGGGTGATATAACTTTCAAAATTAATTTATTCGCCGGAACCGGCAAAAAAAGGTTGCAAGTGCATTTTCAACTTATGGAAAGTTAAATGCCGGATGTTACCAGACATTTAAAAATACCTTTCTCCTTTTAAAGATCTGGCAATTTCCCCTGCGTGATAAGTCAGAATAATGTCAGCACCTGCACGGCGAATTGACCTGAGAATCTCTCTGGTCACACGTTCTTCATCAATCCAGCCCTTTGCTGCGGCGGCCTTAACCATTGAAAACTCTCCGCTTACATTATATGCTGCCACCGGAATATTGAAATTATCTTTTGCCCTTCTGATAATATCAAGATAGCTTAGCGCAGGCTTTACCATTATTATATCGGCACCTTCATTTATATCCATCTCAATTTCCCGCATTGCTTCATCACTGTTGGCAGGATCCATCTGGTAAGTACGGCGGTCGCCGAACTTTGGAGTACTTTCAGCAGCTTCACGGAAAGGGCCGTAAAAGGCAGAGGCATATTTTGCTGAATATGCCATGATTGGCACATTACTGAACCCGTTTTTATCAAGTTCACTCCTTATCCTTGCAACTCTGCCGTCCATCATGTCGCTGGGAGCCACCATGTCAACTCCTTCATTAGAGCAGGCTACAGCCTGGGCTGCCAGCGTTTCAAGTGTCAGGTCATTGTCAACATCTCCGTTCACAATTGTCCCGCAATGTCCATGGGTCGTATATTCGCAATTGCAAATATCAGCAATCACATACATATTGCCGGTCTCTTTTTTGATTGCCCTTATTGCCTGAGGAATAATTGCGTTCTCGTTTGCAGCAACAATGCCGGTTTCATCTTTTGTTTCAGGTATCCCGAACAGCAGTACAGATCTTATTCCTGCCCGGTATAATTCTTTACATTCAACCGTTAGCTGATCTACTGACAGCTGGTAATTACCAGGCATTGAACTTATCGGGTTTCTTTTATTTTTACCATGACAAACAAAAAGCGGCATTATCAGATTGTCAAGAGAAACAACTGTTTCGCTAACCATTGCACGGATTACCGGGTTGGAGCGAAGTCTTCTCAAACGTGTTTCAGGAAAAAACATAACTTTTGAATTATTTTGTGAAAAAAGACTCTACGGCATCGGCAAGTGATTCCGGAGACGGATAAGGAGCTATCAGACTAACTTCATAACCAGCTTCATTAATTGCAGCAGCTGTTGTCTTTCCGATAGCTGCCAGTTTTAAATTGTTGTAATCGCTGAAAAACTCCAGGTAATTATAAAACCCCGAAGGGGATGTAAATATACATATATCCACCTTATCTTCCCTGATATAATCTGCAAGTGATCCATCTATTTCTTTCACTGCAACCGTCTCATATACATCTAATCTTTTGACAGAAGCCTTCTGCGATAAAGCTTCAAACAGAAAACCCGGAGCTCTTGTCCCCTGCACCAGCAATACCCTGTCATTTGCCTGTATTATTTTATCTTTCAGGTAAAGAGCCAGATCCTCTGCAGTGGTGCCGGGATTCAGATAATGCACCTTATATCCGAATTTCTCTGTTTCTTTCATGGTAGAAATCCCCGTTACAGCAATTTTTAGATTTTCCGGTAAAAATGCCCCTCCGAAATATCTGATGATATTTCCGAAAAATCCCCGCACACCTTTTTTACTGGTAAAGATCAGCAGATGAAATTTACCCTTTGCAAGTGCCTCTTTTACATTTTCCTTCCCGATATCCAGTGTACGGGTCCGGATCATCGGCAGATTAATAACCCGGGCTCCCCTGTCCAACAGAATATTCATCAGTTCTCCGGCCTGATCGGCCGGCTGGGTTGTTATTATAAGCTTACCTGCCAGCGATTGCATTCAAGTATCTATGATTTGTTATGTTTTCTGATCTCCTCAAGTATCTTTTCAGATCCTCTTTCAATAAAAGAATCTGCCAGCGCCAGGGCCAGCTCATTGCTCTGGTCCGGAGAACCTTCCCTGAAATCACGAAGTACAACTGTAGCATCAATATTTGAAATAAACCCTTCAATCCTGAATTTATTCCCGTTAATTTGCGTATAACATCCTATAGGTATCTGACATCCCCCCTCAAGTTTTCTAAGGAATATACGTTCAGCAGTCACTGCCATGAGCGTGGGCAAATGTCCCACCTTCCCAAGTAGTTCCATGATGGCATGATCTTCTTCCCTCACCTCCATGGCTATTGCACCCTGGCCTACTGCCGGAATAAACTCCTCATGATCAAGAATTTCAGTTATATGATGATCAAGTTTTAAACGCTGCAGTCCGGCAGCAGCCATGACCATCGCAGAACAGTGACCGTCATGCATTTTCTGTAAACGGGTATTTATATTTCCCCGTATATCAGTTATCCGGAAGGAAGGATTGTGTCTCAATAATTGCGCCCGGCGCCTGAGGCTGGAAGTAGCAATTATGTCATTTTCATCAAGCTGACTGAATTTTTTCCCATCAATATGTACCAGTGCATCACGAAATTCCCCCCGTGACAGAACACCTCCAAGCGCAAGTCCGCCGGGAAATCTTGTTGGCAGATCCTTCAGGCTGTGAACTGCTATATCAATGTTTTTATTGATTAGTTCAGTTTCCAGCTCCTTTGTGAAGAGGCCTTTGTCGCCAATCTTTGACAAGGCTACATCCAGAATTTTATCACCCTTTGTTTTTATTATACTTTTCCTGACAGTTATTCCGGGATACCTGGATCTGATGGCCTGTATAACGCTGTCAGCCTGATACATTGCCAGATCACTTCCCCTTGTACCGATTACAATTTCATTTTTCATTAATATCCCTGAGTTCGAAAAGCTGGTTAACAATACTGACATATTCCCGACGCTTGCCATTGTCAGTAACATTTTTCAGATTACGGATAAACAACCGGGCATACTTGCCGGAAATATGTTCAGCATAACGTGAAACCATTTCAATGTCGCTAATACCGTTTATTCTAATAAAGCCTTCCAGTTCAGAGGTATTTACTGCATCAATATTTTTTTTGATCTTGAGAATTGAGGGGGTTAATTCAAGGGCACATAACCAGTCATTAAATTCCTGTTTCACAAGATGGATAATCTCCATCGCCTCCGCAACTGCTTCCTTTCTTTTATTTTGTGTATCGCGGACTATCTCCTGCAGATCATCCACTGCGAAAAGCTCAATATTCGGTAGTTCAAGTATTTCAGTGCTTATGTTTCGGGGGACAGAGAGATCCATGTACACCTGGACATCCTGCCTCTGATGAATGAAAAAGTCGACCATTTCCCTGGTTATTATATGCTTCTGGGCACCGGTTGCAACCAGGATTATGTCACACATTGCAAGGTATTCATAGAGGCGGTTAAGTTCAAAAGTCTTCACCCCGTATTTCGCTCCCAGTTCAAGGGCTTTGGTGTAAGTACGGTTAGTAATATAAATTGATCTGCATTTCTTTTTCACCAGGTTCGCCAGAGCAAGTTCCCCCATGGTGCCCGTCCCGATAAGCAGAACTTTCTTACTCCTGATATCAGGAAAACGCATGAAAAGAAGTTCAACCGCTGCTGAACTGACCGATGCCATGCCCTGGTTTATTGACGTTTCAGTTCTTACACGTTTCCCTGCCTCAAACGCTTTGTTGAACATACGGGTCAGCACAGGACTGCTTAAGTCATTGTCAAGGCTGAGCTTGAAGCAGTGCTTTACCTGGTGAGCTATCTGGTCTTCCCCCAGGATCAATGATTCCAGTCCCGAAACTACCTTGAATAAATGTTCTGTAGCCTTCTCTTCCTCCATGCTGTAGAAATAACTACGTTCCCTGGTGTGAGTCTTCTTGTAAAATTCAAGGTTTCTGAATACTGAGTCAAACCCTTTATTTGGAGAGCTTTTTTCAAAATGGAAATAAATCTCTATCCGGTTGCAGGTTGAAAGAACTACTGCACCGGTTAAATCAGGATCTATTTTCAACTGCCTGAGAAACTCCAGCGATTCTTCTGCAGTGAATGAATACTTTTCTCTTACTTCTATAGGAGCAGTTTTATAACTGATTCCAATTATTCCGAACATTAAGCTAAACTATTTAAAGGCTTTAAATTGATTGCGACAAAGAAATTGAATTCAAAAATAACAAATGTAAGTGAATTTCCCATCAATTGAAAATACATCAGAGATCAAGACATTGCATGGGTAATCGACCTTCAGGTCAATTTTTTTGATCCTAAAATATAAACAACCTCCTTTCCATCGCATCTGATAAGCAATTAAAACAAGGAATTATCAGATAATACCTGAAAATAACTGAATAAATGCTGGCATGTTTTAATATAACCTGCCGTCTGCAAGATCCCTGACTATAACGGAAGCCAGATAACAACCGTATAAAGGGGGCATATATGAAATTGTACCGACAGTGCTCTTTTTATTTGTTTCTCCCTCCAGGTGCAGAACACTGTTCCTGTCGGCGGTCTCGGGAGAAAATATCACTTTGAAGCCGGTAGTTACTCCTAACCGCCGCAGTCGCTTGCGAATATTGTAAGCCAGTCTGCAGTTGTACGACTGTGAAATATCACTTATCTGCACCAGTGACGGGTCCATCCGCCCCCCTGCACCCATAGACGATACAAGCGGGATATTTCTTTTAATGGTTTCATAAATCAGATAAATCTTTGGAGATAATGTATCTATTGCATCTGCAACATAATCAAATGGCCTGGAGGAAAGCAGGTCTCTCATCCCATCGGGAGTCAGATATTCATTTACTATATTTAGTTGTAATAGAGGATTTATATCAATGAGTCTTTCAGCCATCATTTCAGTTTTATTTCTTCCTATGGAACTGTGGTATGCAGGTAACTGCCTGTTAATATTGCTGGGCATGACTACATCACCATCAGCTATAGTCATCCTGCCTACTCCGGCACGGCAAAGGTTTTCGGCTGCGTATGCTCCTACCCCTCCAAGCCCGACAACAAGCACATGGGACTTACTGAGTTTCTCAATCCGGTCTTTTCCAAGTAACAATACTGAACGCTCCTGCCATTCCAAAACTTCCATTTTAAAGCAAAATCTTATGTTTGTAAAATATTGAGGGAGATATGAGGCCAGATTACAGAAAAATTCTTTCTGATCTGCTCAGCCAGTTCCAGAACCCCTATTCCGCGCAAGCGTGCAAAAGTATTATAAATTTCTTCAACTCTGCCATCAGTATCATCAGTTTCAAAAAAGATCTTTTGCAACGGAATCATCAAAAGTAATTCAGCCATTTTTGATGGCGGATTAATTATTGAAGGACCAAGAGAGAGAAAAAAGCCGTGAGAGATCAGTTGTTCCATAATCTGGGAATTTCCTGAAAAACCATGAACTATCCACGGGGGAGATTTTTCATATTTTTTTCTCAGGCTGATCAGTTCAGGGAAAGCCCTGACACAGTGAATAATCATAGGCTTCGAAGCTGCTGCTGCGATATCTGCCTGTAAATCAAAAACCTTTTGCTGAACAGCAATCGATGCCCCCCTGCTCCTGTCGAGTCCGCTCTCTCCTACAGCCATCATTAGTCGGCCGGAAGCAATCGATCTTAATTCTGCTATTTCCTGTTCAAGCCCGGTCTCATTACCTGCTCTCCAGGGATGGATCCCGGAAGAGAAAGGCTCATTATTTTGAACTGAAATATAATGATCTTTCGGCGAACGGTTTAAAATGACATATTCGTCTTTATTCAGTTGCTTGTGTGCATGAATATTTATCAGTTTTTTAACCCTGTTGCGTTCCATTTATCTGTTTTAAAAGCTGCAAATTAATATAAACAAGGTAATAATTACAAAAGGTTTTATCATATATAGCTCAAATAAGAAGTGTTAGTAATTTTGGTAATAATTTTAATTTCATATGCCTGAGAGAAAAATAAAATATGTAATTTTGAACCCCGGATCATAACATGCCAATATGTTACATAACACATTCATTGTGTTAATAAAATCAGAATAAATGACCGGGACCCCATCCAAATCAATTAAACCAGCTTCATCTGCAGGAGAATTGCATGATAATATTCAACTTGTTCTGCAGGATGGCAAAATATTTAAAGGAAAATCATTCGGCTACCGTAAAAGCCTTTCGGGAGAAGTGGTTTTCAATACTGCCATGTCAGGTTACCCTGAAAGCCTTACCGATCCCTCATATGAGGGCCAGATCCTTGTACTTACATATCCTTTGATAGGTAATTACGGTGTTCCTCCAATGCTTGAAGAAGGCGGACTGCTGCGATTCTTTGAAGCAGAGAATATTCATATCAAGGCGCTGGTGATTTCGGAATACTCAATTGAAAGCAGTCACTGGAATTCCTGGAAAACACTTTCAAGGTGGTTAATTGAAAATAAAATACCTGCCATTTCCGGTGTCGACACCCGGGCCCTGACTTCACATTTAAGGGAACAGGGAGTGATGTCAGGCAAACTTATATTTGATAATATCGATGTTGATTTCGCAGAAAACAGTAAAATTAACATGGTCAAAAAAGTAAGCACAAAAAAGATAATAACATACGGAAAGGGAACCTATAAGATTGTTCTGGTGGACTGTGGTGTGAAATCGAATATAATCAGAAGGCTTGTTTCAAGGGACACAACAGTCATCAGGGTACCCTGGGATCATAATTTCAACAACATGGAATATGACGGCCTGTTCATTTCGAACGGACCCGGTGATCCTGAAATTCTCACTCAGGCGATTGAGAATATTGCCGTTGCACTTAAAGGTGACAAACCTGTTTTCGGCATATGCCTGGGCAATCAGTTGCTGGCACTTGCTGCCGGAGGAAAAACATATAAACTTCCTTATGGTCACAGGAGCCATAATCAGCCGGTAAGAATGAAGGATACAAACCGCTGTTTTATTACTTCCCAGAATCATGGCTATGCAACTGATGCCAAATCACTGGGTAAAGAGTGGGAGGAACTTTTCTATAACCTGAATGACCAGACCAATGAAGGTATCCGACACAAAAGCAAGCCTTTCTTTTCGACACAGTTCCACCCGGAAGCTTCAAGCGGTCCGACTGACACTGATTTCCTCTTCGATGACTTTATTGAAATGATTAAAAAGAGCATACAAAATAAACCAGACCTGCCGGATTCAGGTAAGGTGGCATAATTGTGGCAATACCCGAACTTTAATTCCCCAAATGAAAACTTAAAACAAATAATTCGGATGAAGATAAACAACAAGATAAAGAAAGTACTGGTAATTGGCTCAGGAGCATTAAAAATCGGTGAGGCCGGAGAATTTGACTACTCGGGTTCCCAGGCACTGAAGGCGCTAAAAGAAGAAGGCATAACAACTGTGCTTATTAACCCGAATATTGCTACTGTTCAGACATCCGAAGGCATAGCAGATATAATCTATTTTCTTCCTGTTACCCCTTTCTTTGTTGAAAAGGTTATTAAAAAAGAAAAACCTCAGGGAATTCTCCTTGCATTTGGGGGCCAGACAGCCCTGAATTGCGGGGTGAGCCTCTACCAAACGGGGATCCTGGAAAAATATAAAGTTAAAGTCCTTGGCACCCAGGTTGAAGCTATTATGAACACAGAGGACAGGGAACTATTTGTACATAAACTGAATGAGATTGATGTCAAGTCGATAGACAGCACGGCAGTTACCACAATTGAAAATGCCAAAAAAGCTGCTGAGAGGCTTGGATATCCGGTCATCATAAGGGCCGGATATGCTCTTGGGGGACAAGGCAGCGGATTCTGCAATAATCCCGCTGAACTCGAAAACCTGGCCAATAAGGCATTTGCCCATACATCGCAGATACTGGTCGAGAAATCACTAAAAGGCTGGAAAGAGGTCGAATACGAGGTGGTCAGAGACCAGTATGACAACTGTATTACAGTCTGCAATATGGAAAATTTTGACCCGCTGGGAATTCATACGGGCGAGAGCATTGTTATAGCACCGTCACAAACGCTGACCAACACTGAATATCATAAGTTACGTGAAATTGCCATCAAGATTGTAAGGCATATTGGTATAGTAGGTGAATGTAATGTTCAATATGCTCTTGATCCCAAATCTGAAGATTACAGGGTAATTGAGGTAAATGCCAGGCTTTCCCGCTCCAGCGCACTAGCTTCAAAGGCTACGGGATATCCGCTGGCATTCATTGCTGCCAAGCTTGCCCTCGGATATGGATTATTCGAGTTAAAGAATATGGTAACTCAGACTACACCTGCTTTTTTCGAACCTGCTCTTGATTATGTAGTTGTTAAGATACCCAGGTGGGATCTCGGCAAATTCAGGGGAGTTTCAAAAGAGATAGGCAGCAGCATGAAAAGTGTGGGTGAAGTAATGGCTATAGGCAGAAATTTTGAAGAGGCTCTGCAAAAAGGACTGCGCATGATTGGTCAGGGTATGCATGGTTTTGTTGAAAACAGGGAACTTGAATCAGATGTCAGAAGTGAAATAGAGAATCTGCTGTCCCACCCTACTGATATGCGCATATTTGTGATATCCATGGCTCTGAGACACAATTTCACAATTGACGAGATTCATGATCTTACAAAAATAGACCGTTGGTTCCTCTATAAACTCAAAAACATAACCGATATTCATTTCCGTCTTTCACCTTATTCCCGGATTGAGGATCTTCCGCTTGAACTTCTGGTTGAGTCTAAAAAGGCTGGTTTTTCTGATTTTCAGATTGCAAGGGTAATGTGCAGGAACTCAGGCAAAGATGTGATAAAATATTCGCTCAATGTGCGGGAACACAGGAAAGAAACAGGTGTTCTTCCTGTCGTCAAACAGATCGATACCCTGGCGGCAGAGTTTCCTGCCCAGACAAATTATCTCTACCTGACCTACCATGGCACAGAAAATGATCCTATTGGAAAAGATGACAGGGAGTCGGTAATTGTTCTTGGATCGGGCGCCTACAGAATAGGCAGCAGCGTGGAGTTTGACTGGTGCAGTGTCAATGCAGTAGAAACAATCAGGGCAAGCGGACTCCGGTCAGTTATGATCAATTATAATCCCGAAACAGTCAGCACTGATTATGATGTTTGTGATGCCCTTTACTTTGATGAGCTGACCTATGAAAGGGTGATGGATATAATTGAAATTGAATCACCAAAGGGCGTGATAGTTTCTACCGGAGGTCAAATTCCCAACAACCTGGCAATGAGGCTCCATGCGGCTGACGTTAAGATACTCGGCACTTCAGCAGAATCAATAGACAGGGCAGAGGACCGGTACAAATTTTCTTCCATGCTTGATTCGCTGGGAATTGACCAGCCGGCATGGAAAGAGCTGACTACAGCAAAGGATATTCATAAATTTGCAGACACTACCGGATATCCTGTACTCGTCAGGCCTTCCTACGTATTGTCAGGTGCTGCAATGAATGTTGTTTCCAATGCCGATGAACTGGACCATTTTCTTGAACTTGCAACCAATGTATCAAAACAGTACCCGGTTGTAGTTTCTGAATTTATAGAAAATGCAAAGGAAATAGAGTTTGACGCCGTAGCAAGGGAAGGCGAAGTTGTGGTGTATGCAATTTCCGAACACGTAGAGTTTGCCGGAGTTCATTCGGGCGATGCCACCATCGTGTTCCCTCCGCAAAAACTTTATCTGGAAACAACCAGAAGGATAAAAAGGATATCAAAACAAATAGCAAAAGAACTTAATATCTCTGGGCCTTTCAATATCCAGTTCCTTGCACGTGATAATGACATCAAGGTAATTGAATGCAACCTCAGGGCATCAAGAAGCTTCCCATTTGTATCAAAGGTTCTTAAATGCAATCTAATAGAAATTGCAACAAGGGTCATGCTTGGCCAGGAAGTTGAGAAACCTTCTGAATCACTTTTCGAACTGGATTATGTGGGGGTCAAGGCGCCTCAGTTTTCTTTCTCCAGGTTGCAGAAGGCCGACCCTGTGCTTGGTGTCGACATGGCATCAACAGGAGAGGTTGGTTGTATAGGTGATGACTATTACGAGGCTATTCTGAATGCAATGCTATCTGTCGGTCATCGTATTCCTGAGAAGAATATCCTTCTCTCAACAGGTCCGCCACGATCTAAAATTGAGATGCTGATCAGCACCCGTAAATTGCATGAAAGGGGATACAAATTATTCGGAACCAGGGGAACCCAGAAATTTCTGGAGGACAATGACATACCGTGTACACTTCTTTACTGGCCTGACGAAGATAAACATCCAAATACCCTCGATTATATCAAGAACAAGAAAATAGACCTTGTGATCAATATACCCAAGAACCTTTCGGCCGGCGAACTTTATAATGACTATCACATCAGGCGCAGTGCCATAGATTTTAATGTGCCACTCATAACAAATGCCAGGCTTGCGTCTGCATTTATCTATGCTTTTTGCAGGTTGAAACCAGATGACCTGGCCATAAAAAGCTGGCAGGAGTATTAAGCATAATTCTGATTCTGCAAAGAATTATCTTCACAAAACAGATTATCTCAGGTGTTCTGTCCAGACAAGAAAGTCCGGACAGAATGCCATTTTTTATGCACCTAAATTCAAGTTAAAATTGCGTATAAGTTTGCATTGTACCGGAGGCATTTTATAACCTTCAGTGCAACCTGACTAAACTGGTAACCTTCAGTGGGGAATTAACGTATTAAAAATGACGAATGGGTGATCAATAGGATGCATGGGCGATCCTTATGAATTAAACCACTGAATATGCATTACCTGCCAAACTTAAATAACTGATTATTAACATGATTAACTTGCATTACAGATATGAAAATATATTTTAAGGCAATTGCTCTTGCCATGGCGGTCAGTTTGATGGCAAATGTAGCTTGTAAAAAGGAAGAAAGATGTTCAGTACATCCTGAACCATTCAGATTCAGTATTATAGACAACCAGGCAGGAACTGACCTGCTAAAAAACGGGACGTTTGATGCTGAAAAGATCGGTATTCATTACTTCTATAATAATGAAAGGCATGACCTGATAATTAACAATGAGATTGAACCTTTAAGTCAGTATACTGAATTAAAGGTTATTCAGCTGCCTATGATAAGCCTGACAGGAAGAACCAATATCTTTTACCTCGAACTGAACACCGAATTAACCGATACACTTGAAATAGTTGTTGAAAAGGAGGCAATGCCTGATTGCGATTATCATCCATATACAATGGCAAAACATAACGGCACAAATCTGACAACCGGAACCGGTGGCGTATACCTGATAAGGAAATGACGGGAACCAGTTTACATGCAGCTGAATTGAGATATGACATACTAAAAAAGACTGCAAGTTGCAGTCTTTTTTTTTTAATGCTCAGCCAAGCCATTTAATTACATTCTTTTGGATGGTGGCCTTTTCTTTTTTACAGGTTCTTTTGCCTTAACGGGCTGTCCTTTTTTCTTGGCCATTTCCTCAAGTCTTTTCTGGAACGTTGATTTGCTGACCGGCTTTTTCTTATGTTCATTAAGTTTTTTCAAAAGCGCCTCATCATCGACAAATCTTTTGATTATTGCCTGCTGCCCGAATGTTATTACGTTGGTAAGAAAGTAATAATAACTGAGCGCCGAAGCGAAATCATTGAATATGAACAGAAACATAACCGGCATCATATACATCATTGTCTGCATTCCGGGCATCTGGGCAGACCCGGCAGTCATCTGCGAATTCATCTTCGTATATATGATCGTTGAAATGGTCATCAGAAGGGTGAATAAGCTTACATGGCTTCCGTAAAAGGGAATTGTGAAAGGAAGATCAAGTATCGAGTCGTATGTCGAAAGATCATGGGCCCATAGAAAACTCTCCTGCCTCAGCTCGAAGGAGGTTGGAAAAAACCTGAACATTGCAATCAGAATAGGAAACTGAATGAGCATCGGCAGACAGCCTCCCATCGGGTTGACTCCTGCACGCTTATACAGGTTCATTGTTGCCTGCTGCCGTTCAAGTGCTTTCTCCTTTGGTATCTTCTCATTTAGTTCATCAATCTGAGGTTTAAGCACCCTCATCTTTGAGGTAGATACGTATGATTTATAGGTCAGGGGAAACAGAAGCATCTTTATAAAAATTGTAAGCAGGAGAATTATAATTCCATAGCTTGCAATATAGTTTCCAAGGAAATTAAAGACAGGAATTATCAGGAACCGGTTCAGCCATCCGAAAAGGCCCCATCCAAGAGGGATGATCTTTTCAAGTTCAAGGTTATAATTTCTCTCAGCGAGGTAATCCTGTGAATATGCCCTTAATGTGTTGTAGTGGTTGGGGCCGAAATAAAACTGCATTGGTATCTGTTCGCTGGCACTGTTTTCCAGTGGAAGGCGTATATCGGCAACATAATTTCTAAGAAGTCTGCCATCCTCGATTTTACTCTGTTGCAGAATCGCACTTGAAAAATGATCTTCGGCAATTAATACTGAAGAGAAAAACTGCTGCTTAAAGGCGATCCACTTTAGGCGTGTTCGCAGTTCCACCTGCTCAGAATCTGAACGTTCAGACAGTTTGTCAATTTCGTCACCAAGAAACTTATATTGTATAGTAGAATATTCATTCTCCTTAACCTGCCCCCTCTCCTGTCCGGGTATATCAATTTCCCAGCGCAAATCAATAAATCCGGCATTGGTACCCATCATCTGATCCATGCCGACAAGATTGATGTTAAAATCAACCATAAAACTGCCGGGAGCAAGACTGTAGATATATTCTATATACCTGTTTTCATCGGCATAAAGTCTCAGGGAAAGTGAAGATCCATCATTGATTGCCCGCACCGGGGTTTCGGAGACTGGCTGAAAATAAAGTTCATTCGTCGAAATGCTTCTGTTCTGGGCAAAAAAGTTGAGTCCGAATGAGTTATCGTCACCTTCAAACAGCAATAGCGGAAGAGAATCGTGGGTCTGATACTCCTTTAACTCGGCAGACCACGGTCTACCCCCTTTCGAAGAAATGCTTAATCTCACATGCTCATTTTCAACAATATAAAGCTCGTCCGAACCGGTTGCAGCTAGTGCAAAATCTCCATACCTGTTTTGAAGGTCATTCATTGCCTGCACCGTATCATGCTCTGCTACCGGACTTTCAACGGCAATATCATCAGTTGTAATCTGCCGGGCTTCTTCGTCAAGCTGCTGTTGCCTGACAATTTCCAGAGAATCCTGCCGGCGTCTGGCAGAATCAATTTCTTCCTGGGAGGGCCTGTTCAAAACGCTGAAAACTATCAGGATCAGTCCGATCAGAACAATACCTGTAATTGAATTTCTATCCATACCTGGTTCCTTAAATGTCTTTCCTTTTAATAATTAGATTTATATTGAATCATGAAAAACCACCGGTTTATCTGGTTGCCCTGACAGATTCAGCTACCTCAGCATTTACGCTCAGGGCAGCATTTACAAATTGAATGAAGAGGGGATGCGGACTAAGTACCGTACTCCTGTATTCCGGATGAAACTGAACGCCTACAAACCATTTGTGACCCGGTATCTCCATAATTTCAACGAGTCCGGTGTCCGGATTTATACCTGCAGCGACCATACCATTACTTTCAAAACTTGAAAGATATTCATTGTTAAACTCATATCTGTGCCGGTGTCTTTCGAGTACCTCCTGCTGACGGTATATACTGCTGGAAAGTGTTCCGTTTTTAATTGTACAGGGGTACAGGCCAAGTCGCATGGTGCCGCCTTTATTCATTACGCCCTTTTGCTCTTCCATAAGATCAATAACCGGATGCGGGGTTTTCAGATCTATTTCCGACGAGTGAGCTTCTTTAAGAAAGAGAACATTACGGGCAAATTCGACTATTGCGCACTGCAGGCCGAGGCAAATCCCTAAGTAAGGTATGTTCTTTTCCCTGGCATAACGTGCGGAAAGAATTTTCCCCTCAATACCGCGGTCACCGAATCCCGGAGCTACCAGAATACCCTGTATTCCTTTAAAAACCTCATCTATATTTCCTTCGTTAATCTTCTCCGACTGTATACTGTGAAGGTCAACCTTGCAATCATTCACAGCGCCGGCATGGACAAATGACTCCATAATTGATTTATAGGAATCTGGCAGTTCCACGTATTTGCCAACCAGTGCAATGCGGACAGTTTTCTTTGGATTTTTCACCTTATTTACAAACTGCTTCCACAATTTCATCTCAGGTTTTTCACCTATGGGAAGATTAAGTTTGCGAAGCACCGTTACATCAAGGTTCTCCTTCTGCATCATAAGAGGAACCTCATAAATTGTTGAAACATCCATTGATTCAATAACCGATCCGAAGTCGACGTTGCAAAAAAGAGCGACTTTTTTTCTGATATCGTTATTTAGCGGATGCTCGGTGCGCAACACAAGTATATTGGGCTGTATACCATTTTCCAGCAACATTTTAACCGAGTGCTGGGTTGGCTTGGTTTTAAGCTCTGAAGATGCCGAAAGATATGGTACCAGGGTCAGGTGAATTACCAGGGCATTGGTTGGTCCCATCTCCCATTTAAGCTGCCTGATTGCTTCAATATAAGGAAGCGATTCTATATCTCCAACAGTACCTCCTATTTCGGTTATAATAAAATCAAAATTTCCCCTGGTTCCCAAAATCTTGATCCTTCTCTTGATCTCATCGGTAATATGAGGAATAACCTGCACAGTTTTCCCCAGGTAGTCGCCTTTCCTTTCCTTGTTTATAACTGACTGGTAAATCCGTCCTGTGGTAACATTATTATTCTGAGTGGTGGGAATATTGGTGAACCTCTCATAATGCCCAAGATCAAGATCAGTTTCAGCACCATCCTCCGTCACATAGCATTCTCCATGTTCATATGGATTCAGGGTGCCAGGATCAACGTTGATGTAGGGATCAAGTTTTTGAATTGTGACAGTATAGCCTCTTGCCTGCAGTAATTTTGCAAGTGAAGCCGAGATAATGCCCTTTCCAAGGGAGGAGGTTACCCCTCCTGTTACAAAAATATATTTTCGAAGTGACAAGGGTCAGATATTTTTAATTGAATTTGAAGTGGGCAAAATTAATCAAATTTTTAAGAATCACGGGAAGGTTTTCATTCATTATCCAGATCATCAATCATCCTGATCTTTTCCTCAAGCATTTCCATCTGCTTCTTACCCTGTTCAATCTTTTCCCTGAACTCATTGATGGTTGCTTCGGCGGACTTTGATTTGGCAAAAAAACCAATATTGTTTTCCCATAGGGTAATGTCACTTTCAAGCTGTTTAAACTTATTAAGGAACTTTTCCCTCTCAAATTTCAGTTTATTGAATGCAGTTGGTTTTTCCTTTACACCCTCGAGTTTATGCCTGTATTTAACCAAATTTTTCTTCTGGTCATCCATCTTTAATCCTTCAAAATGCTTATCAAGGGCAGCCCGGTACCTTTTCTGGATATTGTCCTTCTCCCTGATAGGAACAAATCCGATAGAAACCCATTCCCGCTGGTATTCCTTGAGGGTATTCAAATTGGATTCAACGTTTTGACCAAATTTAAAATTCTCAATTTTCTCAATTATTGCAAGTTTCTTCTTCAGATTCTCTTCATATTTTGAATCAATTGTAGAGAAAAACTCAGATTTACGGTTAAAAAAATGATCACAGGCGGCACGAAACCGTTTCCATACAGGATCATAATGCTTTCGCGGAACAGGCCCTATCTCTTTCCATCGATTCTGAAGATCAATGAGTTCATCTGTGGTTTTTTTCCAGTCAGAGCTTTCCCTGAGAGCTTCAGCCTGCACACAAAGGTCAAGTTTCTTCTGCAGATTATCAGTCAACAGTTCCTTATTCTGGGAATTATAATCCCTCTTTTTGGCAAAGAACCTGTCACAGGCATTACGAAAACGCTGGTATATTTTCGTATTGTCCTTTTTAGGTGCAAAGCCGATAGTTTTCCAGGTTCTTTGAAGAGATATCATATCTTTTGTAAGCTTCTCAACCTGCTGGAAATTTTCAAAAGGCCAGTCATTTATCTCTTCTGCCTTTTCACATAACCGGGACTTTGCTTCCAGGTTTTTTTTCTGAGCCTCTTTCTGTTTGTCAAAATGATCCTGGTGCTTCTTATTGATCTGATGCGTTACCTCCCTGAAACGTTCCCATAAAACATCCTTCTGGTCACGAGGTACCGGCCCGGTTTCCCGCCACTGGTCATGGTATTTCTGAAGCTGACGGAATGCATTGATAATATTAGGGGAAAGTAGCAGCTCTTCCGCCTTTTCACAAAGGTCAATCTTGGTCTCAAGGTTCTTTTTAAGGTCCAGGTCCCTGAGTTCCTTATTGATCTTGATATGATCATAAAAAGTTTCGACGTAATGGTGATAAGTATCCCACAAATCCTTCAGGTTTTGCTGGGGAACCATTCCGATGCTATGCCATCTTTTCTGCAGGTTTCTGAATTCAGGAAAAGTCTGGTTAATATCTTCATTTCTGTTAACCAGTTCTTTAAGATCTTCTATTACTTTTAGTTTATCTTCAAGATTAGCCTGTTTGTTCTGCTCCTGGCTGCGGTTATGAGCAGCTTTGGAATGACGGTACTTTCTGTACAACTCCTTGAAACGGATCTCTCCCTGGTCTTCCCCCGGCTCAAATGCCTCAACATCACCCCCCTCCTGCATGAACTTCTTACGTTTAAGTTCGATCTCAGATTTATGGCGCTTGTAGAAGCTGACTTTGATAGCCTCCACCTCATCGCGTATGTTCTGTACAGTCTTCGATTCAATAAGCTCCTCAAGTATGCGGAGGAGTTCTTCCTTTTCCATATTCTGATAATCAACAGGATCTTTTAATGCCGGTGCAGGTTTGTCTGTTACTCCACTTTCATCTGACTGACCTGTCACGGAAGGAACACCCTCAACATCCCTGGCAGGTTTTTCGCCGGAAGTTTTTTCAGATACCTGTTCATCATTCTTCTCAGTGTCGGTATCGTCCTGCTTATCATATCCGGCACCTGAAGTTTTCTCCGGTCCGGGTTCTCCTGCCTTTTCAGGGTCGGGCTCAGTTGCAGCGGAAGATTCTTCTTTTTCATGCTTATCTGAATCCTGTTTATCGGTGTTTTCAGATCCCGATTCATCAGTTTCTTCAGATACTGAATCCGTATCTTTCGCATCATCACCTTTATCAGGTATACGCTTTGATTTCGCTGATTTATTACCGGCAGGTTCATTATGATCTTCAGATCCTGTCACTTCATCAGTCCCGGGATCCTCCCTGTTATTTCCGGTGTCATCAGTTTTCTGCGAATTTCCGGTATCAAACCTTTCATTACCGGATTGCTCCTCATGAGCAGGTCCATTTAAATCCTTCGTATCCATACGAGGTAGTTTTTCTTCTCTCCTGACCTTTTGTCCGAGAGCTTAAATTAATATAACGGCTTCAAAAGTACGAAAATATATATTTACCATGTAATCATAAAGGATTTTATTCCTTAAAAATCAATACCAATCAATCGAGATCAGAAATGCTGACCGGATTTATGGCGATAAATAGTATTTTTGCAAAAAAAACATGCGTATAGATATTCTCACAGTCCTTCCCGAACTCCTTGTTAGCCCCCTTGGCCACTCAATCCTGAAAAGAGCGGTTGAGCGGGAAATTGCTGTTTTAAAGGTACATAATATTCGTGACTTCTCCACTGACAAGCACCGCAGGGTAGATGACTACGCTTTCAGCGGAGATGCCGGAATGGTTCTGATGATCGAACCGGTTGACCGGGCAATAGAGCAATTGAAAAAAGAGCGTGAGTATGATGAGATAATATATATGTCGCCCGATGGTGAGCGGTTCTCACAGAAAATGGCCAACAAGTTGTCTACCCTTAAAAATATAATTATACTCTGCGGACATTACAAGGGCGTCGACCAACGAGTGCGGGACAACCTGATTACAATGGAGATATCACTAGGCGATTATGTGATGACAGGTGGAGAACTGGCAGCAGCGGTTGTCGCCGATTGCATCGTAAGGTTACTTCCCGGTGCCATATCAGATGGAACAAGTGCACTGAGCGACTCATTCCAGGATAACCTGCTGGCCCCGCCCGTTTATACCAGGCCGGCCAATTATAAAGGCTGGGAAGTTCCTCCAGTGCTTCTCTCCGGAAATGAGAAAAGGATCGATAACTGGAAAATTGAGCAATCGATCGAACGCACCAGAAATCTGCGGCCTGAACTGCTTGCTTCAGATGAAGACGAATAATCCTGACATTTTATTCTGACTAACATCAAACCGCAACACAATTTTCAGGATAATCAAAACGAACCGGGAAATAGCTGAATAATCAGAAATTTAATAAGTTAGCTATCCCTTTTTAAAAAGTTAACCTTATATTAATGGTTGCAAGTGTAAAGTATCATGGGCCAAGGAATACCCGAATATTGCTCTCACCTCTTTTTCAGGGCTGTCTTTATTTTATTCAGCGCCTTGATTAAAGTAGCATTGGGACAGCCAATATTCAGCCTGTGAAAACCCTCTCCGCCCGGCCCAAAAACAGGTCCCGGATTTGTAGCAATTCCTGCATCGCGGATAAAAAATTTCTTCAGGGCCCTGTCGTCCATTCCGGTTCCCCTGCAATCGAGCCAAATTAGATAAGTACCCTCGGCCGCTACAGCAGTAATTCCCGGTAGTTCAGAATTGCAAAACTCTGTTACGGTATTACGGTTAAGCAAAAGGTATTTCATCAGAGCTTCAAGCCACTCTTCTCCTTTCTCATAGGCAACCTGGAGGGCGATTAGCCCGAAAATATTTCCATGATTAATATGCAGGTTTTCAATCAGCGTCTTCATCTTCCTTCGTAATTTACTGTCGGGTATTATCATAAATGCTGATGAGAGTCCGGCCAGGTTGAATGTTTTGCTTGGTGCCATGCAAATTACCAGGTTGTCTGTTGAATCCTGATCCAGGGCTGCCGGTATATGGGTATGTCGCGGATATATCAGATCTGAATGGATCTCGTCAGAAATAAGGATAACATTATATTTACGGCATAATTCAATGACTTTTTCAACTTCCTCCTTTGACCAAACACGACCGGCAGGGTTGTGAGGGTTGCAGAAAAACATCATTTTCACTTTGTTGGAAAGCTTTTTATCAAGGTCATCAAAATCTATAGTGTACCTCCCCTTTTCTTCTATCAGCTGATTATTTACCATCTGCCTCTTATTATCCTTTATGACAGAGAAAAATGGCGGGTATACCGGAGATTGTAGCAATATCCTGTCTCCCGGGTCGGTATAGGCCATTACCGACATCGCAAGGGCAGGTACAATTCCGGGACAAAACAAAATCCATTTAGAAGAAATGTCCCATCCATGCCTTTTTTTCATCCACATTTTAATGGATTCATTAAAACCATGCGAAACAAGTGTATATCCAAAAACCCCATGATCGGCACGATCTTTGATAGCATTTATGATTTCAGCAGGAGCCTGGAAATCCATATCGGCAACCCACATGGGAAGCAGATCTGCTTTTCCAAAGTACTCTTTCAATCCATCGAACTTAACTGAATTTGTTCCCAGCCTTTCGGTCGGCTTATCAAAATCAAAATTCATATTATAATTATTATTGTCTGAATTCTTCGAAGCAACAAATATATAACAATCAGAAAACCATTCTTTATAATTTTCAGGGAATAGTTATATTTAAAAAATATATTTTAGCAGTACTACAAAATAATCAATGATACGTTTCTGACCCATGTCTATTATTCAATGGCTCACAGGCCTTCTCATACTTGCTGTCAACCTGCCGCTAACCGCCTTGTCTGTTCGGGATCTTACCCAATCCCGGGCAAATAGTTATTACGGTATTTATCTTACAGAAGTCTCTGACAGTAGTCTGCTTCTTATGATGGCAGCCAATCGCGGAGACCTGGATTCGGTGATTTTTTATATTGAAAATGGTGTTGACGTCAATACTACAACCGATGAAGGTGTTAGTCCGCTAATGTATGCCGCAAGCAACGGGCACCTTGAGATAGTAGAGATCCTTATTGAATATGGAGCGGAGATCGATTTAATACCCATGAACGGATTCACTGCCCTTGCAAGCGCCTGCCTTGGAAATCATTACGATATAGCACTTTCCCTTCTTCAGAAGGGTGCAGATACTGAGATTTATGACAATGAAGGCATAACACCTCTTCTATATACCACAGCCTATGATAATTTTGAGATTACCGAACTCCTGTTGATGTTTGGTGCTGATCCAAAGTATTCCGACATGGAAGGTGCTACTGCCCTGCATGCTGCAGCACTTTATGCAAGCCTGGATATTGCCTGGTTATTGCTTGACTACGGTTCGGATGTGAATTTCAGAGATGGTTACGGCTTTACACCCCTCATGATGGCTATTCCTCCAGGCCGTGAAGATATGATTGATTACCTGCTTGAAAACAATGCTTCTTTACAGATCAGGACCAGGGATGGTATGACCCCACTTGCCCTTGCTATTGCATCAGATCATTATACTATTGCCGAGAAGCTTATAGAACTGGGTGCTAATCCACGCGAAAGAATTTCCTGGCACCAGAACATGATGAATCTTGCAAAGCTTACTGAAAATGAAAAAATGATCTTACTCCTCGAAAGCCAGAATGTAAGGACTAATATCCTTCCGGCTTTTAACACACTCCGGCTCTCAGGTAATGTACTAATTAATACCAATGACTTTTTTAATGGAATCCAGGCAGGTCTTGAAGATGAAAAGTACAACCTGCTTTTAACAGCCGGATGGTACACCCGGCCAGTAAGAAGGAGTGTCCTTGTTAAACTTGATGATCGATGGTTCGACCAGGTATGGGAGCAGCGGCACCTTTTCTACGGCGGACTTCAGAAGGTATTTCCATTGAAGAATTCTCTTAGCATAAATGAAGAAGGATTCTTTGCGGGCATAAATTTGGGATATTCCAGGGGAACACACTGGGGAACTTACAATTATCCTGAACCCAGGTGGCATTTTGTTCCGACAGCGGGATATTTTAAGGCAGGCAGCTGGTGGTTTTATAATATCGGTTATGAATATCTGCAGTTTGATATACCTGAAAAATCACCTCACCGGGTAGGCATTGCTGCAGGAATACGTTTTAGAATTAAAAGCAACCCTGTGGTTTACAGAACAACATACTGGTAAAATGAATATCTTAAAAACCAAATATGCCTTGAAAATCCGGGAAATTTTCCGGGGAAGGGAATTAATTACATTTAAGAGTCTGAGCTACTTCTCAGTTATCGGAGCAGCGTCCATATTTCTGTTTACTGTTATAAGCTGTAATCCCGAAGAATGGCAGACTGTTGACTGTTCGGAATGTTATACAGAAAAACCTGAATTTGCAGAAATAAATGTAAAGCTTAGCATCAGCAACCTTAACCCGGCTGTAGTAGTCAGAGTTTACAGCGGCAGATTTGAAGAGGAGAAACTGATACTTTCTGACACTACAAACAATGAAACGTGGACGGCAATACTTCCGGCCGATGAATATTACTCCATTACAGCAACCTACAAATCGCAGAACAACTATTTCAACGTGACGGCCATTGACGGAGGCATGGTCAGAACTCAGAGAATAAGGGGAACCTGCGATGAGCCATGCTGGGTTACAAAAGGCAACAACTTCAATCTCAAACTGAAATATTAAAACTCCGCGTCCTTAGATTCAGATATATCCGGTTTTGTTTAAGGTACCGATATCAGGAGATTTATTATTAATTAAGAATGTATTTTCCACTAATAGTTTAGCAAAATATTAAAAAATTATGCTAAATTGTTCACAAAAATTAGTGGCAATTTTACGGTTAAAGAAAAGATAACAGGGATCATAATTGAATAAAGGAGAACCCGAACCCAACCTCAAAATTATCACTTATCCAGTCTGACATTTTCTATAAGCTTTTAATATCTCTAAGTTCTTTTTTTACGCATTTCGTTTGTGTGGAGGTGTAAGAATATCAGCTTCGCGTGGATTGTTGCATTTTTCGGCCAATAATCAATTAAACCAGACTAAAATGGGATAAGAAAAACAAAATTTTAAAATGTCCGGGGAAAATTTCTGGGCAATACAGGCATTGCCGTTGCAGGTGGCAGTCCATTTACGGAATCTGAATAAGTTACTTGAATTGGACGGCCTAAACATGAGATTTACCAATATCGGCGATGACAAATCAGTGCACATGCTCATTTGCGATCGGCTCCCTGCCAGGGAAGACGGACGCCTGATCTCTCAAAAATCATGGTCAGAAAACTTAAATGCCAAAGAGCTTGCTTAAAGCTTGATAAAGCAAAAGTACCGCGGAGGATGGACATACCCAATTTCCATGATCATACGGATAAAAATTCATTGATGGAATAAAAAATTAAATAATATTTTATGAAATCAATAAAGCAACTTCATAAATACGGGTAAAAGTTACTTCGTTACCAGAAGCAATATCATTTTGCCTGATAGTACTTGACAACGGTTAATTGCCAGCAGCAAAATTGAGCTATTCAAGAAAATTAAGGAATAAGGAAAATACTTTCTTTTTATTAGGGTAAAGGATATTTGCATTTACTGAAAGTACCCGTGCTCCTTTATGGTGTCTAATTACAATTTAAGATAACTACCTGGGAAGCAGTTTATTGTTATAGCTTGACCTGCAAAAGAGATCATGCAAACAGTTCTGGTTGAAATTATGATAAGCCAAAGGTGAGTGAGTCTGTTAAGGATGATGTTTTGCTTCACCACTTGGTTATATGTTTACGAGGACACAATCTTAATAACCTGTCAAATGAATTAAGCCCTAACCTTAAAACCTGTGCCTATGTAAAATGCCTTAAAAAACTACCAGTCATTTCCCGAAACCGGGACGGACGGGAACTAAAAACCGGAAGAACAGCCTCCTGCTGTTAACAGTTAAATCCGCAATAGTTGTAAAAACCAAATTAAGCGGAAATGTTTAACCATCACTCACAAACTTATGAAAAACAACCCGAAATTAACACTACGATATAAATTGTGTGGTGTAAATAATAAAACTCTGCAAATTTTGAAATTACTGATAGTGATTATAATACTATCGGTTATTGATGCAGCTGGTTCTGTCTACTCAGAAAAGACGTTTAACCTGGGGTATGAGAATTTCCCTATGGGTGAATCGCTGCGTGAACAGCAAAATATTGTAACCGGCAGGGTGACCGATGCTGCCACAGGAGAATCGCTTCCCGGCGTCAACATCATGATTGAAGGAACAATGACAGGGACAGTTACAAATATAGATGGAGAGTACAGCCTTACAGTAAATGTTCCTGACGCAATACTTTCCTACTCATTTGTAGGCTACGTAACACGAATGATTACAGTTGGGGACCAGAGTACTATAGATGTAGCCCTGTCACTGGATCTGGCCGAGCTTGATGAAGTTGTGGTCGTGGGTTACGGAACTCAGAGAAGAAGAGAAGTTACAAGCTCCATTGCCACGGTCAGAGAGGAAGATTTTAACCAGGGTGCAATAAGCAGTTCTCCCATCCAGCTTATACAGGGCAAAATTGCCGGACTGGCCATATCTCGCGCACATGGCGGCGACCCGACAAGGGACGTTCATATTTTACTGAGAGGGGTATCTACTGTAAGGGGAGATATATCCCCCCTGATTATTATTGACGGCGTCCCTGGAGGTAACCTGAACACCATCTCTCCTGAAGACATTGAATCTATTGATGTACTTCGAGATGGTTCAGCGGCAGCCATATACGGAACAAGGGGAAATGCAGGAGTGATAATTATAACCACTAAAAAAGGATCACCGGGAAGACCTGCTGTGGCCTATTCCGCTTACGCCTATACCGAAAGCTGGATAAATAAACCCAGGGTGCTGAATGCTGCAGAGTGGAATCAAACAAAAATTGATTTTCAGAATTCCGGTAATCCTCTCCTTGAAGGCCGGGCAATATCTATAGTGGATTACGGCCACGACACTGACTGGATGAACGAAATTACCAGACAGACTCCTTTCAGCAACGTACACAACCTTTCTATTACAGGTGGTTCAGAAACAACCAGTTACTTTGCTTCTGTAAATTACAGGGATCTTCAGGGATTTATTCGTGAATCAAACAACAATATGCTGAACGGAAGATTATCACTGACTCATAGCGGACTGGATGATAAATTGACCGTACAGATGAATTTAAGTAATACGCTTAGTAAAGCAAACCCTGTAGACTATCAGGTTTACCGTCAGGCACTCGGAAGAAATCCGACCCTGCCGGTGTATGACGAAAACGGTTCATTTTATGAAATTCCGGGGTGGGAAGTTCGCAACCCAGTTGCCATGCTAGATCAGTATCAGAGAGACGAAGACAGGATTGACCTGCTGGCCAATACCCAGATTACATATGAGTTAATAAGAGGATTGAGAGCCTCGGCTACGGGTGCAATACAAAGATCAAATGATATCAGGGGGGTTTATGAGGAACGCGGATCCCTGAACAGTGTCATGGGAGGGTACAATGGTTCAGCACAACGTAGCACACGTCAGTGGGTTGACCGTACTTTTGAATCAACCGTCAACTATTCCGGAATGATTGAAGGAATTCACAGCTTGACAGCCATGGCCGGATACAGCTATCAGGATTTTACATATGAAGCCTTTGGTGCTGCAAACAGGTACTTCATAACAGATGCTTTTGGTTACAATAACCTCGGTGCAGGATTGCATGTTCCTGAAGGAAATTACCAGAGCGACGACATATGGAGCGATAAAAGAACCAATAAGCTGGTTGCTTTTTTTGGCCGTGTCAATTACAGTTATGATGACAGATATATGTTTTCTGCAAGCCTTCGTAATGAAGGATCTTCAAGATTCGGAACTGATAACAAATGGGGATTGTTCCCTGCAGTATCCGCCGGATGGACCATTAGCCGTGAAAACTTTATGGAAAACATGGACTTGATCAGGGATATGAAATTAAGAATAGGATATGGCATAACGGGTAACCAGGGTATAGGCGATTATATTTCCCTGGAAAGACTTGGCTCTGCTGGTGTTATGCTTTACGACGGAAAATGGATACCTGGATTTGCTCCGGCCAGTAACCCCAACCCGAATCTGCGATGGGAGAAAAAGGCTGAAACAAATCTCGGGCTTGATATAGTCTTAATTAATGATATCTCTGTTAATATAGACTATTACGATCGGAAAACTACTGACCTGCTTTATGAATATGCTGTTCCGGTTCCACCTAACCTTTATAACAGCTTATGGACAAATGTTGGTGAGATAAACAACCGTGGTATTGAATTTACCATTGCTGCCAGACCGGTTGCAACCTCAGGTTTCACCTGGAGAACAAACTTCAATATTTCCTACAACAAAAACATGCTTGTGTCTTTATCAAGTGATGATTTTGAACATTCACATCTTGACCATACTAACCTTGGTGCTCCGGGACTAAATGAAACAAACGTCTTCCGACTTGAGGAAGGAGAGCCGATTGGCAATTTCTTTGGATGGAGATTTGCGGGATTCACCGATGAGGGTAAATGGCTTTTCTGGAATGCCGATAATACAGAAAAGTTAACATCATCAGAAATCAGGTATGAGGACAAGGCAATTATTGGGAATGGTCTGCCAAAGAGCTGGATGGGTTTCACAAACTCTTTCACATTCAAGAATTTTGATCTGAATATAGCATTAAGAGGTGCTTTCTTTTTTGAACTGGTTAATTCAAGAAGGACATTTTATGAAAATGTGATAATGATGCCGACTAATGTCCTGGCAAGTGCTATTGAAAGCCCGTTGATAGATGATCCGCAGTTTTCAGATTATTACGTGGAAAGAGGTGATTATCTTAAACTGGATAATATAACCCTGGGTTATAATTTACCTCTTACAAGCAGTGCTTTTAAACAGCTTAGGCTATATGTTAGCGGACAGAACCTGTATACACTTACTGCCTACAAAGGCCAGGATCCTGAGATTGGTATAACCGGGCTCTCGCCGGGAATGGACTTCAGGTGGATTTATCCCAGTGTAAAGACCTTTACATTAGGTGTTAATGTACAATTTTAAAAATAGAAAATATGAATAAGCTAATTAGAATTATATATATAATGGCAGTGATTTTTGCTATTGCTACATCACCTGCCTGTACAGATCTTGATGAGGTTATTTTCAACCAGGTTCTTTCTGAAAACTTCTACCAAACCCAGGAAGAGATCATATCTGCAATGGCTCCGGCCTACGGAAATTTACGTCTAATTGCCCACAGGCACATGTGGCATATAGCCGGATACTCAACAGATGAAATTCTTTATCCCACCCGGGGACGTCACTGGTATGATGGTGGACACTTCCAGAGATTCCATGAACATACCTGGACTCCGGAAACTCCGCACCTCAACAACACCTGGAATTACAGTTTCCGCTGGGTTAACCAGGCCAATATGCTGATACTTCAACTTCAGAAACTGGATAATATAGATCCTGCACTAAGGGATGCTTTTACCGCTGAACTTAAGATCATCAGGGCCCTGGGATACTGGTACCTTATCGATAACTTTGGAAATGTACCAATTGTCGACCGCTTCGATGTTGAACCGGGATACAGTCCCCCGAATAATGCCAATTTTCAGGAAGGCCGTCAACAGGTCTTTGAATTTATTGAAAATGATATTGTTGAAAACATAAACAAGCTTGCTGCAAACAAGGACAGATCAACATATGGCCGTTTTCATCAATGGGCCGCTCATGCGCTGGCAGTGAAGTTATATATGAATGCCGAAGTGTGGACCGGCACACAGAGATGGGATGATGCCATAGCTCATGCAGATGCAATTATAGACTCTGAATTGTTTCAGCTTGAACCCAATTATTTCACTAATTTCCTTGCTGAGAATTCCGGGTCAAATGAAAACATCTTTGTAGTGCCATTTAACCAGACACAGACAGGTGGCGGTATGTCAGACATGGCATATGTTAACTTTCATCATTATCAGATGGGGAACGTATTCGGCGCCCCGAGGGGAGGCAATAACGGCGTATGTGCCATGCCAGGCCATTACCATTCGTTTAATGAGGATGATATCAGACGTAAAGGATGGTTGGTTGGTCTGCAGAGAAATACCTCAACCGGTGCAGTACTTCTCTGTACTGAGGAAAGTGCCCCCAACCCGCTGGAATATACAGTTGATTTCGTAAATATTTATGACCCCTCAGACGAAGCTTTATATGACCACAGGAATGCTTTAGAGTACCATGGCGCTCGTTTCGTCAAGTATCAGATAGCATATACGTCCGGTAATATGGGCAATGACCTTGCGGTATACAGGTATGCCGATATCCTCCTTCTAAAAGCTGAAGCCCTGATGAGAAAAAATGGTGATGCTGCGACCCAGCAGGCAGTGGACCTTGTTAACCAGGTCCGAAGCCGTGCCTTTGAAGATCCGGGCCCACATCTTTATACAACCTCCACTTTGACCCTGGACGAACTACTTGCTGAAAGATCAAGGGAACTATATAACGAAGGTATGAGACGCAATGACCTGATCCGGTTTGGAAAATTTGTCCGTGGCACCTGGGAGTTTGCTGACAGGTCCAATGAGCAGGATTTCAGAAATGTATATCCTATTCCTCAAAACCAGAGAAATGTCAATCCAAATCTTAACCAAAATCCGGGTTATTAGGTAGTTGTCCCGTTTTTTGTGCACCGACCGTCCGGATTTGATCCGGGCGGTTTTTTAATTCTGTATATTTAAAAAACCCCTTTAAAAAGGTTCGGGAATCAGGTTTAAATATTAATTCAAAAAGGATTACCATCGCAACATCAAAAAAATATGATATATTATGACTATATTGTATGTTAATTTTACTTAAAATTGCATATTGACAAACTACCAGGCATCAGAATGAATACCGGAGAGCTCGAACAAAAAATTAAATCGGGAATAAAGAGAGGAGATACCGATACATTTAAACGTCTTTATAAACTCTACTATTCGGGTTTATGTATACTTGCCTGCCGCTATACCGGAAAACAGGAAATTGCTGAGGAAATTGTTCAGGAGACTTTTATGAAGATATGGGAAGGACGTAAGCATATTGACATCCGGGGAAGCCTTCACTCCTATCTTTATACCACAGTGCGCAATAATTCCCTTAATTATTTAAAACACCTTATGGTGGAAAGAAAATTCAGTGCGCAAAAAGCCAGGGAACTTCAGCAGGCCATTAACTTCATGCAGATGAGTTCGGAAGATGGTTCTTCTCTACTGGTAACGGAAGAAATAGAAAAAAGTCTTCATGAGGCACTTGAGTCTTTACCTCCCAGGTGCAGGGAGATATTTCTGCTTCACAGGAACCATGAGATGAAATATTCGGAAATTGCTCAGAAACTTAATATCTCTAAAAATACAGTTCAGAGGCAGATATCGATTGCACTGGAAAAACTCAGAAAAATTCTTCTTCCAAAAATTGAGGAGTAAACTCCTGAATACCTGATTAATAATAATGCATCACGAAAAAAATGTTAAAATATTTTTAATTTTTCCTTAACATTCATTAACTGTTTTTTGATGCTTCATTGTCTTATGTATAGAATTATTAAAGATGAAGGAACAGATAAACGAAATCATTGCAAATGTCCTGGCTGGCGAGTCCTCGGCCGAAGAAGAACTTTTCCTTATTGACTGGCTTGGCGAGAGCACTGAGAACCAGCAGTATTTTACTGAAAGTGAACAGGTCTGGAATTCCCTAAATATTGAATTACACAAGGATAAATTTGATTCAAGGGCCGCATTCAACAAATTCAGCCTGAGTATAAGGAAACCCAGGAAAAGAAACGAACCGGTAAATTACAGAAATATAATTCGTAATTCTTTAAAGTGGGCAGCAATCGGGCTGATCCTTTTAACCGCAGGTTCGGTATTCTCATATTATATGATCAGGTATGAAAACAGCCTTAATGCCAGCATAGTAGAGATAAATTCTCCTGCAGGCTCAAGGAGCAATGTAATTCTGTCTGATGGATCATCTGTCTGGCTTAACGCAGGCAGCAAAATAAAATATTCCCGGAATTTCGGGAGTACTGACCGTAACATCTACCTTGAAGGTGAAGGATTTTTCAATGTTGAAAAGGACAATAAAAGACCTTTTACCGTTATAACCTCCCAGATTGAGATAGTGGCACTGGGGACAAGTTTTAATGTAAAGTCTTACCCGGAAGAAGGTTACATACAGACAACACTGGTTTCAGGTTCATTACAAGTTACCAGGAGTCAGTATAAACAGGAAGAATCAGGGGTAGTGCTTGAGCCAAATCAGCAAATCACCTACTATAAGGGCTCAGATAAGTTACTGCTTACACATGAAACCGATACCGGAAAAGAGGATAAAATGCAGCCCAGACAAGAAAGGTCTTCGGTTCCGGCTCCGCCAAGGATAGTAATGAGCAGGGGTGTTGACCCTGAAATATTTACTGCATGGAAAGATAACAGACTGATCTTCGACAACGAGCCATTTGAAAGTATTGCCGTAAAACTTGAAAGAAGGTTTGGTGCCAGGATAATAATTGAAGACGAGGAAATAAAAAATAAAAAATTCAAGGGAAGTTTTGAAGAGATTACCATTGAACAGGCACTGACTGCACTCAGATTCGCCTCTCCCTTTGAATTCTACATCAGAGAGGATACAATATTTATAACAAGTAAAACTGAAAATAAACCCTAACCTTAAAACCTAAAAACTATGCCTATGTAAAATGCCTTAAAACAACTACCTGATCAATTCCGGAACCGGGACGGCCCGGAATTAAAAACCGGAAGATGACGCGCATCATCCTCCGGCCGTTAACAGTTAAATCCGCGTCAGTTGGAAAACCACGATAAGCGGAAATGTTTAACCATCATTCACAAACTTATGAAAAATAACCCGAATTTAACACTACCTTACAACTGTGGTGTAAATAAAAAAACTCTGCGAACTATGAAACTACTAGTAGTGTGCCTTATACTATCGGTGTTCAATACAGCAGGCTCTGTTTACTCACAAAAAACATTCAATCTCAATTATGAGAATGTCAGCGTGGGTGAAGTGCTGCGAGAGATAGAAAGCACCAGCAATTACAAATTTTTATACCGTACAGATTTTGTTGATCTTAACAGGAAAGTCAATCTGCAGGTAACCGATACCCAAGTGGAAGATCTACTTACCATGATCTTTCCGGCTGACGCCAATTTCAGGGTATTCGAAGACAACCTTATCGCTATTACCAATACCGCCAAAGCTGTTCAGCAAAATGTGGTAAGCGGCCAGGTTACTGATGCGCGCACCGGTGAATCACTGCCCGGTGTAAATATTATGATAGAGGGAACCATGATTGGAACTGTAACAGATATAGACGGAAATTACAGTCTGACTGTTAATGTTCCCGACGCGGTTCTCTCCTATTCGTTTGTCGGATATTCAACCCGCCAGGTAATCGTAGGCGACCAAAGAACGATTAATGTGGAATTGTCACTTGACCTTGCCGAACTTGATGAGGTTGTAGTAGTTGGTTATGGTACCCAGAGAAGAAGGGAAGTTACCAGTTCTATTGCCACTGTAAGGGAAGAGGACTTCAACAGGGGAGCAGTAAGCCAGTCACCGCTGCAGCTTGTTCAGGGAAAAATTGCAGGACTTGCCATTTCACGTTCAGCTGGTGGTGACCCGAATGCAGGAGTACAAATGCAGCTAAGAGGTGTTTCCACGGTTAGAGGTGATGCTTCACCACTTGTTATAATTGACGGAATACCCGGAGGTAATATAAATACACTTGCACCGGAAGATATATCATCGATTGACGTTCTTCGTGACGGATCGGCCGCTGCTATCTACGGGACAAGGGGTAATGCAGGGGTAATTATTATTACAACTAAAAAAGGTACGCCCGGAAGACCGGTGGTAGGATACTCTGCTTATGCATATACTGAAAACTGGCTTAATAAACCTGATGTTTTAAATGCTGCCGAGTGGAGACAGATGAAAACCGATTTCCAGAATTCAGGCAATGAACTACTTCAAAGCAAAGCCGGCTCAATTGTTGATTATGGTGCTGATACAGATTGGTTTAACGAAATAACCAGAAGAACACCTTTCAGCCATGTGCACAACCTTTCCATTTCGGGTGGTTCTGAAAGCACCAGCTATTATGGGTCGGTAAATATCAGAAACCTTGAAGGTTTTATCAGGGAATCAAACAATAACATTCTTAATGGCAGACTATCTGTAACTCACAGCGGCATGGATGATAAGCTGTTGGTTCAGATGAACCTGAGCAACACTTTCCGGAAATCAAATCCTATTGATTATGGGGTATACAGACAGGCGATGCAGAGAAATCCCACACTACCTGTTTACAATGAAGACGGAAGTTTTCGTGAAGAATCAGGGTGGGAATTATTTAATCCTGTTGCCCAGCTGTATCAGAATGACAGGGATGAACAACGTAACGAGCTGCTTGCAAGCACCCAGGCTACATATACCCTGATGCCCGGACTTACTGTATCTGCTACCGGTGCGCTGCAGAGATATAATGATATTATGGGTAATTATCTTCACCGTGATGCTTTTGCCAGTGTACAGGGAGGTTATAACGGACAGGCTTCACGTTCCAGCGGACAATCTGTTGACCGCACTTTTGAATCCACTGTTAATTTTAACAACGTGTTTGATGGGATTCATAACGTTACAGCAATGGCCGGTTATAGTTACCAGGACTTTATGTGGGAAGCTTTCGGTGCAAGAAACAGGTACTTTATAACCAATGCCTTCAGCTACAACAACCTCGGAGCAGGATTACATCTTGCTGATGGAAGATATAATAATGATGGAAATGGAGATGTCTGGAGTCAAAAAAATTCCAGTAAGCTTATAGCCTTCTTCGGACGTGCCAATTACAGCTATGACGATATTTATATGCTTTCTGCAAGTTTGCGCCGTGAAGGGTCAACAAGGTTTGGAGCAGACAATAAATGGGGATTTTTCCCGGCTATTTCTGCCGGATGGACCATAAGTCGTGAAGGCTTCATGGAAAATGTTGGCTTTATAAGTGACCTTAAACTGCGTGTGGGATATGGTATTACCGGAAACCAGGGTATCCCCAATTATATTTCACTGGAAAGACTCGGCAGGCAGGGAATGATGCTTTATAATGGTGAATGGATATCAGGATTCGGACCTGTAAGTAACCCTAATCCTGACCTTCGCTGGGAAAGAAAAGCAGAGACAAACATTGGTATAGATGCTGCCTTTTTAAATAATGCCGTTTCCATCAACCTTGATTTTTATAACAGGAACACTACTGACCTCTTATATGAATATGCCGTACCTGTTCCGCCAAACCTCCATAACACCATATGGACAAATATTGGTGAGATGAATAACAGGGGGATAGAGTTTGCGATACAGGCAAGTCCTGTGCAGACAAGCAGCTTTTCATGGAGAACGAACTTCAATATTTCCTACAATCAGAATGAACTGGTATCACTGTCGAATGACCTTTACCAGACAACATACCAGGATCTGGAGAATATAGGTTCTCCCGGACTGAATGCTACACCTGCTTTCAGGCTTGAAGAAGGACAGCCAATCGGGAATCTTTTCGGGTGGAGACATGCCGGATTTACCGACGACGGAAAATGGCTTTTCTGGAATGCCGACAATAGTGATCAACTGCTGGCATCTGAAATAACCTATGAAGACAAGACAATCATAGGTAACGGATTGCCAAAAAGCTGGATGGGATTTACCAACACGTTTACCTATGGTAATCTCGACCTGACAGTCTTCCTGAGAGGTGCATTTGGTTTCGATCTTCTGAATACAAGGAGAATATTTTTCGAAAACAGGATAATGGTTCCAACAAACATTTTCAGGGAAGGACTTGAAAGCCCTGTCATTGATGACCCGCAGTATTCCGATTATTATGTTGAACGTGGTGATTATGTAAAACTTGATAACGTTACTCTGGGATATACAATTCCGGTAAGAGGACAAACTTTCCAGATGTTAAGGGTATATGCCAGTGGTCAGAACCTGATGACATTTACAGGCTACAAGGGACAGGATCCTGAATTAAGTATCAGCGGACTTACCCCGGGCATGGATATGCGCTGGATATATCCAAGCGTAAGAACCTTCACCTTTGGTGTTAATGTGCAATTCTAAAACCCATAACTATGAATAATATAAAAAAATTCTTAATACTTATTGCAGGGATACTGGTCTTTTCCATTACCCCTTCATGTACCGATCTTGACGAGGTGCTTTATGATCAGATTGCTTCTGAAAACTTCTACAAGACACAGGAAGAGGTTATTTCTGCCATTGCCCCGGCTTACGGGGATCTTAAATGGATAGAAAATATCTGGACACTTAATTCACATAACACTGACCACACCCTTATACCAACAAGGGGGAGGCATTGGTATGACGGCGGCCACTGGCAAAGAATGCATGAGCACACATGGTCATCAGAAACACCTCAGATAAACAACGTATGGGGTTACGGGTTTGACCGTGTAAACAGGGCGAACATGTTAATATTCCAGCTTGAGCAACTTGAAAACATGGATGCTGAACTACGTGATCAATTTCTGGCCGAACTTAAAATGATCAGGGCATTTGGTTATTATCAACTGATCGATTTCTTTGGCAACGTTCCCATTGTTGACCGTTTTGATGTGGAACCTGGGTTTTCACCACCTAATAACGCTGATTTTCAGACAGGTCGTACCGAGTTATTCAATTTTATTGAAAGTGATCTACTAGATAATATCAATAACCTGTCTGAGGAAAAAAATCAGTCCACTTACGGCCGCTTTAACAAATGGACTGCTCATGCTATGCTCGCAAAGCTTTATATCAACGCAGAGACATGGACTGGCACCGGAAGATGGGACGAGGTAATAGCTCATTGTGATGCAATTATCAACAGTGATCTCTATCAGCTGGAAGGTAATTATTTCAATAATTTCGCTGCTGAAAACAGTGGTTCAACAGAAAATATCTTTGTCATACCTTATGATGAAACCCGCACTGACTGGGGTTTGATTTTCTTCTGGCTTGGCCATCACTATGCCATGCAAAGAAAATTTAATACAGCTAATGGACCATGGAACGGGTTCTCTGCCCTTCCTTCTCATTATAAATCATTTGACGAACTGGATATAAGGAGAAACGGCTGGCTTGTAGGTCCTCAGTATTCTTCAACAGGAGAGGTTTTACTTTGCTCGGAGGAAAGTGCACCCAATCCTTTGAATCTGACAGTTGATTTCGTCAATATTTATGATGCAACAGATCAGAACACATATGATCACAGGAATGCACTTGAATATAATGGTGCCCGTATAATGAAATGGGAAATAAGTGCACTTCCTGCATGGTCAATGGGTAATGACCTTGCAATTTATCGTTACGCTGACATCCTTATGCTGAAAGCAGAAGCACTTATGCGTAAGAATGGTGGCGCTGCCACACAGGAAGCGGTTGACCTGGTTAACCAGGTTCGTTCCCGTGCTTTCGATGATCCCACTGGTAAGCTTTATACTACTGCTACCCTTGATCTTGACGCCCTTCTGATGGAAAGAAGCTGGGAATTCTATTTTGAAGGAATGCGCAGAAATGACCTTATCAGATTTGACAAATTTGTTCGGGGTGAATGGGAATTCTTTGACCGCTCAGGCGAACAGGATTTCAGGAATGTAATGCCAATTCCTCAGCCACGTATCAATGCCAATCCAAATTTGAAGCAAAATCCGGGTTATTAGGTAGTTGTCCCGTTTTTTGTGTCCCCGCCGCCCGGATTTCTCCGGGCGGTTTTTTTGCTTTAAATGACATCGTCACGGTTACTTCACAGGCCGGTAGTATTTAAAGTGACTCCTTCCAGATAACCGAATTGTTAAATGCAAGTTATTTTTTTACTAAATATTGAAGATCAAAGCAGTAGATTCCAGCTTATAATTTTGTTCTCAATTAATTTCAGGTTATATTTGCCATCTTTTTAAGGCAGGTGTAATTTTTATATCGGGCCTTCCTCAATTTCACAATATGTTTTTGACGATAAGAGAACCAATAAATAAATATTAAGATGAAGAGAGTATTAGTAGCAACCGGTGGTGGTGATTGTCCCGGACTAAATGCAGTCATAAGAGCCATTGTTAAAAGAGCAGCCCGGGAAAAAGACTGGGAGATTATTGGCAGTATCAATTCGTTTGACGGATTATTAAAAGAACCTACAGAAATTGTGATACTGGATGAGAAGGCAGTGTCAGGCATTCACTTTCGTGGAGGAACAATTCTCGGAACAACTAATAAGGGGGGACCATTTGAATGGCCGGTAAAGAACCTGGATGGAACCTGGGGAGCGGTGGACAGATCGGATGAAATGATGAGGAAGCTTCAGTATATGGGAGTGGATGCCGTAATCAGTATAGGTGGCGACGGATCTCAGCGAATTTCACAGGCTTTTTATGAAAAAGGGCTTAAGGTTATCGGAGTGCCGAAAACAATTGATAATGACCTTCAGTTTACTGATTTCACATTCGGATACCAGACAGCAGTCCAGATAGCTACCGAAGCTGTAGATAAGCTTGTGACAACTGCTGCCAGCCACAACAGGATTCTCATACTTGAGGTAATGGGCAGGGATGCAGGCTGGATTGCTCTCAGTGCATCAATAGCAGGTGGCGCAGAGGTCTGCCTGATACCTGAAATTCCATATGACATACAAAAGGTAGCCGAGCGGCTTGAGTCCAGATTTTCAAGAGGGAAAGGTTTTGCCATTTTAGTTATAGCAGAAGGGGCTATGCCTAAAGGTGGAATTCAGTCCGGAGAGAAATCAAGCGAGGTTGGTTATCACAACGTAAGGCTGAGAGGCGCTGCGGCCAGGCTTGAGATGGAGCTTAAAGATGCAGGTGTTACAGCTGATATCAGGGAAACAGTACTTGGCCATCTTCAAAGAGGAGGAATACCGGTTGCATTTGACAGGGTACTTGCTGCGCAGTTTGGAGTTAAGGCTTTTGAAATGGTTCTGGAAGAAAGGTTTGGAGAGATGGTAGCTTACCGGCATCCGAATATTATATCAATACCTCTTATTGATGCCATTCAGAAAAATAAATTCGTTACCGAAAGTGCGAGCCTGGTTAAAACTGCAAAAGGAATAGGTATTTCACTGGGTCAATAATCAGTCTTCGATCAGACAGATTTTGCAGATATTTTATTTACCTGTATCATTATAAGGGTTTTGGGCTTTATAGTCCGAAACCCTTTTTTGATTGCATTCCTTTTTTACCTATCTTTAATTGTATATCCTTTTAGGTAAAACCCTTAATTTCCCTAACACAAAAACAATCTGATATGGAAAGCAAAGAATTCAACTTTAATGCATTTATTGAAGATTCAAAACAGGCCCTGTTAAACCCGCGGGAGTATTTCAGCACAATGTCGACGGAAGGAGGATTTGGTCCTCCAATAATAAAAGCCGTTATTTATGGTGGCATAGCAGGAATATTCGCCCTACTCTGGGGACTATTCAGGGTAACGGCGACCGGAGGTATATTTGGAGGAACGATATTCGGGCCGGCTCTGGGACTGATGGCCTTCATTTCCGCAATTATAGGTGCATTGATAGGACTCTTTATTGGTGCACTGATAATTATGCTGCTGGTATCAATTGCAGGTGGTAAAACCGAATTCGAACCAATAATACATGTCACTGCCGCATTGATGGTAATAACACCGGTCAGTGCCTTTATGAACATCTTCTCAATCATTCATCCATTTCTTGGTTCACTGATTATTCTGTGTCTTAACCTGTATATGCTCTGGATGCTTTATAATGCAATGACACTAAGGCTTAACGCATCGGTTGACACTTCAAAGACCATAATGTATGTACTTGGTGGAATTCTTGTCTTTTTCTTTATTGTCGGACTGTTTACCAGTAGAATTAGCCGCAGTACGATGAGAAGAATGCAAAACTATGAGCATTCTCATCACATTAATAGTTTACCTCAGAAAACATTTACTGACTTCCATTCAATACCTCAAAATATTTCCTGAAACTATTTATCTGTCAATTTTTTCAATAATCGCACCGGAATATTTCAAATTGTTTTTTTGCTGATGTTTTGGCCGGGCAATATAAACTTCCGCTTTAATCAATTTAATCAATAGCAGCAGGTAAATTAAATTAGACGGAAGTTTTTCATATTTTAGCAGATTAAATAAGTCACTCCTTTTATGGCAAACAATTTCAACAAAGTAAAACGTTTTGGCACTGCCCCGGTATTTTTCACCTCTATTACAACGATTCTTGGCGCAATACTGTTTCTCAGATTCGGATTTACTGTTGGGATGCTCGGATTCTGGGGAGCATTTCTTATAATAATTGTCGGTCATCTGGTTACAATTCCGACTGCCATGGCCCTTTCTGAAATAGCTACAAACCAGAGAGTGGAAGGTGGCGGAGTCTATTATATCATTTCCAGGTCTTTCGGATTGAATATTGGGGCAACTATTGGAATTGCACTGTACCTTTCTCAAGCCATAAGTGTTGCGTTTTATGTCATTGCATTTGCTGAAGCATTTGAACCACTATTCAATTATGTTTCCAATAATTATGGAATAATGCTGCCAAGACAGGCCGTCAGTGTTCCTACCATGATCTTTTTATCGGTGTTAATTCTGAAAAAAGGAGCAAACATGGGAATTAAGGCATTATATGTGGTTGGCGCAATTTTATTAGTCAGCCTCTCTTTCTTCTTTTTTGGCAGCACGGTTCCATCTACAGAAGAAGGTTTATCAAATTTCAGTTTCCGTAACCAGGATGATTTCTTTATTGTTTTTGCTATCGTCTTCCCTGCCTTTACAGGAATGACAGCAGGTGTTGGACTTTCGGGCGACCTCAGAAACCCGGGTAAATCCATACCACGCGGGACTATTGCTGCTACATTAATCGGGATGATAATTTATATTCTTATATCATGGAAGCTTGCAGTATCGGCCGGTCAATATGATTTGATTGACAATCAGCTTATCATGATCAGGATTGCTTTCTTAGGACTTTTGGTTATTCCTCTTGGCCTTGCAGCTTCAACAATATCTTCTGCAATAGGATCAATAATTGTTGCTCCCCGCACATTACAGGCAATGGGACTTGACAGGTCTATACCACAAAGAAACCTGAATTACATCTTCTCAAGAGGAAGGGGTGAAACTAACGAGCCTTATAATGCAACCCTGATCACTTGTGTAATAGCCATGGTGTTTGTTATCCTTGGAAGTGTAAACGTAGTAGCACAGATTATTACTATGTTTTTTATGGTAACCTATGGTTCGTTATGTCTGATTTCATTTCTGAATCACTTCGGATCTGATCCCTCCTACCGGCCATCTTTCAAATCGCGCTGGTATTTTTCATTGGGCGGGTTTGTAATGAGCCTGTGGCTTATGCTTATGATACATGCCACGTATGCCATTATATCATTAATCCTGATGGCTGTTCTGTATATAGGAATATCCAACCATCATAAGGACAGAAAAGGCCTGGAGGTTATATTTCAGGGGGCTTTTTTCCAGCTTGTAAGAAGAATTCAGATATATCTGCAAAAATCAAAGAAAAAGCAAGGTAATTCCTGGCGCCCTTCTGTTGTATGCGTTTCAAAAAATACTTTTAACAGAATCAAGCCTTTTGAACTTATCAACTGGATATCTCACCGATATGGTTTTGCAACCTATATTCACCTGATTGAAGGATATTTTTCCAAAGCCACTTGTAAGCAGTCAGACGAGGTACTTGAGAAATTAATACAGATCTCTGATATCGAAGAGAGCAATGTCTATGTCGATACTCTTATCTCCCCCTCATATACATCAGCCATTGCCCAGATTATTCAGTTACCAAGTATTTCAGGGATGGATAATAATCTTGCCCTGTTCGAATACGAGCATGGAAACAGTAAAGAGCTCTGCCAGATCCTGGATAATCTGGCCCTTGTAAAAGCAGGTAATTTTGATATCTGCATCTATTCAAATACACAAAAGGCAATAAATTTCAGAAAAGGAATTCATGTATGGATTAAACCTACCGACACCGAAAATGCAAACCTGATGATACTTATATCCTATATAATTCTGGGTCATCCTGACTGGAAAAAGGGATTCATTAAAATATTCAGTCTTTGCAAGGAAAGCGAAAAAGAGCAAACCCGGGAACAGATAATTGAACTGATCCATGTGGGAAGGCTTCCTATTTCATTAAATAATATTGAAATAATAACCATTAAGGAAGGGGTAAATTCAAAATCACTTATTAATGAGAGATCAGCAGGTGCCGGACTAACTCTAATTGGTTACAGGGGAGAGATGATAAAGCAGCATGGAGAAAAGGTTTTTGAGGGGTATGATGAAGTTGGGGATGTTATATTTGTCAATGCTAACAAGTATAAGGAGATAATGTGATCTGTGGCTGTCACTTTTTTTCTATAGCCTGAAAATCACTGTTTTTTTCTAAAAACCGTTAACTCGCTACAATTTTCTATTACTTTTTTTCAACAGCAAAAAAAAGTAACCAAAAAAATGCCGCGCTTACGGAAAAAGCCTAAAA
>CAYQXY010000006.1:0-151550 GCA_964421595.1 uncultured Bacteroidales bacterium | reverse complement strand
ATTCCAGGTTGGTTATCAAAAAATCTTCTTCGATTTGCGACTCAGTATATGAATCTGAATTCGGACCTTCAGCTTGACTGCAACCTGATGAAATTATGGTTGAAAGCAGGAGCAAAAAAAACAATGAGGCATGCGGATTCATATATTTCCCCCGTAAAATGCAAACATACTCATTTGTAAAAATTCCCCAAAGACATTCGCTTCCACTGATTAACCAGTGGGCTATTTTAATACAAATCAAATATAAGTATATAGAAGCATTAAGCTGCGGAAAAAACATTTGTTTTATCCGCAGTTGTTCTCAATAGTCTGCCACTGGTCGAAAAGGAAAATGTGCCTTTATTGGCTTGATCGTAGTTCAAAATAATCACTATGCTTATGTATCTACCTCTACTGGAGATAATGCGAGATTTCCTTTGTTTATTGATGCACGGCTAATATAGGTAGGTAAGCAAGTACTACATAAAATAAGAAATGGAGGATTGCCTCAAGATATGGTTGCCACTGCTTTTACTCCCTTTAAAGCATTTTTAGATATTCATACTAGATCATCTCCCATCCTTCCGGCCATGTCTAATCGAGACTTTTGTTGCAGCCCTTTATGTTTCCTTTTTTACCACTAACATAGTTCCTCCAGTTCCACAGTGGTTCGAATGTTGGTACGAAACCAAATCCCTGGGCACACACATGGTATAGCCACAATAGCGGGGCTTTGGTTGTAGTTTTATGTTCGCTGCTCCGCGTGGTATCGGCGGACAGTGACGCTCCCCGCAAATCCCACTGCTGTGGTTATACCAGTAACGTTGTGTTTGATGTTAAAAAAATCCTGCCGATATATTAATTCACTTAATTAGTGAATTTATTTAAAGATTATTGTATTTTTGTAAAAAATGATTTCGTGGAAATTGAATTTGAAAAAGACTATTTGAGAGAGTTGTATGAGGTTGGAAAAACGAGTAATAAAAAGTATCGTATCCAACCTTCAGTGACAAAGCAATTTAAAAATACGATTGATAAATTGCGAAATGCTAATAGAATTGAGGATTTGTTTCCATTTAAAAGTTTAAACTATGAAAAATTAGTTGGTGATAAAGCTGGTCTTGAATCTGTAAGAGTTAACCAACAATATAGAATTGAGTTCTATAGTAAGACTACAGGAAAAGAGCCCGACATTATTACAATTTGTTCAATAGTTGAATTGAGTAATCATTACAAATAAAACAAGCCATGACAACAAAAAACATTATACCATTTGAAGCTACACATCCAGGAACAGTTATTATGGATGAGATAAATGCTAGAAATATTTCCCAAAAAGAACTTGCACATGAATTAGGTGTTTTGCCAACCTTTTTGAACGAAATTCTAAAAGGTAAACGTGCTATTACAGCTGACTTTGCAATCTTATTAGAAAAGTCTTTAGGGATTTCAGCTGATTATTGGATGAGATTTCAAAGTCAATTTGATATTGATAAGGCAAGGCTAAAAGAGAAAAATATCCGTAAAATAGAACTCATTGAAATCTGGAATATAATTAAAGAGTATGTTCCGGTGAATAAATTGAAAAAATTAGGATACTTGATAGGTACACTTGAAGAGGATATAATTAAAATCAAGGATATTTATAAGGTTGAAACGATTGAGGATCTTGTCAACACGGTGGCAGAACACAGAACGCTCTCGTTTTATCGCACATCTGGAAAACTTGAGATAAATCAAACGAATATGTTGGCGTGGAGTAAAATAGCAGAATTTGAGTCGGGTAAAGTTATTGTTCCAAATTTTGACGCATCACGAGTTGAACAACTGAAAAATGACTTACATAATGTATTTTTTGAAAATTCTAATGTTAAGGAAAGGACAAAAAAACTACTTGAAAATTACGGTATTAAATTGGTTTATCTTGATAAGTTTGATAAAACTCCAATAGACGGATTTTCCTTTTGGAGTGGTAATAATCCTGCAATTGCATTATCGGTTCGACATAAAAGAATTGATAATTTTGCGTTCACAATTTTGCACGAAATTGGACATATAGAACTTCACTTGAAAGATGATATGGAACAACGTTTTGTTGATATTATAGGCTCAAAAGATAAAGACACTTGTGAATTACAGGCTGATGAATATGCTCAAAAGTCTTTAATTTCAGATTCTCAATGGACTGAATTAGTAAATTTCTATACACCATTAAATGATGATAAGATTTTTGAGTTTGGAGCTAAACATAAAATTAATCCTGCGATAATATTAGGACGAGCATGCTGGGAGATGAATTATTATGCAATAAAGTCACAGATAGATAAAACATTGAATTAAAAAAGCACGAAAACACAATCGAATAGGCTGCCCCGCCAGCCATAACTGACTGGGAGAACCCGGTCAATAAAGAAAAACAATATGTTAGGGGTGTGGAATTTTTCGTTTTTTGAAATTTACTTCTTTTACGAATTATAAATAGCTTTAGAATTGTCAGAACCATTAACCTGCGGAAAAAACATTTGTTTTTTCCGCAGCTGTTCTCAATGAATACTGCCATTATAAATCGGCGATCTAGATGGTCAAAACCTGGAGGGTTTTTTCCGTACCAGGAAATTATCTTTCTCCGGAATCATCATTATTCAATGAAGTGCCACTTGATTACAGAGAATTTGTTGAAGGATTTTATAACCGATACCTATTTTCCTTAACCTTTAGGTGAATTAAAAGATACAGAGGGAAATTGCAACCTAACCTTTTAGTGGATAGGCGTACTCTAAATATAATACTCCCTCCCCATTGTAAAATAAATTAAGGAAGAATAACATTGAGCATCCTGAAATCGAGACAAAATAGCAGGTGTTATGTCTTCAATTTTATTATCAATGGCATAACTCCGCCAGGACGAACACTTTCGGAAGATGTAGGTTTATATATTAAAAAAAAACAGCAGGCCTGTAAGCCGGGTTCTGTACCCAAAAGGGTTTCCATCATTTATCTGGGACAATTGTTGCCAATTGCCTCGAGCGGCCTACCCCTTCCGGTTCGCCTGCATGAGCAGGAGATCAGGGCGGGCAGCCCTGTCTTTCTGGATTACCAGAAAGCCCGGAATATACATGGCCTTACAGCTCATGGGTTGCACGGCTCCTCCTGTCACCAGGAGGACCGGTGAGCTCTTACCTCACCTTTTCACCCTTACCCCGGCTAACCGGGGCGGTTATTTTCTGTTCCATTAACCATACCCTTGCGGGTATCTTCCCGTTAGGAAGCATGATGCCCTTTGCTGCCCGGACTTTCCTCCCCCCGTCTGGAACGGGAGGCGATGGAACGGCCTGCTGATTTTTTTCAAAATTACATAAAACAACCGACTATAAACAATAATCCTGCCAGACTGAATCAATTAAAATATTGTATGGCCCTTGTTTGTTATGGTTCTGGGTTGTTCAAATAGTTTCTTGTGGTCTGTGTTAAGCAAAAAGTATTATTTTGAGTCGTATATATTCAGAACAATGGAGTATTCCGCATAGGAAAAAGACGTTAAGAAAATCAAAGTTTTTTCCGTAAAAAAAACCGTTTTGTTTGAGCGTACCGAGTTAACGGTTTTTAGGAAAAAGGTTTGATTTTTAGACTTTTTCCGTAAGCGCGGCACTTTTTTGGTTACCTTTTTTTTGCTGTAGAAAAAAAGGTAAAGTGACATGTAGCGAGTTCACGGTTTTTAGAAAAAAGTTAAAGCCCCTGCAGCTTCAACAGAAATTAACGTCTTACAATTACCATGGTCGCCCCATACCCGTATTCCTGGAAAGATGCATCCTGGTATACTAACTTTGGATACTTCTTGTCAAGCGTTTTTCGTATTTCAAATTTTAACTTGCCGTTGCCAATACCATGAATAAAAACAACCTTTTTGGTATTGCCGCGTATTGCTCCTTCCAATGCCGTAGTAAAACGTGCCATCTGGATATCAAGCACTTCTCTGCCAGATAAGCCTTCATGGTTATCTATTAGCTCTCCAATATGGAGATCCACCTCTTCAAAAAGGGGATCGCTGTTTACACGTTTTCCGGATACAGGTGGTTTTGAAATTTTGCTGTCTTTGTTTATCAGAAGACTAATTTCCTGTTCAGATATAAGTTTTAATTCTCTTTCCCGGGCATCAGATATCATCGGGATAATTTTCGCCTTTTCATCAAAAAAATCATTGATGACAAATGATCCTGCTGCAAAAATTTCAGCAGGATCAAGCGCGTATTCCATTTGGGAAGGAGACACCGGATCATATGTTCCCTTTCGGAAGAAGACAGCCTGCAGGCGCAGTGAAATAAAACTATTGATCTGCTCCCTGGTAATATTTGCAATAAAGATCTTGGTATCGGCCTCTATCAGCCCGGTTTTTATGTTAGTATACAGGTCATCCTGTTTAAGTAACATAACATACAAAACATTTAATCCACTGTCATTGATCAGCCAGGCTTCGAGTTCACCCGATCTTTCATTACCTGAAAGAGCAAGCAACAGGTTCCTTTCCATTAAACCGGAATTATCTTCTTCCGGTTCATCGATTGCCTGAATATTAACAATGAGTTCATCTTCCATGTTCTGTTTCCCTGTGCTCTCTTTCCTGTTGTCAGCCTTTTTAACTGATCCGGTATCACTCCGATCCTGATCCTTTGATTTTTCCACCAGAATAAGCTCTGATAAAGGCACAGGTATTTCGAATCCGTCCTGAGTCTCGACAATGACAATTTTCGAATCGCGGATCCTGGTAATTATGCCTCCACCTATATCGTTCAGGAATTTAACCCTGTCTCCTCTATTAAACTGCATTTACAATCTGTTTGGTTATTTCTGTTGCAAAATTAATTAATTTTGCCCGAACCCAAAGATTTATATTGAATGTCTTCACTTTCGCCAGATTCTGTATTTATTAACGATTACGATTATAAGCTTCCTGAAGTCAGTATTGCAAAATTCCCTCTGGAACACCGTACAGCGTCCAGATTGTTATTGTATAACAAGGGAAATATAAGCCATGCAAACTTTGAAAAGCTAATAGACTACACAGGAAACAATAACCTTATGGTATTCAACAATACGCGGGTTATCCAGGCCAGGATATATATGTATCAGCCTACAGGTTCGCGCATTGAGGTATTTCTTATGGAACCATTAAGACCGGCTGGGTATGACCTCTCATTTAAATCCACCACAGGATGCCTCTGGAAATGCATGACCGGAAACAAGAAGAGATGGAAGAGGGGGATCCTGGAAAAAGAAGTGTTAATCGGGACAAGCATGGTTACTCTTTTTGCCGAAATGGCTGCTGATCATGGCATCTGGCAGGAAATTTATTTAACATGGAGTGATGCAAACATCTCATTTGCCGAAATAATTGAAAATGCCGGACTTACTCCTGTTCCTCCGTATCTTAACCGGGATCCAGAGGATTCGGACAAGATAAGATATCAAACGGTTTATTCACGTAATGACGGATCTGTGGCTGCTCCAACTGCCGGTCTACATTTCACAAAAGAAATTCTCGATGCCTTGCGACAAGCCGGAACCAAAATTGAAGAAATCACATTGCATGTCGGTGCAGGGACGTTCCATCCTGTCAAATCTGCAACCATTGATAAACATACAATGCATTCCGAACACTTTTCGGTAAGTGCATCAATACTGGAGAAATTAAAGGTTCATGGCGGCAAAATTACCGCTGTTGGAACTACCTCAGCACGTACACTCGAAAGCCTGTATTGGCTTGGCGTAAAACTATATTGTTCTGAGGATAGTAAAAAAATTCCGGTGGAGTTAGGCCAGTGGGAAGCGGCCGGCCTCCCGCAAGGAATTCCTTTAAGCACTGCAATGGATGCTCTGCTTGAAAGCCTCAGTGCAGAAAAATTAAGTACGATGGAAGCCAAAACTCAAATGATGATTATTCCCGGATATAAATTCAGGATTGTTAATCAGCTAATAACGAATTTTCACCAGCCAAGAAGCACTCTCCTACTCTTGATAGCAGCATTTATAGGAGAAGACTGGAGAAAGGTTTACGACTACGCCCTGGCCAATGATTTCAGGTTCCTGAGCTATGGTGACAGCTCACTTCTTATCCCTTGAATATTGCAAACAAGTTGCACAAATCAACGACTCTGCCCCCTGCAAGGGTGCATCGTACTTTAATAAAGAGAATCTCCGGCATGGGTATCAGAATAACCTGCTTGCCTGATGATCCCAGATCAGTCCGGAGGACAGGTGGAAAATAATAATGTATGTAAGGAATGAACTTCAGGACGACTGATCCACGGGAACATCTTTTTTGGACTTGCTTATGCTGATAAACCTGGCTATATATATACCCAGCACAATAAAGGAACTGATTAAAATAAACATAAAAATTATTCCCCTTCTTGACAGGAGAAAACCATCACCGGCATTCATTATTACCATGATCAGGGCAAAAATAGCAAGTAAAAAAGTCAGAAGCACCGCCACATGGGAAATAACCCTGTGTTGCCTTTTTATTCCATTTCCCAATGACAATAATACAATGCCAAATGCAGCCGGGATCAGGGCAGTATATTGAAAATCACCGACATCAAGGTATCGCAGTAAGAATCCGGCAATTCCCAAAGCTATCAGAAAAACTGAATAAATCAGATTTACAATATGTGGTTTTTTCATAATCTTGTTCTTTAATTACTTTAGTAATAAGTTAAGGAGATTGGCTTCAGCAGATCTAATCATATTAAACCTTGTAACTGATTACAACCGCCTTGAGTTTTTTGCCATTTAAAAATGATGGCGACTTCATCATTTCAAATGAAGCTGGCTTATTCAACCATCCATATAGGAAGCATCTCCCTGTTTTTATTAAATAAAGTGTTATTTAAATTGATTTAGTTAAACGGTGCATTCCCGTTCACTTTGTTTTCCTGTTCTATTTGTAAAAGTATCAATAATAATAAACTACTTTAAGACCATTTTGTATTTTTTACTTAATTTCAATATTTTTAATAAAGTAATCACATAAAATACGAGATATGACACCCTATAATATAGAGATCGACACCAATAAAATCCGGGTTCACACAGAGAATAATATTTTTTTTCAAAAATCTTTGGTCTTGTAACCATTTCTAGGTTATGACCGGCCAGAGATCACATGCTGCCGGACATAGATACATTATAACCGGAATCATTATTCTGGTTATATCCGGCCTCCTGTTTTTCCTGTATCTCAAATTTTTAAAACCAGTCCGGGAAGAACATGATTCGTTTGCAATTGAAATTGACAATGCCGTTAATCCGGATTTACCTGAGAGTTTTAAGCAGGAAATCCCCGGCACTTCAGTCAGTTTTGATATGGTTGCAATTCCGGGGGGAACATTCATAATGGGAAGCCCTCCTGATGAGCCTTACCGGAACAGCAATGAAGGCCCTCAGCGGAAAGTCCGGATAAGTCCCTTTTATCTGGGCAGATCAGAAGTAACATGGACAGAATTCATGGCTTTTTATGAAGATTTTTATAACCTTGGAAGACAGGACGATTTATACTCCTCAGGCGCGGATGATGTTGATGCAATTACAGGTCCCACCCCACCCTGGGGTGCGATCGATCAGGGATGGGGAATGGGTTCAAGACCGGCAATCACAATGACATGGTATGCTGCCGAAACATATTGCAGGTGGTTATCGGAAAAAACCGGCCGCTCCTACAGGCTTCCTACAGAAGCTGAATGGGAATATGCTGCACGGGGAGGAACTACAGGGCCATATTTCTTTGAGGCTGAACCAAAAAAAATGGACCCTGACCGTTTTCTCAACCGGATTTTCGGACTTGACACGGCAGTTATAAATTCATATGTTGTGTACAGCGGGAACAGCCGGAGTATGACCCATCCCCCCGGAACGGTAATGCCAAATCCATTTGACCTGGAAAATATGCTGGGGAATGTCTACGAGTATTGTTACGACTGGTATGCATCCGATACCTATTCTATATATCCTGCCGGTGAAATCATTGTTGATCCGACTGGTCCGCTGTCAGGTACGGAAAGGGTGATAAGGGGAGGCTCCTTCAACTCCGCTGCCAGTGAAGTCAGGGTTGCCGCTCGTAAACCCACAAGGCATGATGCCTGGCAATTGACCGATCCTCAGATACCTAAAAGTATCTGGTGGTATACCGATATATATGAAGTGGGTTTCAGGGTTGCAATGGACCCGGAACTAAATAATTGAAAAAATAAACCCAGGACACGATGATTTACTTATAATATTGTTTCACCCTTGAATTGTTCATATGATGAAGAATATTGACAATACAGTTTCTCACTATTCAGAGCTTCATGAAAAAGTCTGCAACCTTTTTGAAGAAACCATTTGCATGACTCCGCTTGCGGTTAACTGTTGGGAAACTGAAACCGGCAGAGGGGTTACCTCTGTGATACAACATGGAAATATCATAGAAAAAGGAGGAATAAATTTTTCGTTTGTCCATGGTCATGTATCACCAAATATGAAAAAAATTCTGGGTGAAGAGGCATTATATTACCATGTAACGGGTATCTCCTCGGTTATGCATCCTGTCAACCCATATGTTCCCATAATTCATATGAATGTGAGATATTTTTCGCTCGATAACGGTACAGAATGGTTCGGTGGAGGGATCGACCTGACTCCTCACTATATTGATCAGCAGGAAGCCATATCATTCCACAGGTCATTAAAAAAGATATGCGACAGGTATGATGTACAATTCTACCCAAGGTTGAAAAAATGGGCTGATGACTATTTTTATCTTCCACATCGCAAGGAATTAAGGGGAGTTGGAGGTATCTTCTTTGACAGGATCAAACCTGGTAAAGATCTCAGTTTTGACAAGTTGCTGAATTTTACAATCGACCTGGGTGATGCATACCCCCGGATGTACAAGGAGATAGTAATGGATAAATCAGAGATCGCCTTTAGTGATCGGGAGAGCAAATGGCAAAATCTCCGACGCGGGAGATATATTGAATTTAACCTCATACACGACAGGGGTACTAAATTTGGCCTTGAATCAGGCAGAAACATAGAAGCCACATTCATTAGCCTGCCGGCAAGTGCCTCCTGGGAGTATAACTTTGAACCTATACCGGGTTCGCCCGAAAGTAATACAATGAGTTTACTAAAGCAGAAAGAAATAGACTGGGTAAATTTCAAGGTTTGATAACCACGCATAAATTGAACACAAAATAGCCATTTCAAAATACTTTGAAAAGATCACCCTGTATTATTGATTTATATCTTTTTGTGAAGGCTTTTTTACAATATAAGCAAAAAAACCTACTTGCAACAAAACATTGAAATAGATAAAAGACCAGTCAGATTTCTTCAGATTAACTAAATGCTTTTTTCTTTACATTACTGGAATTCTAAGGGAGAAATAAATTAATCTTTACCGAAACCTAAAAACAGGATTTAATTAAAAACCCCGGTGAGATCGGGGCTTATCAAATGGAAGTAATGAATTATGGAAAGGTGCCCCGGCTGTATTCCGGGAAGTTAACCTACACCTTTAATTTCTTTTCTATTTCCTGGATTGATTGCATAAAGCGTTTATCTGTTTCGATCAGATTATTGACAGTCTTGCAGGCATGCAGTACCGTTGCATGATCTTTGCCTCCAATTTGTGAACCAATAGTAGCAAGTGATGATTTTGTAAGGCTTTTTGAAAAAAACATTGCTACCTGTCTTGCCTGTACTATCTCACGCTTCCTGGTTTTTTCCTGTAACTGGTCTACATGGATATTAAAATAGTCACAAACAATTTTCTGAATATGCATTATTGAGATCTCTCTCTTCGAATTACGAACTAGTCTGTCAATAACCTGGCGGGCAAGGTCATTGTTTATTTCACGCCGGTTAAGTGTTGAGTGGGCCAGCAGGTTTATCAAAGCTCCCTCCAGTTCCCTGATATTGGTTGTAATGTGTGTTGCAAGAGTCTCAAGTACGTTGCTGGGTATATCAATTCCGTCATTGTAAACTTTTTGTTTAAGAATCGCAATCCTGGTTTCAAAGTCAGGGGACTGCATATCGGCCGACAACCCCCACTTAAACCGGGAAAGCAATCTCTGCTCCATGCCCTGCAATTCTACAGGCGGCTTATCTGATGTCAGGATAAGTTGTTTTCCTGTCTGATGAAGATGATTGAAAATATGGAAAAATATGTCCTGTGTCTTGTCTTTTCCGGCAAAATCCTGCACATCATCTATTATAAGGACATCTATCATCTGGTAAAAATGCAGAAAATCATTCCGGTTATTATTTCTGGTTGATTCAACAAACTGGTTGGAAAACTTATTTGCATCAACATACAGTACAGTTTTTTCAGGGAATCTTTCCTTCACTTCCAGCCCAATTGCCTGTCCGAGATGTGTTTTTCCCAATCCGTTCTCGCTGTAATAAAACAAGGGATTGAATGCTGTGCCTCCCGGGTTGCTTGCAACAGCCAAGCCTGCAGACCGGGCCAGACGATTACAATCGCCTTCTACAAAATTATTAAATGTTTTATCAGGACAAAGCTGAGGATCAATTTGAAGCTTTTTGATTCCCGGAATTATAAAAGGGTTTTTTATTGAATTTTCACTATCACTGAAAGGCATTGAAACCGGCCTGTTTGTCGATTCAGACTTGGATTTGCCGGGGAATTTTACCGTGTATGGTTTTGAATCGGCAAATCCGTTGTTCTCCATAACAACGTTGTATTCAAGTTTGGCATCACCACCCAGCTCTTTTCGCAAAGTCTTGCTTAAAATATCAATATACTGCTCCTCCAGATATTCATAAAAGAACGGACTGGGTACCTGGATAGTTAAAATATTTCTATCGACCTTAAGCGGAACAATGGGTTCAAACCATGTTCTGAAGCTAATCGATGGGACATTATCCCTGATTACTTTCAAACAGTTACTCCAAACTAAATTATGATTACTATCCATTTAAAATTAACACTTTAAAATATTTTCACCTTTTCTTTAAGCAGAAGCAATTTTGTTAAAAAAAAGCTAAAAAAAAAGTCGGTCAGGGTATTGACTTTCTGAAAATTTCACCAATTAGTAGATTAACAATAATTTATAAAATTGAAATAATGGAAAATAATCGCTTTCAGCTGGATATCAGTCAAGTAACTTAAACGAACGTTAAGGAATTGTTAACTAATCCTTTATTGATGTTTAACTAATGTTAGTTCTATGACGAGAGAAAAAACAGATATTTTTAATCAATTAAAAAGGTGTCTTTGTCAAAATAGCCGGAAATTAATCCCGATCCTGTCGTCGGCCAAATATTGAGAAGTTAACAAATCGTCCCGGACGCTCTTTAAGGTCAATAAGTAAAAGGTCCAGATTTTTGGATGCGCTTTCAAGGTTAGTGTAAAGTTGGTCGTCGGTAATGAATTTTCCCATCGCCCCTTCTCCCTGCCTCAGGCTAATCATCATCTGATTTGCATCACTGAGCACTTCGTTCAGGTGATTAACGGTGGCAAGCAGTTCAGCCTGGGAAAGAGAGTCTGAAATTGCAGCAAAATTATTAAGAATTGTTCCGATATCCTCATTGCTTTCTGCCAGATTTTCTGAGACGGAACTGAGGTTATCAAGAATCCTGTTTACCCTGCTGTCCTCAAAGGTGAGCAATGTATCGAGGCTGCTGACTGTATTATTAATATTTTTGACTATCCCGGCAAAATTTGACTGAAAATCCTGATCAAACATGGCCTGAAAAACCAGAAGAACAGAATCCATTGATGACATCATCTGATTGGCTCTTATGGTGAGTGGTTGAATTATTTCCTTAACCTGATCTGTCAGATCGGGGGAATAATCAGCAATGAGAGTGTCGCCGGAAGAATGTTTTTCCGCAACGGGCCCCTGGATAAGTTCAACTGCCCTGGATCCCATAATATCAGAACTGAAGATTTTCGCTGTAGTACCAACCGAGAGTGACACACCTCTTTCAATGGCGATTCTTACAAGAAGGTGTTGCATATCATCCATAAATTTAATTTCGTCAACATATCCCACCCTGAAACCACTAAGTAATACATGGCTTGATTCTGTCAGCCCGCCTATTTGATCATAAACAACATAATAAGTGTTTGTTGGCTTAAATAAATTTCTGCCCTTCAAAAAGCTGTAACCTACGATAAAAAAGATGATGGTAACGATTACCAGTAACCCTATTTTTATTTCCTTGTTGAATTTCAAGCTCATGTTAAATAATATCTATTGTTTGTTTAATAAACAAACTTACTGATTTTTAGTTAAAAAAAACTGACATTTTGAGTTTGCCTGACTAAATAGTCTGATGGGATGATTATCAGAACCAGAATCAATTATTTGTCAGTGCTTCCTTAAGGGAAATAAGACTTCCCTTCCTGATGGCAACTACGAAGGCATCAGGAAATGAACTTGTCAGTTCTTTCCTGAAAGCAGATACCTCTTCTACAGAAGATGCATTTCCTACCACGTATTTATACAAACCGTCTGATTCAAATACCTCGACATTAGTAATTCCTTTAAAAAAATCAGAATTTGTTGGGATCCTGTTCCTGGATGAACCGATCTGGACCTTAAATATTATCTCGTCTTTAAGCGCCCGATCAGGTGAATCGTGAACACCATATTCAACTGATTCATGGTTCGCCTCCTCTATTAATGCTTCCTCTAATAATTTAACCTCTGTCTCCTGCTGAATGCCGCCATTTGTGCTGCTGCCGGTGGAGGCAAAAAGAGCATCACTTCTTCGTTCAATTGATACTTTATAATCTCTGAAGGCCCTGAAAATAGCAGAAGCAATATAAGTCTGTCCTTCCTCTGACATGAGATACCTTTCCTCATCAGCATTCGATATGAATCCGATTTCGATGAGCGCACTCGGCATTGTAGTCTGCCATAACACAAGAAAACCGGCCTGCCTGACACCCCGGTCAATTCGTCCAACCCTTTCCCTGAACTGGTTCTGAACATGCGATGCAAAATTAAGGCTATGGCCTACAAAGGCACTCTGCATAAATGAGAATATGATATAAGATTCGGAAGAATTCGGATCAAAACCTTCGTATTGTTCATTATAATTGTCTTCAAGAAGTATCGCAGCATTTTCTTTCATTGCCACCTCCAGATTTTCCTTTGTCCTGCCCTGACCTAATACAAAAGTATCGGTACCTCTAACCGATTTATTCGTATTTGCATTTGCATGGATGGAAATGAATAGATCGGCATTATTTTTGTTAGCAATTTCAGCACGCCTGTGCAACTCGATGAATTCATCGGTTGTCCTGGTGTATAAAACTTCAACATCAGGAAGATATTCATTAATATAGTTGCCGAGCTTCAGTGATATAGCAAGTACAATGTCTTTTTCTTTACTGCGCAAACCAACAGCCCCGGGATCACGACCGCCATGACCCGGGTCAATGACGATTCTCCTGATACGGTATGCACCTTCGGAATTACTGCTGTGTACCGGAAAGGAGAAAAAGAATGCGGATAAAACAAGAATAAATATTGAAATCCGTTTAGATTGATAAAATGTTTCCGGCAAATATTTAATCATCGATTACCTATTTGATTTTATTGGTTAGTTTTGAGATCTAAAATTCTAAACTGATATCTTTACAAAAATAGTATATAAATTGCATAATAATAAATCAATCAAGCTTTTTAAGCAATTCTTCCCCATTTTACTTTCAATGATATTGTCGGTTTTTCTTGCAGAGCTTGCTCAGTCACAGGAAACTTCTTCAATACCAGATTCAATATACCATAATTCCAACACGCCTGTTACTGACCGGGATACGCTTATTCAGCTTAATTATCAGGAGATTTCACAAGACACACTTGTTCAGGACACTATTACCGGGAATGAAATCGATACGTTGCAGGCCAGGCCACCCGCGAGCCGCCAGAATAATTTTCTCTCATCAGAGGTGGAATATACTGCCACCGACTCAATTGTTTATTCGGTAACTGACCAAAAGTTTTTTCTCTGGGGTGAAGCATATGTTAAATATGAGAACCTTGAACTTCGGGCCCATTATATTGAAATCGATATGGCAAGTAATGAAGTTTTTGCAACCGGTATTGCCGATTCTCTCGGACAGGTAACCGGGCGACCTGTAATGACTGAAGGTTCAGAGACTTTTGAAGCAGAGACAATGAGATATAATTTCCAGACAAAGAAGGGAATTATAACGGGTATAGTAACCGAACAACAGGATGGATTCCTGCATGGCCATACCACGAAAAAACATGCCAATGACCACCTTCATATACATGGCGGGAAGTATACTACATGCGATCTCGATCACCCGCACTTTTATATTGCCCTGACGCGTGCAAAGGTGATTCCCGATGACAAGGTAATATCCGGCCCTGCCTACCTGGTAATTGAAGATATTCCCCTGCCAGTTGCAGTTCCTTTTGGTTTTTTCCCTAACAAACCGGAAAATAAATCGGGCATTCTATTCCCAACCTACGGAGAGGAAGTGAGTCGCGGCTTTTACCTGAGAAACGGAGGTTATTACCTGCATCTTAATGAATATATGGATCTCCGGCTGATGGGCGATGTTTACAGTCTTGGCTCATGGGCAGTCAATGCTGCATCAAATTACAGCCGCCGGTACCGTTTCAACGGTAGTTTCAGGTATGCTTATTCATATAATGTAACAGGGGAACGCGGACTTGCTGGCTATATGGAAAACAACTCCTATAATATAGCATGGCAACACAGGCAGGATGCCAAGGCATCTCCCAACAGCAATTTCACTGCCAGTGTAAATTTTGGATCGAGCTCTCATAACAAGTTCAACACTATAAACCCCGACACATATGCCACCAACACTGCACAGTCAAGCATCTCTTTCAGTCAGCGATGGCCCGATTCACCATTTTCCCTTACCAGTAATGTAAGTGCAAACCAGAACTTTTCAGACAATTCAGTTACTGTGCGGCTTCCTTCGGTGAACTTTAATATGGCAAGACAGTATCCCTTCAGGAGTGCCCAGAGGGTCGGGGAGTACCGGTGGTATGAAAATATTGAATTAAGTTATACCTCGAACCTTGATAACAGGATAAATACAAAGGATTCACTCCTTTTCAAAAGAGAAACCCTCGGGAATATGGAAAGTGGCTTTCGGCACGAGATACCTTTAAGAGCCAACTTCAGGCTTTTAAATCTCCTGAACATAACTCCCGGTATATCTTATTCGGGGGTGATGTACACAAAACAGATAAGGAGAAACTGGGTTGATGATTATGTTGATCCTAGATCGGGAGAAATAGTTCCAGGCGTGGTAACTGATACCATACCGGGGATTGTATACGGTCATGCCATAAACCCTAATTTTTCGACAAGTCTCAGCCAGAACATATATGGAATGTTTACTTTCAGGAATTCCAGGGTTGAGGCAATCAGGCATGTGATGACTCCCTCTGTCGGATTTTCTTTCATTCCTGATATGGGAGGAATTAATCCTGACTACTACAGGACTGTTCAGGCAAATGAACAGGGAAGGATAGATGAATATTCAATATTTCAGGGACAGATGTATGGAACTCCAAGTGTGAGCGGAAGGGCAGGCAATGTCAGCATCAGCCTTCTTAATAATCTCGAGATGAAGGTGCGCGATCAGCGCGATACTATCAACCAGTCAAGGAAAGTACCAATTCTCGAAAGGCTTAATTTTTCCACCAGCTATAATATCTATGCCGATTCAATGAACTGGTCGGTAATTAACATGACCGGGAGTACAAGCGTATTTGAAAACAAGGTACGAATTAATTTCAATGCAATAATGGATCCTTATGCAATAGATGAAAACAACCGGCGATACAATTCATTTCAGTGGAGCAATAACAGGACACCCGGAAGAATTACAAGGGCGGGACTAAGCCTGACGATGGGACTAAAATCTGCAGTTGCCCAAAGGCCCTCCGGAGATATAATGGAACCTGGAGCAAGTCCTGTCTCTCCCGATGGGACTGCTATGCCGAGAACAGATGCACATGGAGAAATCTTACCCGGAGAAGATGACATTTTCGGACATCTTGACGATGTCGCTCACGAGGTCTATTATTATGGTGACTATGTTGACTTCAGTGTGCCATGGAACCTGAATGTACGTTATAACCTTAACTATACCAGGCCACAACGTGACAGCAGAATAAACCAGACGCTTAATTTTTCGGGCGACCTTAGTCTGACTCCAAGATGGAAGATCCAGTTCACTTCTGGTTATGATTTTGAAGCAATGGATTTTACAATGACAAATATAAATATTTACAGGGACCTCCATTGCTGGGACATGCGTTTCGGAGTAGTTCCTTTTGGCTCGAGAAAAAGCTGGAATTTTTCCATAGCAGTAAAATCATCTCTTCTTAAGGATCTGAAATACCGTACCACAAGAAGCTGGTATGACAATTTCTTCAATTAGGCAGTTATAATTAAACCCTCTAACCTATGAAAAAGATAATTAACACCAGTCAGGCACCTGCTGCCATTGGTCCATATTCGCAAGCCGTCGAAATAAACGGGACTTTATATATCAGCGGACAAGTACCGATTGTTCCTGAAACAAAAAAGGTTATCGAAGGAGGCATAAAGGCTCAAACAAAGCAAGTAATGCAGAATATCGGAGCCATTCTCGCAGAGGCAGGATACGACTTTTCAGATGTCGTTAAGTCGACATGCCTGCTGTCTGATATGGATAATTTCAAGGACATGAATGAAGTATATTCACAATTCTATCCTGAAAATCCACCCGCGAGGGCAGCTTACGGAGTTGTAAAGCTTCCTCTGGGTGTGCTGGTTGAAATTGAGACTATTGCTGTCAGGAATTCTCCGATATAGCATTTACATCTTCCTGATAATATTTTGAAACCAGTAAGGACTCCTCCCCTGAGATAACCTGAGTGAACGGACTTCAATTAAAACCTTGCTGACAGAGTAAAAACTGATTGCCTGGCTTTCAGGTTGTTTTATATTCCTGAAGCCCGATTCCAAAGGTTAGCCGGCAATTCAAAGAAGTTATAATTCTGCTGCAATCGGACTAGCGGGCACCGGAAGAGAATGGTTTACCCTGATTTAACTCCGTTGTGCAAATTCTTATTACATATGTCCTGGCCGTACATGCCCGGCCAGGACATTACTGCGCCCTATTGACGCGGAAGTTTTAAAGCTAAACCGGAACCATATGGCAAAAAAGGCCGATCCCAAATGGAAACGGCCTTAATGCAATTATCTCCGATTATTCTTTACTCTGAAACAATCTCAAACTCAATGTCAACTTTAACCTCCCTGTGAAGCTTAACAATTGCTGTGTACGTACCAATTTCCTTGATGAGCTCCTCTTTGATGGATATCTGACGCCGGTCGACGTCAAAACCCAGTTTATTGAGTGATTCGGCAATCTGAATGGTATTGACAGATCCGAAGATCTTGCCCTTGGTACTGGTTTTTGCTCCAATGGTAAGTTTTGTTCCTTCCATTTTTTCCTGAAGTGCTACCGCCTCTTCCCTGATCTTTTCCTGCTTGTGGGCTCTCTGCTTCTGATTCTCTGCATGCATCTTCCTTGCAGAAGGGGTAGCCAGTGAGGCAAGTCCCTGCGGAATAAGATAATTTCTGCCATACCCGTTCTTTACCGTAACAATATCTTCGGCATGACCAAGGTTGGCAACATCCTGCTTTAAAATAATATCCATTATATGTCCTCCGATTTATTATTTAAACATATCCGTTACATATGGCAGCAAGGCCAGATGACGGGCGCGTTTAACAGCTGTTGATACTTTTCTCTGAAATTTAAGTGATGTGCCTGTAATTCGCCTCGGTAAAATTTTACCCTGCTCATTAAGAAACTTTTTTAAAAACTCAGGATCCTTGTAATCAACATACTTTATTTTGTTTTTCTTAAAACGGCAATACTTTTTTTTCTTTATCTCTACCGTTGGAGGAGTAAGATATCTGATTTCCGATTGATTTTGTGCCATGGTTTATTCCTCTTGTTTTACTTCCTTGTTTAACATCGAACGCCTTTTCTCACCGTATTCAATTGCATATTTGTCCATTCTGAAAGATAAGAACCTCAATATGCGCTCATCACGCTTATATTCTGTTTCAAGTTTGCTGATAAGCTCACCAGGCGCCTTGAATTCGAAATGGTTGTAAAACCCGGTCGACTTGTTTTTTATAGGATAAGCCAGTTTCCTTAAGCCCCAGTCCAGATGCTGGACTATTTCGCCTCCGTTGTCAGTGATTATATTCCTGACTTTTTCAACCGCTTCCTTCATCTGGGCTTCAGACAAAACGGGAGTAATAATGAAAACGGTTTCATACTGATTCAACATAATATTAAATGGTTTTAATTAAACAGGTTGCAAAAGTAATAACTTTTTCTTTTTATTCAAACTTTTTCATCAAGCAGGTGCAATTAAATATTATTCTTATGCCACTGCTATACAAAGCAGAACGACAATTTCAGATTTAGACTTACCGGCAGTATTTTGATAATCCTCTTCCCTGGCAGAACCACCTCCCTCGATCAATACCTTTTCGATACTGTCGTTGTAAACTAGTATTGAATTTATGCTTCTGCCGGAAATCTGTCTAACCCATTGTCTGTAAAGACATCCACTTTCAGGACATCCTGGCAATTTCCCAAAATCACTGATACATTGACCTTAGGTGTACAATATGCAGGATGTCAACAAGTAACCGGACTATTTCAGAAATTCGTTAATTTTTTCTACCGGGACTTTTCCTGAGAACCCTGCATCATCAATAGTCCTTAACAATGAATCATCTGAAAGACAAGATGTTTCTGATGCAAAAAAGAACAATGCAAGCAGACTGGCATACCTTACACCAATTGACCTGAAATCGCGGGTATATACTTTTGCTCCGGTATCTGGCACTGGAAGCGAGCTGTCAATAATAAGGATCCCTTTCTCCATTTTCTCAATTTTTTTTCTGCTGTGGGCAAGTCCGTCAAATGAAGTAACAACCACGGCATCAGGAACATCTATCCCGTGGAACCTGATATTTTCAGGTGAAATAATGAGCTCGGCAGTAGAAAAGCCTACTCCCACTGTAACTGGATAACTCCCCTTTTGCGTAACATCCAGTCCGGAACGTACAGCTGCTCCGGAAAAAAAGGTAGCAGCAAGTTGTACACCTTCTCCTGCTGATCCGCTGATTACTATTGAAAGAGGATGATTAAGCCCTGAAGTGCAATCAACATTCATTATCTGAATCTCCTTTAGCAGGTCAGTGGTTTTTTTTCCCTGGGCAATATCAAAGTCATTCCTCTCATTTACCCACTCTCCTGCCAGTTTCCCTGAACTTTCAATTATTTCAGACAGTTTTCTTTTCGGATTGAACTTCATTCCGTAACTCGGACAAATTTCAATTACTTCGATAAGGGAAAAGCCCTTAACCCTCAATGCCTTCTCAAGTGAAGACGATATATCACCTGCTCCAGCAATCCTGCTCACATACCTGGCACCTGCAGTATGGGCCAGAGCGCATATATCATACCCGGAATAAGGATTACCTTCATCGGAGGTGCTGGTCCGGAATCCGCATGGTGTCAGTCCGCTTGTCTGCCCTCCTGTCATACCATAGAGCATGTTATTATGAACCACAACAGTCATATCCAGGTTAAGCCTTGCTGCTTCAAGGATATGAGGCAATCCGATTGTACTTCCTCCATCGCCGATAAAAACTATGATCTTTTTACTTCTATCCTCAATTGCCATAGAAATGCCTGCAGCAATAGCTACCGAACGTCCGTGAAGTCCGTGTACAGTGTGGGAGTTCAGGCAGGAGTCAATTATTCCATGACAACCTATATCTGTAACAACAACTACATCGAGCGGTGAGATGCCAATATTCTCAAGTGCACTTCCGGTATTCTTTGCGATCAGATCATGTCCGCATCCTTTGCAATAGGGCAAAGTATTGGTTTTAAGAAAACTTTTCATAATGCTGCCTCCTGCTTTATAATTTCATCAGGACTGATCATCCGGCCAAGTGCCCCGACAGTCCGCACACTTCCTGGTAAACTTAATCCGTACAGAACAGATGAAAACTGTGAATTAATATTTTCTTCGGCGATAACGACTTTTTCATAGGAACCGATAATATCAAAATAGACAGGAGGCACAGGAAGAATTGTTTTTACAACCAGAAGGGAAACTTTTTTACCTTCTGCCCTGATAGTTCCAACCGCATCTCTGGCAGCTGCAGCTGTAATACCATAGGAGACAATGAGACTCTTTGCTCCCTCCTGGTGATCATGATCATAATATGTATACTGGGATAGATGCTTCAGCGGTTTTTCTTCCAGCCGGCGGGTATTATTAAGAGCCTCGTCATTTGAATGCTGCAAAACACCTCTATTGTCATGGGTAGAGGCATTCAGTCTTACCTGCCATCTTTCACTTGTCACCGGCAAAAAATCAGGGACAAGTTCTTTTCCGGCGAGATAGGGAATATAAGGGCTTTCACCGTTGTAAAAATTCCGGCCAACTGGCTTAATCTCTTCAAGTAACGAAAGGTCAAAGCTTTTCCTTGTCATCATCTCCTCCTTGGAAGTAAGGAAAACAACCGGAGTCCGCAGCTCGACTGCAAGAGAAACCGCCCTTGCGGAAAGTTTCCAGCTGTCACCGAAATCAGAACAACATAGGACAGGCAGTTGATGACCACCCGATATCATACCCCTGAGCAATCCGATATCGCCCTGTGCTCCACAAGTGGCAGTGCCCGTTGCCGGACCCAGACGCTGGACCAGTATTATTACCATCGGTAGTTCCATCATAAAGGCCATGTTCAGTGACTCTATCATCAGTGCAAAACCGGGAAATGAAGTTGCAGTCACTGGAATTCGTCCGCAGGCAGAAAATCCCGACATCCACTGCAAAACCGTAATTTCATCCGGTGCCGGCAACATCACCGGGAATCTCCTGCTTCCATATTGATACAGAAGGTTTGCCGGGGTTATTGGATAGCCTATGAACGAGTCGGCCCCGGCCCGTGCCATAGCTTCTATCACAAGACGGCTCCCGTCAATGATCACTTTATTTTTGGTATTTTGCATAAATTATATTTTTTTCATGAAGACTCTGAATTTCTGATCCCGACATACCCAGCATGCCTGAGAGGATCTCATAGCTGTGCTCACCATAGTGAGGAGGTGGTGAAAGGTCTTTATTGATTTGCATATTATCAGAGGTGAAGGCCACAGTGCTCACTCCCTTTATTGATCCACCCCCGGTTTCTCCTTCAAGGATCATCTCCATTGCTTCCGGGGTGCTGAATACTTCTTCCATGTTAAATACTCCACCTGCCGGGACCCGCCTGCTTTTGAGAATATCAAGGATTTCGTCTCTTTTATATGATCCGATCATTGACTGAAGTTTCATTTTTAATTCACTGCTGTTTACCACCCTGTTGAAATTCTTTCTGAATCGTTCATCTTCAGCTAATTCAGGCTCTCCAAGAATCTGGCACAGCTCTTTGAATTGCTTGTCAGTGCCAACAGCCAGTACAATCTCCTTATTGTCAGCCGTCCTGAATATTGTACCATAAGGCACAATATTCGGATGATCTGAGCCCATTCTTTGTGGAATGGATTTTCCTACAAGCCAGTTAGTTGCCTGATTTGCCAGGGAGGCTATTCCTGATCTCAACAGTGAGGCTTCTATATACTGGCCTCCCCCATATCTTTCACGTGACAGCAAAGCCAGTAGAATTGCCTCCTTCAACTGGTGTGCAGCAAGAATATCCATAAGCGCTACCGGCATTTTGACAGGATTTCCTTCAGGCTCTCCATTCATATAGGTAAACCCGCTCTCTGCCTGTATGATAGCATCATATCCTGCACGTGGATTATCCATCCCGTAACCGGTTACATGAGCATAAATGAGTTTTTCATTAAGCTCTTTAAGGATTGGAAAGTTCACCTTCAATTTCTCTGCATCACCTGGTTTATAGCTGGATAGAACTATATCACATTGTTTTACCAGTCCATAAATGACATTCAGTCCTTCTGCGCGGGTGATATCAATTGCAAGTGATCTTTTGCCCCAGTTCACACATGAGAAATATCCTGCTATTTCGGTTTCGGGATCTTCTGTCGGAAGTTTCCATTGCCTTGTTACATCGCCACATGACTGAACATTCTCAACCTTAATGACAGCCGCCCCCATTTCGGAAAGAAACATCCCCACACCAGGTCCGGCCAGCACATTCGCCAGTTCAAGCACTCTTATTCCTTTCAATGGCATTTCCATATTTCTGATTTTTAAGCTATTTGTTTAAGATATCGTCCAGTTTCCTCTCATTTGTATTTTTGCTATCTGCCAGTCAGCCAGCTCCGATGTTCGCCTGCCCGGTATTCATATCTTACATGCCATGGCTATTTATTTAACCATGAACATGAAGTTGCCCGACTGAATCAATATGCACTTTTATACTTTGACCAGATATTGCCAGCTATAATAAAAATCATGGCAGACCCCACCCCGACAAAAGTCTCCTCAATGCTGAACCAGCTGTATCTATTTCCAATCACGGCAAACAATATGGAAACTGTTCCCCCGATAAAAGCCCATCTGACACCATGGGTACTGATCCAGCCTCTTTTATAGATGCCAAGTATTATGACAATTGCCCCGATTGCCCTAATCGCATATGAAACATAAGCTGCATCAAGTATGGCACCATGTATAAATATTGCCAGCGGAACTGTTACAAGGTTTACAAGTACCACAAGTCTGCGTGCGGTTGACACTATCTTCTGGTCAACTGCTGTTTTATTTATAAGGCTGTGGTAGATATCTTTTGTTGCAATTGTAACCACAGCAAAGTTAACCGGGCCTACTGTTGAAAGTATGGCAGCAAGAATACCGGCCAGTGCAATTCCTCCAAGCACCGGATGGATAAAGTCAGGGTTTGTCATCAAGGCAGGCAGCACCATCTTTGGATTTGTTATCACCTGAACATCTATAAAATAGCCAGTCTTTGCAAGTAATCCCAGCAAGGCCACCATTATTCCGAAGGGTGCTATAATAAGGCTCGATAGAATAGCTGCATTTTTAGCAGTTTTTGCATTGCGTGCGGCAAATATGGGCTGTATACTGGCCTGTCCGGCCATCCCACCCAGAACCCCGCCAATCATCAGGCTTATTGCATAGGAAATACCGCCGCTGAAAGGATTGTACCAGTTAACAGGAGAACCAAGCTCAACAAGGCGGGCGGATAAGGATCCGAATCCACTGATTTTATCAAGTCCAATTGCAAGTGCAATGCCGGTTCCAAGGAACATGGCGGCAACATGGATCATGCCTGTAATTGCAAGGGCATGCATTCCTCCGATATAGGTATATGCGGTAATTATAATTGCCGAAATCAGAACTGAATTAACCCAGCTGATCTCAAACAGTGGACTGAGTACGCTGGCACAGGTCTGAAGCTGAACATAGGAAAGAGTTATATAGGCAATCAGGAAGGCTACTGCCGAAACACTCCTCGTTCCTTTACCGAAAAGGTTCTCAAGCATCTCGCTAACTGTATGGACATTCTTCTGACGGTAATGCCTCGCAACCGAGAAGCCAATAATTATCATTCCAATGGCAGTGGAGATATTATAGAGAACAGGTTGCATTGTTCCGGAGGTGAATGCCTTTTCACTTACACCAATAGTACTCATACCACCAAGCCATTCCGAAGCGACCACGACTGCACAGGCAACCAGTCCGAGATTCCTCCCTGCAACCAGAAAATCGGCAGCCGAACGGCTTGCAATGCGTTTGGTGAATAATGATATAAGAATTATAAACAAGAAATAGCCAAGGATAACCGTAAGATAGGTGTTCATTGTAGATTTTGCAGTTACAAGGTTGTGAACTGGTAAATTTTATACTGACACCTACGGTTAGTCTAAAAACCGGCAGACTCAGTATTATGAAACAAAACTACCACTTGCGGTTTACATACAACAAGATAATTATCAGTTTTTGAAAATAAGCTGATATACCCTGAAAGAAAACAATTTGTGAAAATACGGGATCAATGTGTCCACCTGAATAATTTGCTCCTCACCACGAAAATTTATAGTCACACAAACTTTAAGGGCAAAGCCACGCCTTGAAATTCCCACCCGGGTTACACGGGTTTTCAATTAACTAAAAAACCGTTTTAATACAGGCGGAGAGAAGAATATTCCGGCAGTCAAAGCCAAAACTGCCAGCACTTTGTTTCCATCCATAAACCAGTCAATTGCACCAAAAATGAAGAAAGCTGCAAGAAGCCAGAGAAGAGCAGTAAACAGCCTGTTCATCATAGCAAGGCATCATACAGAACTTCAACTGGATGAACAGCCTTTTTACCGGTTCCGTCGAAAATATGATGGCGGCAGCTGGTGCCGGGTGCAGCGATAAGTGTGTCAACTGATGCAGTCCTTACTTCGGGGAAAAGGACCAGTTCGCCTACTTTCATTGAAAGGTCGTAGTGTTCCTTTTCGTACCCGAATGATCCGGCCATTCCGCAGCATCCTGACCTGATCTCGCGGACTTTGTAGTTGGCCGGAAGTGACAGCATCTTTATCATCGGCGCGGTTGAAGCCACAGCCTTCTGCTGGCAATGCCCGTGCAGGAGTATCTCTTTGGAATCACTTGTAAACTGAGCAGAAGATATCCTGCCGTTTGCTGCTTCACGGGCAATGAATTCATCAATCATAAGAGCAGCCGATGCTACCCGGTTTGATGATTCCTGAAGCTTTTCCCCTGCGAGGTCAGGGTATTCATCCCGAAAGGTCAGTATTGCAGAAGGCTCAATACCAAGAAGAGCTGTGCCGTTTTCAAGGGCCTTGTCGAAAATCACAATATTCCTGTGTGCAATTTCCCTGGCTTTTCGAAGGAATCCCTTCGAGATAAAGGTCCGCCCGCTCACTTCATGCTTTACAATTTCAACCCTGTACCCCAGGCGTGTAAGCAATTGAATGGCCTTTATCCCGATTGCAGTGTCATTATATTCGGAAAACTCGTCGACGAAAAGCACGACCTTCTCACCATTTTGACTGGTTAAAGATGAAAGATTCTTCCTTGCCCAGCTCCGCAGAGTTGTCTTGTAAAGTGAAGGGATACTTCTCTGAGAAGCGAAACCGGTAAACTTTTTAATTACACCCGACAGAAAGCGGTTTTCAACAAAGGCATTGAACAAACCGGGAAAAATTGCACCCAGCCGGTTAAGGCTGGTAATATGAGCCACCATTCTGGCTCTCAGGGGAACGCCGTTTGCATCATGGTAGTGCTGCAGAAATTCGGCTTTTAGTTTAGCCATGTCAACATTGGAGGGACATTCTGATTTACAGCCTTTACAGGAGAGACACAGGTCCAGTATATCGTACAGCTCTTTATGATCGAAAGGATTTGCCTTGCCGGAATTGGTAAGGTACTCCCTGAGAAGATTGGCCCTTCCCCTGGTCGTGGTGTTTTCATCTCGTGTAGCCATATAACTCGGACACATAGTTCCTCCTATAAGCTCGCTCTTGCGGCAGTCGCCCGAGCCATTGCACTGTTCGGTGAAGCGGACTATTCCACCCCAGGCTGAGAAGTCGAAGATTGTTTCTATTTCCTTTACCGGTTCCCCGGGAACATAACGCAGAGAAGTGTTCATCCGGGGAGTATCGACTATCTTTCCCGGATTGAAAACATTCGCCGGATCCCACATCTTTTTAACTTCCCTGAGCAGCTGATAATTTTTTTCACCCAGCACGATGGGAATAAACTCACCCCGCAGACGGCCATCTCCATGTTCACCGCTAAGTGAACCTTTGTACTTTTTAACCAGGCGGGCCACGTCCCTTCCAATATTATAGAATAGTTCTACATCGGCAGGTTCCTTGAGATTAAGAACAGGCCGCATATGGAGTTCACCCGATCCCACATGGGCGTGATAAACGACTTCTTTGCCATAATTATCGAGGACTGCCTGTACCTCAGCGATATATTCGGGTAAAACCCTTACAGTGACAGATGTATCTTCAATAAGTGTGACTGATTTGGCATCACCCTTCATTCCTGCCAGAACCCCAAGTCCGGCTTTCCTCAGGTTCCATACTTTGGGAATATCATTTCCGAAAAGAACCGGATAGTGGTATCCGTATCCCATGGTCCTCATCCTGGCTTCCATTTCAGAGGCCAGTTCCAGTATCTCTTCCCTTGACTCCCGTGCAAACTCAATAATCAGGATAGCGGCAGGATCACCTTCAATAAATACACGGTTCTTCTTTTGTTCAATGTTGGATTTAGTCAGTTCAAGAATGATGTGGTCCATCATTTCCACTGCTCCCGGGTTGAACTCAAGTGCTACAAGCGTGGCACTCAATGCTTCCTTTTTTGTTTTGAAATGAACACAAACAACGGCTTTTTCAGCAGGAGGAAGCGGTACCAGGTTAAGTTTTATTTCTGTTATAACAGCCAGGGTACCTTCAGAACCCGCAATCAGCCTGCAAAAATTAAACTCACCCCCCCCATTGGTGAAGGGTTCTGAATTAAGGAGAAGGTCCAAAGCATATCCGGTATTTCTCCTGGTTACCTCCGGGTCGGGGTATTCATCGCGAATCTCCTTTTGTATTTCGGGTTTTAAAAGAGTCTCATAGAAGTAACGGTAAAGCTTATTCTCGAGACTGTCTCCTTTACATTTCGTGGTGAATTCTTCAGCAGTCATATCCCTGAAAACTGCTGTACTTCCATCTGACAGGACTGCCCTGATCTCAAGGGTGTGCTCCCTGGTGCTGCCGTATATTAGTGAGTGTGCTCCGCATGAATTATTTCCGACCATTCCTCCCATCATGCAACGGTTTGATGTCGATGTTTCGGGCCCGAAAAATAAACCGTGAGGCATCAGGAACTGGTTCAGTTCATCGAGCACTACCCCGGGCTGAACCCTTACCCATTTTTCTTCAAGGTTTAGTTCAACAATCTCATTCATGTATCTGGAAATATCCATCACAATTCCGGGTCCTACAACCTGTCCAGCCAGAGATGTTCCAGCCGCACGCGGTATAACCGACAAGTTGTTTTCGGTGGCAAACCTGATCAGTTTTTTTATATCGGCTTCTCCGGAAGGCCGGCAAACAGCAAGTGGTAATTCCCTGTAATTGGAGGCATCTGTTGCATAAAGCAGCCTGGAAACCATATCGGGAAAAAAGTCACCTTCCAGGTTTTCCGTCAGAGCGGAAAAATCAATATTGTCAGTATTAAAAGTCATAAAAGCAATTACGGTTTGGAAAAAAAGTGTTCATCAATCTCCATATCAAACCCCACGCTATCAATTATATTTGTCATAAGGGTCTGGCCACCATACCTGACCTCTGTCCTGAAAGGAACTGAAACTCCATGTATTTTCCTGTAATCGCCAAGTATTGTCTCCCCCTCAACAACATTACCACCTGAATTTGTGTGGGCAACAAGTTTGGAAATAAGATATGTTTCAGTATCAATATAAAACTGATAAGATTCACCCGTCTCCTTGGTCAGCTTCAATAAATACATTTCATTTCCCTCATAAGTCTCCTTACCTATATATTCAAGAAGATCCCCCTTTTCTTCCCAGTTAACCAGATCGCTGTCTATTCTGGCCATTAATCCGGCATTTTTCAATTCAGGTCCCGATAATTCCCTGGCATCGGGGCTTACCCAGGGCTCCACGGCCCAACCGTTTTTCCCATTGTATACCTGTATCACTTTCTGGCCATCTACATTTATCTCAAGGTACATATTATCAGGTCGTTTCTGAATCTGCATGAAAGGCAGTTCCGTTCCCATCTGCATTGCCTTGCCGGATGAAACGACAGAGCTGACTGAACTGAGTTTATCCTGACCGGATGCCTTGAAATGATTTTCCAGTATTTGATCAAGTGTCTGGGCCCCGGCTAACTGCAAACCTGAAATGAAACAAATTGATAGAAAAAATATTGAATGTTTACGCATTATTTTAAATTATGTTTGTTGGCTTTTATTTAAAAATCAGCCATGAAGATAAGCAATTTGATTTATCCCTGAGCCTGTACATATAATTCTGTTAAGAACCTGACTTGTTTTTTACTTCCGTATTGACCAGGTTTGGTATCTTTTCTCCTTTGTAAAAACCTACAATATTACCTGCTGCAATAAGAGACATTTTGTTTCTGGTCTCAACTGTACCTGAGCCAATATGAGGCAATATTGCCGCATTCTCCATTGACAGGAGAGGGTTTAACGGGTTCATCGGTTCAGGATTTGTGACATCCAGGCCAGCACCCCAGATCATTCCGGTTTTAAGGGCGCTTACAAGATCCTTTTCATTATGGATCGCTCCTCTGGCTGTATTGATGAAAATTGCTGTTGGTTTCATTGCTGTAAAAGCCTTCTTGTCAAACTTACCTGCACTTTCCTTATTAAGGCTGGTATGGACACTGAGTACATCGCTCTCCGAAAGGAGATCATCGAAACTTACATATCTGGCGCCCAGCTCCTCCTCTGCCTTCAGGTTCCTTGAACGGTTGTTGTAAATGACATTCATATTATAGGCTCCAATACATCGTTTTGCCATCTCTGTCCCTATACGTCCAAGTCCGAAAACACCCAGGGTCTTATTTTTCAGTTCTATTCCAAGATCGGCAGAAGGCCGGAAAAACTTCCAGTCACCCTTGGCAATACTCTTATGAAGATGGAACATTTTTCTTGAAACATTTATCATCAGGCCAAAAGCCACATCTGATGTAGCATCACTCAGTACATCGGGTGTATTGCAAATCGGAATCCCGATTCGTGTTGCTTCCTCGATATCAATATTGTCATACCCCACTGCAAATTGTGATATTATGTCGAGATGGCCACATCTGTCGAGAAATCGTTTGTTGATTTCTTCAGACATGGTGCAAAAAAGAGCAGTATGGCCTTTGGATTTTTCGATTAGTTCGGCCTGTGTCATTGGCCGTTCATTTCTCCATACAGTTACACCATAACCCTGTTCTTTTAACAGATCAATTCCCACTTTTGGAAAAACTCTGGATACAAGGACTTTAACTTCTTCAGGTTTCCTTTTCATAATAACAGTATTTTGTTAACCTATAACATCTTTTAATAATATGTTAGCTTCCTCGCCCCACTTTTCTTCCAGGCTTATCATGGAGGAACTGTTTTTAAAGGGTGGGTATTTTTTTCTAAGAGTCAGCCTCTGGAAATGATGAAAATATATTCCAAGTGCCAGCTGAACCGGCATTACCGTCTTATCGGTCAGCGATAATTTCTTAACCTTGTTAAATAGATCGAAGTCAGCTGCCTGAATCCTTTCATCCCATAATTCTATTGATCTCATAAAATCCCGGGTAGATATAATTGAGGAACCACTGAAACCTTCTATAAGCTGATATCCCCATTGAGAAAATCTTCTGTCACAAAATGTGTTGAAGTTACCGTACATCAATTTTATCATCAGGTTAAGAGCTGGTTTACTATTCCCCAGCAACTTCTGGACAGGATATTTGATCCTTTTCCATTTTCTGGAGATCCTTTTTAATTCAATCTTGTTTTCAAGATGGTCGTTTGTGGCAACAGAAAGGACTTTAAGATTGTTGTGTCTCCTGAATATTTCCATGACCTTTACATCCCAGCCGGGAGATACAATCAGATCATTATTCAGGAAACATATAAGCTCGAAACTGGCTTTTTCCAATCCAACGTTCTGGCAATATGGGTAGTTATAATTTCCGTCATTATGAATTACCACAACATTTTTTTTTGCCAAAAAAAATTCCCGGCTCCCATCAGTGGAATTATTGTCAACAATAACCAGTTCAAAATGATTGCGGGTATTTTCCATCAGTTTCTGGTAGAAAATCTCATTCATTGATTTCTGGTTGTAAATACTTGTGACTATCGATATCATTTCTTTGATTTTATTCTAAAAACCTTGAACTCACTACAATTTGCTTTTACTTTTTTTCAACAGCAAAAAAAAGTAACAAAAAAATGCCGCTGCTGCAAAGAAAACTCTAAAATTCCAATTTGCAAACCGCACACTCACCCGGCTAAAATAACCAGGTATGCTGATGTAATAACCTTTATAATCTTATTGACTATTTGCCGGGACGCAGAGATACCTCTCATGATAATATCAACTCTGCACTATAATAATTATAGGGAAAAGACATGATATTAATTAATTACCGGAGGCTTTTCTTAATTTTACTGCCATACCCGAAAATTTGGGTTATTTGCCTTTTCCTTTAAAATTAAATTAAACCAGCCTGACTGGCGGGTCATCATCAGAGATCCACTTCCTGGATGCCGTTGCTTTATAATTAATCATCCTGTCAAGTAAAGTCTCAATATTATCATCGGTAAGAAGCATATCGGCATTAGCCTTATTTAAAAATCCGGTTTTAACCATTTTCCCGATCAGCTCTATCAAACCATCATAGAATCCTGATGTGTTCAAAAGAGCAACCGGTTTGCTTATCAACCCAAGCTGCACCCAGGTCAGCATCTCGAATAATTCCTCAAGTGTCCCGAATCCTCCCGGCAATGCAATTACGCCATCGCTAAGCTCATTCATTCTGGTTTTTCTTGCATGCATATTATCCACAATTATTAATTCCGTAAGCTGCGGGTGCGCTATTTCAAGTTCCTGGAGAAAATCAGGAAATACACCTGTAACCTTACCTCCCATATCCAGCGATCCATCTGCAACTGCCCCCATTAATCCGACACTGGCCCCTCCGTATACCAGTTCAATGCCACGCTTTGCAAGGGCCTCGCCCAATAATTGTGCCTGATGTCTGTATAACCCGTTGAAACCCGGTGAAGATCCGCAGAAGACAGCAACTCTATCCATCCTGAAAATTGAAAAATCGTTTAACATTTTAATTGCAGGCACGGTTTAATCCAGCACCTGTGAAAATTGATATCCATGTTGCAGGATAGCAGAACATAAAATATCAGAATTTAAGCCGTTTCTTTATTTCCGCTAATAATACAGGTTCAGACCTTGTATTCCGGGTCTTATTATAACCATCCTTAACGGTACCAAGTAAAAACCCGTATGGCTCCATTCCCTCAATTTCATCAAAAATCACCTTCAATACTGCCATCCCGGGAATAAACAGCACCATGCCGGCCAGGCCCCAGATAAAGTTCCCGACAAACAGGGCAATGATTGTCATCAGCGGATTCATTGAAACCTTGCCTCCTACAATTTTTGGAGTAAAAAAGTTGCTTTCTGCAAGTTGAATGAAATAGAAAGCGAGAAATACGCCAAAGGGATACCAGAGTGAATCTTTTGTTAGCAAAGTATATAAAATAGGAAATACTGCACCAAGAAAAGGGCCAAGAAAAGGTATCACATTCAGAAGTGCTGCAAAAACAGCAAATAACAGGGCATGTTTGACGCCAAGACTAAAAAGGGCAATGCTGTTAAGAACCGCTAAAATAAGGATCACAAAGAACATTCCTACTATATAATTCTGGACGACCATTTTTACATTGTCCAGTACTTTTGTAACCTTCTCTTTATGGCGTTCAGAAAATGCCCTCTTTATAAATTCTGCCAAAAACTTCCGGTAATAGAGGAAGAGAAAAATATATATCGGCATAATTAGTACCATAGTAACAGTGCCGGCGGTTGCGATTATCCCCTTGGTAAGAGTATCAAAGTTCTGATAGAGCTGCATAAAAATAGTTTCCCTGATATTATCCATTGAAATCGGAACTGAACCCTCGATATTATTGGCTATAAAAATATTAATCGAGTCGACCAGTTCACTGACTCGTTTTTCCAATGCAACAAGGTCGCCCGAAAAACCCAGTATCTGGTTATAGAAAAAATAAATAAATCCCAGCAGAAAGGCAATCAGCGCAATCAGGCTGGCCACAACTGCAAGTCCTGCAGGCACCCCTTTCTTTTCCATCCATGAGGTAAGAGGGCTTACAAGAATGGCAAAAAGTCCGGCAATAAGCAAAGGCACTAATACAAGCTTTGCTTCCCGCATGATTACCACTATCAGAAATACACCAAGCAGTACAACAACAATTTTCAGATATGCAGGTAATTTAATATCCATAGTATTTTATCAATACCCAAAATTACTGATTTTTAAAACAAAATATGTAAAAAGAATACTGCCATATGTAAAGAAGTATCAGGATATCAGGCTAAACTTTATAAAGGGAAAAGCCACTCATCCTTTTTTGCCGGATAAAAGCACAAAATTAATTCCGGAAGGAAAGTTTTCAGTATTGATTATAAGACAAATATATAGCTGAATAGCCTTTAATTTTCCTGTTAGAGGTATGCTGTCATTTTTTTGACAAACCGACAAGTTCTCTTATTTTCCTGTTCAACTCATCCGGTCTGAAGGGCTTGGTAATATAATCGTCACATCCTGCTTTCAAAGCCTTTTCCCTGTCCAGCCAGAAAACGTTGGCTGACACGGCCAGGACTGGCAAATATGGTTTTATAGCTTTAATTTTCCTTGTTGCTTCTGCACCATCCATAACAGGCATTTTCATATCCATCAGAACAAGGTCAAAATCAAATTCAGAGCAAAGTTCCACTGCCTCCTTGCCATTAATAGCCTGAACTGTATTGATATTTGAATAAGAGAATATTTCTTCGATAAAAAGGCAATTCATTGAATCATCATCAGCCACAAGGATAGTTAGTTCCCGTTCAATTGAATTGCCGGTAGCGGTTTTTTTATTTACCTTTTCATGTGCAGGAATATATGGTATTGAGAATTTAAAAACTGTACCCACGCCCAACTCCGATTCAAACCAGATTCTCCCTCCCATCTTTTCAATATAGGCTTTTGAAATTGCAAGTCCGAGTCCGGTCCCCCCCCTGTTCATTCCCGAAATATTCCCGCCCTGGGCAAAACGGTTAAATATTTTCTCTCCATCATTCTTCGTTATTCCCGTTCCGGTATCCTCAACCCTGAATACAAGCATTTCATCCTGCCTGTTAACAGAGAACTCAACATGGCCGGCATCAGTAAACTTAATTGCATTCCCGATGAGATTAGATAAAACCTGAGATAATTTTGTCTTGTCGCACCATATATCATCTATTTTTCCATTCAGGAACCTTATTTCCACACCAGGTTTACGGTCATAGAACATTATAAACAAGTCCTCGAATAGCTTATGTAAGCTAATTATCTCAGTATTGATCTCGATATTGCCCGTTTCAATTTTGGAAATATCAATAATATCATCGATCAGTCCCAGGAGATGGTCTGCATTTGATGCAATTATGTCAATGTATTTACTTCTTTTTTCATTGTCAATATCATTTTGCTTTAATAATGTTGCAAAACCAATTATCCCGTTCATCGGGGTTCTTATCTCATGACTCATATTTGCCAGGAATGCTGATTTGAGAAGATCGCTTTCCTCAGCCTTTTCCTTGGCTATGATGAGTTCCTGCTGTATTTTTTTCTGTTGGGTAATCTCCCGTACGATAGTCATGGCCTTATCTTCACCACAAAGGACCATCCGCGAGTCAAAATATCGCAAATTACCATTATCCTCCATTTCATACTCATATGTCTGCGGTTCACCGGTACTGAATAGTTTAACCAGATTCTCATGAGTAAGGTCAGCCATGTATTTTGGCAAAACTTCATCTACCGGCTTGTTCATGAACTCTTCAGCAGGAACATACAGTGAGTCCTTGCTTGGGGTATGGAAATTCAGAAAAACACCTTGCCGGTTAAACAGAAATACCAGATCGGGAATTGAATCAATAAATGCCTGATTCTGAAGAAGACTGTCCTTCAGAAATTCGTACATTTCGTTCCTGTCGGCGCTCAGGTTCTCCTTCTCACGAAGGATGCCGGCAAGCTTCATATTATTAAGACTTTGTCTTGAAATAATATTTGCAAAGCCAACCATAAGACTCATGGCACTCTCCAGTTTCTCCCGTGAAATACGGGGAGCCTGATTTAAGGCTTCAATGTATTCTGTCTTATCAAATCCGAATTCTAAGGCCTGGTCAAGAAAAACTTCTTCTGATAAAGGGTCGTCATCAAACAGAAACTGACCCATAAACAAGTTTCCAATATGTATATCTTCAATAATGATTGGTGTGGCAACATCAATCAGATTGTTCCTGCATTTTGAAATATTGTATTTCCCCTTCTCAAGTCCTGCTGTTAATTTCTCGTCACTCACACAGCAATTCTTATACGTCTCAGAGTTGATCCAGTGAAATTCACGGCAAATTTTCTGACCTCCCACACCTACGAGGATATTTCCCTTAAGATCAATAATTGTTGTACCCAGGCCGGTTAGCTTATAAAAATCCAGCATTAATTTTTCAAGCTCCTTTTTGTCAATCAAAGATTCCAGATCAGGTATATCGGTCTGGCCATTCTCTCCTACTTTATTCATTATACAGACTTTCTCATTCTTCATTGACAAGAATATATATTATGACGGAAGTTTTTTTATAATACAATACAATTTCTTTATATTTCTAGGCATATATTAACAGGACGTTTTTAATCAAATACAGAACCCTGAACAATAGGTCTAAAATATTGTCTTTTTTGTTCATTTCAAATTAATACTGATAACTTTTTCAAAATGAGTAAATCGACAGGTTGTTTTTAAGAATATTAGCTAAAGGACCTCAAAGAACAAAAAAATAAACATTAAAACAGGATGAATTAATAATAAACATTGTATTTTTAGAAATCACCATTTGATTAAAGTGATAAAGTCAGGTATTTTATCAACATAAAACAAAAAGTCAATGCATATCAACCGAAGAAGTTTCATCAAAAAATCTGCAATCACATCGGCTGGCATCAGTGTAGGTGCAATATTACCTGCACGTGCATGGGAACGAAATATATCTCCATCAGATAAAATTAATATTGCCCTTATAGGCTGCAGAAATCACGGTTTTAGTATTTTGCGCCACCACCTGGAATACAGCGATGTCAATTGTGTAGCTTTATGTGATATCGATTCAAATATCCTTGGTGAAAGAGCCGGAAACCTGAAAGAGAACTATGATCAGCATCCCCGTCTTTACAGTGATTTCAGAAAGATGCTGGAGCAGAAAGATATTGATGCTGTGATAATTGGCACACCAGATCATTGGCATTGCCTGCAACTTGTTTATTGTTTACAGGCAGGGAAAGATGTCTATGTAGAAAAACCTCTTGCCAATACAATAGCAGAATGCAACATTATGGTTGAAGCGGCCAGGTATTATAAAAAAGTAGTACAGGTAGGGCAGCAGCAAAGAAGCAATGTTGCCTTCCTCGAAACCATGAATATGGTAAAGGAAGGTTATATCGGAACTCTTCGGAAAGTTAATATCTGGGGTAATTTTAATTATGGGATAGGGAGTATTCCAAGGGAAGATGAACCTGTACCGGATGGTGTTGATTATGATACATGGCTGGGGCCTTCGCCAAAGCGGCCCTTCAACAGGAACCGTTTTCATGGCTCATGGAGACATTTCTGGGATTATGGAGGGGGATTAATGTCCGACTGGGGTGTACATCTTATTGATATGGGACTTTGGGCTGGTGATATTATTGCCGCTCCCGGACAGGTAATGACGTATGCTGCCAATACTTCAACAGAAACAAGACAGAGAGATTCGTTCGATACGATGACAGTTGTCTATCCTAAAAAAGATTATGTTATCAACTGGGATATGACTGCAGGCGTTCAGCAGGGGCCATGGGAAAAGATGTATGGTGCCGCCTTTATCGGTGAAAAAGGTACAATAGTAACCGACAGGCACAGCTTCAGGGTTTATCCGGAATGGGATAACAGTACAAACGAAGGTAAAATTGAGGCCAGACAGGTAAACGGACTTCGGGAGGCGCATTCAATTCATGTAAGAAACTTCCTTGATTGTGTAAAAACAAGGGAAACGCCGGTTTGCACCCCCGAGATTGGCCGTGCAGCCGCTCTTCATGTACATATACCGAATATAGCAGCAAGAGTTGGTGAATCTTTGTTAATCTGGGATGACCAAAACTCCCGCTTCACCAACAGCGAGAAGGCAAATGAGCTGATAACCCCTGAATACAGGGCGCCATGGACTCTGCCTAAAATCGGATAGGAACCTGTGCCATGGTACGCAGAATGAATAATTACCGAATCATTGGCATTATGGAATTTTACCAGGTGAAAAGAAGTTTGAATTGCTTATTTTAACTGCTTAAAAAATTCCTCTGGCAGATCCCTTACTCTCTTTACGAGAATGGACTATAACTCTTCAGACCAAACAAAATAATCTCTTCAATATAATGATAATTAATACATTATTCAGATGATCAACAGAAGAAAATTCCTGAGAACCATGACTGCCGGCACGGCATTGGTAATTGCAGCAAACCCTTTGGTATCTTGCACGGGCGGTAATGAAAGCAGACTCGGAAATATTGGCTATATCTCCGGCATTATTGGCCGGGAATTAAAAGAAGGGGACTGGAAAGAAGTTCTGGCAAGAACTGTTGAAATGGGTTATTCGGAAATAGAGACAGGAAATTACATGGGTGAATCGGCAGCATCTTTTCTTGAATATTTAAAAGGTATCGGACTGAAACCTGTTGCCGGGGGAGGCAGTTTTTCAAGAGATGAAGAAGAGGTTAAACGGGCACTTGACAGACTTAACTCTATCGGGGTAGAATATGCTGTAATGTACTGGCCATGGTTTGGAGGTGCGCCTTTATCACTGGAAAACTGTAAAGAGAGTGCAGACCTGCTTAACAGGATTGGTGTGATCTCTAAAGAGCACGGACTAACTTTGTGCTGGCACAACCACGACCTGGAGTTTTTCCCTTCCGGGGAAGGAGTATTACCTTTTGACTACCTTATGGAAAATACCGACCCTGACCTTGTGAAATGTGAGCTTGATATCTACTGGACCCAAAAGGGTGGTGCCGATCCAATAGAAACCCTGAAGAAGTATAGAGGACGTTACCCGATCCTTCACATTAAGGATATGGCACCGGGTGAAGAGCAGACTTTTGCATGTCCGGGAAATGGAATAATCGACTTTGGGGAGGTACTGTCAGAAGCTTTAGACCAGGATATAAAACATTTTTTTGTTGAAAAAGACAATGTCAAAGACGGTATGGGCTGCCTGGCCTCAGCTGCAGTTTACCTTCAATCATTGAGATTTTGACTTCATAAGTGTCCCATTATATATTCCCTATTAAATCTTACGTAACTGAATACTAAGATATTGATTTAGTAATTCATTGAGAACCGCATACTTTGGAAGCTTAACCATCCTGACGGTGCATTTGCACGGAAGACAAGGTTAGAAATACGAAATGTTGTGTAAGTTCGGGGTCAAAACCAACTCCTCGAGTGGTGGTTAGTTTGATTTTAACGAATTATTTACACAGTTGACAACGTCTTTCCCTGAAGGATATCCATAAATCAGGCAAGGGTTTCTCACTAAAAGTAAAGAGTATCACTATTTTTTGCGTCTTCCTGAAAATCTTCTGAACAGTGCAACTGCAATAACAAGAATTATCCAGAATGGCCAGAGACGGATTATGAACAGGGAGAAATCTATCAGTCCATACCATCCCCGGGAAAGGGATTGTTTTAGCCTTTCATAAAATCCATCCCGCCTGTCAGGCTGGAACCTGAATTCTTTCTCCTGTGTGAGTGTTATATACAAAGTACTGTAATCTATCTGTCCGGTGAGGTATTTAAGTCTGCCCTCTGCACTTTCGATCTCCTCCTCCAGTTTCCTGGTATTCTCCTCTATATCAATAATATCCTTTATCGTGCCGGCCTGTTTGAGAAGTTCATTATACCTTTCGAGATATCGCCTCCTGTTGGCAAGCCTCATCTCCAGGTCAATGTATTCTTCAGTCACATCCCTTGCTGAAATATTCTTATCAGCTACCCTGAACCCTGATGTTTCAATGCCTTCAGTGAACGGCTCAAAAGAGGCGGAAGGAACCCTTGCTGTGAGGTGGTACATTGCCTGATGGTCAAAATCATTAAAACTTTCATTGGAATAATAACCACCGAAATAGAGAACAAGAGAGTCGATCACCTGTCTTGCATCTTCAAGATCATCAACTTTTAAACCGATGTTCCCGCTCCTTATCACTTTCTTCTCATCGGCAACAATATCTGATCCGGGAAAAGCATCCCTTTCCGGACTTGAAAGCGTGGCTTGCCGGCCTGGCATGGCCTCAGGCTGATAAGATCTTTCCTGCATTTCGTCAACAACATACATTTCCTCCGCCGGACGGTCGCCACAACCGCTAAATATTGCTGAAAAGATTATCAAAAGTCCGACGATCCTGAACTTTCCGGCTAATTGTGATAATAAGATCATTTTTGGGAATATTTGAGTAATTGTACTATGTTTATCTGAAATATATGAACCCTTTAAAAAACAATCAAAAGTAGTACTTATTATTTCAATTTAACTGCATGAAGACAAAACAAAAGTGGCATGTGCTGACTGATTGAAATTACCAGGTATGAATCCATGTATGCGGACCTCATCAACTTTATAGAGATTGGTTGTGAACAAATCTATCCAGTTTTCAATGCTTCTGAAACCACATGGAAATGCCATTTGGGGGACACCAACCGAAAGACAGTTGGCGAGAAAATCAATCAGGATAAGGACAGCCTTTTGATCCTTTTCATTTAGTGCAATAAAATTATTAAAATAAATCTGATTCGTTTTTAAAATTTCAATATCATTAACAAATTCGTGACTATCCTGGATCTCCCTTGTAATTAAAACATCTTCCTCGATAATCAATGTACTGGTTTTACTGAGTGCTGATTTCAGATTAGAAAGAAATACATTAACGGCCTCATCACCTGAGGAGATATGATGAAGTACCGCCAGACAGGTCACCGTGTCAAACTGTCGTGAAGATACCGTCCCCCTGGAAGAAAGATCCATAAGCAAAAAATCGATCTCCTTCTTCAAACCCTCAGTACGCCAGTCCACTACATCTATACCGGCAGACATGCTGATAGCAGGTGAATGCTTTTTAACATAAAAAGCAAGGTCACCACCTCCACAACCAACATCACAGAATGAGTTTCCTTTGAGAAAATCCTTTATCTGATCATACCTCCTGATTAGTTTAACATTATGTTTGTAATTTTCATATGATTCAATGAATTCACAAAACCATATATCATCCCTCCGGGAGTTATTCCTTGATAGCCTCTCAAACAAGGGAAACAGTTTTTCAGGCGAATACTTTACCTCTTCAATGCGGTCGAAAATATAATCAATCATCCGGCTGCATTTTTGATTGATCAAATTAAAAGAAAGCTTGTCTTTTGGGTGGTGAAGCAGGACTGCACGTGTGTAATTATCAATTAGCATAGTTTTGACCATAGTTCTGGCTGGTCTGTTGTTATATGCCTTAAGAAAAGTATCCGATTCATCAATTCTCTTTACCATTACATTCGTCTTTTAACATATATCAGTGTTAAACTGAAAATATAATTCCTGTATATTTAAAAATAAAGATATAATAAACCATTCAGTGTTCCATTAATCATGCTGCTGAATCTGTCAGATACCTAAACGCCAGCCGGGCATTGAAAACAGGAATACACCTCATTTGCAACAATAACAGGGAAAAACAAATTTAATTAAACCGGTCCATGCTTGGTATTAGTTTGAATTCTATTTAATTTTATGATTCGAATCAGGAATTACAGAAACCTAAAATCTATTCTATATGTCAAATTACCATGAACCCGCTGAAGAACTTACCCCGGAGGCAAGGGATTTTTCACGAGCCCTTAACAGTTTAAAAGAAGAGGTAGAGGCCGTGGACTGGTATCATCAGAGAGTTGTAACAACCAAAAATGATGAACTCAAAGCAATTCTTGAGCATAACAGGGACGAAGAGATTGAACATGCGTGCAAGACAATTGAATGGCTTAGAAAAAACATGCCGGGCTGGGATGAGCAGATAAAGAAGCAAATATTCGTTGACACTAATGATGGCGTCAATACAAGCCTTGAGATTGGAAACATCAAATAATATAAGAGGATTATGGATATTTTAAAGCAATCGTTGGCCCCTGTTTCCAGTGAAGCATGGGATGAGATCAAATCAGAATCAAAGCGTTTTTTAAATTCGCACCTGTCGGCCAGAAAATTTGTCAATGTACTTGGCCCCAAAGGCTGGGATTATGCCGCGTATCCTGAGGGAAGGCTGATTATCCCGGCAAATCAGAAAAATAATGGAGTAGTTTACGGAATTAACAAAGTTCAGCCACTTATTGAACCGCGAATCAAATTCAGCCTTGAGATTTGGGAACTTGACAATCTTGCCAGAGGTGCCCGTGACATAGATCTTCAGGCAATGGAGAAGGCTGCCGTCAGGCTTGCTGAATTTGAGGAAAGAACCATATTTTATGGACTTAAGAACGCCTCAATAACAGGCTTAACAGAGTGTAATGTCAAGGAAAAGCTGACTTTTCCTGATTTAATAGATGATTTGCTTGCTGTGGTTTCCCATGGTATGACAAAATTAAAGCACGCATCAATCGGCGGACCTTATACTTTAGTGGTCAGTCCCGAAAGATGGGAGAAAATATCTTCCCATTTCAAGGCATATCCTCTAAAGATACAACTGGAGAAATTGCTTGGCGGACCAGTTATTTTGAGTCACTTTATAGAAGAGACTATCCTTACTCCTGCCAATGCTCCTGAGCTTCATCTTGTCCTCGGACAGGATATCTCAATTGGCTACGAATCACATGATGACAAAATGGTTAACCTCTTTTTTACAGAATCATTTACTTTCAGGATTAATGATCCCTCTACTGTTATTCTTATAGAATAATATTTGTTAGATCCGGAGGATTCTGTAAACCAGCCGTCTTTCTAGCCGATATCCGGCTGTCTACCATATATGTACATGGATGACAGGAGGAGAATAGTGAATGAAAATCCTATAAATATCCCGGCATAAGCAAGTAAGCGATGCCAATAGATGAAACCCGTACCCGGGAAAGGCCACTCCCGGGAGCTTTAATGTTATACAGTGATTTAAAGTTATTCAGTGATCAGAATTGCTTTTTTCAATGGTATGCTTTATTTTATCCGCACGTTCATTAGCAGGAACTAATGGGAGCTTTCCGGCCTGCATAAGCAAATCGAGCTTATACAGATCAAACATCCACATGTAGACGAAACCCCGTGACAGGAAATATTTGAAAAGCCGGCTCAGCTGATTGAGAGAAAATCTGCAGATTCCTGTGAGCCTGATCCTGTTTATCATTATATAAATTTGCAATAATCTGATATTATTGACAAAATCATCATCACAACCAACAAAGTCGACGATTCTCATCAGATTAGCAACACTTTTCTCAGTTTTCTCAAGGAATTCAGAATTGGTTTCAATGTGGCCATGCAATACCGGGTTTTCAATATGACTGATTTTTATTTTGTTTTTCATCAGCCAGTAACCAAACAGGGTATCTTCATAGCCATATTCCAATAGCCTTTCATCGAATCTGATACTATCTAACACTTTTTTGTTTAAAAGAAGATTATTGCTCATAAAAAACCGGAAGGGGCTTTTTCTCCTGACTGAGGGAGGCTGGCTTTCCCTGAAAGTACCATACTTCCACCTTAATTTTTTTTCACCTGGAGGTGATACTGTTTCATAAACCCTTCCTCCACAAATTACCAGCGATCCATTCTCGCTGATGTCTTTAATATATCTTAAAAGAAAATCTTCCCTGATTATTACCGAATCGCAGTCGACGAACAGAAGATTTTCATACCTGGCATGTTCCATAAAAAGATTACGGATTCTGGCCCGACCAACATTTCTGTCAAGCTGGATATATTTGCAGATTCTGAATAAAGCTTTGTTAGCTTTCCTGTACTCCATCAAGGAGCAGTCATCAATCAGAATTATTTCATAATCTGCCCCTGAGTCATTTCCCTGCCTGATCAGTTCAACTGTCAACTCTGAAATATTATAATTATAAACAGGGATGCAGATCGATATCATTACTCTGTGTTGGGTTGATTTTGCAGAAACCCTTTATTCAGTAATTACCGCTGTATCAATATCCTGAAGCCAGTCATATAAGCGGTCGGTCCAGGTTTGAAGGTATCCCCTGCCTATTGCCAGAGAATACCCATGGCCACCTTCCGGATAAATATGCATTTCAGCTGGAATCTTCTGATTAATTAATGCCTGATAAAAACAGAGGCTGTTTTCGACGGGTACTGCAGTATCGTCACCCGAATGCACGAGAAAAGCAGGAGGAGTTCCTGAACTCACGTGCAGCTCATTTGAATAGAAATCAATTAGTCCGCTATCAGCATTCTCCCCTAGCAGGGCATCTCTCGAACCGGCATGTAAAAACTGTTCCCGGAAGCTAATGACAGGGTAAACTAGCACCATAAAATCAGGGCGAGCACTTACCTCATCAATTGCATCGACCGGATCAAGGGTATTATAATCGAACCTTGTTCCAAGGGTTGATGCCAGATGACCACCAGCCGAAAAACCAATTACACCGATCTTGTTCACATCTATATTCCAGTGATCGGCGTTAAATCTTATAAGTCTAATAGCTCTTTGTGCATCCTGAAGTGGTGCTTCATACCTTACCGGGATTGTTTTCGAAACCGGAAGCCTGTATTTCAGGACAACTGCAGCAATTCCCCTGGATGCAAACCATCTTGCAACATCGACACCTTCCCAGTCATACGCCAGAATGTTATATCCCCCTCCGGGACAAATAAGTACAGCTTGCCCGGTAGCCTGCCTTTTTGCCGGAAGATAAACGGCAACAGAAGGAACCTGAACATTACTTATACGAAGTATATCAGTATACACCTGAGCCTCTTTTTCATCTGAATCTGGATCAAGCATCTTATCTGGCCAAAGGTTTACTTCAAAATCCTGACTCATGGTTAAAGTAAATATCATCGTAAGGCAGATTACGGATACTATTCTCTTCATGCGGGTTAGATTGGTCATTTTTTCCTTTTAACATTGTTAATAAAATCTAAAAATAGTGTCAGACAGCAGGCAATAACATCATTAATACAGTTTAATAAATCATGTCGTTTGATACCGGTGTGTGATAGTTGGAATCAATAATTACAACAACTTTTCAACACCATAGTTCAACAAAAATTTCTGATTTTTGATCAGCTGACTCTCATTTTTCAGGTTGACTCTCATCTTGTGGTAAACTGTGCCTGGTTACCATAGGCGGTTCCCGATCTGGTTGTAATATAGGCACGAAGATAATATCTGGTGCCAGGCGCAAGAAGCGGCAACCGACTTTTGAAATCAACAGTGAACTGGTTCTCTTCCCACGTTGCATTCATTTCAATTCCGGCAGCAACTGCATCTTCAATTGCCGGGTTTTCACCGGTACTGTAGCTCACTCCATATCCAGTGATCTCAATTTCCTTGTTTCCGATCATCCTCCCTCCACTTTCATATCCGGTTTCAGTTAAAACGGGCTCTATAGTTTCAATGGAAGTAATTGCAACAAGTTCATTATCTTTATCGCAACCAGTTATAAAAAACAAAATCATCAAACCGGCATAAAAAAACGGATTGCCGGGCAATCCTTTTAAACTGGCTAATCCAGTTGACTTTCCCATGATATGGATGCTTTAATTGAACGAATGATCAAACCGCAATTTATATCTTTTTGCCCTTATCTCAAAACCAGATAACCTGATTCGTTCCAGTTCGATAAGTGCGATCTGAAGTTCCAGTTCTGCCTGCCGGACCATCTCGGTGGTACTGCCCCCAAGTTGCCTGATATACTTTTCAGAGTTATAGTGTGTCTCATAGTTTTCAGTACGCAGTTTCTGTATTTCATATGTAGTTTGTAGTTCAGTCAGACTACGTTCCATGTTTAGCTGCATTCTGGTAATCCTGTTTTGTTTTGATGCCAGCTCTTCAAGCATTTTTTCAAGCTGAAGCTGCTCATTGATAGCATCAAGGATTAAAATAGTGTCTCCGGCGGATACCAAATCGCCGACATTACGATACACCTTTAGAATTTGTGATGTTACCGGAGAGGTCAGTACTTCCTCAAATTCAGGAAGAATTATGCCTGAAGCCGAAACTGATGCTTCTATAACGCCTTTTTCTGCAACGGCTGTTCTGACATCATCCAGCGAAAGTGAGGGAGCAAGGAATGATCTTACAACTGCCACTGTGATTATCAGTATTAATAAAACTACAGCAACTTTGAATGTAAGCCTGGTCCTTTTTTTTCTTAAATCCTGAGGTGATAATTCCCGGTCCATATGCAATTTTTCAATATGGAAAATAATATCCATGCCTCAGGTCATAACATCCTGATTTAATTATCTTTACCAGGTTTTTAACCAGTCGTAAAAATGTCCATTATTGGACAAGTGCCCAATTTCATACATTTTACATTATTCCCGTAACTGCAGCAAAACCATCGGCTAAAGTCCTTTAATATGGGAAAATGATCAAAAAACTATTGTAATTCACTTTGTAGCATGGAACCATAAATGATAATACGGTTATTACTTTAGATTGGACCGGACTACTATCAGGGTGTCATCAAAAAATGGATTTTCCGGAAAAAGGTAAAAAAGAAAGGAATAAAATACAGAAGTTGTTTTTAGTGAAAATAAATTCCTTTAAAGTAGCGGGAGGGATATATTGAACATGCCTGAAAATAAAAAACCCGTTGAACAGTTACTATTCAACGGGCTTAATTACAATTTTAAACTATCTAGATGGCTCCACTCACGAGGAAGGTAGCAGCAAAAGCGATAATCGCATACAGCTCAGGAAATACACCAAGGATCAGCGTGTTTCCGAATACGTTATAACCGGATCCGATTGCAGCAATACCGTTGGCACAAACCTGGCCCTGACGGATCGCAGAAAGCAAACCTACAATACCCAGTGCAAAACCAACACCAAAAATAGTTGCTGCCTGATACCATGTAACAACTTCAGGAAGGGCACCTGTGTATCCTGTAAGAACAAAATATCCCATAAATCCGTAAAGTCCCTGTGTACCGGGCAATGCACTAAGTACCATATAACTACCAAATGCGTCTTCATTCTTTTTCAAAGCACCTATGGCGGCATTTCCACCCATAGACACACCAAAAGCACTACCAATACCGGCAAGTCCTATCATTAATCCAATGCCAATGTAAGCTAAAATAATCGGTTCCATAATATAATTATTAAGTTAAGTAAGTAAATAAATTTTAGTTGATTTTTCTAAATGGATTGTATCTTTTTCCTCCTCCTGCAAATCCGGCATTCTTGTAAAATTCGACGAAAGTAAGACGCATCGGGTGGACAAATGCTCCCAGGCCGGACATGAAAAGGTTAATTCCGTGTCCAAAAATAAGAATTATGATCATAACAATAACGCTCACTACAGGAATGCTTCCACTCATTGACACTGCAAGGCTGTTGAATACAAATCCAAGTATGGCGCTCGATATACCAAGAGCAAACAAACGGATATAGGAAAGCAGATCTCCCAGCAGTCCGGTTGCCATGTTATATGTATTCCACAGTCCGATTCCAAAATTGGCCAGGGGATTCCTGTACAGGTTGTTAAGCGGCAGTATCATGATGGCACTGACAATAAGAACGGCGTAAAGCACCGGCCTTAGCTGCTCCATGGAAGTACCTGTTAAAACACTCACCAGGTAAACAAGCAAACTTCCGATAATCAGTGTTATCCAGCCATATGTTCCAATAGCATATTTCCAGCCGAACTGAATTGTTTCATTTATGGCCTTAAGGAACATACCGAACATTATCTGTATGGCTCCAAGAATAATGGCCAAATAGAACAAAAGCATATTAACATCAGTGCCCTGCTCATTGAAATAAACTGAAAGGTTTCTGTATACCGGCAAATTGGTCAGATAAAGGTTTATTCCGAAAAATGTTCCGCCAAGCAGACCAAATAAAATAGTAGTTAGTCCGAGATAAAACACCAGGGAAGCCATTGGCTTAAATTCTTTCTGAACCTTGCGCCTGGCAAAGATTGCAGCAATTGCAATAAGTATTCCGTATCCTACGTCACCCAGACAAAAGCCAAAAAACAGCGCATAGAACGGTGCAAAGAACGGAGTCATATCCATCTCTTTGTAATTCGGAAGTGAATACAGCTCTCCAAGTTTTTCAAACTTCTGGGCGAACCCATTATTCTTAAGTAATACCGGCACCTTGTCCCCTTCTTCAGGCTGTGCTGTAATATAAGCAGCACCAGTCTGATCGAGAAAATTATTAATACTCTCCACCGAATCGCTAGGAACCCATCCCTCAATTATCATCAGGAATTCGTCGGCCTCTTTTGAAGTATACAGAAGCGTCTTATCATATTCAAGTTTCTCGATAAGTGAATTCTTATATTCTTCAAGTGCGGGTATGGCAGTTTTCGCCAGGTGTGCAAACCTGCTTTCTATAGCTTCCAGTTCTTTCTGGATAGTAATGCTTGCTTCATTTAATGAAGCAAGTGAGCGGGTCGGCAGACTTAATTCTTCTGCCTGGATATTTATCTCCTGGTCACCGCGGGTGATAACTACAAAGTATATCTGGCCGCCCAGATTATTTATTTCCTCTATAGTGTACTGCTCTTTCCACTGGGGGTCAAACTTGCGTGACTGGGTAGTGAAAAATCGTATGCCAATACCTTTCTCATTCAGTTTCTTTATCTCTTCCAGTGAAAAGTTGCCCCAGGGCTGTAATTCATTTATCTCTTTACGCAGGGCATTTTGAGTATTGGTGCTCTGATCAACCTTTTGCTGCAGATCTGTTATCTCCTGAAATACCTTAACGCCGTCATACTGCTCTTTTGTAGTTTCTGATTCAGCTTCCCGTTTTTTCAGGAAACGGATAGTCTTGTCAACCCTGTCTATATACTGGTACTGTTCCCTGATCTCATCTGTAATCCCTATCTCTCTCTCAAGTATATGAACTGCTCCGAGTTCACGCAACTTTTCAAGAAAATCATCATATTCCCGATGGTATACAAGAAGCGAATATTTGGTCATTGCTGCTATCATACTGTTTCCTCCGCTCGTTGTTGACGTGTTTTTACAATTTTCTGTGACGATTTGTCCAGATTTTCTTCATCTTCAAGGAATCTCTTGATCTTAAGTATGGCCTCTTCGTAACCGGGTATCTGCACCTTCTCATAAAGGTTCACTTTCTGGGTGGTCTTTTTCCTGGCATGATCGAGCAGTTGCATTTTACGATAAAAGAAATCACGCTCAATTGCAACAGTTGCAAGCTCTTCAAGAATTGTTATTCCATCATAGAACCAGTCCGGTTTATTTATAAGGCTGAATTCGCTTATTTCGAATATTATGTTATCGAGGATGGGTGTCTTAACACCGGCAATCTTTTTAACAGAAAGCTCAACATCTTTAATTGTAATAAGTGAAGGATCGAACTCTGCCCACAGGCGGGCCATGTATTCATAGCCTTTTATTTTCTCTTCAAGCTTCTTGTCAAGCAGGGCCGCTTCGTCCTTTGCCCTTTTCACCTCGATACGCAATGCAGTCTCCTTGTTTTTTATAGTGGGCAAAGCCCTGACCCTCATATTGAGCTGCTTGTTGAGATCCTGAAGTGATGTTTTATTATATTGAAATTTAATCGACATCTAATTGATGATTTAAGTAAAAAACCCTTAATGTGACAATTACTTCAATCAATCCTGTTTTGGCCAGTATTTATCAACCAGCTCTTTACGAATACCTATCTCTGTAGGTGAAAAATGCTTTCCAAACAGATCCCATCCGGTTTTCAACATGGAAAGAACATCGATATTAACATCGATGGCCAGAAGTTTTTCCGAATATTCATGTGCAAAATTCAGGGTTCTTTCATCATAGTCAGTAAGGTCGAACCCGTTTTCAAGTTTCGTTTTGGCATTTGCTGCATCAGCGTAAAGCCTTACTGCAGTATTCATTACCTGCGGATGGTCTTCCCGCGTTTTCTTTCCGATTACAAGCTGTTTAAGACGTGACAGACTCCTGAACGGATCAACTATTACCTTGCCAATATCAGTATCACGCCTGAGGAATAACTGCCCTTCAGTAATATAACCGGTATTATCAGGAATAGCATGGGTGATGTCACCACCTGAAAGGGTGGTAACTGCAATAATGGTAATTGAACCTCCGGCCGGGAACTGAACAGCCTTCTCATAGATCTTTGCCAGATCACTGTAAAGTGAACCGGGCATACTATCCTTTGAGGGTATCTGGTCCATACGGTTGGATACAATACTCAATGCATCTGCATATAGTGTCATATCGGTCAGCAATACCAGAACATCCTCATTCATATCAACAGCGAAATACTCTGCTGCAGTCAGCGCCATATCAGGCACCAGCAATCTTTCAACCGGAGGATCTTCAGTGGTATTTACGAAACTTACGATACGGTCAAGAGCACCGGCATTGTCAAAAACATTCTTGAAATAGAGGTAATCGTCATTGGTTAGTCCCATACCGCCAAGAATGATCTTCGAGCATTTTGCACGGAGCGCAACCATGGCCATTACCTGGTTGAACGGTTGATCAGGATCGGCAAAAAAAGGTATTTTCTGACCGGTAACAAGCGTGTTGTTAAGGTCAATGCCAGCTATACCGGTAGCAATAAGTTCTGATGGCTGTTTACGCCGTACCGGGTTTACCGATGGACCGCCAATTTCACGTTCTTCACCTTCAACTTCGGGTCCGCCATCGATAGGCATACCAAAAGAATTAAAAAATCTTCCTGCCAGATCTTCACTTACTTTTAATACAGGGGGTCTTCCATAAAAGGTAACTTCTGCATTGGAAGGAATACCTTCTGTTCCACCAAATACCTGCAGAGTAACATTCTGTTTCTGGATTTTCACAACCTGGGCAAGGCGGCCGTTTACGGAAGCCAGTTCCTCATAACCAACACCTTCAGCATTTAGTGAACATGTAGCCTTGGTAATCTGGGTTATTTTTGTGTATATTTTTTGAAAAGCTTTAGTTTCCATTACGCGATTTTCTTTTCGTCAATAATATTAGATAACTCTTTTTCGTGATTTTTAAACTGTTCAGATTCAAAATCTGAATAGTTCATCTGCTTGAATTCGTTGATCACTCTCTTAAAATATGGATTCACTTCATCAAAAGATTCGAATTCAAAACCTGTATTGTAAACTTCAAGAACCTTATCGAGCATGTATTTCTGCCTTTTGATAGGACTCGAACGGTCAACAGTGTCAAATGCATCCTGTTGCAGGATCACAAAATCAATGACTTCTGACTTCCAGAAATCGACATGGTAACCTACAGGCACGCCATCATCACCAAGTATATTAATCTGCTCGGAAGCCTCTTTACCCCTGATAAGAATATTCTTGATTTTCAAAACATTATCTACCCAGTCGTCGCTAATATGCTTTTTCAGGTATTCCTGCAGTTCAGGATATTCAATATATTTTGAATAACTGTCAATCGGGTCAATTGCAGGGTAGCGCTTGCTGTCGGCACGCTGCTGGGAAAGTGCGTAAAAACACCGGGCAGCCTTCTTGGTTGATTCGGTAACAGGCTCCTTCAGGTTTCCTCCCGCAGGCGAGACAGTCCCTATAAAGGTAATTGAACCCGATTCCCCATTATTAAGATACACGAACCCGGCCCTGGAATAGAAGTTGGAAATAATTGCCGGCAAATCCATCGGGAAAGCATCAGGACCAGGGAGTTCTTCCATTCGGTTTGACATTTCCCTCAGTGCCTGGGCCCAGCGTGATGTTGAGTCAGCCAGAAGAAGCACTTTGAGCCCCATGGACCTGTAGTACTCGGCAAGAGTCATTGCTGTGTATACAGATGCCTCACGGGCAGCAACAGGCATGTTTGATGTATTCGCAATTATTGTAGTCCTTTCCATCAGTTTCCTGCCGGTCCGCGGATCGTCAATTTCGGGAAACTCTGCAAAGATCTCAACAACCTCATTGGCTCTTTCCCCGCAAGCTGCAACAATTACAATGTCAGCTTCAGCCTGTTTGGAAATTGCATGCTGCAGAACTGTTTTTCCACTTCCGAAAGGTCCGGGAATAAAACCTGTGCCACCTTCGACAATAGGATTAAGAGTATCCATAGTCCTTACACCTGTCTCGAGCAGTTTAAAGGGCCGTGGTTTATTTTTAAAATTCTTGATCGGGACTTTAACAGGCCATTTCTGGACCATATTAACAGCTACCTCGGTATTATCATCGTTGAGCAGTACTGCTATAGTCTCATTTATGGTATATTCTCCTGCATCTATAACACTCTTAACTTTAAACCTGCCTTCAAACTTGAAAGGAACCATTATTTTGTGAGGCTGCCCGTTCTCATCGACCTCGCCGAGCCAGTCGCCGGCAATAACTGTGTCACCAGCCTTAGCAACTGGTTTGAATGACCATATCTTTTCATTGTCAAGAGCAGAAGTATAATCACCCCTTTTAAGGAATACACCATCCATCTTATCCAGGTCATGTTGCAACCCGTCATAATTCTTGGAAAGGATACCGGGGCCAAGGGTCACCTCAAGCATTCCTTTTGAAAATTCTACATCAGTGCCAACTTTCAATCCCCTGGTACTTTCGAATACCTGAATATAGGCACTTTTTTCAAATACCTTAATGACCTCGGCCATCAGTTTCACACCTTCTAGGTCTATATAACAAATTTCATTTTGAGAAACCGGTCCGTCAACATCGACCATCACGAGGTTGGCAATAACACCGGTAACTTTACCCTTGGTTACGTTTTTTTGTTTCATTAGTAGTTAGCATATTTATTTTCAATTACTTACGACAACCTGGCATTCATTTCCATCATTTAAACCCGGAAGGAGTACCATGGTTAACACATGTTTTTTATTGGTGTATCTGATATAAATCCAGACCTGCCAATTATATATTTTTATAACCCAGCTACAGGATCTTTGATTATTAAAGGCTTACTGACCGGAATGTCTTTCAGCTATCATAAATTCTTTTGGGAATTCATAACTCATTTCCAGCTGATCAAGCAATTTCCTGAACATTTTCCGGCCTGTTTCAAAGTCCATTTCCAGCCATCGCTGTACAATCTGCAACTTGATCATATAAGCCAAAAGAACCTCAATAGAAAAATAGTTGAATGTATTACGTTCATCAAGGAAATCCCACCTCAAATTGTCCATAGCCCTGTCCCTCTCCAGAAGATTGTTATTTTCCTGGATAGAGATAAGTTTCTCCATGTGTTCAAAATCATTTCCTAATCCGAAATCCTTTAACGTGCTTTTTTTAACTGCCTGGACAACATAGCCGTCTCCTATAAAATACTTATCTCCGTTTAACTTATGTTTCCTTGCATTAAATCCGGCAACAATATTCTTCAGGTTCAGGTCAAATTCAAACCAGTCACGAAGATATTCGTTGCTGCAACTTTTCACATGATCATAATAGAGCCACGTTAGCTGATCTTCCCATGAAAGTTCAGGGTAAACCGGTGCATCAGATTTAAAGGCAGTTATAAACTTTTGCATGTAAGCGGGCGTCACATCAGGCTCTTTTATATCCTGCTCAAGTTCATTCTGGCTGAATTTGCCCGTTTCCTCAAATGGGTTGTTTTTCTTAAGTAAAAGGTTAAGAAGATTACGGTTATCAACTGGCAGAAACAGCAATTCAATCAGCTTGTAGTCATCAGCATGCAGATGATAACCCATCTCCTCCTTAAACTCTGCTATACTGAAGCCAAGTTTTTTCTGATCAAGTATGATATCCGGTAATCCTGAAACCAGGTAATAGTAATTTCTTTCAAACATTATTTTCCTGAGTAAAGAAGTTCAGTGGTTCGTGGACGAAGATAGTTCCTGAAAAAGTTCTCGAAATCCTCCTCCGTAAAACTGATCTGGTAACTGTCATCCTTCGGACCAATTTTGAAGCCGGACTTCATGCTCTCGTCAAATCTGAGTTCCAATCCGGCATCGAGCAATGATTTCTGTTTTTTTACAAAATAGTCGTTAAGTTCTTTCTGGTCTTTTTCAGGCAGAAGAAGTGCTACATCAATTCCCGTGGTTCCGGAAGGGTTCCAGTTTTTCAGGGTGGTTTCAATAATCCTCTGGATGAATTCCTTATCGGAGAAAGCCTTTTTCACTTCTTCCCCGGTGGCTTTGGCAGTAATTAGCCCGGTAAGCTGTTGTTTAATTGTACTGATCGCCTGCCGGGCAGAGAGTCTTACTTCTGAATGAACGTTATTCTTTATCTCCCTTGCCTCCTTTTCGGCCTGCTCAATGATCAGTGCTGCATCTTTTTCTGCCTGTTTCTGCAAATTCTCAGCCTCAGCCTTTGCTCCGGCAATAATTGCTTCTGCTTCTTTATTGGCTTTATCAACACCTTCAGTGTAAATCTTTTTGGTTAGTTCCTGAAGCTTATTTTCCATATAGATGAATTTTACTTTTATGTAAATGATTGTAATCTTGGTTGCAATAGCGTAAAGCCCTGAAAATGTATAAGTAATAGCATAAAAAAGCTAAAAACGGAACAAATGTACGAAAATAATCCAAAAAATTTGCAAAGCACTTGCCAGATAATTCCGGGGAAGGATTACATCAGTACCGGTCTTTCATGGGCAGCGAAAATATATAAGTTGAATCAATAAAAATATGACAATCGTCATTTGAGGAATGTGAAGTATGTTGAAGTGGCTTATTACCTGACGTTTAAAATGGTGTAAATTAAGAATCAGACCTGGCAGGGAAAATGAAAACAATATATTAATCATTTTCCGGATCTGATACTGAACCATAATCGGATCTCTTCCTTTCGGCCTGTTCCTTGTCTTCCCTGGTCGCAAAATCCTTTTGCTGGCTCAAATCTTCAGAAAAATTGATTTTCGTATTATCATCAATAACATCATCCGTCAGATTTTTCCGTGTCTCCTTTATCTCATCCTTGATAACTTTCTGGCTTGTTTTGGGAAGCTGTTTTATATTGATGATCTCGCTTCCAAGCTTCTTTATCAGAAAATAACTAATGGCAAGTGCAAGGATTATTATTCCGATGCCTATTAATGTCCCGGGTTCATAATCACTGGGTTCAAGAACAATAACCTTCCGGGAAATGGCAATAATAGCAACAAGTACTACCACCTCTACATGTACAACATTGTCTTTAAAATAGATCTTGATAGTATCCAGCAACTCAATACCTATTAGTACAAGCAGGAAAATACCGAACAGGTCGAGTATCTGATCATAATCCAAAAGTACGTATGGAGGTGTTATTATTGACTTTCCTATCTGATAAGCCAGTTCAAAAGTAGCGAGCACAAGTACGGTCGCCATCATAAAGATAAGGGCATAAATAATAAAGCGTTCAGCCTTCTGGGCAAATGTCTGAATTTTTTTTGCCATGTCAGTCTCCGATCAGGTTTAGTCCGGTTTATGATGCTATCGGCTTACCGGCACTTACTCACAACTTTAGTTTGCAAAGTTAACAAAATCAGGGCAAAAGGCAAAAACGACCAAATCCGGCATCAATTCCGCATGGTACTTCGTAACTCAAACAAAGATGTATTAATCAGGAGGGAACAGGTCTGTTATGAATCATTTCAGATCATCGACTGAAAAATTGAGCAGGTTTAAAAAAGCCGTTTGTCCGTTCCTGCCTGAACAGGCTTTCCTTCAGTCAATTGAAACCTATTTCAATTCGGTGATGTATCGAAGTTCATATATTGTCCCTGTAATCGGCCAACCATATACCGGATATTTTGAAACACAATTGCTGAATCAAATTAATATTCCGATATAAAGTGAAACTTAATTTCAGTGAATTTTTCCTGTGCCATTCGCAGAGAATACTCCGATTCGGCCAGATATACATCCCTGCCCCATTTATCATGGGCCATGTTCTGTATCTTGCGAAGTTTGAAATCGTCGAGTTGAGCCTTGCTGAAACTTTCCATCCAGCAGGCTTTATAAAGCTGCAGCGATTCGTACCGGCACGATGCACCATATTCGTGCTTTAGCCTGAACTGGATCACATCAAACTGAAGGGGTCCAACAGTACCAATTACTTTCCTGCCGTTTGCCTGGTTGACAAACAACTGGGCTACCCCCTCATCCATAAGATGGTCAAGACCTTTTGCCAGCTGTTTGAATTTAAGCGGATCATCATTCTCTACATATCTGAAGAATTCAGGAGAAAAGCTGGGTATGCCTTTAAAATTAAGTGCTTCACCTTCTGTAAGGGTATCGCCAATTTTGAAATTCCCTGTATCGTGCAACCCGATTATATCGCCTGGATATGCCCTGTCGACAATCGATTTCTTTTCTGCCATAAAGGCTGTGGGACTGGAAAACTTAAGATTCTTACCAAGGCGTGTATGAAGGTAGTTTTTGTTTCGTTCAAAGACCCCTGAGCATATTTTCACAAAAGCAAGCCTGTCTCTGTGATTAGGGTCCATGTTTGCATGTATTTTAAAAACAAACCCCGTGAATTTTTCTTCAGCTGAATTTACTTTTCTCTCCTTTGCTTCAATGGCTCCCGGTTCCGGAGCAATCTGCAAAAAACAGTTCAGTAATTCCTTTACCCCGAAATTATTAAGGGCTGAGCCAAAAAACACCGGTGCCAGCCGGGCAGCCAGATACTCTTCCTTATTAAAGACCGGATAACCTCCCGAGGCAAGTTCCAGTTCTTCCTTCAACCTGTTTGCATGAGGCTGTATATACTTGTCAGCTTCTCCCGAAAAGATATCTTTTATTTCAATGCTCTCACCAACACGTTGTTTATCATCAGAAGTAAAAAGATCAAGCTTCTGTTCGAATATATTGAACACGCCCCTGAAATCGGGACCACTGCTGATGGGCCAGCTAAGCGGACAAACTTCTATCTCCAGGTCTTTCTCAATATCATCAAGCAGTTCAAATGGATCAAGGGCAGGGCGGTCCATTTTATTTATAAAAACAATAACCGGTGTTTTCCGCATCCGGCATACCTCCATAAGCTTTTTGGTCTGCGTCTCAACTCCTTTGGCAGCATCAATAACTATTATCACACTGTCAACCGCGGTCAGGGTACGGTAGGTGTCTTCTGCAAAATCCTGGTGACCGGGAGTGTCAAGAATATTTACCTTGTACCCTTCATATTCAAAACCCATTACAGAAGTCGCGACCGAAATCCCCCTCTGTCTCTCAATTTCCATGAAATCGCTGGTTGCGCCTTTTTTTATCTTGTTTGACTTAACCGCACCGGCTATCTGGATCGCCCCGCCAAAAAGAAGTAATTTTTCGGTAAGTGTGGTTTTCCCGGCATCGGGGTGCGAAATGATTCCAAATGTCCTTCTTCTGTTAATCTCTCTTTTTAAACTCATTACAATCTGTTTGAAGTTTGCCCAAAGTCAGCACTAGCTTCATTCCTGCGAATAAAGTGTTGTTATAACTGCCAATTACGTACCCCTGCATATGAGAATACATTTATAGTACTATATTTGTCAAATGCAGTGCTTATCACGGATGGATTATATTTATGTTGATCGTTAATTTTTGTATGACCTGGCCCATGGGTGACCAGGGTTGCAAAAGTAATACTTTACTTCGTTAAAGTTTTTTACTTTTACGGGAAAATTATTCAGGTGCAGAGATATTTCATGGAATTATGCTTTAAAGGAACAGAATACCATGGTTGGCAGTATCAGCCGAATGCCATTACTATTCAGCAAATTGCAGAAGAGACTATGGAGAGGCTCCTTAGCATAAAAATTAAATTAACCGGAGCCGGACGTACAGACACCGGAGTACATGCCTCGTATTTTGTTGTCCATTTCAATACCGAACCCGAACGACTCCTTCCTGTTGAAGAAACCATACGGAAACTTAATTACATGCTTCCGAGAGATATTTCAATTTTCAGTATTTTTCCCGTTGGAGAAAAAGCACATAGCCGGTTCAGTGCGTTATCCCGTACTTATAAATATTTTATAAGCAGGAGAAAAGACCCTTTTCGCCAGGAAACCTCATGCTTTATTGCCTCAAAACTTGACATTGATTCAATGAAAAAGGCTGCTGCTGAGTTATTCAACTACCAGGATTTTGGATCATTCTGCCGTACAAATACAGATGTGAGAACCAATATCTGCAATATAATGCATGCAGGATGGGAAGAAAAAGATGATTTGCTTGTATTTACAATTAAGTCAAACCGATTTCTGAGAAACATGGTAAGGGCAATCGTGGGAACGATAATAAGGGTCGGACAAAATAAAATAACAATAGAAGAATTTAAAAAAATCATAGAGGCACAAGATCGCCGTAAAGCAGGCACCTCGGCACTTGCGCAGGGATTATTCCTTACAGATATAGAATACCCGCCAGAAGTATATGTGAACAAAACCATAAAACAATCAGCTTACTTTGAATTCTGAATACCCCGAATAAACTTAAAACTTTTATTTCTCATGAAGAATTTTAATTATCACCTAATAAGATTTACTGTATTTTCATCTTTAATTTTACTGTTCACCGAAGTTCCGGCACAGGAAAAAAGGGCAATGACCCTTGAGGATGTTATGAATTTCCGTCAGATCCAACACACGGCTGTGAGTCACGATGGCAACTGGGTTGCATACAGCGCATCTCCTGACCGGGGCGATGGATTCGGAGTAGTGGTTTCGGCCGACAAGCGCCGAGAGTATATAATAGAACGTGCCGAGCGTCCGGAATTTTCATTATCCGGCAACTGGGTTCTTTTTACAAAAAAACCTCTGCTTGCCGATACAGAAGGTAAAGCAGCATCAGACAGACCTAAGGACAAAGCAGTGCTTATAAATACCAGAGATGGTTCACAAGTCGAATACAACGATGTTAAAGAGTCTGCGTTCAGTACATCGGGCAAATTCATGTTTATTCACCATCAATTTGTTGCAGACACCTCACTTACAAAAGAGCAAAATGACAAACTCAGAAAAGCAGGAACACCTCTGTTTATTAAAGAGCTTGAAAGTGGCAGTCAGGCAACCCTGCAATTTGTAAATTCCTGGACGGTTGACAGTCTTTCAACATCACTTGTATTTGCAGTCAAAGATACAATTGACAGAAACAATGGTTTATATCACCTTTCACTCCGTGACATCAATTCAGCACCGGTAGCTGTTGATACTACAGGGAACTCCAAATTCGGCACTTTTACATGGTATCAGAAAGAATCAAAGCTTGCATATATGCGGGCCCTGGAAATGGAAAAAGATACAGTTGAAACCGGCATTCTGTTCATATGGCAAACAAACCAGAGTGATCCCGGTTCGATTGTAACCCAGGATAATACACCCGATGGTTATTTCCTTCCTTATAATAATAATCTTTCATGGAGCAGGGATGGCAAAAGGTTATTCTTTGGTTTTCGTCCTGACGAATATGCTGCAAGGTCTGACGGAAACAGAAATTATGCTTCAGTACTTGATTCCATACAACAACAGGCAGGAATAGATATCTGGCACGGAGAAGACCTGCTTATAAAAACCCATGAAAAGGCTGTATGGAACCAGACAAACAGGCAAAACCTGATATCTGTAATTCACCTGGATGAAAGGAAAATAGTACAGCTCGCCGATAAAGATGTTACAGATGTTCAGCTTTCAGGGGAAGGCAACTTTGTTTTAGCTTCGACTGTCTTGCCTCATAGCAAAAGGATTACCTGGGAAGGCCGGTTCCGTGATATTTATGCAGTTAATATACACACTGGAGCAAAGCAGCTCGTGGCAACTGAACAGCGCGACGTGGCTGCAATCTCACCCAATTCAGAATTTATTCTATATTTTGATCAGGAAAACTGGCATGTATATGAGACTGCAACGGGTAAAAGAAGGAATCTTACGCAAAATTCAGATGTGCAATTTTTTGATGAAACAAATGACCTCCCTGCCTCTCCCTCCAGCTACAGGACAGCCGGATGGATGGAAGACGGTGAATCAGTCCTTTTGTACGACAGGTATGATGTATGGAATGTGAATCTTGCATCAGGAAAAATGTTCAATGTGACCGGCGGTGAAGGAAGAAAAAACCAGACAATCTTCCGCATACGGAAATTGAATAATGAACCACTTTTTGGACGCCGGGAAGAAGTATTTTTGGAAGGTTTTAACGAAAATACCAAGGAGAGGGCAATATACAGTACCAGGCTCGACAGACTTGGTGTGAACCTTGTACTTGATGAAGGAATTAATATAAAGCTGAGGATCCTTTCCGGCGATGGAAAGAATATTGTTTTCACCCGTGAATCTTACGATATATATCCCGATCTGCTAATATCCGGAACAAGGATGAGGAATCCGGTTAAGTTATCTGACCTTGGAAGCCAGACTGAACAGTTCAACTGGGGGTCGGCAGAACTCATTTCGTTTGAATCGGCTGATGAAGAACCCCTTCAGGGGGTAGTAATTAAACCCGGAGATTATGATCCGTCAAAAAAATATCCGGTTTTTGTTTATTATTATGAAAAGTCATCCCAGCGACTCCATGATTTCAACCAGACCCTCATAAACCATCGCCCTTCTTTCGGGTATTATGCCAGCAACGGTTATGTTATATTCCTTCCAGATATTCATTTTACAGAAGGACGACCCGGCATGTCGGCTGTCAATTCGCTTGTGCCAGGTGTACAGAAACTTATTGACACAGGAATAGCCGACCCTGAAGCTATCGGTTTGCACGGTCACTCGTGGAGTGGCTACCAGACTGCCTTTGTTGTGACGCAGACAGACATTTTCAAGGCTGCGATTGCTGGCGCACCGGTATCAAATATGACCAGTGCTTATGGAGGAATACGGTGGGGCAGCGGACTGGCAAGGCAGTTCCAGTATGAGACCGGACAAAGCCGTATAGGATATTCAATTTTCGAACAACCTGATCTTTACATAGAGAATTCACCTCTGTTCTATGCTGACAATATCAATACCCCTATGCTTATAATGCATGGAGATGTTGATGAGGCTGTGCCCTGGGAACAGTCTATCGAACTCTATCTTGCAATGCGCAGGGCAGGAAAGGATGTGATCTTCCTTCAATACCGCGGAGAGCCTCATCATCCTCAAAAGTACGAGAACAAGGTCGATTATACAGTCAGGATGAAAGAGTATTTTGATTATCATCTGCGTGGTTCAGATCCTCCGGACTGGGTCATAAATGGGGTTCCTTACATGGGGAACTGAGCTCCTTATATGGTATTTCACCGGGACTGGTTTCTTGTCCGGTTCTGGATAAATCCGGGGTATTTTAAGACTGTTTACCTTCCACGTTACCAAAAAGATAAAGCCGTCTAATTTAAATAACGGCTTTATCTTGTGAACTATCTCGCAAGGAGGCTTATCAGGTTATGCAAGTGAAATATCAACCTTTGTCCCGTTGGTAACAACGTCATAAACCGGCGATTTGCGGGCGAACATTATCATTTCCTGTTTTTGCTCTTCAGAGAGGCTTCCCTTAATATTGAAAGTAACCCGTATTTCCTGATATCCATTTCGTACCGAATCATCAAGTCCGAGAAATCCCATTACATTCAGGTCACCTTCATAAGAGGACTCGATGCTCTCGACTTCAATCCCCCTTGCAGCTGCATGCAGGGCCATTGTTGTTGTCATACACCCTGATAATGCTGACAGAAGGTATTCAACAGGGTTCGCACCCTCATTATTTCCAAGCAGTACAGGAGGTTCGCCATTGTCCAGTACCCAGGCTTTATCACGGGAAGTATCCTCCATTCCTACCCCATAAAAACTTTTTATTGTAGCCTGATTGTGTCCCCCGGTTACCCACTTGTTTTTTGCACGGAATTTAAATTTTGCCAACTCAGGATTATCAAGCAGGGCATTTATAGTACCAGTAATTTCTTCCGGCCTGAATCCGTTCACTGATGTTTTGTTCATTGTTTCCATTTTTATTAGATTTTAAAGGTTTTGAAAACAGATTAAAATATTTGACTGAATTAAGCCAATGATTGTGCCATATCCATAATGTGCTGTATACCTACTATTTATAAACTATATTTATTCATGAAATTTCGTTATTCACGATTTTTCGTTAACTTTATTTCGTTAAAATATTCATTATTATGGCTGCAGTTTCTGAACCTGTCAGAAAGCTATCGTCAGGATTGATTGCGTTAAAAAGGATAGTGGAAGGAACCTCTGAGCATACCGGGGAAAAATTCTTTCAGTTACTGGTTAAAAATCTTGCCGAAAGCCTGGATGCACACGGTGTATGGGTAACAGAATATCTAAAGGATAAAAACCGTCTGAGATCTCTTGCCTTCTGGCTGGAAAATGAATATGTGGATGAATATGAGTATGATCTCCCCGGAACTCCCTGTGAATTAGCAATGGAAGATGAAGGGATATGCCATATACCGGAAAACGTAATCAGTCTTTTTCCTGGTGACAATGATCTGCGGGCAGTGGGTGCAGTAAGCTATATGGGCCTGGCATTGAGAGATGAGAAAAATAACATCCTCGGCCACCTTGCTTTGCTTGACAACAAACCAATGGCAGAGATTCCCGAAGCATTTGCCATATTCAATATTTTTGCAGCCCGGGCAGCCGCAGAAATGAGGCGTCTGCGGTATGAGAAAATGCTCATAGAAAATGAAGCCAAGCTTAACCGGCTTGTAAATGGCACAAGGGAAGCACTAATCGAGATAAATGAACGACTAATCATTACCCAGGCCAACCATGCTTCGCTGTTGAGTTTCAGGGCAAAAGCGCAGGATTTTACCGGCATGTCTGTTTCAGAGCTCTTCGATGCTGCCGGATTCAGCAAGGTTTAAACTGGCAGATGGCGGAACTATATTCCTTGATGAGATAGGTGAATTGCCCCTGCCATTGCAGGCAAAGCTTCTTCGTGTGCTACAGGAAGGAGAATTTGAGCCTGTGGGAAGTTCTGTTACACAGAAAGTAAATGTGCGTGTTATAGCTGCAACAAACAGAAATCTTGAAGACGAAATAAAAAAAGGAAAATTCCGGCTGGACCTGTACTACCGTCTGAATGTGTTTCCATTTGATGTGCCGCCTTTACGTGAACGTGGAAATGATATTATATTGCTTGCCGAGGCTTTCCTGGTAAAATTTGCCGGCAGGGCATCCATTGCAATTGAACCGCTTGATGAATTAAGCAGGCAAAGGTTACTCGCGTATAACTGGCCGGGCAATGTACGGGAACTCCAGAACATAATTGAAAGATGCGTAATTACAAGCCGCAACGGTAAGATCAATCTGTCCTCAATCCTGCCCGGAAATACCACAACCGGCTCTGCTGATGAAATAATCACCGGCCAGAGGATTTTTACTGATCAGGAAATGACAGAAATTGAGAAACAAAATATTACAAGGGCTCTCGAAATGACCGGATGGAAAGTATCAGGAGAAGATGGTGCAGCTATGCTTCTGCAAATACCGGCAACCACTTTAAGTTCAAGGATTCGTAAACTGGGTATACAAAAACTTTCACCCTGAAAACCTTTTTTATCTCTGATTTGAAATTTAAAGGCCTCCAATAAATTACTTTTACCTGTCAATTGCAAGAATCAAACAAGGTCACACGAATCGGCGGGCATCCAGTGAGCATCTTTACCATCCCACTTTATGTTGCAGCCTATCGGATTGGTAAGGGGAACACTGACAGGTTTACCTGATAAATGCTCTTCAATAGCATTGCCAAGGTCATTTATTGTCATTTTCGAACTGTCCCGGGGAGTATCTATCCCACGGCCGGTGTAAATCAGTTTTCTGTCTTTGTCAAACACAAAAAAATGTGGTGTACGCAATCCACCATACTTTAATGCAATTTCCTGCGATTCATCATACAGGTAGACCCATGGAAACTTATGTTTGTTCATCCTTTCAACCATATGGGGAAAATCATCCTCCGGATAGGTATTCTTGCTGTTGGAATTTATTGCGACAAACTTTACTCCTCTGGAATTATACTTTTCGGCAGTTACCCGGGTTGATTCATCAGATCCTATAACATAAGGGCAATGGTTGCATGTAAAAAATAAAACAAGAACATCTGCCTCGCTGAAATCGTCTAGCGAATAGGTTTTGCCATCAGTTGCCGGAAGTTTAAAGTCCGGTGCTTTTTCATTAAGTTGAAGTGTATATGCCATTTTTAAAATATTTAGTGTTGTTGGAATTATAATTAAAAGTATTATTCATTGTCAGTGGTTTCGAATGATTAAATCGGTCGAATTAATTCTTGTCGTGTATATTGTTCACCCGAGCAAACCAGGTTGATAAGTTTTCGCAATCTGAAACTTCACTGGCAATCTATATGATTCAACAGAATTAAGGGAAAAAGGTTTAACCCTGTTTTTCAATTTTCGCTGAATCCTCCTGCTATGTCAGATTCTTTGAACTGTATCTGACTGAAGAGGATTTCTAATAAAATTCTCCATTTGCCTGTGTCAAATCTGGATAAAAAAAATTAATTTACATTTGTGATTCAAAATCTACTATTAGATAATATTGACTCAAGAATAAATCATCTGTTTTAAAAAGTTAAAGAAACCGAAATGAAAAAAATCCTTATTTTACTGACATTGACAAGCTTTCTGTTCCAGTTTGCTGTTGCACAGGATAAATCTGATTTTACTGCCACCCATCTATGGGAAATGAAGCGGATAGGGTCGCCGGCAGTATCTCCCGATGGAAAGCTTACTCTTTTTACCCTTACTGAATATGATCTTGAAAAGAATGAACCATCTACATATATCTATCAGCTTGACAACGAAACAGGTGTAAAGAAACAAATTTCATTTTCAGGCAGGGAGTCTGCACCTTTCTGGAGTCCTGACGGCAAGAAGGCCGGGTTTGTAAGCCGCCGTGACAATAAACCCGGACAGGTTTACATTCTGGAATATGGCTGGGGAGAGGCCCGGAAAGTGACTGACCTTCCCGTAGGCGTTTTCGCTCCCAAATGGTTTCCTGATGGTAAAAGGATCGCATTCGCCGCAAATATTCATCCTGGTTATAACGGCGATTTCGGTATGCTGGAAAAGATCATGAAAGAACAAAGAGAAAATAAGGTAACTGCGAAGGTTACTGAAGATGTTATGTACAGATTCTGGGACCGGTGGCTGACCGATGGGTTTTTCCCCCGTTTGTTTTCAGTGGATGTTGAATCAGGCAATGTAACTGATCTGATGCCGGAATCTTCAAACTATTTTGCAATGATGGGAGGAGCTTCCTATGATATTTCACCTGATGGAAATGAAATTGTACTTTCTATGAACAGTGTTCCGGCTCCGTTCGACAGCCTTAACTATGATATTTTCCTGCTGGCGACAGATGGCAGTGGTGATTTACGAAACATAACTCCTGACAATCCTGCAAACGACCTTGATCCCATTTATAGTCCCGATGGAAAAGCAATACTTTACGGTCGACAAACTTCAGCCCATTTTTATGGAGACAATGTTCAAATGGTAATTTACAATATCGTGCAGGACTCTCATAAAAATATTACCGCCGATATAGATCTTTCATTTAGTGACTGGAGGTGGTCTGGCGATGGAAAAACAATTTATTCCATTGCCGGCGATCAGGCTGTTAATGCTATTTTCTCAATTCCATCAGCCGGGGGTAAATACACCAGATTATTCGGAAACGGCAATAACAGCAATCTACAGCTTACTTCCAATGGACTTCTGTTTACGCACGATAATCTAAATATGCCGGTCGATCTATATACAGTTGATCTAAGAGGGGGGAACCTGAACCAGCTTACAGACGTCAATTCTGAAATCCTGTCAAAAGTCCGCCTGGGCCAGGTGGAGAATGTCACTTACAAAGGAGCAGATGGAGCAGACATACAGATGTTTATTGTTTATCCTCCGGACTTTGATCCTACCATGAAATATCCCCTTGTACTCATGATCCATGGCGGACCTCACAGTGTTTTCGGCGATCAGTGGCATTATCGCTGGAATTCGCATCTTTTTGCACAGCCCGGCTATGTCGTTGCACTGCCAAATTTTCACGGCTCAACAAGTTTCGGGCAGGAATTTGCAGAATCCATACACGGATCTCATGCTGACAAGCCCTTCAGGGATATAATGAAGGCAACTGACTACATGATAGAAAGAGGATTCATAGATGAAACACTTATGGCCGCAACAGGTGGAAGCTATGGCGGATATATGGTAAGCTGGATTGCAGGTCATACAGACAGGTTTGCATGCCTTGTAAACCATGCGGGTGTCTATAATATACACATGCAGTTCTCAACCGATTATACCTGGTACCGGCCACACCAGTACAGCGGTTCACCATGGGAGGACTTCGACAGGTTACAGTTGGCCAACCCCGCAATGTTTGCTCATAACTTCAGTACTCCTATGCTTGTTATCCATGGAGAGAAGGATTACAGGGTGCCGGTCGGACACGGCCTCCTGGTATATGGAATCTATAAAAGAATGGGAATTGATGCACGGCTCGTTTATTATCCGGATGAGAACCATTGGATTCTATCACCACAGAATTCAATTTTCTGGTATAAGGAACTACATAACTGGCTTGACAGGTACCTTACTCCATAAAGTGGTGAGAGCCAGATGAGCTTTCCTGAAAAGGAAGTACCCTGCCAGCCTGCTGTTCCAGGTTCCCCATATCGAGTCCCGGAAGTCCTGAATAATTTATTGCCGGAATGGCTTGAATAAATTATAGCTGATTCTATTTAACAGTCCCTGGTACGTGCAAACATCTGTATCTGATAGTATTTAATATCCCGGAACCTGTCATTACAGAACACAGGCCTGTACAGATGAGAAGTTTATTAACTCCTTATAAAACAGAAGTTTTCAGGGCTCTGAAAAACTCAGAGTAATGCAGGTAAGCTGTCTTGTTATCTGCTAAATAAAAGCCGGAAGTCAGTCCTCCGACAATGGCAGGCTCGCCTTAATTTTATCAAGTTCAGAAATCAGTCCCTTCAACTTATTATATGTGGCATCTGTAACCGGGCAAAGTGGGAGCCGAAGAGTATTGTCAATTATTTTTTTTATGTTCAGGCTCGCTTTCACACCAGCCGGGTTTCCTTCAATAAAATGAGTATCCATAATTTCAAGCAGTGCATTTTGCAATTCCTGTGCTTTCTTCATCCTGCCTTTAAGGGCATGACGAACCATTTCAGAATATTCAAGCGGGAAAGCATTGGCTGAGACTGATATAACTCCGGAAGCACCCAGGGCAATCATTGGCAAAGTGAGTTGGTCATCTCCTGAAATAACCATAAAATCTTTTGGCTTATTCTTTAAAATATGATTTATCTGGCTTAAATTTCCGGAAGCTTCCTTTATAGCAACAATATTCCTTATCTCTGTTGCAAGCCTGAGAGTTGTTTCTGCGGCAATATTTGAACCGGTACGGCCTGGAACATTATAGATAATCAAAGGGAGATTGCAGGAAGATGCTACCTTCTTGTAATGCTCATATATTCCTTCCTGACTGGGCTTGTTATAATAGGGTGATACTGAAAGGATTCCTGCAACGGGAATATTTTCATCAAAAATGGCCTTTACATCATTAACCACATCATGTGTATTATTTCCGCCGGCCCCCATTACAACAGGAATTCTGCCGTTGACTGCCTCAATCACAAAACTGATAACAGCTGCCTTTTCATCATAATTCAGGGTAACCGATTCTCCTGTTGTTCCAAGTGCTACAATATAATCGACTTTCCCGGCTATAATATGTTCGATCAGTTTTCCCATCGAAACGAAATCAACACTTTTATCTGCCCTGAAAGGTGTAACAATTGCAACGCCTGTACCCTGGAATAATTTCTTCACCATCTTATTATTATTGTTTCTTGTTTATCATTCGTAGATAATGGTTAATATGCTGTATAAGGTAGTTTACATCACGGTTATCCTTAATATCTATAGCAAGGTCAGCATGGGTAGACCCGTTCCTGAACTTTCCTGTCTTGAATTTAGCCTTTGAAAGAGCATAAATATACTCAACCGGAAACCGGTTTTCAATACTCAGGTTTATAAGAATATCAAATTCCCGTTCAATAAAGTCATTAATAAATGCGGGTTCAGGTTGAAAGAACCAGTTAAGATCGTCAATGCAAAAAAAGTTAAAACCTTTCCTCAGCGTATAAAAATCAGGGATTTTCCTTGACTCAATATATCCTACCGCAGCAATCTGTTTACCTTCTGAGGCAAGTGATTTAAGAAAATCCTGCACTGCCATAAAACTTTTATCATCTGTTTGATGGAATATAATGCCAATAGTACCGGCATCAGCCAGATTGATAAATTGTTTTTTACGTAATAAGCCAGGCAACTTTCTCTTGAGTATGAAGTAGCCTATTTTTTTTCTTATGCCTTGTAGAAATGCCACTGTGTTATCTTTCTTAGGGAATGATTAAAATACAATAATACTAAAAAAATTCAGGCTTAACACTGTTTTCCTAATGATTTATCATGTTGGTAAATTCATCTTCTGATAGCAGGGGTATGTTCAATTCTTTTGCTTTTTGCAATTTTGAAGGACCTATGTTCTCGCCACCGACTATATAGTGGACATTAGTTGATACTGCCGAGACATTAACTCCCCCGTTCTGTTCGATAAGTTCCTTTATCTGTTCCCTTGAGTGACGCGAAAAACTGCCGGAAATCACAAACTTTTTACCTTCGAGCCTGTCGCTGCCTCTGTTCTCCGTTTCGTTCCGCTGTTCCATATTAACTCCCGATGCACGCAGCTTCTCAATAATTTGAATATTGGAAGGAACAGAAAAATAGCCGGTTATACTCGAGGCAATTCTTTCACCTACTTCATCTACCGAAAGCAATGCCTCATACGAGGCACTCATCAGTAAGTCAACTGAAGGAAAGGCAGCAGCAATTTTTCTCGCAACGGTCTCTCCAACAAACCTTATTCCAAGAGCATACAACAGTCTGTACCAGGGAAGATCTTTGGAATTCTCAAGACTTGATATAAGGTTCCGGGCAGACCTCTCAGCAAATCTCTCAAGATTAATCAGGTCATCTCTCTTTAAACTGTAAAGGTCTCCCACATCTTTTATGAGCCCCTTTTCGACAAGCAATCTTGCGGTTGCTTCTGCCATATTAACATTCATGGCTTTACGGCTCACAAAATGCTCAATCCTGCCGAGGATCTGTGGTGGACAGGTATAGATTGCGGGACAATAATGTTTAGCCTCTCCCTCTATCCTTATCAAATAACTATTACAGGAAGGGCATTTCTCAATATAGCCAATTTCCATGCTTCCCTGTGGTCGCAAACTTTTATCTATCCCGACAATCTTTGGAATTATATCGCCGCCTTTTTCAACAAATACAGTATCGCCGGTATGGATTCCCAACAGCCGCATCTGCTCCTCATTGTGCAGTGAAGCACGCTTCACAGTGGTTCCTGCCAGCAATACAGGTTCCAGATTGGCAACCGGGGTTATTGCCCCGGTGCGACCTACCTGGAAGGAAACAGACTTAAGCCTGGTAGCTGCCCGGTCGGCTGCAAATTTATAGGATATTGCCCATCGGGGCGTTTTCGCAGTAAAACCCAGTTTTCTGTGAAGGCCAAAATCATTAAGTTTGATAACCACACCATCAATATCATACGGGAGGTCGACCCTGTGCAAATTCCAGTAATCAATAAAATCGAATACATCATTAAGATCCTTGCATTTCCGGGAATGAGGTGATACCTTAAATGCCCACTCTCCTGCCCTGGTTAAATTCTCAAAATGTGAATCAAAGGGCAGATTATCTCCCTGCATACCGTATACAATACAGTCTAAAGGCCTCCTGGCAACAAGTGATGAGTTCTGCATCTTCAAAGTACCGGCGGCTGCGTTACGTGGATTGGCAAAAAGATTTTCGCCTCTTTCTTCCCTCTCCCGGTTCATTTTCTCAAAACCTTCCCGTGGAAGAATAACCTCACCTCGTATCTCAAAAATATCAGGATAATCGTTTCCCCTCAGCTTAAGCGGAATGCTACGTATTGTCCTTGCATTGGATGTTACATCATCGCCTTTTTCACCATCACCTCTGGTAACAGCAGTATGCAGGAATCCGTCTATGTAGGTCAGGCTTATTGCGACACCATCATATTTGAGTTCACAAACATAGTCAAATGACTCTGTGACTGTTTTTCTGATCCTGTTGTCAAATTCGGCAATTTCCTCCCTTGAATATGTATTGCCAAGCGACAGCATTGGATACCTGTGCTCCACCTGAATAAATTCCCTGCTGATATCACTTCCGACACGCTGGGAAGGCGATGAAGGATCAAAAAGCTCAGGGAACTTACTCTCAAGTTCAATCAGCTCCATCATCAGGCTGTCATAATCAAAGTCGCTTATTACCGGATGCGCCAGAACATAATACCGGTGATTATGCTCATCCAGCTCTTTCCTTAATTGTGATATTCTATCACTTGCAGATCTAATGTCCATCTATAATGATTATATTGAAGGTAAATTTATAAAATAAACAGAGATGTTGATAAAATATGGATATCAATATTTGCAAAATCTGAACGACCGATAAAAAATATACTATATTTGCAGCTGGATTGGTTTTTGCTTACAATTTCATGTAAGCAAAATGAAAAGGGAATCAGGTGTAAATCCTGAACAGTACCCGCTGCTGTAATCTCCATAATTCTTTTTAAACATTCCGGCCACTGTTGCTTTTTATTTGCAATGGGAAGGCGTTTAAAAAGGGAGTAAGTCAGAAGACCTGCCAGATCCGGTGTTAATTGTTCGGGTATAAACATAATCTTAATGGTTTGAAGTCTGTCATTTTCTCCTGCTTTTTGCTTATCATCTTATTTATAGCCTTACCTGCATTGTCAAATGAGCCCGACAGTTTAATAAGGTTAACACTTCCTGAAGTTGTAATAGAACAACCCCGACACACATTTTTCAGGGAAGACAAAAAGGTGAGCAGTCCTGATACAGTCATACAGGAAGTATTCTCATCTGCAAACATAGGTGATATCCTTCCACTGTTTACCTCTGCATATATTAACTCTACCGGAAGCAGCGGATCCTCCTCTTCTGTTTTTTTAAGGGGGACAAATTCATATCAAACCTCAGTCAGCTGGAACGGATTCCTGCTTAACTCAATTACTCTTGGCAGTATGGACCTGTCAGCAATTCCTGTAGCAGCTGTTCAGGATATTTCAGTTATTCATGGTGCATCAGGAAGCCTTGCCGGAAGTGGCAATTTTGGTGGCTCTGTTGTATTGCAGAATAGCGCCGACTGGAACAACCGTGTTAAGATCGGACTGCAATCAGAACTGGGAACATTCGATAACAGGCACTTTTCATTTACCGGAAAGATTGGCAACCAACGGTTACAATACCAGATGACCCTGTATTCCCATGAAGCTGAAAACAATTTCAGGTTTACCGACAATTACAAACACGGCGATCCGGTTGAGAGAATTAAAAACAACGCCCTTGCAACAATGGGAATGATACAGAACATCTTTTTAAGGCTTCCCGGAAATAACAATATTGAAGCAGGCTTCTGGTATCAGGCAAAACACAAAGAGATTCCCGCCATTATGGGATCATACAATCCCGGCAATGCCATGCAGCGAGACAGCTCCCTGAGGGTATACACCAAATGGACAAAAGTCATGGAACGTTCATTATTCTCAGTAAATACTGCTGTTTTCAGTGAAAATATGCTCTACCGGGATAAAGAGAACGCTGCAGATCTGCATTATTCGGTTGACTCTGAGATCCAAAGCACCAGGCTTATGAATGATATGAATTACCGGATATGGATATCAGATGTATTGTCACTTGATGCAGGTGCCACATTCTCACACCTGACTGCAAATGTCGATGCATATGGCGACAATACGAAGGAAAACCACCTGGCGGCCATCACAGCCCTGAAACTTTCCCTTCCTGGCTTTACTGGCAATATTTCAGCTCGAAAGGAATTTCACACAAATACGCATATACCTTACCTTTTTGCCATCGGGGCAGCAAAAAAGTTACCAGTAAAGACAATGACTATCAGGGCAACCTATTCAGATCAATTCAGAGTACCAACCTTCAATGATAAATACTGGCAGCCCGGGGGCAACCCCGGCCTTAATCCGGAATCTGGTTATACTGCCGATATCGGACTGGTTCAGGATATTGCTCTTTCCGGTAATTCAAGTATTCAGATTGAAGTTATTGCATATAATTCATTGATAAAGAACATGATACAATGGACACCCGGCATAAACGGCAATTACTGGGAGCCGCAGAATAAAAAAGAGGTAACCGTCAGGGGGTATGAAGCCTACATATCTTCCGGGGGAAATATAGGCGACTTGAAATTTATTTTCCGGGCAGGTTATAATAATGCCCGTTCAGTTATCAGCAAAGAATACCGGGAAGGCAATTCCAATACCGGAAATCAGTTAAGTTATATACCCTCACATACAGGCTCTTCCAGCATAAATGTTTCACTGCGAAAATCGTTCGCGGGCCTTTCGGGAAATTACACCGGAAGCAGATTTAGCACCGAAGACAACAATCACCTCTTCCAGATGCCTTCACACTTTCTGTTGAACGGGTATGCTGGTGCCCGCATAACAGCAGGTGATATTTCCGGCAATTTAAGGATAAAGGTCATGAATCTTTTCAATACCCATTACCAGGTTGTACGTTCGTATCCAATGGCCGGACGAAGCTATCATCTGAGTTTTTCTCTTGATTTCAGACAATAATATATATCTAAATTGCAATAATAAGATTCATCATGTAAACAAATTGAATTAATCTTTCAACTGCCCGGACACACAAAATAAATAATACATGGGTCATCCATTCGTGGCAACCACTTAATTAGCAAATGTTACCTTCATATCAATTTATTAATAACTTTAAACTATTCAAATGAATCAAAAAGCACTTTTATTTATCTTTCTGAGTATCATTGCAGTATCCATTATCTCATGTGAAAAAGAAAAAACTTCACCCACAAACCCGGGGTTTGCAACAGGGGTTTTTGTATGGTGCGAAGGAGCTTTTAATGCCAATAACGGTTCAATAAGCTGGTATAACCCCGATTCTGCAATGACAGTTAACAATTTATTCCAAACCGTGAACGGCAGGCCTGCCGGTGATGTTATACAATCATTTGCCCTGGCAGGCGATTACGGGGTAATTGTAGCAAACAACTCAGGAAAGATAGAGATAGTTAATTTGGAATCTTTCGAATCGGAAAGTACAATTACAGGTTTTTCCTATCCCCGGCATTTTGCATATTCGGGTAATGGGTCAGGGTATCTTTCGAATGGGAGCATGCAGGGCCAGGTATACCGGATCGATATAAAGGAGGGAAAGGTAACCGATTCGATTGAAGTGGGAATGGGACCAGAACAACTGCTTATTTCAGGCAACTATCTTTATGTCGCCAACTCTGGCGGATGGGCTGCCGATAATACTGTATCTGTAATTGACAGAGGAACTGACGAAGTAATAAAAACCATAGTAGTCGGTGATATACCCATTGCAATGGTATCCGATATTAATGGCAACATATGGGTACTTTGCAGGGGAAAGGTGGTTTATAATGAAACGTGGACTGAAATAGTCGAGGAAACTGATTCCAGACTTGTCAGGATTAGTCCCCTATCTCTTGAGGCTGACCGGGAAATAATTCTCGGGAAAAAAGGAGATTACTTCAATCCATCGTACCTCGCCATTAGTCCGTCGGGTGAAGATCTCTATTTCGGAGAATATGAAGGACTCTTTTCCATGGGAATAGAAGAAAATGTCCAGCCTTCCGGGCCTGTTACAAGTGAACAATTTTCAGCCGTTGGTATACAACCCGAAACAGGACTGGTATTTGCCCTCGAGATAACTGATTATACCACTCCCGGGAAGCTCCACATATATGACAGTGATAATGATTTTTTGACGTATGAAACAGGTATAGCTCCTAAAGGAATAGTTTTTGCTGATTAAGTTTGGTGAGCCGGAAATCAGTTACTAAATTCAGCAATTAATCACACAATTCAGTTGCATATTCCATATTCCACTGCACGCAAAGACAGGAGTAAAAGAAGGCAGGCTTTACCGTTAAAACTCTGAATGTGATTTGCATCTTATGTATATTGTTTATGGGATTTAGTAAATTGCCCCTGATAAAAAGCTTTCGGATATATATGAACAAAAGAGCCGGGTAACCGTATAACTTCGAACACTAATCAGATAGTAAACCTTTTGCAGTGATTATCCTTAGAAATGTTTATGGACAGGGTGAAAAAATATAATTTATATTCCCCCCCGATCTGGGTGGTAATGCTGTGCATTATTTTTTCTACCGGTTTAATAACCGGTATCTCTGCCCAGATCAGTTATGGTGGGAGGCCCGTAAGTATGAATAACAAACTCAGAAAGGAAATCCCTGTAGTGTCAATGCCTGAGTTTGATGTTAACAGATATTTACGGGAGACAGAGCAGCAGGGTGACAGCCGGCTGAAGGCGCTGGTATTTGCCAAACCATTCAACCTCAACATCGATCCTTCGAAAGATGGTGTATGGGAAGAAACACCTGATGGCAGCAAGGTATGGCGGATAGCACTTCAGTCAAGGGGAGCTTATTCACTGAATATCATTTTTAGTAAATTCAGCCTTGAAGAGGGTGTTTCGGTTTTTGTTTACAATCCATCAGAAAAACACACACTTGGAGCATTCACCAGAAACAGCAATCAAAGTTCAGGATCGATGGCTGTATCTCCGGTAAGGGGAGATAAAATAATTGTAGAAATGCAGACATTAAGGGGCGTTGATAATTATGGCGATCTGGTTATCGGGATGCTTAATCATGATTTCACTGGCATCCTTGAAAACAAGGATGGCAGGTTTGGACTGTCGGGCGACTGCAACCTTGATATAAACTGTCCTTTAGGGAATCAATGGCAGTATGAAAAAAACGGTGTCGCAAGAATATATGTCAATGGCAACAGACTTTGTACAGGGGTACTTGTAAATAATTCGGCAAATGACGGAACACCCTATCTGCTAACGGCCAACCACTGCATAAAAGACAGCACTGAAGCAGCTAATACGGTTTTTATTTTCGGTTACGAGAGTCCGTTCTGCAACGGGGGTGACGGAGACGTAACAAGAAGCCTTTCCGGCTCAGACTTACGTGCAACACAAGTGAACCTTGATTTCAGCCTTGTAGAGCTAAGGGAGGCACCACCCTCTTCCTGGCATCCATGGTATGCCGGCTGGGATCGGACAAGTGTAATTCCAGAAACTACTGCATCTATTCACCACCCTTCCGGAGATGTAAAAAAAATAGCAATTGATGCCGACCCTCCCGGAACGGGTACTTTCGGTTCAAATTATACGCCTTCAGGTCACTGGCATATAAAGGAATGGGAAACAGGAACAACTGAATTCGGTTCATCCGGCAGTCCCCTCTTCGATCAGGAAGGTTATCTGAGAGGTGTGCTTACGGGCGGCGACGCACGATGCGGAGAGGCTATCGACGACTTCTACGCAAAGTTTTCACTGGCATGGGACAATTACGAAGGCTCATCAGCCCGTCTTAAGCCATGGCTGGACCCCGGGAATACCGGAACAGAGACATTGAACGGACTCTATCCTTACGGAGAGAGCCTTTTGGGAGCCGAATTTTCTGTAAGTACTATTGAGGTCTGTGAAGGCGATCAGGTTGTTTTCACCGATTTTTCAGGAGGCGATCCATTTTCCTGGGAATGGGATTTCGGCCAGGGTGCAGTTCCCCGGACGGCTTCGACTCAGGGTCCGCATTTCGTTCAATACCTGACCGGTGGCACCCGAATTGTCTCGTTGACTGTTGAAGGATATGCCGGCATTTTTGTAAAAGAACTGTCTCTGGATATGAATGTTAAAACAGAAGGTTTACCTGTAGCATATTTCACATATCTGCAAAATGACCTGGAGCTTCAGTTCAGCGATGAGTCAGTAAATGCTGATACATATTACTGGGAATTTGGTGACGGCCGTACGAGCAATTTGAGCAATCCTCTTAATAAATATTCAACTAACGGAGAATATACAGTTACTCAAATGGTGCTTAACAGGGCGTGTTCTGACACCTATTTGCAGAATGTACTTGTTACAACTACCTGGTCGGAACATGAACAAAGTTACAGGGGGATAATGGTTTACCCGATACCTGCGAAAGATTTTATAATCATCGAAACTGATAAACCATTTACCGGAGAGACAAAAATTGAAACATTTTCTGTCACAGGAGCATTTCTGGAAAGAAAGATGATGTATGGAGGTCAAACCAGGTTAGTGATTGATATTCGCAAGTACAGTTCCGGCACATATATCCTGAGAATAGATTCAGCAGGAGAACCCAGCATATTAAAAATTCAGGTTCTGCGATAATGTCAATATTTTTTCTTCTGTTGGAAAGGTTTTAAAAATAATGCATACCAAAGTCAGATTCTGCAAAGAGATAACTAACTAAAATGAGAAGCAGTAAGATTAAGGCCATTTATAGTTTTATTATTCCAGTTTTCATTTTGTTTTATCTTATGTCGTGCGGGCATTCCGATAAAGGTTTCTTCACAGACAAAGAAAAGGTCCGGGATGACGGTATAAATCATGCCAGGGGTTTTGAGACAGAAGATTTTGAGAGTCATCGTATACTCAGAGTTTTCAATCCCTGGCAAGGGGCCGTAAATCAGAAATTTGAATATATACTTGCAGGTCGCACAGCAGAACTGCCCGATTCATTTCCTGAGGCAACGGTTATAAGGACTCCGGTAAATTCGGTTATATGTCTTTCCACTACTCATATAGCAATGCTTGATTTTATTGGTGAAACTGAGAAAATTACAGCCGTTTCCGGAAGTCAGTATATATATAACGAAAGTATAAGAGGAAAAATTGAAAATGGTGAACTACCTGATATTGGTTACGACATGAATCTGGATCATGAGCTTATTCTGGAATTAAACCCGGATATAATCTTTGCCTATGGCGTTGGTGCCGAGTCCCGTTCCTATGTCGAACGTCTGCAAAGCCTGGGTATGGATGTTGTCCTTATCGGCGAATACCTTGAACATTCACCACTTGCCCAGGCTGAATGGGTTAAGTTCTTTGCGCATTTTTTTGAAAGAATTGATTTTGCAACTGAGAAATTTGCAGAAGTTGAAGATGAGTATAATTTATTATCGGAAATGACCCGCGGACTGGAAAGGCGCCCACTCATACTTACGGGGCTGCCCTGGCGGGAAAGCTGGTTTGTACCGGGCGGAGGTTCACTCCTGGCTGAGCTTATCTCTGACGCCGGTGGTGAATATCTTTTTGGAAGCAATAAAGGCCGTGAAAATTTCCCTGTTGATCTTGAGAAAGTTTTTAGCATGTCATCAAGGGCAGAATACTGGATAAACACAGGAACGGCACTATCAATGAGAGATATTGAAAAAACTGATCCCCGGCTTGCCGGGCTGCCTCCATTCAGGAACAACTCTGTTTTTAACAATAATGCCCGGACAAGCGATGCAGGTGGAAATGACTTCTGGGAATCAGGTATTGTTAATCCTCACCTGGTGCTCAAGGATCTTATAAAAATTATTCATCCGGAAATACTGGAGACGCATCAGCTGATTTATTACCATAAACTTTGAATTAAGGATGTATGAAAGAACAAGAATCCTGAAATCAGGCATACTTTTCCTGGTATTGTCAGCTGTCATGCTACTTCTGTTCCTTGTCTCCCTTGGAACCGGCACGGCCGATATACCTCCGGGAACCATAGTGCAGATTTTACTGGGTGGAGAGGCAGCCAGGCCTGAATGGGAAGTAATAATTATGGAATTACGGCTTCCCAAAGCAATCACTGCTGTTCTGGCAGGTATGGCCTTATCGGTCAGCGGACTACAGATGCAGACAGTGTTCCGGAACCCTCTGGCAGGGCCATACGTGCTTGGAATCAGTGCTGGGGCAAGCCTCGGTGTGGCGATAGTTGTTATGGGACTAACCTTTATTTCCGGCTCATCCTATATCATGCCCGGAAACTGGGCAATTGTAACTGCTGCCTGGCTTGGGTCAGGACTTGTACTTTTCCTGATTCTGATGGTAAGTTTCCGGGTACGTGATATCATGACAATTCTTATTCTTGGAATTTTATTCGGAAGCGCTACCACAGCTATTGTAAGCGTGATGCAATACTTCAGCACTGAAAGTATGCTTAAATCATTTATGATATGGACAATGGGAAGCCTCGGCGGTGTAACCGGCTCTCAGCTATGGATCATGGTTCCTGCTGTAGGTGGGGGACTGGCTCTGTCGCTGGCATCGGTAAAGCTGCTCAACGCTATGCTACTTGGTGAGAATTACGCGCGCAGCCTGGGCTTGAATATTACAGCCGGAAGGGTTATTGTGTTCATCAGCACCAGTCTTCTCGCAGGCACTGTAACGGCATTTTGCGGACCAATTGCATTCGTGGGAATAGCCGTTCCGCATCTGGCAAGGATCATTTTCAGAAATGCCGATCATGCGGTACTGTTGCCTGCCACGATCCTCTCGGGAGGTGTTATCATGCTTTTCAGCGATATTGTTTCACAATTGCCCGGCTTCAGCGGAAGCATACCCATAAATTCCGTGACAGCCCTGATGGGGATACCGGTTATAGTGTGGATAGTAATTCGAAATCAAAAACTTACAAATATATTCTGATCAGTATGACTGAAACAAATACCATACTGAAAACCACTGACCTTTGCATAGGTTTCCCGGGAAAGAAAAACAATGGTTCTGTTATATACAAGAATATAAACATACAGGCCGGGAAAAAAGAGCTTGTTGCACTACTGGGTGCAAATGGAATTGGCAAAAGCACCCTGCTTCGCAGCCTTGTAAAACTCCAGGATCCTGTTAGCGGTGAAATTTCTCTCTTCGACCAGGATATAAGGAGTCTTACACGAACTCAAATGGCCAGGAAGGTTGGATTTGTTTCTACTGAGGTCATACAGGTAAATAACCTGAGTGTATTCGACCTTGTGGCACTGGGCCGGTATCCTCATACCAGCTGGACCGGGAGGTTAACCGGCCATGACAGGGATAAGGTAGAGGAAGCAATAAGCATGGTAGGGATAGCCAGCAAGCGTAACAGGTATATTAACCGGCTGAGTGACGGTGAAAGGCAAAGAGTGATGATTGCCCGTACCCTTGCCCAGGATACTGAGCTTATAGTACTTGACGAACCAACTGCCTTTCTCGATCTTCCCAATAAATATGAAATTGTCCACCTCCTTCATAAACTGGCAAATGAAAGAGGCAAGACAATAATTTTTTCGACACACGACCTCAATATAGCAATCCAGGAAGCTGACAGATTATGGCTTATGCTGGACGATTCAATTTTACAGGGTGCTCCCGAAGACCTGATCCTTTCAGGATCGTTCGGAAAATTATTCCAGGAATCCAATCTGAAATTCAATTCAGACAAGGGAGAGTTCCGTATTGCGCGTGAACACTCCTGCGACATATACCTCCAGGGGCCTGAAACAGAGTTTTTCTGGACCAGGAATGCCCTTAACAGATCGGGTTTCAGGGTTACCGAAAACAAAGGGGAGAAAATGGCAATTAAAATTGAAAAGGACCGGGGAACCATAATATGGAATTTGACCGATGGTCCTGACAGCTTTTACTTTAATTCGGTTTATGATATGTGCTTGTTCCTTGGAAAAAAATTGCACCACCCTGAACACACCTGAACATTTGCCTGTTTATCCGTTATTTACAAAAGGATTGTTTCAGGTAGCAGATAAAGCACCAATGTGGTGGTCTACCCGATTAATGCGATAAGTTATGGTGCTACCTTCTGACATTCTACCCGGGTAATGCAGTATTATTCGAGCAATAACTTCTGGCGGCTAATATATTATGCGACACGATTCTTAGCGCCACATTCTCAACAGTAAATCAGTGAGCCAACTCCTTTAATTTTCTGTTTACCCTTATTCAGAAAATACTCCTCTTCAGCACGTTCGAGGAAGCTACTCTTAAACCCGCCCCTTTTATCAGTAACTGTGCAGAAGCCGGATTAGTAGCAAGCGGTATATTATGAACATCACACAGCCTCATCAACATGGCAATGTCAGGTTCATGGGGGTGCATTCCCAGAGGGTCACGAAAGAAAAATACCATTCCAATCTCTCCGTTGACAACCATTGCTGCTATCTGTGCATCACCACCTTTGGGGCCCGATAAAACCTTTGCAACTTTCAGTCCGGCCTCTTCAGCATGCGAGCCTGTAGTCCCTGTTGCTACAAGAGAAATCTTTTCTTCTTTCAGGAGATCCAGGTGTTTCATCAAAAAGGAAACCATCTCAGCCTTTTTCCCGTCATGGGCAATTATGGCTATTTTCATTCTAATAATTTATAAGTACTAATCTAAATATAAGTAAGTTACATTTGCTAATCACGTGGTCGCCACTGATGGATCACCCATGCTTTATTCATCTCTCTTTGTGTGCCTTGGTGCGTGGGAGATTCATCTAATATTTCTTTAATCAAATAATCAAGTTACAAAAATACTACTTTATCAGACATTCCTTAAAGTTATAAATTTTTGTTATTTAGTCCCGATTTTTAAATACTGGTTTATCCCGTTCAATATTCAATAATGCCAGGATCTAACAGGTACATAAAAAATGAAACAATTAAGGCACTGATGATCCAATTTTAAATATCTTTCATATTTCTGTATCCGGATATGATATACCCGGCATCCCATTTTAAATCTGCAAAATTACTAATATTTAATTAATAAAATGTATTACCCCCCATATATCAGTCCCAACCAACATAGAATTATTATTTATTTCACAATCCGAACATTTTTTCAGGGGGTCAACATTAATTTAATAAATTCTTAACGATTATAATATAAACTAAATCATTGTCAGGGAGCCAAACATTACATGCGGTATATATTCTATCTGATCAACATCATTGGCTGACTTATTTTAACAGTTCCATAATTCAATACACAAATATAGATGCCGGGGGGAATATGGTTACCTCTGGCGTCAAGGCAATCCCATACCACAGTGTATTCGCCGGCAGGTATTGATTGATTGACCAGAGTATTTATTTTTCTGCCATAAATATCAAGGATATCCAGCGAAACCTTTGCATTGACAGGCAGTTCAAAGCTGATGGAAGTAGATGAAGAGAATGGATTGGGATAACTGGGATGTAATACTAAACCTGATGGAACTTCCGGTAATTTATAGTTGTTGCTGCCTGTAATCAAAGTGCTCTGTGTCAGGTCGAGAAATGCAGCAAAATAACCAGGACCATCTGCGATGGCGCTTATTGTGCTATAAACCAGATCTACGTGCGATTCCAGCGGTATCCAGCCATCTTCCCACTTATAGACTGTAAGTGCATCGGTCCCCAGTGCTTCAAGAGAACCGGTGCTGTAGCGAAGCTGTATTTGTGCAACTATCTCAGATCCCTCCGGAAAAGCCTGTAAACTGACAACATCGGATACCCGCAGGACTGAACCGGGTAGTCCGTTATCTGGCGCAGGAAAATCAGAAGCCAGAAGGGCAATCTTTTCGGCTGTTGTTTCAGACTGGTCTATGGCAAATTTCAATTGCATCCCTTCAAAATAGTAATATTCACCCAGATCTGCCACATCCCGGATGGCTGCACCCTGTGGTACGAAAAAAGTTTCTCCAAGACTGTCGGGGGCAGTAAAGAATATATTTCCATCAGTAAGTTCATGATCACTCAACGTTACAGACCAGGTCCCCGCCACCTCCGTCAATACCTGTTCTTCCGGGACGGAACTATCATTTAAGACCCTTACAGAAGGCGATGATGAAAAAGCCGGCTCCGGCCGGCACTGATAGACGGGATCTCCAAAAGCATTAAAAGTAATTCCGGAAATGAGATTGAACCTGCCGCTAACGGCTTTCATTTCAATTATTTCTGCATTATCTGCCGACTTTTTGGAAGGGTTATCTGCAACAATTTTAGTGACATACATCCATTGTCCACTAGACCTGCTGGAAGCAAAAATCTTGTCCCCCACCTCAGGATTAAAAAGCTTTATATGTCCGGTTTGTGTCGTCTTTCCATGCTCAATCCAACGTTTTGTATCAATTTTTTCCAGATTAACTTTAGTTATTACAGGGGTTCCTCCCACCAAAGTGGTCAACCTGCATATCCTTGAGGGGTTTGTTGTAGTAGTAGCTTTGTTTTCAAATACCATCATAGAACCGACTGAAAAATCAGGATTTTCCAGATCACTGTTTGGACCTTTCATCACCTTATCCGAAGTAATTCCACGCTGTAATGGTGTTAAGATCAGGGCATGCAAATTATTGTCGTCGCTAAGAAATGAAAAAGATTCAGCAAAATGGCTCCAACATGACTTCTGTATACGATAATACTGCTCAGTTTCAGAATATCTTTCGAAATTCGCATCGCCTGGCCTGTAATCGGACATTTCTGAACTCATGGGATCGCCTTCCAGGTCGTCGGGATTATCCATAAACCCGAAATTGATGTTTCTATGAATTCTTCTTCCGCGATGGTTCTGGTACTCATCGTGGAATCCAAATGCATAATGACCCAGTTCATGAACAAGTGAGGTAACAAACAATAAATTTGACGGATCAACAGGATCGGTGTCATAAAAAACCTGCACTGACTGCTGCGAATTATCCTTGACGTAGAATGCCGGTGGTAAAAAGATAAATTTATCACTTTCGTATATTCCGCCAACATCTGCAGCAGGCCACTGGATGTTGCTGGCATAGATTAATATGTCTGCACTTTCCCAGTTTTGCCCATCATCATGAATTGTCACCCATCCAATGTATGCCTGGCCGTTGGTCACATCGTACATTAAATTGCTGGCTTTTCTGAAGGCAGCTTCCAACTTGTTGATGTAATCCATTGAAGCCTTCCATTGCACACTGACAACCAGGTTAAATTCCATGGAAGTGTGCCAGAGATAGGCAAAGGTTGTATCTTCAGGCTCTGATTCAATATATTGTGTTTTCACATTTCCATCATTGTCAATAATAAGATTATCCACATGCGGCCTGAATAAATACCTGCTGTCTTCTTTACTACCATCCTTCATCCCCCAATGCGTGTGACGGACAAGGAAAGGCATTCCCGGATAGTAGTAGTCAGCCGGAAGATAAAGCAGACCCTTCTTGTCTGTGGCCTGTGTTTCAAGAAAATTCAATGGATTGTCTTTGTTTGCCAGATCTATGGAATAGATATCAAAAACAGCATTCGGTATGGTCCAGTTTGAGTATTCATTACCCTGCAACACTTTTACAATCAATACATCTTCCGGCCTGCCAAATTTGGCAACAAATATATCCCTTTCGCCGGAAAGAGATGTCTTATATGCACCTTCTGTAGTAATATCAGTAGAGGAGGTGGTTCCTGAAATATACAGATTGCGCTCATGATCCACGGCTATGTCCCTGATAAAATTGGTTCCGTCTCCGGCAAGCGACAGCGTAAAAAGGGTATCGCTGCCCTCAGAGTTCATTGCAACAATATATGCGACAGATTGCAGCCTGGTTGCACCAATATAGGCCTGGCCAAGATCGTCGACAGCAATATTTCCCGATACAGGTGTATGAGTTGAAAAAACAAAGTCACTTCCATCAGGAAGGAGCTTACATAAAAAGAAGTATCCTCCGGAAGGCATAAAGGTATTCTGGCTGGTGGGAAATCCATCTCTTCCCACTCCGCTGATATAGGCATAACCGGCGGTATCCACCTGAATATCATAGCCCTCATCATTTTCAACGCTCCCAAGGTAAGTGGAGTATTCAAGTGAACGGCCGTCGGCAGCAAATTTTGTTACAAACACATCGTTTTTTCCCCTCTTCTCTGCCTGAATGGCATTGGTGGTAACAGGGAAATCCGATGAAAAAGCTTTGCCTGTAACCCAGGCACAACCTTCTCTGTCGACTGCAATGCTGTTTCCGTAATCGTCTCCTATACCTCCCAGATGTGTAGAGTAGATCAGTGACTCTTCACCCGACCTGTAAGGGTCGAGTTTCGAAACGAAAGCATCAAAGTAATAACCGGGTTTATCGTCCATAAAAGCGTTCTTCACCGGAAAATCAAACGAAAACTGTGTTCCGGTCACGTAAACACAACCATTTTCATCAACTGCGATCCCGGTGCCATAGTCTTCATACTTACCTCCCAGATAGCTGGAATATATCAATTCGTTGCCGGTAGCGTTCAGTACGGTGACAAAGGCATTGCTAAAGTTTGGGGCAATCTTCTCCTGGTAGGCATTCATCAGGGGGAAACCTTCATTTTCTTCTGTGTCGGGATCATCCCTGGAAAAGGTTCTTCCCGTAAGGTATACCCTGCCGTTTTCATCTACCGCTATGGAAGATCCCCCGTCATCCCACCGGCCCCCGATGTAGGTGGAATACACAAGCCCTGTACCTTCAGGATTGAATTTGGTGACAAAAACGTCTGTTAAATTAGCGGAGGTGCCCGGAGCCTTATCGCATTGAAAACAACTTAGCGTTGGAAAATCTGCAGAAGAAGTAGAACCGGTTACATAGACACATCCCTCAGAATCAACCGCAATGGACTGCACATTTTCGAACCCGCTGCCACCAAGGTAGGAGGAATAGACCAGGACCGGGTCAATAACCAATGGAACGAGCGGGTTATAATCTCCAACATTAAAACCTGCAGTATTTTCACTTACCAATACATATTCCGAAAAAACAGGATTTCTGGTCCCATCCCTGTCCTGGTAACTGAACGGAGCTTTCATGGTCAGTTCCTTTCCCATGACATCAATTACCAGGCTTCCTTTCTCATCTATTTTCAGCTTGTCATGATTACCGAATTTCAATAAAATATCCTGCGGGTTGCCGCCGGGTGCAACAATAAAGTCATATTCCAGCTCACCCTCATTACCATAATACACCAGATCAATACCTGTGTACACATCCTTATATTCCACCCGTGCATAAGTGGGGATGTTTGTGATCCAGTTTGCAGGGTCGTTGCCTGTGAAATAATTCGTTTTCCCCGGCAGTTCCCCGGCTCCACTGGACACGGGATCAGGATTGGAACCCTCAAATTGCAGGTAAATAGTGTAATAGGAAGCTTCAGGAAGAGTAGAAGGATCCCGGGCCAGGCCTGCATCTTCCTGGTTGCTTCCACTGTTGACCTGGTTTCGCATAGATATGGCAGCCCCTGAGGATGATAAAGAAAGGTTATATCCTCTGCCCCGGGAGATAAAGTGAGCAGGTCCGTTTGTCTGTCCCAGGTTAGGTTCAAAATGAAGGAGCTTGTTAAAGCCGGTATATTCAGCCCGGCCACTTTCCTTTACATTTAATTGATGCTGATATAATGTTCCCGGTCCTGAATCAACCGATTCCAATAAGACTTGATGCAACAACATAAAGACCGCCATCAGACATAGCAATGACATTAGAATAGTCTTTAGTGATTTCATAAATTAGTATTATTATGGTTATTGAATAGTGAAAAATCTGTTTCACAAATCTGTTCCTGCTATCAACAGGTTAATCCTGGCAAATTTTGCCAATGATCATTCATAGATATCTTAAATGATTATTCAGGGGAGTATTTTCGGAAACACTGCATCATAGTACTGCAGTGATCAGAAATTAAAAAATAACCGGACCAGCAAATGATTCAGCACAATTCAGCATATTCATGCCGGATAATCAGCTGATCTCATAACAGGACACATAGAAGCAGTGATTAAGACAATAAGACCGGGGAAATTTAAGAGATTATCTGCTTTGAAATTGTGCATGACAAGGAATTTTTCCAATTCAATATCCCCTACATATCACTGCTATAAGTAATATACACAACATCTTTTATTAAAAAGTAATTTTTATATCCAATAGAACAACAAGTTAGCCTTAACAAATTTATGAAAATCGCAGAGTATAAATATCTCTTTTTTGTTTTTTTTTATAATAATTAAAATATTTGCAGAACCAGGTTTTCACTTCAAACCCGATGCCTGAGTTGACCGGATTTACTATCAAATAATTTGTATCTTATCCACTTTTTTATATCTTTTTGAACATTTTATACACTTTTATTTGGGGGTTGAATAATTTATTTATGAAAAATTTGCCGGGTGGAATTATGAAAAAACTGTCGTATCATATTTTAATATCATTGGGTTTCGTATTCTGCTTACTCCAGTGCACGTCTCTGCCACAAGAGTCTGACAGGAATGATTTCGAAATAACTGCCTATAAAGATGGCCGCCCATATACCCGCTGGTGGTGGCATGCCATGAAGTTTACCAGGGAGGATATCGAGAACCAGCTTGTCTGGCTTCGCGATCAGGGTTTCGGAGGAGTAGAAATTTCATTTATTTATCCCGTTAACCGCGATCCTGAAGGAGAGAGGTTTGAATGGCTTGGGGAACAGTGGCAGGAAATGGTAGTGTATGCGAAGCGATGTGCCGACAGCCTTGGTTTAGGTTGCGATTTTACCTATGGTACACTCTGGCCATTTGGCGGCACCTTCGTTTCTGACGAGGACCGTACAAGAATATGGGGCGATAGTTCATACAGGCAGCCATTACGTCTGTCGTGGACCCACCCTGATACGGGCAATGTGGTCAATCACATGGACAGTGAAGCGTTCAGAAGGTATGCTGAGGTTATGAGTCCTGCTTTCGAACCTGCCATGAAAGGCGGCCAGTCTGCATTTTTCTGTGATTCCTGGGAAGTACACACCCATAAAATATGGACTCCCGGTTTTGAGAAAATCTTTGAAGAAAGGTTCGGGTATGATATCATCCCGTTCATGGATGACATTTTTAAAGAAGAAAATGGCGGTCCCCGCTATGACTATATGAAACTTGTTGCCGACCTTGTTTTGCATGAGTTTTACATCCCTTTCCACGAAGAAACCCGCAGAATGGGGGGCATTAGCCGGGCACAGGCAGCCGGTTCACCAACAGACCTGATACGTGCATATGCGGCCATCGATATCCCCGAAACAGAGGCCATGTTGTATGAGCCCAATTTCTCGAACATTGTGGCTTCGGCTGCAGCCCTCTCCGGCAAACCATATGTGACCTCCGAAAGTTTTACCTGCCTGTATGGATGGCCTGCCGATTATATGTTCCATGAACAAACTGCTGACCTGAAGATGGTGGCCGATGCATTGTTTGCCAATGGGGTAAACCTTCACATCTGGCATGGCACCCCCTTTAATCCCATAGATGTGGATACTATTTATTTTTATGCCACTGTACATGTGGGTACTACCGGGAGCCTTGCCGATCAGCTGAGCCCTTTCAATGAATACCTTACAAAGGTATCCAATGCAATGCGTTTTGGCCGCACCTATTCTGATATAGCTGTATATCTGCCCCTGGAAGATTCGTGGATTGCAGGAGTCTTGCCGGAGGAACTCCAAATGCCGTGGTCATGGGGTGCCTACGAACTTCGTTACGAATATTTTCCGGAAGAGCTGGAAGGTTACCACCCACTGTGGATAAATACTTACTTTCTTGAGCAGGCAGAGGTAAAGGACGGAATAATGAAGCTAAACGACATGCTGCTTGATGCTCTTTACGTTGATGCGTCATACCTGGACCTGGCCTCCCTTAAAGCCATCAAGCGGGTTGCCGGAGAGGGGTTACCGGTATACCTTAAAAGTAATCCTGAACAGGCAGGTAAGATCAGTGATGACAATTTTAACCGGTTGCTTGATGAACTGCTTTTGCTGAGTAATGTTCATGTCAGCTTTACAGGGGTTCACACTGCAAAATCCCTGGTAGCGGGTGAAAATCTTCCTGAATTCCGGGCAAGAACCAACGATAAAGAGATAAAGATTTTTTTCGCTAACCCCACCAGCAAAGGATTGAAATACCCCCTTTCCTACGGACAGTCTTTCCAGGCAGAAGATATTATAAAAGAGGTAACAATCAATTATGCGGGTCAAATAATTCCTCTGGAACTCCGCTTTGAACCCTACCAGTCACTGCTTCTACATGTTGACAGCAAGGGCCGGTGGAAGTTTGAAGATATTGGTTTTGTACCCAAAGCTCCCGTTAGGGAGATCCCCAACCAATGAGCATACAACCCATTAAGTATCCAACGTTTTATATCAACATTATATATATGATAATGTTTAGAAGATTATTGTTTGCCCTCAATCTAAGGAAATCCAGATGTTGCATAAATTGCAGGTAATTTCTGGTATTCCATGATGATAGCCATAAAGATAAGCTTCATTAAAACCGATGAATATCAAGTCCGGGGAAAACCCAATTTTAGAGTGCGGAAAAAACCCTCCAGGTTTGTTTCTTGTAAATCGCTGATTCTTAATGCCAGGTAACATTGGAAACAGGTGCGGAAAAAACAAATGTTTCATCCGCAGTTTCATGCTTCTATTTAACTGTATTTGATTTGTAAACTTGATGCTGCATATCGCACAGGAAGTGATAAACAGGCATATAATTCTGTCCACTATAATTATGCACTGTACTCATTCGTGGCACGATAACCGCTATTTAGAACTTATTTGTTCGCAACACCACACCGGGGTAAGTTTCATATTTTGTAAATTTATTCAGAGAAAGTTACATGCCGGTGCTTTGGCCGCATAAACATATCATAACAACATAAGGTAAGTTAAACATAAAAAAATTTGTTATGAAAAATTCGAATCGATCTCATCTTATTATACTGGCTGTTGCCAGCTTGATGCTTACAGCTCTTTTTTCAGGTTGCACAAGTATACTTAAGGCAACTTTTGAAAATGATACTTTAGGGGCATTGCCTGACAAGTCTTTACCCGGAAACCCTACAGGTGATGCTATAAGTTATGCGACTGAGATTGAAACCCAACTGGAAGTGGTTGCAACACCTTCAAATGCGACAAATAAATCACTCCGGTACCAGAGCGTCCCGTTATCCGGGAATATCGGGGGACACGGCTCATGGCTTGGATTCCGTGGTAAATCCACAAATTTTGCCAAACCTGTTACATTTATCTGGACTGCACAGAAAATATTTAATGCGAGCGGGTCAGATCTGAACATTGATTGTTCTGACGGTAGCGGGGTGGTAGCCGCACGAATCAAAATTCTAAAAACCGGCGATGTTATTCTGGTAAATGACATAGCCTCGGGTACAGGAGCCAATGTAGGTTCAATACCTAACAATGAGGTCCATACCTTTATGGTCACGGTTGATTTGCCCAATGAGGTTTATAATATTTCTGTTTTAAAACCTTCAGGAAATATAGTGAGTAACGGAAATACACTGTTAACAGAAAATATATCGTTATTTCATAATCCGGCAAATCCCTCGGCCTCATTCCGGTACGATGTATTCTCCTCTTCCCAGCAATATATTATTGATGAGGTATTTATTAACAGGAGGAACTAATGAGATATATTAGCCGGGCCATTTTAATAATGCAGATATTAAGCTGCTATCCCGGTTTTTTGTCCTTCAAAAATTCCAGGAGATTTGAGCAGACCGGCATAATGAGTCCTGCATCCTTTTCACCTTCCGCCTCGTTACGCTCCATGATCTTCGAGAATACCGGGCTCTCTTTGTCATAACTTCCGTTTCATGAGCAGATCCCTAATAGTCGTTGGACTAAGGCGCTACGCGGTACTTTGCTTTATGCTCTCGTGACGGAAACTCACCTTGTCTGGATTGTCGATGAGACGCGTCATTGTTTCTGAATATTTGCATGTAGGCATGCAATTGAGACAGATCAACAGTTTGGGTATATCCTATCCAGTTGTAATTTGTCCAGGGTGTATCAGTTAATGTAGCCGAAGACTCTCCCTGCAGGCCTTTCCAATCTGCTCTTGAAATCGGCAATGATATTGCGCCTAAACTCACATTCCCAATATGATGCATTCTCATAGGAAATGTCACAACTGACAAAGTATTTTATGTGGAAGCAGAAAATACAAGTAATTGCCGAAGCATAAAAGCAGACCAAAACATATATTTTTCCTGCATCTTCTTCATAAGTAATTTATAGTTCAAGCAACTAACCAAAGGTTTATATTGAAAATCGGAGTTGCCATTTTTTACTAATTACATCAATTCAGAACTATTTATATCTTTTTTTATATCATACCCCCCCTTTTTTATGGGGGTGTTACTTTATATTTTATACTTTTTCAACTTTTTATTCACTTTTATTTGGGGGTAAGATTTTTTATTTTACTTTTGCCAATAATTATCATATTCATTTATAAAATCAAAATCATGAAAAAGAGTTCAATTTCAATTCTGCTGATAATGGTTTTTTTTCCATTAGTTTCACAGCCAAATGAACCTGAAGGATCAAACCTTACCTTCGGAGCCGATATCGTCAGCAGGTATATATGGAGAGGCTTAAACCTGGGTGGCCCCTCCCCTCATGTGCAACCTTATATTGAGTATGCTGCAGGTAATAGCGGACTGGCTATTGGGTTCTGGGGTTCATACGGACTTGGTGCAGGTTCGGCACTGACGGAGGCTGATTTGTATATATCTTACACACCTGCCGATTTTCTTACATTTACTGTAACCGACTATTTTTTCCCATCCGACATCCCATTTTCAAGAGACAGGTATTTTAATTACAAGGAAGGTGAAACTGGCCATACTATAGAAGGGATGGTGAGCTTTAACGGAACAGAATCCTTTCCTTTATCCGTTCTGTTCGCAATGAACCTGTATGGTGCCGATGGAACAAATCCGGATGGCGAAAATTATTTTGCTAAATACCTTGAATTAGGCTATTCAACATCATACAGAGATACAGGCATAGACTTGTTCGCAGGAATAGCGCTTGATAATCCGGATACTGAACAAGGTGCGGAAGGATGGTATGGAGAATCAGCAGGACTGATTAACCTGGGTATCACACTTTCCAAAGACATCAGGTTCAGTGAAGCTTTTTCTGTTCCGGCCTTTTCTTCTCTGGTATTAAACCCCGAAGCCGGCAATATATACATGGTCATTGGTTTATCTTTTTAAACACCATATCTAAAACATCTTCAATAAATTAAAACTATGAAACGGATTGAGGCAGTAATCAGAAAAACAAAATTTGAAGAGGTAAAAAAAGCCCTTCATGAAGCCGATATTGATTTTTTCTCCTTCTGGGAGGTCAGAGGCATTGGTCAGGCCAGACAAGGACGCATCTACAGAGGCGTAGTCTACGACACAGGCTCAATAGAAAGGATTCTTGTGTCTATTGTAGTGAGGGATCAAAACGTCGAAAGAACAATTGACGCAATAATTCAATCGGCTAAAACCGGGGAAATTGGTGACGGAAGAATTTTCGTAATGCCGGTAGATAACAGCTACAAGATCAGGACAGGAGAATCGGGCGACGATACCCTGTATGTCAAAGATGAAGAAAAGTTAATCTAGTTCAGGAACATAAAAAACTGATAAAATGGAAGAATCAATTACAATAGAAAAAATGGCCATTAGCATAGGTGATATGGCTGCATCGGCCGATACGGTATGGGTACTTCTCGCAGCTGCTCTTGTTATGTTTATGCAGCCAGGGTTCGCTATGGTCGAAGCTGGATTCACAAGAGCAAAAAACTCAGCAAACATTCTCATGAAAAACATAATGGACTTCTCCTTTGGTTCACTGTTTTTCTGGCTTATAGGTTTCAGTATTATGTTTGGTGCCGGAAATGGCGGATTCATGGGTAGTGTTTATCTATTTGGCAGCGGAATTGAGGATGGTGACCTGCCTGGTTTGGCAATACTGATCTTTCAGACTGTATTTGCGGCAACAGCGGCCACAATTGTTTCAGGAGCCATGGCAGAAAGAACTGAATTCAGGGTTTATATAATTTTCAGCATAGTTATAACGACTATAATATATCCTATTTCAGGCCACTGGATATGGGGAGGCGGATGGTTATCGGCTATGGAAGTACCATTCCACGATTTTGCAGGCTCCACCGTAGTTCATTCTGTTGGTGCCTGGGTGGGACTTACCGGTGCAGCAATACTTGGACCGCGTATCGGAAAATATAATGGCAAGACCAATGCTATTCCAGGCCACAGTCTTACCCTGGGAGCACTGGGAGTTTTTATACTCTGGTTCGGATGGTTCGGATTTAATGCTGGTTCGCAGCTTGCAGCATCGGGACCAGAAAATGCATATGCTCTTTCACATATATTTGTAACCACCAACCTGTCGGCAGCAGCCGGGGTAGTTGGTGCAATGTCGATCGGATGGTTTCTGTACAAAAAGCCCCTGTTAAGTTTGACACTTAATGGTGCCCTTGCCGGACTCGTAGCCATTACTGCAGGCACAAATGTAATCAGTCCGGCCGGAGCTATAGTGGTAGGTTTTCTTGCCGGTGTTTTGCTGGTATTTTCTGTTTCATTCTTTGACAACGTACTTAAGATTGATGACCCGGTGGGTGCCATTTCAGTACACGGGGTCTGCGGAGCCTTTGGCACTATCATGGTGGGATTTTTCTCAACCGATAACGGATTGTTTTATGGGGGTGGAGCAGGACAATTGTTAACACAGTTGATTGGCGTTCTGGCCGTCGCGGCATGGGCCATGGGGACAGGCTTTATTCTTTTCACCATTCTCAAGAAAACAATCGGACTCAGGGTTTCAAAACGAGTCGAAGAGGAAGGCCTTGATATATACGAACATGGTGAAACAGCTTATAACTAAAACCGAAAATCAATATTAGTTACTAATAACAGCCCCTGGCATCAAGCCGGAGGCTGTTTTTTTATCAGTGCATCATATATTGGCCCGGTTGGTCATGGTAAATTGCCGCTTTTTTTCATGTAAACGATTTTACCCGATAAACTTCCTAAATATAACGTCCAGATTATAGCCATTTACTATATGTATTGTTTGCCCAGAATAGCATGTAAACTCAGTCAAAAAAGGTCGTAATTTTAATCCCACATTTTTGCTCCTCAACGTGATTTTTTTAAAATCACACATAACGTGCAAAGCTCCGTCATAACATTACCGCACCGTGGAATTCAGGATTTAAAGAATAACTAAAGCCGTTGTATCTGCTGTTTTAGTGGCTGAATGAAGTTTTTTCATTAGCCAGCACCGGCAAATAGATTATCTCCTGATCAGTAGCCAGGAATCATAATATTCGGGCCAGCTGCGGCGGATCTGCAAAACTCTCTGTCTGGCATCGGCTTCACGGGAAAATGAACCCACACTAACCCGGTTGAGTCCTGTTTCCGACAATAAAATTACCGGATCGAAACCCTCACCTGAAAGCTTGGTTTTAAATCGGTTTGCATTTTCATTAACCCTGAAACTTCCAAGAATTACAAAGAAGCGGTTATCGTCATGGCTTGTCTCATCCTCCTTGCGTTCAAACGCAAAACTTTCTTCAATAACTGCAATAGTTTCTGGTTCAACTGCTGCAGGCGGCGGAGCCGGCTGGGCCGGAGCAGTTCTTGCAGCAGGTGGATTTCTGGGAACTGGGGTCATTTTCTTTTTGGATCCGCAGGACAAGGCAAAAAATGAAATGATCATGATCAGGATAACGGATTTTCTCATGGTAATCATAAATAAAGTTTGGTTAAAGTGTTGGCAGACTCCAGATGATCATCATCTGGCAGAAGAATCTCAGCAGAGTCAGTGCAATAACTAATGAATTTGGCAGATTATTACTTAATATACGGGCAGATTATTAACAAATGCCTTTAATTATCAACAAAACCAATCTTTCAGATTGATTCTGCCATAAACTTCAAATCAGCCAGGGCTATTGCAGTAATTGCCTCAAGAACAACCGGCACCCTCAGCGCAATGCATGCATCGTGCCGGCCCTTAACTTCAAGATTTTCTATTTTACCTGATTTAATGCTGTATGTCGACTGTTGTACCGAGATACTTGATGTGGGCTTGACGGCAATCCTGAACACAAGTTCATTGCCATTGGTCAACCCTCCGGATATACCCCCGGCGTTATTTGTAGCAGTGCGTCCTGAATCATCCATGATCAGATCATTATGGTTACTTCCACGCATAGATGCAGCAGAAAAACCCGATCCGAATTCCACACCCTTAATGGCTGGTATGGCAAATGCCATGTGTGCAATAACCGATTCGACAGAATCGAAAAACGGTTCGCCCCACCCTACCGGTATCCCGGTAGCCCTGCACTCGACCAGTCCCCCGACAGAATCACCGGCTTCCAGCGCGTTGGCAACTACCCTGTCAATATCCTTTTCACCTCCCGCACTAATAAGCTTTGCCTGAATATCAACAGGAGCAATAAGTTTTCTTGCCACTACACCAGCAGCGACCAGACACAGGGTAAGACGGCCTGAAAAATGCCCCCCGCCGCGATAATCATTAAATCCCCGATACCTCTTGTAAGCTACAAAATCGGAATGTCCCGGTCTTGGGGTTTCTCTCAGATCAGCATAATCGCCTGACCGTACATTCTTGTTCCTGAATAAAATGGTAAGTGGTGCCCCTGTTGTAAACCCGTTAAACTGTCCCGACAGTAGTTCAGGAAGGTCATCTTCAATTCTGGGAGTTGTTCCTGGTTTGCCTGATTTTCGCCGGCCAAGATCACTGGTGAAGTCCTCTGCTGTCAAAGGCAATCCGGGAGGGCAACCGTCAATTGTTACTCCGATTCCATTCCCATGTGATTCACCAAAAAGGCTTATCCGGAAAATTCTTCCTATGCTGTTCATAATTCTCCTGGAGTTTAATTTAATGTATCTGTTTAACAATTTTTTCCATATCATCGAAAAATTCCGGATATGATTTCGCCACAGCACCGGCACCTTCAATAATAACCGGTCCTTCTGCCCCAAGGGCTGCAACAGCACATGCCATGGCAATACGGTGATCTTCATGTGAGAAAATTGTCCCTCCGGTACATTTACCTCCCGTTATGATCATTCTATCACCATCAATATCGATCTCTATTCCCAGTTTTCCAAACTCTTCCTTTAGGGTAGCTGCACGGTTACTCTCTTTATGAAGCAGTCTTTCCGCTCCGGATAAAATGGTTCTGCCATTACAATAGGCAGCCAGACTGACAAGCGGAGGGAAAAGATCGGGGCAATGGGTAGCATCAAATTCAAATGCCTCAAGATTACGTTTTGCAACACTTACCGATTGTCCTCCTGTTCCTATGGAAGCCCCGGCTCTCTCAAGGGCGATAAGTATTGCCCTGTCAGCCTGGGGAGAATCCACAGTTATATTTTCTACCTCTACCTCACCGGCGATGGCACCTGCCACAAGAAGGAAGGCAGCTGCGCTCCAGTCCCCCTCAATGGTATATTTCACAGGATGGTACTTCTGTCCCGATCGCACGAAAAATCTGGTATAGTCGCTATTATCAACTTCGACACCAAAATGTTTCATAACTGCGAGGGTAATATCGATATATGGCCGGCTGGCAAGATCCTTAACAATGATAGTGATATCCTTTTCTGCAAAAGGGGCAGCCACAAGCATCCCTGTCAGCACTTGCGAACTGAAGGATCCATCGATCTCGGCAATGCCACCCCTTATTGGTCCGCGGACTGTAACAGGCAGAAAACCGCCACTTGTTGAGCATTCTGCTCCCATTGCCCTCAGTGAGTTTTCAATGATATGCATCGGTCGTCTGAGGAGTGAGCCTCTTCCGGTAAGAACTACCGGTTCAGTGAATATTCCCGCAATGGATGAAAACATTCTTACGCTCAGCCCTGCCTCGCCACAGTCAAGCGGTTCTGAAGGCGCAGAGAGTCCACCACTCACATGAAGTGTACTCTCTTTATATCTGATAACTGCTCCCAGTTGTCCTGCCACATTAATTGCAGCATTCACATCGTCGGAAGAGCCAGGGAAATATAATTCTGAATTTCCAATTGCCATGGCAGCTATTGCAATGGCCCTCTGGGCATAACTTTTGGATGGGGGAGCCTTGATCTTACCTCTTACTGCTGAAGGCTTTTGCTCTTTCTTCATCTGTTATCACTTTTATCTGTAAATCATCAATTCCCCTGGCATCAATAATCAGATCGGCAACCGGAGCTGATAAAACAGCGGTTCCGTCACCCTTAATTACTCGTATTACCAGTCTTTCCGGGTCAAGACTGTTCTTAATGCCTGACTCCATTATTGATATATCGGCAATCCTTCCGGTGAAAAGTTTATATGCTTCAACTCCCTGGTGAAGCAGCCAGCGGTCACCCCTTATCACTCTGCATTGTATACCATCCAGCTCTGTTGTTTCGGAAAGCGACCTGTAATTGGCATCTAAAATGGTTATTCCGCGAGGGACCTGATCAGTTTTGAAAGGATATACACCGGGTGGCAGTGTAAGCACCAGTATCTCAAATTCATTCAGTCTGCCTGCAGCATCATCCAGTCCGATATAGTTGCAACCGGCTTTTTCAGCTATTCCGGCGGCTTTTGAAATATCACGGTTAGCAAGTGTAACAAATGCTCCTGCGTTTACCAATCCTGTTACCGCAGCTTTACCCGCACCTCCTGCGCCCATTACCAGGCACTTTTGCCCGGAAGGGTCAGCTCCGGCCTCCGTAAGAGAACCAGTTACGCCCGATGCATCAGTATTGTAACCGGTAAGTTCCCCGGCCACGTTAAGGATTGTATTTACGGCACCAATCTTTTCAGCATCGGGAGAGATCCTGTTTAACCAGGGAATTACATCTTCCTTGAATGGTGTGGTAATATTCGCCCCCGCCAGACCAAGACTTCTGATTATCTCACATACAGCTTTTCCGGATGAAGCAAGTATACGTGTGTAAATGGCATTTATCCCGTCCCGCTTAAATAAAGGATTATATAGTTGAGGACTCCGGCTGTGAAGTACAGGGTTCCCAAAAACAGCGAAATATCTCAAATGTTTATCATCCATAGGATGATATTTTTTCAATCAGTTCGTTAAGTGCCGTCAATTCCACCTGGCCGGCTGCGGTAACAGGATTCTCTCCGAAAGAAGCAAACGTGAAGGGAGCATCAAGAAACGGCGAGGCTACACGTGTTATAACACCAAGAGGCCCCATCCCGATAGAGACCAGATTCTTGAAATCACCATATAATCCAAGCAGAACTGCAGCATCCGAAGGCTGGTTGACCTGTGATGCGATCTTTACAATATCAGCTCCCATGCTGAACATTTCATTGGCATAATTCCTCAGTTCCTCTGAAGAAGGTGTATGAGTAAAAAAATGACGTGAGAGGATCAGTCCGCAACCATCACTTTCCTTAACCTCCTTTATCATCAAGTCTCTCCATGAGGGTTCTGCATCTGCTTCTATATCAACCAAGGAAGCGCCGTGCATGATAGCGTGCCTGAGCAAACCTGCACGGGTATTATCATCATAATCACCTTCACGGCAGGTTGCTATAAGATTGGCATGGCTTGAAAAAATTGTCTCCAGCTGCTTTTTATCAAGATTGACCAGATCTAGCCGTATCTCCGCCATATCAACCTGGCTAAGTATCCCCAGGATAGTATCATAAGGAACCTTTCCAATACTTATACATATTTTCGATTCAGATACCATTTAAAGCAAAGTTTTTCAATTCCTCTATATCAATAGGTTCAACTACAGTACTTCCTATACCGTTCATTAATACAAAATGGATCGACCCACCTTCCCTTTTTTTATCCTTAATAAGAGCATCCAGCACTTCCGATGGATCAGCATTGCTTTTCACTGGTAATTCGTAACTCCTTAGCAGCTTCAATATCCTGGTTTTTTCTTCTTCTTTCAGCAGTCCTTTTTTAACTGAAAGTCCGGCGGAGAATACAAGACCAATTGAAACCGATTCTCCATGAGCCAGTCCTGTTACTTTTTCTATTCCATGACCCCATGTATGGCCAAGATTCAGTTTGCGTCTTTCTCCATGTTCACGCTCATCCTGTTCTACAATACCCGCTTTTATTCTGGCAGAATGTGCCACGATGCGCTCCATTTCAATACGGTCTTTGGCCAGCACCGGCAAAGAGTACTCTTCCAGGTGCACAACCTGATTGTAATCTGTTATCAGCGCATGCTTAATAACTTCAGCCATTCCATAAATATATTCCTTATCGGGCAGCGTCATTAACATATCAATTTCACATATCACAAATTCCGGTTGCGTAAATGTTCCGATTATGTTTTTATATCCATCAAGGTCAACTCCGTTCTTCCCCCCTATTCCGGCATCTACCTGGGCAAGCAGGCTCGTGGCAACAAACCCGAATGTCAGTCCACGCATATATACCGAAGCAACAAATCCTGCAAGATCACATACCACGCCACCTCCTATCCCTACAATCAATGCCCCCCTGTCAGCTCCATTGTCAAGAAGCCACCGGCAGATATCAGAAACTACTGTCATGTCCTTGCTCTTTTCCCCGGGTTCAATAACGTAAACCGGACATTTTGGAAAACGCCCTGAATAGATCTCATTAATGTTGCGGTCGGTTACAATAAAACAATCCCTGTTGTTGATGTATTTTCCAAGCTTGTCAAGACACTCTCCCACAACTATAAGTGAATGACGGTTTTTCAGATTAACATGTATCTTTTCCATAAAATGGTATTCACTATCTCTGTGAAAATTTTAATATAAGTTTAAAATTATTAGCGTTTAAAGGTAATCTGAAAATTTTATTTTATCAACTATAGCCGGGTAGCATTCTAAATATGACGGGATTCATTACGGATATCATCAAAAAGCTTATGAACGAAATCTGCCCGCAATCCATCTTCATTAGCAAGATTGGTCATCCTGTCGACTGTTTGTTCAATTCCGGCAGACTGGCCTTTAATTAACCGGTTTGTTTTTCTTAACCTGGCAATTTGACGGGAAAGCTCCATCCTGTCAGCCAGTGCATGGATAAGCATCTCATCAACCATATCTATCTCCTGGTTTAATTCATCAATGTTAAAATTTCCGCCTGATAGTTTATTATTCCTGTCCAGTTCCAGATCTTTAATAAGTTCATTGAATGATACCGGCTTAAGTTGCTGGGCAGAGTCACTCATCGCATTTTCCGGATCAGAATGTACCTCAATCATTAATCCGTCTGCTCCCTCATCGATAGCCCTACTGGAAACAAGAGGCACAAGACTTCTTTTTCCGGCAATATGGCTGGGATCACAAATCATCATTATACCGGGCATTCGTTGTTTAAGGTCATTTGGTATTTTCCATAGTGGAGGGTTACGGTAAATAGATTCACCCCAGATGGAAAAACCACGGTGAATGGCACCCACTTCTTTCAGTCCCACCTTTAAAAACCTGTTTATAGCCCCGTACCAGAGATCAACATCAGGATTTAGCGGATTTTTCACCAGCACCGGGATGTCAACACCCCGCAAAGATTCGGCAATCTCCTGAACAACAAAGGGATTGCTTACGGTGCGGGCCCCGATCCATAGCATATCAATATCATATTTCAATGCTTCCAGCACATGTCTCTCACATCCGACTTCGGTAGCAATTTTCATGCCCGTCTCTTCCTTGACCATCCTGAGCCATGGCAAACCCTCTGCTCCGATTCCCTGGAAGGAGTCTGGTGATGTGCGGGGTTTCCACAATCCGGCACGGTAGTAATCTACATTCCCGCTCAATTTGAGGGCATTGGCAGTTTCGAGCAGCTGTTCGGGCGACTCGGCACTACAGGGGCCAGCAATAATAAGCGATTTGCCATTATTTTGATCCAGCCGCTTTCGTCCGGTTGCCAGATCGACTGATACATTTGAATTTTTCATGATTATGCTTGTTTATATGCGGTCAAAAATGATTCTCTTGATTTATTTGCTTTATCAATTATCTGTTCGATCATACCCCATTTACCTTTCTTAATCAATTCCCTGAAGTCTGAAAGTCCGCCAATCATTTCATCGAGGCTTGATATAAGGTTTTCCTGATTGTTTTGTATTATCGGTATCCACATATCAGAGGGACTGGAGGCAAGGCGGGTCGAGGACTCATACCCTGTGGCGGCAATTTTTATCATTGAACTTTTTCTGTCTCCTGGTGCTCCGGTTAAGGCCGACAGGCAATATGCCATTACCTGGGGAAGGTGCGATACCTGTGCAACACAATAATCATGCAGATCTGGTTCCATATAGACAACACTCATTCCGAGTTTATTAAATATGGAAGTTGCAAGGTCCAAAGCTTCTTCCGAAGATTTATCATTTTGACAGATAATAACCTTTCTGTTCATGAAAAGTCTGGAATCGGATGCATCAGGGCCCGAAAGCGCAAGACCTGCCATCGGGTGAGCTGCAATAAACTGAGTCCGCTTAGGATGATCTTCTACACACCGGCAAATGGCTGATTTGACTGATCCTGCGTCTATGACAACTGATCGTGGACCAACATCGTTGAGTATCTGTGGAAGCAGGTTTACTGTTGCGTCAACAGGTATGGTAAGTATTACTACCCCTGCCTGGCTGACCGCACTGGCAAGAGTCATGCTTTTGTCTATCCATCCCCTTCCAAGTGCTTCCTGCAAATGACGGGTATTGTTATCTACCCCGATTATTACTTCTGATATATCACGTAATCCTTCCGCCATTGAACAGCCTATGAGTCCCGTTCCTATAATGGCAATAGTGTGTTTTTTACATGATGCGTGATTATCCATTTATATTTTTATTTGGTTTGAATGCATAAAAAAAGACCCCTTTTTCAAGGGGCCTCTCTGGTTAAACTATTATAATTTTTTTCTCAGTTCATTACATAGCCAGGCCCCTTTTATCTCTAAAATAAAAGAAAAAGAAGTTCCAGGTAAAATATGTATGAACTGTTGACATAATTGGCAGACTTAATTCAATGCAATATTAATAATTTTTTTTCCTAAAAAGCAATTAAATTATTTTTTTTTGATCATTTAATATTTTATTTCAAAAATATAGTACTTTTACAGGATAAAATTCTGAAAACAGAAATATGAATATGATCTCAATAAAAAACAACTGGTGGTGGCCTTGCAATGATTGCTATGTTAAGCGCCGGAATTGTATATATTGATATAATATAAAAATTATCCCATAAGCCCGCTTAACCCAGCGGGCTTTTTTTGTTTTAAAATGAATATGCCATGAGCCAGAACACACATAAAGTTATGTATAAAGCATGGGTGTTTCATCTGTGATGACCACGAGACCAGCAATTGTAACTTGCTTATATTTAGATTAGAACTTAAAATTATTCGGATAAAATATACTGAGAACAGAAATATACAGAACCAAACAGACAACATGAAAAAAATAAGCCCATAAACCTAATTCGGCCACATTATTTGAAGATGGCAATTGAAACAAAATCAGATTTGCGATCTGCTATAAAATTTCGACAGTTGCAAAATTAAAAGTTAAATAAAATGGAGTCAATCAATTTAAATGCCACAGTGCAAAATTTTTCAGCCGACACTCTTACTCCCGTCGGTCTGTACCTTCGCCTTCGTGATTCCTTTCCCCAGAGCCTGCTTCTGGAATGCACTGATTTTAGCTCCAGGCAGGATGCATATTCATATATCTGCCTTGATCCTTTAGCCGGAATTGAAATAACGGAAGATATGATTAAGGAATATCTTCCCGGAAAAGAAATGATCTCAAGGAAAATATCGGGCACTGACGATTCAAAGACGGCAGTTGACTCCTTTTCCAGGGCAGTTAATATTGTTGTGATGCCGGAAGAGAAAATATATCCCGGACTTTTTGGCTTCACCTCTTATGAGGCAGTAAATCAATTTGATAATGTAAAAATACAGCAACAGGACCGGCTTTCACCATTGCCGCTGATTAAATATGATCTTTATTCTGTTGTGATTGCAATAAATCATTTCAACAATACAATGTCCATATGTGAACTTGGAGAGGCCCCCGGGACGGACAGACATACAAACACTATCGTTTCACTGCTGGCTAATAAAAACACCACAACATTTCCATTTAAAACTACCGGACAGGAGATCAGCAATCTGAATGACGAAAAGTACCTGGAAATGGTTGATCAGGGAAAGAAGCACTGCGCCAGGGGTGATGTGTTTCAGATTGTCCTGTCACGAAGGTTTGAGCAGGATTTTCAGGGTGATGAATTTGCTGTATACCGGGCTCTCCGGTCAGTAAATCCCTCACCTTATCTTTTTTATTTTGATTACCTGGCTTATAAGCTTTTCGGATCATCTCCCGAAGCACAATTGCAGATCAGTGAAGGCATGGCCACTATAAACCCTATAGCAGGCACTATTCCCAAAACAGGTGATAAGATAAGTGATGCAGGCCTGACCAAAGCCCTGCTGGCCGATCCAAAAGAGAATTCAGAACATTCCATGCTGGTTGACCTGGCAAGAAATGACCTGAGCCGGCACTCAAAGAACGTCAGGGTCAACACCTATAAGGAGGTACATGCATATTCCCATGTTATCCATCTTGTCTCTACAGTTACCGGCAAATTAAACGGTGGCGGAAATAGTTACAGGGTCTTTGCAGACACCTTTCCGGCGGGTACACTTTCAGGAGCCCCGAAACACCGTGCCATACAACTTATAGATCAGATAGAACCAACCGGCAGGGGTTATTATGGGGGAGCTATAGGTTATATAGGTTTAAGAGGTTCATTGAATCATGCCATAATGATACGATCCTTTTATAGCTACAGGGGAAAACTGGTCTACCAGGCCGGCGCCGGCATTGTTATTGACTCGGTTCCCGAAAAGGAACTCTCTGAAGTAAAAAGTAAACTTTCGGCTTTGCGGCAGGCCCTTAAAATGGCAGAAAACATTAAATAATATAAATCATGGCCAGAATTCTTATTATTGATAATTACGACTCGTTCACATATAATCTGGTTCATTATGTGAATGAATATAATCAGCACCAGACAGATGTTTACAGGAATGACCAGATTGACCTCGCAGATATTGAAAAATATGATGGCATTCTTCTTTCTCCGGGACCGGGAATTCCGTCGGAGGCTGGAAGGCTGCTTGAGATCATTGACATGTATAAGGAGAGAAAAAGGATTTTCGGAGTTTGTCTTGGCCTCCAGGCAATAGCCGAAGTATTTGGCGGCAGCCTGTTAAACACCAAAAAAGTATATCATGGAGTTGCAACAAACATCATCCTGCAGAAGCCGGGGCATTATCTTTTCGACGGATTGCCTGACAGTTTTCAGGGTGGCCGCTACCACTCATGGGTAGTGAAAAAGGAAACCGTCCCTTCCTGCCTTCGGATAGATGCACTAGATGACGAACAGTATATTATGGCAATGAGTCATAATGAACTAGATGTTTGCGGGGTCCAGTTCCATCCCGAATCAATTCTGACTCCCCGGGGAAAAGAGATAGTCTTTAACTGGCTTAAAGGTTTTGAGAAATAAAGGAATTTGAATGAAAGTGGCAAATCTGAGAGATGGCAATCAGGCGGTCACATAATTTCCATTTAATGCCAACACAGCCTTGGAAACAACAACGTAAACATTCAGCAAATATAAACAGGTTATGAAGGATATCTTAAACAAACTGCTGGAATCCCGGCAATTAAACCGCGAAGAAGCCGGACAGCTGATGCATGGCATAGCTGAGCTCCAGCTAAATGAAGCACAGATTGCGGCCGTTTTATCATCATATATTATGAGGAGCATCAGCCTTGATGAACTCCTTGGATTCAGGGATGCCCTCCTCGACCTCGCAGTGCGCGTCGATCTTGACAGGACCGGTATTATTGATCTGTGCGGTACCGGAGGAGATGGCAAGAACACTTTCAATATCTCCACACTATCTTCGTTCGTTGTTGCCGGTTCTGGGATTCCCGTCGCCAAACACGGAAATTACGGGGTTTCATCAATAACCGGTTCTTCTAACCTGATGGAGCACTTCGGATATAAATTTTCCAGCAACAATGATAAGCTAAGACGGGAAATCGATGAGGCCGGAATATGCTTTATGCATGCACCACTTTTCCATCCTGCACTAAAGGCAGTGGGACCGGTAAGAAGGCAACTGGGCATCAAGACAATATTCAACATTATGGGTCCCCTGGTAAATCCGGCCAACCCATTGTTCCAGCTCAGCGGAGTTTTTAACATTGAAGCCGGGCGACTATACAGCTATCTTATGCAAAGAGAAAAAAAACAATTCATTGTTATCCATAGCCTCGATGGCTATGATGAAGTCTCACTCACTTCGGCCATAAAGACATTTACTCCCGAAGGTGAAGGATTGCTTGAGCCTTCAAGCTTTAACATGTCATATATTACAGCTGAATCTCTGCATGGAGGCGAAGATATAGCCGAAGCTGCAGAAATTTTTCTTTCAGTACTGGAAAACAGGGCGACCACAGAGCAAAAAAACACTGTTCTGGCGAATTCGGCACTTGCAATCTCATGCTTTCATAACGGACAAAACCTGGGTGATTCAGTAGATGCAGCAAGGGAATCAATTGATTCAGGAAAAGCATTGCAAAGTTTCAAAAAGCTTATTGAAGTTCAATAAAAGAGTATCTCTTTCCCGGAAATCGAACATTCCGGTGCAAAGGACCCTGGTTGATTCACATAGCAATATTCAGCATCATAATCATATTAACATCAAAATGACGATACTTGATAAAATAGTAAGAGCCAAACGCCGCGAAACAGAAAAAAGAAAAGCAATTACAGCTGTTTCCCTGCTTGAGCAAAGCCTGCAATTCAGCGCCGGAACCTTTTCTCTTGAAAAATCCCTGCGCGAAAATGAAGGCTACGGGATAATTGCCGAATTCAAGAAGCAATCGCCGTCAAGGGGTATCATCAACCCAGAAGCCGATCCCGGTGAAGTTTGCAGCCGTTATATCAGTTCGGGAGCTTCAGCCGTTTCCATTCTTACAGACAGCGAATTTTTCGGAGGCAGCATAGCAAACCTCGTTAATACCAGAAAGCTGATCAGTGCCCCTGTTCTCAGAAAAGATTTTATAATAGATGAGTACCAGATTATTGAGTCAAAAAGCATCGGAGCTGATGTGATCCTTTTAATAGCTGATATATTGACTAAAGAAGAAATGAAAAAATTCAGCTCGCTGGCAGAATCACTCGGGATGGAGGTTCTGTTTGAGATACATGATGAGAGCGGTATTGACAAGTTGCCTCCCGGAGCCAGGCTGGTAGGCGTGAACAGCCGCAATCTTGGGAACTTCAGCATCGACATGGATATTCTGAAACGGACAATTAACATGCTTCCCTCTGATGCAGTGAAAATTGCGGAAAGCGGAATTGATTCGGCCGACACTCTGCTCAACCTTAAAAATGAAGGTTTTGGAGGTTTCCTTATCGGGGAATTGTTTATGCGTAATGCTGACCCGGGAAAGGCTTGTGAAGATTTTATAAAAAATTTAAAAGAACTGATGACATGCAAATAAAGGTTTGTGGCATGACAAATAACAGGAACATAAGGGAAATAGCCCTTTTGCTGCCTGAATATATGGGATTTATATTTCATAAATCCTCACCCAGGGATGTAACAGGAAAGATTGGGCAGCTCCAGCTGAGTTCTATTCCAGCTTCTGTAAAAAAAGTGGCTGTAACGGTTGACAAACCTCTTGTGGAAGTAAGAAGTATCATCAAAACTCATGGCTTCGATGCAGTCCAGCTTCATGGTGACGAACAGCCTGATTATTGCCGGCAGCTCATGAATGAATGTATTGTTATCAAAGCATTTCGTATTGGCGAAAAATTGCCTGACCAGCTGGAAGATTATATTGATAGTTGCCATATGTTCCTTTTCGATGCAAAAGGAAAGTACCAGGGTGGCAATGGCATAAAATTCAACCATGATATATTAAAGGGCTATAGTTACGACAAACCCTATATACTGAGCGGAGGAATAGGCGATAATGACCTGCCGTACCTGAAGAATATAGATCTCAATGGAATTGCAGGAGTCGATCTCAATAGCAGGTTCGAACTTTCTCCCGGGTATAAAAGCTTTTCACCGTTAAAGGAGTTTATAAATAAATTAAGGGCATATGACAGTGCATATTGATAGAAGAGGGTTTTACGGAGAATTTGGCGGAGCATGGATCCCGGAAATGCTGCATGCAAATGTAGAACAACTTGCCAGGTCGTATAAAAAAATATTGGGTTCTGCCAGGTTCAGGAGGGAGTTTCAGATACTGCTGGCTGATTATGTAGGACGTCCCACCCCGCTGTTCCATGCAGCAAGGCTGTCGGAAGCTGCAGGCGCCATGATCTACCTGAAAAGGGAAGATCTTTGCCATACGGGATCACACAAACTAAATAATGTGATCGGGCAGGTACTGCTGGCAAGGGAGATGGAGAAAAAACATATTATTGCTGAGACCGGTGCCGGCCAGCACGGCGTTGCCACTGCAACTGTTTGCGCTCTTATGGGCCTTCCCTGTACAATCTTCATGGGAGAAAAAGATATTGCGAGGCAACATCCCAATGTTATGAGGATGAAAATGCTGGGTGCTGAGGTTATTCCTGCTGCTTCCGGCAGCCGCACTCTTAAGGATGCAACCAACGAGGCTATCAGGTACTGGATCAACCATCCAAAGGACACTCATTATCTTATTGGCTCAACAATTGGGCCTCACCCCTATCCTGACCTGGTAGCCAGGTTACAATCGGTTATTTCCGGGGAGATAAAAAAGCAATTAAGAAAGCTTGAAAACAGGGAATACCCTGACTACATGGTAGCCTGTGTTGGAGGCGGAAGCAATGCAGCCGGAGCTTTTTACCATTTTATTGACAATCCTGAGGTCAGGCTGATCGGCTGTGAAGCTGCAGGTGAAGGAACAGGTACAGGCAAGACTGCTGCAACCATATCGACAGGTTCGGCAGGGATTATACATGGCTGCAGGACTCTTCTCATGCAAACCCCCGAAGGTCAGATAACCGAGGCTCATTCAGTATCGGCAGGCCTTGATTATCCAGGCATCGGACCTTTACATGCCCATCTTTACAAAACCGGCAGAGCTGAATACCTGGCTGTTACCGACCGGGACGCCCTGCATGCAGCTCAGGAGCTGACCAGTCTTGAGGGAATAATCCCCGCACTGGAATCGGCACACGCAATTGCGGCCTTAAAAAAACTGAAGCTTAAAAAAGATGACATCGTGGTTGTAAATCTTTCCGGCCGAGGTGATAAAGATATGGATACATACATGGAATCGATGGGCAACCTTTAATCTTACAAGATTAATTATCAATCCATTTGTTAAAACCACGTAACACTAAATTTGTCTTGCTTATAACTAACAAAATAATATCACCTGATTAGACAGTCGCACAAGTAATAAGGAGCATTTAAGAAACGAATAATCCATGGGTAATCCACCTGTGGCAACCACGTGTCTGGAAAATGCAAATTATTTAAATTAATAATTTTAAATTATTTGGATGAACCCATTATCTGTACTGCTAAAAAGAAAAAAAGAAAAGTTGCTTTCAATATACTTTACTGCCGGTTTCCCTGAAAAGGACAGCACCGTTAACATTATTCGCTCTCTTCAGGACAATGGCATAGATTTTCTGGAAGTAGGGTTCCCATTTTCTGATCCGCTGGCAGACGGACCGGTAATTCAGCAAACCAGCCAGCAAGCAATTAAAAACGGAATGAGCCTGGATCTGCTGCTTGATCAATTGAATGATGCAAAATCTGAAATATCAATACCACTTATATTAATGGGTTATCTGAACCCTGTATTACAGGCAGGCATGGAAAATTTCTGCCGAAAAGCAGCCAAGGCCGGGGTTAGCGGAGTTATCTTACCTGATCTTCCTCCCATGGAGTACAAGAAAAAATACAGGAAGCTGTTCCTTGATAATGACCTGCACATGATCTTCCTTGTAACCCCGGAAACCAGTATGCGACGAATAAAAATGATAGATTCCCTTGGCAGCGGCTTCATCTATGCTGTAAGCTCTTCATCAACTACCGGGCGACAAGACTCATTTTCTGATGAGCAAACCAGTTACCTGAAAAGATTAAGAACGCTTGATCTGAAAAACCCTGTAATGACAGGGTTTGGGATCCATAACAGCACTACCCTCAAAACTGTTTGGGAGCACAGCTCGGGGGCAATTATAGGCACAGCCTACCTTAAGTCCCTGATCAACAATGCAGGCGAAGATGCAGCCATAAAAAACCTGCTGCATCAGCTGAAACTGTGATTGACTCAACCGTATGTTTAACACTGGCAGGTTTTTACAGAGCTGCATTAATGTACTGACAATTTAAACAATAAAATATCTAACGCATTGCATATCAATTTTTTCAGGTATTATAATATTGAGAACCAAATGTCATATACAGAATTTATAGTCCTGAAACGATAGCCTTCCCCGTTGATCGTCACCCACGTTTATTGACCCGGATCCCACTCGGGTAAATGCGGCACCGACTGCACCAAAAAGTCAGAGACCTGACAGTTGCAAAAAACAGTTTCTTTGTTTGCCGTGCAGGATTTTTTAAGCCGACAGGTTCCTTGTTAATAATTTTTCAACTATTATTGAACAAAATGACCGGAATTTGGTATTTTTAGATATATACCTAAATAATGAGATCTTGTATAGAATCAAATCACAAATCCTGACCGCCTCACAGGATTTCAAAAACAACACTCTGGCTTATAAGCAGATTTTAAATGAATACAGGAGTCTGTTAAGACAAGTTCAGAAAGGGGGGCCGGACAAAGCAATTCAAAGACATAAGGAGAGAGGCAAACTGCTCGCCCGTGAGCGTATTAACCTCTTGCTGGATCCCAATACACCATTTATTGAATTATCATCACTTGCAGCCCATGGAATGTATAATGATGAGTTTCCTTCAGCCGGAATAATCACGGGCATAGGAGTAATTCTTGGACGTGAAACGGTTGTTATTGCAAATGATGCTACCGTTAAAGGGGGAACTTATATTAAAGAAACTATCAAGAAGCATCTCCGTGCCCAGCAGATAGCCCTTGAAAATCATCTGCCCTGTGTTTATATGGTAGACTCCGGCGGGATATTCCTGCCTGAACAGGCAAATGTATTTCCGGACAGAAATGATTTCGGGCGATTTTTCTTTAATCAGGCGAGGATGTCAGCCATGGGCATACCACAGATCGCCATTGTCATGGGGTCATGTACCGCCGGGGGAGCCTATGTTCCTGCAATGTGCGAAGAGACCATTATTGTAAGAGACCAGGGGACCATCTTCATCGGGGGGCCGCCGCTGGTAAAGGCTGCTACCGGAGAAGAGGTTTCTGCTGAAGAATTAGGTGGTGCACACGTACATACAGCTATTTCCGGTGTAGCCGATCATATAGCAGATAACGACCATCATGCAATCCAGATTTGCCGGCATATATTTGAAACCCTGAAACCTCCGGAAAAACAAAAACTTGAGATAATAAGTCCTCTGCCCCCGTATTATGATCCCGCTGAACTGTACGGACTGGCCCCAATCGACCTGAGAAAGACGGTTGATTCAAGGGAGATAATTGCAAGGATAACAGATGACAGCCGGTTCCATGAGTTCAAGACAAATTATGGTACCACGCTTGTTGCGGGATTTGCACATATCAATGGATTTCCGGTAGGAATACTTGCAAATAACGGGGTTTTCTTTTCCGAAACTTCCCTGAAAGGTGCGCACTTCATCGAGCTGTGCTGCACGAGAAAGATCCCTTTGATCTTTCTCCAGAATATTACCGGATTCATTGTTGGTAAAAAGTATGAGCATGGCGGAATAGCACGTGATGGGGCAAAACTTGTAAATGCGGTAGCAAATGCAGCAGTTCCAAAGTTTACAGTAATATTTGGCGGCTCTTTTGGTGCAGGGAATTATGCCATGTCTGGCAGAGCTTATGATCCAAGACTTTTATTCATGTGGCCCAATTCGAAGATCTCGGTTATGGGCAGTGACCAGGCAGCAGGAGTATTGACAGAAGTAAAAAAAGAGCAGTTAAAAACTTCAGGGAAAGAGATCACAAAGGAGCAGGAGGAAGAAATAAGAAGTTCCATTACCACTGCCTACGAAAAAGAGGGCTCTGCCCTCCACAGCACCTCGAGGTTATGGGATGACGGTATAATTGACCCGGCAGATACACGACTAATGCTGACTGCCGGAATTGCCATGTCACTGAATAAACCCTGGCCTGATTCAGATTTCGGAGTAATTAGAATGTAATAGCTTAATAATCAGAAATAATGATCAAATACGAGACCATTGATATAGAAAAAGAAAAAGTTGTTGCAACAATTTGGTTAAACCGGCCTGATATCCGCAATGCATTTAACGGTATTATGATTGAAGAGTTGACAAATGCCTTTGAAGAACTAGGAACAGATAGCTCGGTCAGACTGATAATTCTCAGAGGCCGGGGTAAAGCATTCTGCGCCGGAGCAGACCTGAACTGGATGCGTCAGGCAAAAGATGATTCAAGAGAGGTCAATTACCGGGAGTCGCTAAAACTTTCAGAGTGTTTCTTCAAAATATATACCTGCGAAAAACCTGTGATCACCTGTGTTCACGGGGCATCAACAGGGGGTGCTAACGGACTGGTGGCAGCCTCTGACATAGCACTATGTGCCGATGATACGGTCTTTTCCCTCAGTGAGGTAAAAATCGGTCTTGTACCCTCAGTTGTTTCTCCATATATTATTAAGCGAATAGGAGAGTTTCCTGCCCGTGAGCTGATGCTTACAGCAAGGAGATTTTATGGGATTGAGGCTGCAGGTCGGGGACTCGTAAACCGGAGTTTTCCGGCAGAGGAGGTTGAACAGGAACTGGCAATGCTGGTTGAACAGTTGATTGAAGGAGGCCCGGAGGCACTTGGCATAATTAAAAGACTGATATTTGATGTTTGCAATAACCTGACAATATGCAATTCGGTAGGAAAAACTGCCGGAATAATTGCCGACATAAGGACATCTGAAGAGGCCCAGGAAGGAATGTCGGCCTACCTGGAAAAAAGGAAACCAAAATGGATCACTGAACAATAGTTATGTATACTTTCAATAAAATACTTATCGCCAACAGGGGGGAAATAGCTGCCAGGATTATTAGAACAGCCGGAAAAATGAACATCTCCACCGTTGCAGTTTGTACCTGGGACGAAAAGGACAGCCTTTATGTAAGGATGGCTGATGAGTATTATATTTTTGAAGGGGACACTATTTCGGAAACCTGGCTGAACACAGACCAGATAATAGCAATTGCAAAAAAGTCAGGAGCAGATGCAATACACCCCGGCTATGGTTTCCTCAGTGAAAACGGATCCTTTGCACTGGCATGTGAGAAAGCAGAAATAACATTTATTGGTCCGCGAAGCGAAATAATTACCCTTATGGGTGACAAGGTGAGATCGAGGGAGTTTGCCAGGGAGTCGGGAGTGCCTGTAATAGAGGGCTTTACAGGATCGGCCGAAAGCTTGCCTGACAGGGCAAAAAACCTTGTTTATCCGTTACTTATTAAGGCATCATCAGGTGGTGGTGGAAAAGGATTGCAGATAGTATATTTAGAGGAAACTCTTAAGGCAGCCATTGAGACCGCTTCCCGGGAAGCACTTGCATATTTTGGGAATGAATCAGTTTACATCGAACAATACATAGAAAATCCCCGTCATATTGAGGTACAGCTCCTTGGTGACAATCATGGCAACATTATTCACCTTTATGAAAGGGAGTGTTCGATTCAGCGAAGATTCCAGAAGATAATTGAAGAATCCCCCTCCCCTTCCATCAGCAGTGAGATGCGGAGAGGCATTACCGATGCGGCCTTAACTCTTGCAAAGGCAATTGGTTACAATAATGCTGGCACCATTGAGTTTTTAACAGACAAAAAGGGTAACTGGTACTTTCTTGAAATGAACACCCGGCTGCAGGTTGAGCATCCGGTAACAGAGTCTGTTTTAAATATTGATATTGTTGAGGAACAAATTATGATTGCAGCCGGTCATAAGCTCCGGTATTCACAGGAACAGATCAATTCTGCAGGACACGCAATTGAATGCCGTATTTACGCTGAAGACCCGTCATCCGGTTTCCTTCCCTCCCCCGGGGAAATGACTTGTTATTCAGAACCATATGGAAAAGGGGTTCGTGTCGATTCAGGCTTTGACCGTGAAGATATAGTAAGTGGCAATTATGATCCAATGATCGCCAAACTAATAACAAGTGGAAAAAACAGGGAAGAAGCAAGGGAAAGAATGATCCATTCACTCGAAAATTATGGTATTAACGGTATCAGGACAAATATAGCCTTTATGCATGCGCTGTTGCATACTGAAGATTTCATTAGTCATAACTTCTCAACTGTTTATTGTGAAAAAAATCTTCCGTTAATAATTGAGAGGCAGGAAAAAATAAAGCAAAATAATACCTGGCTGGTGGTGGCTGTCGGGGGACTAATTGCCAGTCTGCGAAAAAAAAGGAATAAAACCAATGTCTGGGAAAAACAGGGATGGTGGCGGATGGACAGGGTGCTGAAATTTTGCTTTGATGACCGGCTAATCGAGTCTGAAGTAATAAGCCTGACTGCAAACGAATTCAGTTTTACACTAAACAACGAGACACTCCGGGGCAAATATACTTATGAGGAGAAAAAAATGACAATTGATAATAATGGAGACCATCATAATATTTTCATATCGGAAAATAAAAGCGGGCATTACAATATAACATACATGGGTGCAGGTTATACTTTCAGACGACCTGATGTTTTAGCAGAAAAAGACTTTTATATCCGTAACGAAGATATTTCTGTTTCAAATGGTGCAATTTTTTCACCCATGCCCGGCAGGATCATAAAGATCAATAAACAAAACGGTGAAAAAGTAAAAAAAGGAGAGATACTGGTTATAGTGGAATCAATGAAAATGGAGAATAATATTATGGCAACAGCAAATGGCATTATAGAATCAGTGATGGTTAAGGAAGGAGAAATGATTGATGGTGCATTGCCGCTAATAACTATAAAACCTGGTAATACAATCGATTAGAAGGTTTTAGCCACATTTAAATTATAAAGTAACCCAAGATAACAATACAATGATGATTGTTTAACTGTAATTGCTAAATTGCATCTGCCGCTATCAATTATCAGAATAACCCTGAAATTAATAAACTTACAACATATGAATTTCGATTTGAATGAAGAGCACAAACTGATAAGGGAAACTGTCAGGAATTTTGCAGAAAAGGAAATCAAACCTGTGGCAGCCTCACTGGATGAGGAAGAAAGATTTTCCCCCGAGCTTACCAGAAGAATGGGGGAAATTGGCCTCTTCGGCATGAACATTCCTGAAGAATTTGGCGGAGCAGGGATGGACACACTATCCTACATTATAGCCGTCGAAGAGCTTGCCCGTGTTGACGGTTCTCAGGCAGCAACACTGGCTGCCCATAACTCACTTGGCATAGGCCCCATTTATTATTACGGAACAGAGGAGCAAAAGCAGAAGTATCTTCCCCGACTGTGTTCAGGAAATGCAACCTGGGCATTCGGACTCACGGAGACTGGTGCAGGTTCTGATTCCAGGGCAAGCAAGACTTCCGCAGAGCAAGTAAATGGCGAATGGATAATCAATGGCTCGAAGATATTTATAACCAATGGTGCTTCTGATCTGTCTGCGGGTGTTACTGTACAGGCGGTAAGCGCAGAGGTAGACGGCAGGAAGGAATTCAGCACGATCCTGGTGGAAAAGGGAAGTAAGGGATTCACTGCAAGGGAGATGAAAGGGAAGATGATGTGGCGTGCCTCTGATACTTCTGAAATGTATTTTGATAATTGCCACGTTCCGGAGGAGAACCTTTTGGGTGCGAGAGGACAGGGCTCGAAAATAATGCTCAGCACCCTTGATAACGGACGATTGTCAATTGGGGCTATGGGACTGGGTTGTGCACAGGGTGCATATGAAATGGCCCTCAGCCATGCCACACAAAGAAAACAATTCGGAAAGGCAATTGCCTCCTTTCAGGCGATTGCTTTTAAACTGGCCGATATGGCAATGAAGATAGAACTGGCAAGAAACCTTCTGTATAAGGCATGCTGGCTGAAAGATAATAACAGGGAATTTGGCATGGAGTCGGCTATGGCTAAACTATACTGTTCTGAAATTGCAAGGGAAGTTACCGACGAAGCTGTCCAGATCCACGGAGGCTATGGGCTAATGAAGTCTTATGACATTGAAAGGTTTTACCGCGACCAGCGATTGCTCCAGATTGGCGAGGGAACTTCAGAAATTCAGCGCCTCGTAATCTCACGATATCTGATGAGAGGTAAGTAATTTCCCGGGGTGATTTAAAAAACAATTGCCAACCGTTACACATTTGGGAAAAAATGCCGAAGTTTACAGGTATATTCTCATAATATAACAACCATGCACACATCACTGTTAATCCTGGTAATCAATCCTCGTCACGAATTCACAAAAATTGGCATATACGATAACACCAAACTCCTTTATCTGAAGCGAATAATGCATCCGGCTAAGGAACTGGCCAAATATGAGAAGCTTAGTGACCAGGTAGCTTTCAGAACCAACTGTATAATAGACGAGCTCAAGAATAATGATATGCCGCTTGATGGTTTTGCTGCAATTGTCGGGAGAGGCGGACTGATAAAGCCTCTCAGCTCAGGTGTTTATGAAGTTAATGAGGCTATGCTTAATGATCTTCACAACTCTCCTTACAGTGAAGACGTCGTAAACCTGGGAGGTATGCTGGCGAATGAAGTGAGGAAATATATGCCTGATGCAAAGGCAGTTATTGCCGATCCGGTGGTAGTTGATGAACTCGATGACATCGCCCGTGTTTCTGGTCACCCTTATTTCGAAAGAAAATCAATCTTTCATGCGCTGATGCAGAAATGGATTGCCAGGAAATATTCCAGATCTCAGGTAAAGCCTTACGAAGAACTCCGGCTGATTGTAGTGCATCTTGGCAGCGGTATTACTGTGGGTGCCCATCTTAATGGCAAGGTTATAGATGTTAATCAGGGGCACGACGGAGAGGGACCAATGGCTCCTCTTAGAAGTGGCACACTGCCTGCAGGAGATCTGGTCAGACTTTGTTATGATGGCAGCCATACAAAGGAGGAGGTTCTGCAGATGCTTACCGGAAAAGGCGGATTATTTGCCTGGTTCGGCACCATGAGCTCGATAGAGATCAGCCAGATGGCAATGGGCGGAAATCAGCAGGCAAAACTTGTATTCGGAGCAATGGCATACCAGGTAGCTAAACAGATAGGGGCAATGTATGCAGTGCTGGAATGTAAAGTTGATGCCATACTAATATCAGGTGGAATTGCCAACAGCAAATACTTCACAGACATGATCCTGAAACGGGTAAGAGAGATGGCTCCGGTACATATTTTTCCAGGCTCAGATGAGATAGAGGCACTCGCAATGAATGGTCTTATGGCTATTAAGGGTGAGATCGACTTAATGGAATATAAGTAACCGGAAATCAGTATCTCTCAAGCCATCTGTAACGCCTTTCACTATCACCAAACTTGAAGCTGACCATCAGTTCATGTGATCCGAAATTCTGGTGGCTCATGCTGTTAAGTGAATAATCATATGCATAGCCCATATGAAATCTTTCATACCTGAATCCGAGCATAAATACGACTGCTCCAACTGAGCGGTATGAAATCCCACCCCAGAACTGATCACGGTAATAAAACTTCGACCCCAGATCAAACTGGTAAGAAGACCGGAATGCCGTCTGAGCAAGAAAAACCGGTTCTACGGTAATTTCGTTCTCCAGAAGGAAAGAGTAACCACCCATGAGGTAGTAAATACGTTCCATTCTGAAATCCTGTAATCCATCATGTCCAAATTTCAGCACAGACTGAAGCATCTGGGTGGAAGACATGCCAAGATAATAGTTTTGCCCAAGCAAATGAATCCCTGAATTTATATCAGGCACATAGAGAGGACGGTTGAAATTTCCCATAAGCGGATCATAGTCATCTTCAAGCTCTATACTCCTTTCATCCAGTTTCATCTGGAATCCGGTCAGAGAAACACCAAAGGACAACTGATGATCCCGCATCATTATATGATATGCATAGCTCAGCTGCATCCCTGTTCGGTCTATCAGTCCGCTCCTGTCGTTGTAAATATACCCTCCCACTCCAACATTCCCGGACCGGAAAACATTCATAATCCTTCTCTTGTCAGGAAGCCCGGGACTCGGTGAAGAGGATTTTATCAATCTTGAATCAAAACTCAGAGCTACTGTTCTTGGTGAATTTGGTAATCCCATCCATTGCTCCCTTGCGGTAAGATTTAAAGTAGTTAACCCATCATATCCGGCAACTGCAGGGTTCAGTAAAAACCGGTTCATCATGTACTGACTGTACATTGGCATCTGCTGGGATGCAAGGGGAAAGACAGTCAGCATAAGAATCAGTATGGTTAAAGCTTTACGCATTTATTGCTGATTAGGGAATGGAAATATACCTGCTAATTTAAACCGAATCTGCAATAAATCAAATAGTAAAAAAAAGATGCCATTACGACATCTTTTTTTACCTACCATGAAAACCCAACTAAATCAACCTTTAATATCTGTTCAGCCAACGGTATCTGCGGGCAGTATCACCAAATTTTACACTTGCCATAAACTCATGCGAGCCGTAACTGTGTTTGCGTATGCTGCTTAATGTATAATCGAAAGCATATCCGAAATAAAATTTATCAACTTTAACTCCACCCATCATAACCACAGCACCGCTGGTCCTGTAGGAAATTCCACCCCAGTATTCATCCCTGTAATAAACCCTGGTATTTATATCTACCTGTATCTGACTGTCCATAGTTGCCTGCACCATTATGGAGGGTTCAATTGTGAAGCCATTATCAAAGAAAAATCCGTAGCCAGTCATTAGATAATAATGACGTAACATTTTATAATCCTTGAAACCGTCATTTCCAAATTTAAGTGCTGACTGCAGCAGTTGTGCCGTGGAAACTCCTATGAAGTAATTAGGATTATTAAAATATACTCCCAGGTTTACATCAGGCACAAATAGTGCATTTTTACTGCTGTTAAGTAATGGGTCATTATCATTATTCAGCAAAATATTGTTTTCATCAAGCTTTAACTGGAAGGCCGTAGCCGAAATCCCAAAAGAAAGCTGGCTCTGGTCCATATGAATATGATATGCATATGTACCCTGTATTCCGGTCCTGTCAATCAGGCCATTTCTGTCATTAAATACGTAACCGCCCAGACCAACATTTCCACTCCTGCTAAATAATGACCTTCTTGAAGAGCGGCCTCTACCTGGTGTGCCCCTGAGCAACCTGGTCTGGCCACTTATAGCTACTGTACGGGGTGAATTTTCAAAACCCAGCCATTGCTCTCTGGCTGTCAGGTTAATTGATGATAAGCCGTCATTACCCGCAACTGCAGGATTCAACAGAAAGCTGTTCATCATATACTGGGAAATTAAGGGAAGTTGCTGAGAGTTTGAAGTGAAAGAAGTTGTTAAAAGAACTGCGAGAATAATTAAATTTTTAAGGTTAAAAGTTTTATTCAATTTATTCTGTTTTTTTAATTCAACGGTTGTTTTCATATGCCTGATTCTACGGAACAATCCTGTAATCGTTACAATTCGGGCCTTTCTTTCCACGAACACATATTTAGATATGATAAACGGATTCCCGGAGCGGATAAAAAACACTTATTTTACATTCCGGATATTCCATTTTAATCTTTATGCTATTCAACATCCGGGAAAAGGAAAAGTTTAAGCACTGTTATCTATTTTTTTTATTTGAACCTGCACTTCTAATTAATACCGCTGACTTAATAGATTATTTCATAATGTATTAGTGTATCTACTATTCTGATATAAAAAATGCCTTATAGACTACTTTTCGAAAGCACTCCCAGGTCTGATTATCCATATAATTAAAATAATGCAATGTAGCGAACCTTCACAGGCTGTGTTGTTTGTAATCCGTGTGGCACACTGGAGAATTTTAAAAAGTGACAGGCCAGTTAATCAGTACATTATGGACGGACAGTTGCAATGTGGGTTAAAATTAAAGAAATATCAGGCAAATAATATTTAAAAAAATTCCAGACATCTGAGCTATTCAGGGTCTGGAATTCTTAATTGTCAAAGGATTTTATCAGCGTACTATTGTGATATTTCCTGTTTTATCTTTCAATCCAGGTTCATTGAAGGTAATCACATAATGATAGGAATCCATCTGTAAAGGCCTGTTCCTGTAAGTACCATCCCAAGGTGTTGTATAACCAGGTTGTGAACGGTAAACTGTTTCTCCCCAGCGATTGAATATTTCAACAACAGCTTTCGGAAAATTTATGGACAAATCGTTTCCATCCATGTCGGTAATTATCCATGTATCATTTGAACCATCTTCATTTGGTGTAATTATCGTTGGGATAATTAGCTGAACTTCTTCATTTAATTCAATAGATATTTCATCTGAGGCAATGCAACCCGCCATTGTTGTTACCTCTACCGAGATTGTGACAGGAGCATCTGTACCATGTACCACAATTGTCTGGCTAATTGCACCTGTCGACCATGTATACATTGACCCTGCATTTCCGGCATCCAGAACTAAACTCTCATCTATCATCAGGGTTGTATCCGGACCCAGATCAACAAAAGGCATGGGATTCACGACGAGTTCCACTGTATCACTACCTACCAGTCCGTTCTCATCGACCACCTGCACCCAGTATTTTCCGGCAGATTCGGCAGCAAAAGTCTGGGTTATCTGTTCACTGTCATCATTCCACAAATAGGAAACAAAACCATTACCTGCATCGAAAATATATGTCTCGCCTTCGCATATTTCAATAAAAGAAGGAAAAGGATTAAAATCAAAACGGTCTGTTACCTCTACTAGCGTACGGACCGTATCACCGACACAACCAAATAAATTAGTCTCCACAACCCATATCTCAAAAATCCCGGCAGAAATACCCCAGTCCACGTCAATCTGGTTATTGTAGCTGGCAGAAATAACCCCGCCATCTTCAACATGCCATTCATACAACGAGCCCGGAGTTTCATCAACCGCATACCTTGCACCGGAAGTACCGGCATGGACGGTGTGTAACACCTGTCCATGCGCGGCCACTCCAGTGAAGAGAGTTATCAAAATCGATATGAGAAGTCTTGGGAGCAATTATTAAATTATATAGTTTACTAGACTATTTTCGCAGATCTATTAGAATTACAATGAAAAATCGTTAGGTATATGAAAGATAGGTCCGGTTGAAGGTGCAGGGTTCACAACAAAAACGACTGATGCATTTGTAAACGGATAGGTCAGATAATCTGCACCGCCAGCTGCAGCAACATAGTCAGATTTCTCTGTTATTGCTGAAATTATACCGTTGCCAGCTGCAGCCGGAGCATCAGTTGCCTTAACAAGGGTGTAAGTATACCTGGTCCTGTTACCACTCTCTATGTCGAGTGCAGCAGAGTTGAAGTCATAATCAAAGTTTGGAGATGCAGCAGTCCAGCCTCCTAGGGCATCGGTGGCAACTCCTTTTACAGCCATAGTAAAGTCAACATAATTAGGTACAGTACGGACATTTGCTAAGACAGCATCATTCTCATCAATCCTATCAACAGTCTCAACGACTGCAAATGCATATGTGGCCAATGCATCAGGAATATTTTCAACTATACGGATATTGATCGGTTGGGCAGCCTGTAAACCGCAGAAATCCGTTTTATCGGCAGTGGTTATTGTCGCAGTGGGAGGAGCTATTACCCTCACCACCATCTCGGTAGGAGTAGCATCAGCACAACCACCGAAAACAGCACTTGCCTGCTCTGCAACCGTAATATTATAATCGTCAGCAGCTGTGAAAGTAACTTCGACGTAGTTTGCAACTCCAGGTTTGTTAGTAACCATACCACCTGAAACAGTCCAATTCCAAACAAAATCAGCCGTCAAAGCCCAGCCTCCCCCGGAATTATAGTTGCCGTGGTAAACCGGGTCGGGAGAGGCAAAGTATCCCATTACGGTACTGCCACCCGTGCGCAAGGTCACATAATCTATTTCAGACGGACCTTGTAGGGTTGCAGAATACTGTTGATAATCTCCATTACTAACCTGTGCCATGGCACCAGAGAAAATAAAAGTAGCCATTAAAGTCATGGCCAGTTTTAAAAAGTTCTTTTTTGTATTTGTTTTCATTTTTGAAAAATTAAGGATTTAGTAAAAAATTAATTGGTTTTAGTTATTGACTTGTTTTAAATAATTGAATTATCGGTTTTCTGTATTTGTTTGATTTCACTGTCACTTGTTACGAGCGGTTTGGTGATTGGTTGCATTTAGGCCTAATATTTACATTAAAACCGGAATCATAATGCTTAAATAGCATGATTTGATGATAAAATGAATCGGATGCCAGGTTAAATCTATTTCCTGAACGGAGTATTTGCTCTGCTGAGAGCTGTAAATGTTGCCAATAGTAAGGCCTGCATAGATTTTGCAAGAGTCGGAATGTACCGGATGGAATGAAAGAGGATTTTGAGATAGTCCCCGAACCTGTGTCTGATCCTGAAGAGAGTAGAAGTTTTTTCAAATAGATTTGTTTTGATTAGCACCCTGCAGGTTCTCCTTAAAAAATGAGTTCCTGCTTTTTTAACGAAATCTTCTATGAAAGGTTTCAACGGCCCAATGAATTGGATGAAATCAAATTCTGTCATGTCCAATTAACCAAATTTAATGACCAACATGCAAATCATTTTCATTTGCCCTGTAGTCTAAAAATAATTCAGCTAATTGCACCAGGTAGTTTAAGATTAGCGTGGACTGAAATACAAGCTAAAAATTCCAAATTAGAATTAAAGACTTATGGTATGATTCAGGGGGAAATCATCATGATTATGAAGCCAACCGGAAGTTAACGAATCAGATGGTGGCTATTATAGGTTAGTGATACTATCAAACCGACCAAAGCAGGGAAGATTAATTATAGCAGATTAAATCAGTAGTGATTTTTTTATAATTGAATATTTTATGAAATTCCTGAAACCTAACTATAATAATCCTCCTCCTACATATTTTATAGCTTCGAATGTATTTAAACAGCCAGTTTTGCAAAGTATGTTTCGTCGGTGATTGTTTACTGTATTGGTGCTTATTTGTAGCTTACCAGCTATTTGTTTACTTGCAAAGCCTTTTGAAATAAACAGCAATATCTCTTTCTCACGTTTGGTTAAGTTCAGTGAGGGATTTTGCAATTGATGCTCGCCGATTGGCTTAACCATTTCGCCCGTAGTAGTTGAGATAATTTTACCGCTTGACTGTGTATTCAGGTTTTGATTGGGAGATATATCACAAATTGCCAGAATTAACCATGAATTTCCTTTACTGTCGGTATGCAGTAAAATTATTTGTTCTATTACTCTCACATATTCCCCTGTAGGCATTCTTAAACGAAAATCAGAAACCAGTTTATAATGAAACTGTTCCTCGGGAGTTATAGTTTTAAGGAAGGTTAAATAGTCAACCGGGGCATAAGTCGTAATCCAATAATCATCGGGGTGTAAAACGTCCATAAAGAAATTAAAATTTATGGGCGTGTTTGCATTATATCCAAGCAGGTTTAAGTATCGTTCTGAAACAAAGAAAAAATCGGATGTATATAAATCAAGAATATATGTTGGACGGTTTTCAATGGAATCATAGGTTTGAGCAACTTTTCTGAGATATTCTGCCTGAGAATAATCAGGCTTTACCAATTGTTGTTTCATATGTTTCATGTTATCATAAAACACCATTTGGAATTGGTTAAAATCAGTTGCCGGCATAGTTATAAATGACTATTTTTTATCATTCAAAAATAAAGGAAATTTGTCATCAAAAATTAAATAAAAATTATGAATGACGAAGTATTTTATGAGGTGTTCAGCAAATTGCCCAGGCAAGGCCCCGGCGATGTTTGTGTATCACTTGATGCATTGAAAAGTATCCCTTTTTCAAATTCAGAAATCCAAATGGCTGATATCGGCTGCGGAACAGGTTTCCAAACGCTTTATCTTGCACAGCATATAAAAGGAAGCATTCTTGCAATTGACAATTATCAATCTTACCTTGATGATTTAAAACAAAAGGCTTCTGATGCAGGATTAGGTTCTATAGTGTCGGTGCAGCTGGGCGATATGAATGCATTGGAATTACCATTGTCACATTTTGATGTACTCTGGTCTGAAGGCGCCATATACATAACAGGCATAAAGAACGGCTTGCAAAACTGGCGAAAATTCCTTAAACCACAGGGCTATATTGTTTTTTCAGATATCTGCTGGTTAAAGCCAGATCCACCGGCAGAACTAGCCGATTTCTGGAATAGTGAAGTTCCTGGAATGATGGATGATAAGGAAATACGGCAGCTTATTAAGGAAAACGATTATACACTAACTAATGAATTTTTATTACCGGCTTCATCATGGGTAAATAATTTTTACTATCCGCTTTCGTTGAATGTTGCCCGTTTACGCATAAAATACCAGCATGAGCCAGATAAGCTGGAAGTCATTGAAAGTGTGCAGCGTGAGATAGATATTTTCGATAAGTATTCCGACTTTTATTCTTATAAGTTTTTTGTAGTAAAATCAAATATTTAGGTCATAATCTGATGTTCATCAAGGGACTATGTTGTAATTTGTATCCATATCGGAGTTGGTTTAAGTAAACAGTGACAAAGTCTGCAATCCCTTAAATGTTCGGGAAAGACTTGAAATTAGAAATATGGCATTAATCTGCACCAGGACTCCATATATGTAAAACAAACGTAATTGGCTTAATCAATAATCAATTACCCTTTGCCTGCGGTCATTGGTCCGATATATTTCATACCTTTTGGCAAGATACTTTTCAAGCTGGTCATTGCCGTCATAATATATAATCCGGCTTATGCGGTCGCGGTTTGGCTGCCAGACGTATTCTGTTCTTGAAACCTGTCTCCCATTCGCATCAAGTTCTATGATCTCTGCAACATTTCCCTCCGGGTCGTACATATACTTTTTCGAATATGTAGGTCTGGAACCATCTGACATTCGAATCTGAGAAGTTTCTGTAACCATCTGTCCAAGGCTGTCATATTCAACTGTCCTGTCAAGTCTTTTTATTTTATCAGCAGGCTCTCCTCTCCTGCCACTTACCCGTCGTTTTATTTCGGTGCCCCGGCTGTCAAAAGTAGACCTTGCCCTGTACAGTCGTCTCCCATTTTCATTAACTGCTTCTGTCTGCGTGGGTAATCCATCTGAATTATATGAATAGCTTATCGTTTTAAACAGAGAGGAATCGCCGTCCTGAAATTGAAAATGAAACTCACGCACCACAGCTCCTTTTCCGTTATATTCATAAACGACCCGCCGGTCAATCTGCTCTTTTACGAAAAAATCTGTTCTCACATGTACCATGCTGTCGAAAAAATGCCATCGGTAATTGTCGGGGTGACGTGTTTCCCAGTTGTAGTCGATCTCAGTATGAAGACGGCCCAGGGAATCAGATATTTCCTGATTAACTGCAAAGAACTGACTGGTTCTCTCGCCATTTTCCAGTACATACCTGCTGGTAACGGTAACCCGGTAAACATTTTGGGGTTTTACTCCCTGTGAGTGAGCTAGTGTGAAAGAAAACAGGGAGATAACCAATATTATAAGTCGGTTCATTATATCTAAGATGAATTTTATTCTGCTTACGGAATTCCAGGTCAAAGCCGAATTCCTGATTTTACATGATCATACAATACAACCCGGATAAAAGTTTCAAATGAACATGATTATTTTTATCCAAAATTTTATTACGGCTGCTTAAAAAATGCCTCATTCCTTCATGCATTTCAAATACCTTGTCCCTGGTCTCTTAAACAAGAATACGGGCTAAATTTATACAAAAATCGTAAACTTCCAATTGCGCCAACAGTAATGGATGAAAGGAACCGGGGCAAACGAAGCGGTACATTCTGTAATTCGATTATGGTAATATTTGGACCAGTTTTAGCTTTTGTTTTTACAGGATAAATATATCATAATTTTCAAACTCGGGTTTTTAAAAATCCGTATCATTTGTTAAGAAAAAAATGTGCCTGATTTATTAATTCTCAAGTTCAAATCGATTTATAGCTCTATATTCGCATAAAATTCCAAAATCTTCCATAAAGGCTGGTTTTTGAGGTATAATATTCAACACTATTTCTGATGAGGGTTTTTCATTTTATCGAGAATTATTTCTGGGTTTTTCTTTTGGCAGGCATTGCACTGGGATTGAGTTATCCTGTTTACAATGATTTTTTCATGTCGCTGCTTAAGCCATTATTAATGCTAATGCTGCTTTTGGTCTTTCTGAAAACAAACCTGGTACAAATAATTACACAAATAAGGGATTACAGGTTAATGCTGTACCTCCTTTGCTTTTATATGTTTATCATTCCACTGGTTTTATTCGCAGGAATAAATTTTATTAACCGGGAATTTGCCATCGGAATACTTTTACTGACAGCAATGCCAGCTGCGGTTTCATCTCCTACCCTCACAGATATAGTCAGAGGGAATATCGCCCTTTCTGTCAGCATTGCTATTATCACCTCACTGGTTGCACCTTTTACCGTTCCTGTAATTTTTATGCTGGTTAAGTATGAAGGATTGTCGATTAATTCCCTTGAGATGTTTACCGATCTGGCAGTACTTGTGTTTGTGCCGCTGGTTCTCTCTATCATAATAAGAAAGTTTGTTCCCGGATTGGTAGAGAAAGGGAAAAACAAATTTACCTCCGTGAATATCTTTATAATTTTTATAATGGTCTATGCTGCGATGGGCTCCCAGAGGGAGTTGATACTGACTGACACATTAAATGTGTTCTGGAAAGTCGGCTACATGTACCTTGTTTACCTGGTACTCCATATTATAGGGTATTTTATTGGGAAAAGACTGGACAAGCCAGGTCAGATTGCTGTTACAATAAGTACTGTTTACAAAAACAACGGTATGGCCATAGTTCTTGCAGCCATCCATTTCGAACCGGCCATACTTGTTTTGATGATCCTTTCTGAATTCCCGTGGAATACTCTGCTGGCACCCTATCGAAAAGTTCTGAAGTACCTTTAAGGCAGATTGCAGAAACGCTGAATTACTATTAATTCATTTGGAGGAACAGCTGTTTGCAACAACCAGGCTTCCTTTTCGAACCTTCAGCATATCAGCTATTACGTCACACTTTGCCATCAATAAAAAAAATAATCTTGGGTCCTTTAAAGAAATGAGGCCCTCGAGATTGCCCTGCCCCTTTGAGATAATCAGACCGGCCGAAGAGAATATATCCAGGAATTCCTTACTGCATTCCGAAAGAATTGTAGACGGAGCTGCGTAGCCGTTGGAAATTACGCGGGCTACCTTATCCATTCCGGTATCTTTTGCATCTTTCATGGTCACATCGTTTAGTACCGGGGCGGACTTAACAGCATAAACCACACTTCCGGAATTGATGGTTTCAATAAACAATCTATCAAAAACAATTTCACCTGCATTGTCGCCAAGGTACAGAATTGTCTCAGATTCCCCTGTTTTCTGCTTCAGGAAAGATGAATCGTCTATTGCAAGTTCTGCAGTGATTACATCGTCGACAGTCTTATTTATATCAAAGCTGCAACCTGCACCATAATCCATTATATTGCCTGCAATGGCAATCCTCATTGCCAGGTTAAAGGGGTCATCAGATGACTGTACCCTCGGTTTCCATATTTTATACAGATCCATTGCAGTCTGATTGCTGGATTCTTTTTCATGAGCAAACAAGTCCCCGTTACCAGTTAACTCAATAAACTTCATATTAAGCTCACGATGAATCTGCGGGGCAGTCTGCGCAATTTCACGGCTGGTTAATTCCCTGAAAAAGGAATTAAATTCATCCTCCCGGGAAAGCCCAATATTGAGTTCCCCGATAAGACGCTGATATGTTTGATATATACAATGACTGCACCTGTTGTCTATCATTTGCACCTCAGTTTAAATTTTGCAAAACAGAAAAATTCTTCTTTAATGCTATCTCACATCAAATGATCGGTTCTCAGAAAGTCAGTTCAAACAATTCTGCCTGGAATTTTGTCTGAACTATGGGCCGCGAAATAATTTTCAATTATCTTCTAGTGGCAGCCATTAACAGTCATCAGATTATTTAATGCCTGCAGCTGCCATGGTGATGCTTATTTCCGGAGGAATGATCTCCATGATGATGTTCGTGCCGGTCGCAGTAATTAGCATTCAGACTTAGTTTATCAGCCAGAAAATCAGCAACAAGGTCTTTTGCTGATTTAACAGGAGCACCAATGAATACATCAATATTTTGCTCATTTAACAGTGCTATCGCCTTCTGACCAATTCCTCCGGCTATTACGACCGACACTCCAAGTCCGGCGATCCATCGCGGATATGCACCCGGTGTATGCTCAGGCGGATTTTCGACTTTTATACCGGAAATTAATCCGTCAACTGTACTAACAATCGCAAAACTCTGGCAGTGACCAAAATGAGTGCACAATAAATCATTTTCCAGGGGAACAGCTATTCTTTTTTCCATAATCTTGGTATTTTACTTTTTTAATGGTTCAATAAATCTATTATTTCAAATATTTTCCTGTTGCTGTCTTTAATCACTATCATCTGGATCTTCAACTTATCCAAAACCGGCTTGACCTTAAATCCAAATTCACCGGATATGATTTTGCTGACATTTCGGGATTCCAATAGCTTTATGGCAGCCGGTCCGGCATCTTCATCTGAATCTTTGTAAGGGTTAGGAATAAATTCCGTTGATTTGATTTCTGTATCATATACAATGAACCAGGCACATCGGCCGAATCTCGGATCGATCATTGATCCGGGTGTATTTCCTGTTGATGTTATAGCTACCTTCATATTGAGAAGTGGAGTTTGAAATTTTAAAGGAAAATTACAGCTGTTGTGTGTCGGCCGGCGGTTCAAAGCCAGTCACATTTTCGCTTCCGCACAGGGGACACTCTTTTGCAGATTTTTCTTTCTCGAGGTTATTAAAATAGCAACTGCATTTTTTGCATTCATACCAGTCGCTGTCAAAATAAACCTTACCACCTTCAATAAGGATTTGTCTTCCCTCGACGAATGCTGTGGCAAGTTTCCGTCGGGCCGAAGAATATATCCGCGTAAATGTAGGCCTTGAAACCGCCATCGCTTTGGAAGCTCCATGATGATTCAGCATGTCATAATCGCAAAGCCTGAGAGCTTCATATTCCTCATAGAGAAACATAACGGGTTCAGTATTACTATTACTGCTCCTTGATCCATATGGTTTAAAACCATTGACTGGTGGAGGATTCAGGACTTTTCTGAGCTTCTTGATTCTGGGTGACATAATATAATGATCATATGTTCACTACAAATATAATGAACATATGCTTACTATACTAATTTTTTTGCTGGTTTTTAACCGAACATATTATAAATGCCTGTAAAGATCCCAGCCCAGATAACTGTCGACGGCCTCCTCAACAGCATCTACCACGTTGCCCCGGGTCATTGCCACATGATGCTCGAATCCGTTTTTGCATATAAATTTCAAGAGGGCCTGGAGGTTGTTTACCTTAGATACAGCAATCCCTCCATCCATTGCGTACGGATCGGCAGTAAACTCACCTTCACCAATGTATGCTTTAATTGTCCCTGAGGTATCATCAGTTGAGATCCTGAAGAAAGTGAATGGTCCGGGAGCAACCTTCCCCTTTATGGCACCAAAGGTATCTTCATGTCCAAGCACCGTACCTAGTATATCCAGAGTAGATATCTCAATATCGCTTTGCATGAAACTTTTCGGATAATTGCTGCAGTGGGTGCAGACGCACATATTCCTGTCTGTACCAAAATTATTGTTCCAGTCCAGAATAGCCGGTGGACTACCTGATGCAAGCAACAGTGCATACATTGAGATCGCCCCTGCGACATCCACTTCACAGGCGCTGGGCTGGAATTTCTCACCCATCATACTCATTACGGTGCAGGTAGCACACCCATAATTTTTCTGGACAGATTCCCAACACTGGATTGCTGTTGCATCTACCTCGTTTTTGGCCACCCAATTCTCAATCGCCATATTGAAAGCAGCTAGTTTATTGACCTGTTCCTGTTTTATTCGTGAAGGGATTTTCCCATATTCCCGGATCTCACCAACCTTTTCCTTATGTTCAGAAGAGTTAGCATCAAACTTTTCGGCTGAAGCGATTATTTCAGAAAGATCAACCGGCACAATAGTGATTCCATTTGCCTGCAGGATCTTTTCACTATATCTCATGGTCTGGAACGCAGCGGGGCGCGCTCCTATCGCACCGATCCGCGCATTTCTTAAACCGTTGGTAACACGACAGACACGTGCAAAATACTCAATATCCTTGTCAAACTGTTCGCTCTCAAGCGGATAGGTATGATATGTTGTGTCAGTAAACGGAATACCGTACTGGTACAAGTTGTTACAAACAGATATCTTGCCGCAAAATGCATCTCTCCGGCTGTATACTCCGACCTTGTCATTGTCATCATCGCAGGCCTGTATTAAAACCGGCACATCAAGTTTTGCCAGATTCAATGAATTTACAACACCAATTTCATCACCGAAATTTGGCAGCACCACAATTATACCGTCAATGATGTCACGGTTATCACTGAAGAATTTCGCGCACTTTCGTGCATCCTGCAATGTTTCAATATTTCCGGAGGGAGTTTCTCCGGAAGGCAATATCAAAGCATTATGTCCCGATTTGCTTATTTTATCAAGCAGTACCGACCGGGCCTCAATTGCCAGTTTAGCATTAAAAATATTGCGGGTCGCAACGATCAGTCCGAATGTTAGTTTTTGTTTGTAGGCCATGGAGTAGTATTTTTTATGAATCAGATTAGTTTTTATTTATAAGAAATTTGCATTTGCGGGAATATGTTTGCTACAGATAGATCATTAAAGCTTATCAACTCTTTTATGTAAAATGGTTCGCAGGAGTTTCACCCAGTATTTGAATTCCGACGAATCATCCATGCTTTTACATTTATTTTTGAGTACAATGACTCATGTGAGATTTATAGTTTCCTTGAATCCCCATGTCTGTTCATCTATTATGTGCGCTCTGGTTCATGGGAAATTTATTCAAATATTTCTAATATCCGTACAAAGATCTCGAAACAGCTGATTTCCAGCCATCATAAAGCTTACTTCTGAGTTCAGTAGACATGCTGCTTTTTATAAGTTCTCCTTTTCTCAATGCCTCAAGTTCTTCAGGTGCATTCCACCACCCAAGAGCAATACCGGCAGCCAGCATCACCCCACAGGCTGATGCTTCCTCAATATGGCTCCTGTTTATTACTCCGCCAAGCATATCTGCCTGGAATTGCATAAGAAAATTGTTTTTAACCGGTCCGCCGTCAACCCTGAGCTCAATACTGTCAATCTCAGCCCCCTCCTTCATAAGGTCAACAAGGTCCTTTACCTGGTAAGCAATTGCCTCAAGCGCTGCCCTGACCACATGAGCCTTTTTTGACCCGAAGGTCATTCCACAGATTATGGCTTTTGCCAGGTGGTTCCAGTATGGTGCACCAAGTCCGGCGAAGGCCGGAACAAGGTAAACTCCTTCAGTCGAATCAACCGAGGCAGCCATTGCAGATGTCTCAGCTACATTGCCAATAAGTTCAAGGTCTTCCTTCATCCACTTTATAGTTGCACCGGTGCAATGTATGTTACCTTCAAAAACATACTTCACAGAATTCTTTATCCCATACCCGATAGAAGTTACAAGTCCCCGGGGACTCTCCAGTGGCGAATCGCCGACATTCATCATTATCGACGACCCGGTTCCATAGGTAGCCTTGGCCATGCCCGGAGATATACAGAGCTGGCCAAACAACGCGGCATGGGAATCTCCAAGAATTCCAGTAACCGGAACAGGATGATTAAAGGCTCCGCCGGCAGTTGTTTTACCAAACATGTCATCAGAAAAAAGTACACGCGGAGCCATATTAACCGGGATACCCATATGTTCCATTATCTCATTATCCCATTGCAAAGTATTGATATTAAACAGCATGGTTCGGCATGCATTGGAATAATCGGTTGCGTGGACTTCCCTGCCGGTAAGGTTCCAGATCAGCCAGCTATCCATTGTGCCAAACAGCAACTCTCCTTGAGTGGCTTTTTCTTTTACACCCGGCACATTTTCAAGGATCCAGCGGATACATGTAGCCGAAAAATAAGGATCAATTATCAGACCGGTTTTCTCCCTTATCCTTTCCTCCCAGCCTTCATTCCTCAGCTCCTCGCAGTAACCGGCACCCCTGTTGCATTGCCAAACAATTGCGTTATATACAGGCTGACCGGTATTCATGTCCCACACCACAACCGTTTCCCTCTGGTTGGTAATTGCAAGCGCCTCAATTTCTGAACCGGCATGCTTCCTGACCATATCGCCGATCACGGCAAGAGTATTGGCCATTATCTCCACAGGGTCATGTTCAACCCATCCGGACTGGGGGTAGATCTGTGCATGTTCCCTGGAAATCCTTTCGACGACCTCAGCCTGTCGATTAAAAAGAACTGCCTTTGTTGCCGAAGTGCTCTGATCTATAGATAATATTAAGGATTTCTTCATAGGCTTTAAATGTTGTTCATCACCTTTTCCCTTTCGGGGAGGTGTTCGTCACCGCCTGATGGCCTGCATCCCGCAAACGGACTCTATTCGTTGCTAAAGTGTTGTTATCGATCGATAAAATACTGGTCATATAAATTGACTTTCTGATTTTTTAAAGGCCATTAATCCGGAGACATGCCTTGCGGACTGCCGGTCACTTTTCGGGCATAATATTGACTATAACCCTTTGATATCTTGTCAGTGCCGGGTCACCATCATCTGTCACCTCAAGAATAATATGCATATCAGATGGTTTATTTACAGCAGGTGCAGTAAAGGTTGCCACAGATTTGTCACTGTTTTCAATATCAAGCTGGTGGTTCCGGTTGGACTGGTAATCAGTAAAGAGCAGATAGGAGCCGGGTTCAAAATAAAGATACCAGTTATAAGTCAGATTATCACCATCCGGGTCGGTTGTAGGTGTGGCATCGAGCTTAACAACATCATTACTTTTTACGGTTATCTCATTTGGATGAGCAAGTATGGGAACCGGTGGATGGTTGGCCTCCTCATAATTCATGATAGTCCAGTTAATCCTCGAAAGAAAATCATTCTGAAATGCTTCACGCCACCGCCAGATAGTAGCCTGCGGAGATATATACCTTGTTCCGTCAACCACCACCATATCCTCCGTGTTTGTCCATATGGGCCTTGTTTCAGGTTCATGAAACCACTTCTTATAAGGTGGAGTGTAAAGTTCATACCTTCCCCCCCATCCGCCATAATCAGGGCGTTCCGGAAAATTGAGCCCGTTGTCGATCAGGTACAGGAAACTGGGAGTATCACCCTCCATGATGTAATCGATCAACGGATACTGTGCCCCTAATGGCCCCTTATTACGTATATTGTTACGTACCCAGTTATTACGGATAATAGAGGTATCAGCACCACTTGGATACCTGTACCAGCGTTCACCGGCAATACCAGTCCATGTTGCATAATGGTAAGCTGTCTCATTGTTTTCATGGAATCCCGGACTAACAATATAAAACAGTCCGGGAAAAGTACGCCTAATCCATGGCCCCGAATTATCCTGATCGGAAATAGTATACACCCTCAACCTGCTGACAATAGACTCTACCTCTCTTTCAGGCCTGGTATGCTTCAGTTTCCAGAGTGCCTGGGCCAGGGTATTAACTCCGCCCCAGGCCTGCACCCAAATTGGCCGGTCGTCATCTTTGTCGATGACCGAGATTATCCACTCCGAACCATCGCTATCCTGTCCGGGACCCACCCCCTCCATTCCAAATTTTGGTATACCTTCCTTCACTCTGGCTCTCAGAAATTCAGCAGTGGGATAACCAGCCTCATGCTTGAGCAGATTGGGCTGTACTTTTTCATAGGCATCAAGAATCTCATAAATTCGCCATGCCGCCGTCCTGTCCCTCATCCAGCAAGAGGTTGTGGCTATTATTGCCTCTGTATCCCACTGGTTTGAATACAGCATAAAGCGGATAAGGGACTGGGCATCATCAGGTTCATTCTCGATGTCTGTCAGTACAATTATCCTGTGCCTGTCAGTATTAGCCGGATGTGCCGGAAAACACCAAACTATTAAAGCCAGAAAAATGAGGATTCGTTTCATAAGTATGTATTATTAGTTAAAAAAGAAAGAAACTTGCAATTAACCCGGGAACTACCAGGATCCAGGTATTATAGATTTATTATTCTTTCCTTGCATTGAGTTTCTCAATAACCACTGCCAGCAGTATTACAAATCCTTTCACTACCTGCTGCCAGAATGGTGATACATTTAAAAGCACGAGGCCGTTGTTCAGCACACCAATTATCAAGGCGCCCTGAACAGTACCCATGATCGTACCCTTCCCTCCCGACAGTGAAGTACCCCCTATGACTACTGCCGCAATTGAATCCAGTTCCAGTCCCATTCCTGCATTAGGCTGGGCCGAATCGAGCCGTGAGGTTACAATAATTCCCCCAACTGCGGCCAGTGCCCCGGCAATACTATAGACAATGACCTTTATCCGTTTTACATTAAGTCCGGAAAGTGCAGCCGCTTTCTCATTTCCTCCAACGGCATAGATATGCCGGCCCAGCCTGGTCTTTTTGGTAAGTATTACTGCAGCTACCACCACTGCCGCTGATATCCAAACCGGCATGGGAATACCCAGTAACCATCCTGTTCCTATAAAGGCCATGTTGCTTTCAAAACCGGTAATCGGGAATCCTCCTGTCCACAACATTGTCAATCCCCTGGCAATTGTCAGCATTGCAAGCGTTGCTACAAACGGGGGTACCCTGAAGCGGGTAATGGCGATACCATTGAACCAGCCCAGAAAAGACCCTGCTGCAATACCGCCAATAATTGCACCGAAAAGGGTAAACCCCACATAAATGTTGGCATCGGCAAACTCGGCCCCGTATTTAAGCATTCCTGCCGTTATGGCGCCACATAAGGCTAGCACCGAACCAACCGAAAGGTCAATGCCTGCAGTCAGGATGACCAGTGTCATGCCGACCGAGACAATCAGGTTGACCGATATCTGCCTCATGATGTTCCAGCTGTTTTCAGGAGTCAGAAAGCGGTCCGTCAGCAAACTAAGTATTATGCACATCAACAGGAGGGCTATAACGGACTGGAATCTGAGCAGTTTTTGTTTTAGGGATCTGGTATCCATCTGGCAGGCTGATTATATTTAAAATTTTTTTAATATGACTAATTATTCCGGATATTTCTGATTAACTGATATTAACGGTTGCTGCTTTCATGATTATCTCTTCACTTGCCTCCTCACGGGTTAGTGTGGCAGTCAGCCGCGAAGCCGAAAAAACAAGAATCCGGTCCGACATAGAAAGTATCTCCGGAAGTTCTGATGATACAAGGATAATACCCATACCGTTGGCTGCCAGCTCTTCAATAATATTATATATTTCCTGTTTTGCACCGATATCAACTCCCCTGGTAGGTTCATCAAGAAGCAGGATTTTTGGGTCCGAGGCCAGCCATTTTGAGATCACAACCTTCTGTTGATTACCCCCGCTCAGGGTTTCGACAGGCTGATCAAATGAAGACAATCTTATATTCAGCTTATCCCTGAATTTCTTACACAGCACTGTCTCTTTTTGCCGGTCAATAAACCCGAATGAAAGCACCTTCCCAAGACTTGCCAGGGTTGTATTTTCCGTAACATTCATATCCATAATAAGCCCCTGTAACTGTCGGTCCTCCGGCACAAGAGCCATGCCCGCCTTTATTGCATCTGAAACCGATCTGATATAAACAGGCTCTCCTTCAATGGAAATTTCACCGGTTACATATTCATTATGCAGGCCAAAAAGTGCTTCAAGCATTTCTGTTCTCCCGGCGCCCATAAGTCCGCTAACACCCAGAATCTCACCCTTACAGAGAGAAAAACTGACGTTGTTTACAAGAAGCGCCGATTGAACCTCGGGGTTTCTGAAAACCAGGTTTGATACTTTAAGTAACTCTTCTCCTTTCCGGTAAGTTTGTTTCCTTTCGCGTGTTATTATATCACGACCCACCATCATCCTTATAATATCGTCGCTTACAACTTTTTCGCCGATTTCCATACTACCTGTTACCCTGCCATCCCGCAAGGCAGTAAAATTATCGGCAATCCTTAGCAGTTCATCAATTTTATGGGATATATATACTATTGCAACTCCTCTCCCCTTCAGGTCCCTTATAATATCGAACAACAGATCAATCTCATTATCGCTGAGGGATGAGGTGGGTTCATCCATTATCAGCACTTTAGACTCCAGAAGCAATGCCCGGGCAATCTCTACAAGTTGCTGCTGACCGGTTCGCAACTGGTAAACCGGTGTTTCGGGGGAGACATTCAGATGAAGTCTGTTAGTGATCACAACGGTCTTATCGTTCATCTGCCTGTAATCTACCAGTCCGTAAGAAGTCAGCGGCTCTCTTCCGAGAAAAATATTTTCGGCAATGGTCATATTGCGTACAAGGTTCAGCTCCTGATGGATAATTGCAATACCTGCGTCCTGCGCCTGGGCAGTACCTGAAAACATGACCTCTTTGCCATCGTAAAACACTGATCCTTCATAACCGGTATACACTCCGGAAATGATCTTCATAAGAGTTGATTTTCCCGCCCCGTTCTCTCCAACAATAGCATTCACCTTTCCGGGGAATATCTTCAGGCTGACACCGGATAGGGCATAGTTCCCGGAAAACTCCTTGGAGATATCTCTTGCTTCGATTAAGGGAGTGTCAGTTTTGAGGCTATTCTCCATGTCTGATCTCTGTTTGGACCGGTATGATATTTAACCTGTCAGGAATTGGTTCCCTGCGGTTTATTTCCGATGCTCCGGTAAAGAATACTATATGACCCGGGCGTACCTCGTTCCTGAACGGATCAATTACATTTGATTTAACCAGCCTGTTCAGGCGGGCAGACACCATATTGAAATCCATCATATTCTGGAACTCATCAATTTCCACAAGCCCTGACCCGTCCCTGATTGCATTGCCAAAAACATAAACAGTTTCGAGTTCAACGGGAATGTTTCCATTTACAGTAAGATGAACAGTGGTTTCATCAATAGCATCAACTGTACCCATGCCGGAAACATAAAAATAATGTGTATTGGAGATACCAAGCTTTCGGGAGTATCTGTCAAAAGCAGCTTCAGGATCATCGTTAAACAAACCTAGGAGATTTGAGATTTCAGGTGCATTTGAAAACACCTCCGGAAGCTGATCAGTCCACAGGTCCGCAACATATTCCTCTACATCAAACACTTCACTCACCGGGCGTTTCCGCTCACTGTCCAGAGGGTGAATATCGAGTGACAGGAAAACGATGATAATGATCAAAAGGATGTTAATAATGTATTTTATTGTTTTGCGTCTCATGGCAGATCTGACAATTTATTGGTGGTATGGAGGTTTTACTTTTAGCATTGCGTGGAAATTTAATCCAGAAATTCTGAAACATTTTCAGGGGTCACAAGAACGACTTCAACAGGAGTGCGCGAATCAAAGTCACGCCTTCCTTTGATATATTCATCGGCAATTACAGCCGACATCTCTGCCATCATAACCGGAAACTGCATTACAGTAGCCGACATCCTGTTATTTGCTATTGACCTGAGGGCATCGTCAGATCCGTCAAAACCAAAAACCTTGATCTGGTCAGCTTTACCTGCGGCAAGTATTGCCTGGTAAGCACCAAGAGCCATTGCATCGTTCCCGCAAAAAACTGCATCTATTCCCGGATGGGCCTGCAACATCGACTCCATCACCTCCATCGCGGTATTGCGGTCAAAATCGGCGCTTTGCTGTGCCACCATTACCAGTTCAGGGAACTCATCAACGACACTGTGAAAACCACGGGAACGGTTCCATGTGTTATTGTCACCCACGAGTCCGAGAATTTCCACGTAAGTGCCCTGCTGATTCATCTCCCTAACAAAATACTGTCCGAGCTTTACACATCCGGTGAAGTTATCTGAAAGCAACTGGGTAACCGCGGCATCACGCGAGTTAATCTCCCTGTCCATACAAAAAGTGGGAATACCGGCATTTCCTGCCCTTGTCACATTCAGTACCGACCCGTCAGCATCGGTAGGATTAAACAGGATTGCATCATACCCCATGGCGATTATATTGTCAAAATGCTCCGCCTCACGGGCCGAGTTATTCTGCGAGTCATAAATAACGGCTTCATACCCCAGTTCCCTGGCTTTAGCCGCTGCAGATTCACCAAGAACTACAAACCAGGGGTTATTGAGAGTAGAAATAACAACCGCCATCTTTCCATTATCCGAATCCCTGAATCCGGAGCATGTGCCGAAAAAGGGTATGGCAAGGATTACAACTAATAACCGGACAATCGTACTATGCATATCGAAAAGATTAAAAATGTATCAAGTTAATAACTGTGCACCAGATCAACAAGTAAACTAATTTTTTACCTTACTTTTTAACAGTTTCAAAGCCGAGTCGAAAAGACCATCTGCCGAAATACCGTAATGCCTGAAAATATCTTCCTGCGATCCTGTAACCATATATTCGTCAGGTATACCAATTCTCTTAAATGGTACACTTACTCCCTCTTCCATCAGAACCGTAGCACAAGCTTCACCCAATCCACCAAAAAGACTGTGCTCTTCAACGGTAATGAGCGCCCTGCATTCCATTGCAGCTTTTATGACAGCTTCATTATCGAGGGGTTTTACAGTATGCATGCTGATAACCCTTGCCCCGATGCCCTTTTCCTGCAGAAGCCGGGCTGCTTCAAACGCAGGGGCAACCGCCTCACCGCATGCGATAAACGCGATGTCATCACCATGTGTCAGTACCGATGCCCTTCCGATTTCGAAATGTGCATCCGGAGCATAAAGATGAGGCATCGGCTTTTTGCCGAATCTGAGGTAAAATGGATTATCACTTGCAGCAGCAGCCCTCACGGCCTGCTGAGTTTCAAAATTATCGGCAGGCACCACAATTGTAATATTGTTAATTGCCCTCAGGGCAGCTATATCGTGCAGAGAGTGATGGGTTGCTCCCAATGCCCCGTAGCTCACACCTGCGCTTATTCCCACTATATTTACAGGGAACCCGGAATAAGCAACATCATTTTTGATCTGCTCAAGTGACCTGGCAGTAAGAAAGCAGGCGGGGGATGTTGCAAAAACAGTCTTTCCGCAGGACGCCAGTCCAGCCGAAACTCCAACAAGATTTTGCTCTGCAATACCGGTTTCAACGATCTGCTCAGGAAATTGATTGCCATAGGAAACAAGCTTCCCTGATCCCCTTGAATCACTTGTTACAGCCAGAACATTCCTGTCCGCGCCGGCAAGTTCGATAAGTGTTTTCGAGTAAACCTCAAGGTTAGGCTTACCTGCAGGTAATTTACCGGTATTCTGCATCAGCTTTATTCTTAATTTTCTCAAGATTATGTTCAAGTTCACCTATGGCCTGTTTGTACTGGTCACTGTCGGGCACCCCATGATGCCATTTAGCCACATTTTCCATAAAACTAACCCCTTTTCCTTTGATTGTATTGGCAATGATAAGCGATGGCTTACCTGCGGAAAATGGAACATCATTAAGTTTCTTCCTTAACCCGGGGATATTGTGTCCGTCAACAAAGGTCACATCCCATCCGAAAGCCATGAATTTTTCATCTATCGGGCAGGGATTACAGACCTCCGAAGTGTTCCCTGTGATCTGAAGATTGTTGTAATCGACTATGGCAACCAGGTTATCAAGTTTATTATGGGCAGCAAACATGGCAGCTTCCCAGTTGGAACCTTCGGCCAGCTCCCCGTCACCCAGCAAGGTATAGACCTTGTAATTGCTTTTATCTAATTTCCCTGCAAGGGCAATTCCTGCACTGATAGACAATCCGTGACCCAAAGCGCCTGTATTGAATTCAATACCCTTTACCTTCCTTGTCGGATGGCCCACATAGTTGGAACCATATCTGCCAATAGTTTCCAGGTCTTCTTCGGGGAAAAATCCCTTTTTCGCAAGCACCACATATAGAGCCTCAACTGCGTGGCCTTTACTCTGAATATATCTGTCCCTTCCGGGATCATTCATATTATCCGGTGAACAGTTTAGAACATCATTATACAGGACATTCAGAATATCAATGCATGAAAGATCCCCTCCTGTATGCCCTGCCCTGGCGATCATTATATACTTCAGCAGCATCAGCCGTAATTCTGCTGATATTATTTCCAGGTCCCTGTCGCTGTAATTTGCCATTCCCGTCTGAATCAATAATTATTATACATCTACAAATAAATAAAAAAAATACGAAGCATCAAAAGAAAATATTCGAAAATAAATGAAAATAAATGAAGTTTTTCACCTTAATCCAGTAAAAAGGTTACTATACCTGGATCAATAATTCAATAATCCGTTAGAAATGTAGAAAATCAATATCCTCCAACCAGTAACGCCAATGTTTTTAAGAGATCTGCAATCCATTTACCAACCTATGTACTCTACATATCATTATTTTTCATACCTTGATTCAAATTATTACAAACACAAAAGGTTTATATAATAAAGCATACTGTATGCGTAAGTGCGCCTTTGCTACATATGTAAAACAATGCCTGGATAACAAAATGATAATTACTGCACTTAAATATTAACAAGAATATGAAATTTCTTTGGCTAAGTATATTGATGCTTTGGTGTTATTGTGAAATTTACGGACAAGTAATAAAAGGACAGATAATTGACTCAAAAACCAATGAACCAGTCGAATATGTAAGCATTGGGATTATTAATACTCCTTATGGGGCAATTACTGATGATAAAGGATATTTTGAATTTGAGTCCAAAAATCAAGAATTATCATCCACTGTAAGAGTTTCAATGATAGGATATGAATCCCAAATATTTTCAATTGCAGATTTATTACAAAAAGACCTGAAAATTGTGATGGTTGGAATTGTTTATGGAATTAATGAAGTTGTAATTACTCCGACTGAGGAAAGAACAGTTGGAACAAAAGGATTTAATAGATTTCAAGGCTGGAGTGGATGGGGAGGCTTGCAAGTTAGAAAAGGGTATGAAATAGGGATAAAACTCGATTTAGGAGAAAAACCTGTTAAAATAAAAAGCTTAAATATTATGCTTCATCGTCAGGCATTTGATACGAGTTTCTTTAGATTACATATTCGTGCCATAAAAGACACTTTAATCTTAGACGAATTACTGAAAGAAAATATTATTATATCAATTTCAAATGAATCAGGTTGGGCAAACATTGATTTAGAACACTTCAACTTGATTCTAACCGGAGAAATTGGTTTGACGCTTGAATGGTTAAAAGTTCAAGGACTAAACTCTGATAGAGAGATGAAAATCAATAAGAGGATGCAAAATGCATACATTCTCTTTAAGAATAAGAAAAATCAAACAGGTTTATATCGTTGGGGTCCAGAAGCAAAATGGAAAATAAACACGCAATATAGTCCGAGTATGTATCTTACAATAATAAATTAAAATACATTGCTATAAATCTTGTTTAGCAATTCATGCTCGCTTTCACCAACATAATCACACAAATTGCCGTTACCCTTATTCGAAAGAAAACCGACAAATGAGGGACAATGATATAATAGTACTACATTACTAAAACGTAAACAAATGAGTAAAATATCTTTTGCCTTGGTACTGCTCTTTTTAGCAAGTAATTCATCCGGTCAACTTGAAAACACAATTTCAGATACCGACAAAATTTATGGTCTTTCAAAAATTTGGAAGGAGGTGAACAATAACTTTGTATTTATTGACAAAATTGATAAAGAACTGTGGGATAAAGAGTATAGAAGACTTATTTCAGAAGTCCAAAAAACTGAGAATGATTTCGAGTACTACCGCCTACTGAGCTATTTTGTTGCTTTAGTGAATGATGGGCATACAAGAGTTTGGATGCCTGGCAATTATCAATTTGATGATGTATTTGGAGAATTTGTCCTGATGTGTTCCTACATCGAAAATAAAGTTATTGTAACCCGGGTACACCGAGACACAAAAAACCAAATTCCTATCGGTACAGAAATTAAAAGAATTAACGGGCAGGAAGTCATTGAATATCTAAAAGAAAATATAATCCCCTATATAAGTTCGTCAACAGATCATTATCGATTTAGCAAAGCTGTAACTGATATATTTTTAACTATGCAAGAAACCACCTACGAATTTGAATTAGTCTTACCTGATGAAACAGAGAAAAATATTTCTTTAACACAAACAGATTATGAAGTAGATATTTTTGATGAGCTCTATCCTTCATATACTGAACACATTCCGTTTGAATTTTACTGGCTGGAAGAAGGAATTGCATACATGGCATGGAATTCTTTTGAAGATCCAGCCATAGTAAGCTTATTCAGAGAAAAACTGCCCGAACTTTATAAAGCGGAAAAACTAATTATTGATTTAAGAAATAATCGGGGCGGAAATGCACGATATGGAATCCAGATGCTGGATTATTTAACAAACGATTCCATTCTTTATAGTGTTCAATCCAGGAGCAGAATGCATATACCTGCCCATAAAGTCTTTGGTGGCCATCTTCAGCCTAAGGATACAATTGGTAATAAAATGCTGCGGGATAGATATGTAAATTATAGAAATGATTACTACGATTTTCCTTACGAATCATTTAACGTAAATCCTGAAACAAAAAAAATAGTAGTGCCAACAGCAATATTAATTGGACATAAGACTTTATCTGCAGCCGAAGATTTTTTAGTTTCCACAGATAATCAAAGCCATATAATCAAAATAGGCGAAGCTACTGGTGGCTCTACCGGTGAACCAATCAACTTTGTGTTACCCGGCGGAGGCTGGTTAGACATTTGTACAAAACATTCGTCATATCTTTGTGGGAAAGAATACGTTGGCTATGGGATACAACCTGACATTGTGGCTAAGAAGTCTGTGAAAGATGTGATTGAAAATGTTGACCCGGCACTCAACAGTGCAATCAAATACTTAAAACAACAGTAATCGCCAGCTGAATACACGCGGTAGATTTAGTTGTGGGATGTAGCTTAAAAAGAGGTATTAACACACATTAATTCAAATAGTTAAAAAAGTCATGTAAATGACGTGGTCATGACGTGTAAAAATCATCGAAAATTCGTGTATAGTTTTTAGGTTAAGTTATAAAATTGCTTAAAAGTTTCAACATGATTAAACAACCAGAACTAGGCAAAAAGATTGCTGATTATCGAAAAGCTAAAGGATTAACGCAAGAAGAGCTTGTTGATAAATGTAATCTAAGTGTGAGAACCCTTCAGCGAATTGAGGCTGGAGTAGTGACACCAAGGACTTATACTGTAAGGTTGATTTATGAAGCTTTGGATATTACTTATGACAATTCTTTTGATACATCTTTTGGTGAAAAAAAAGGATTGATCTTAAAAAGGCTTGAGCAATTTTATATAAACTTTATTGATTTATTTAATTTAAAAACAAACACAATGAAAAAAATATTGATTTTAACAGTGATGGTTTCCATTGTAGTTCTTGGAATTTTTGCCATAAATGGCAATACTGTTGCAAATGACAAGTTAAGCGCAGTTAGTGATACCCAATTAAATCATTCCACAAGTTCTATTTTAGATACAAGTATGTGGTATTCTTATCTTCATAGTGAGGAAATGTTTTATGATAATAATGATTTGATTGCTAGAAACATAAAATTTACAAGTCATGGTGTCACTATTGCTTCTAAACTCATTAAAGTAAATCAGGATACTCGTGAATTTATCACCACATTTGCATCAGGAAAACTATCAAATGAAAAAGTAGAAGTTTTTATTTCAAATGGTATTTTTCAAGAAATAAGATATTCTGCTGATATGATTGATGAGTCTTATCGTAAACTGCATTTAAGGGGTAATGCAAGAATAGATGCTGGAGAATTCAGATTTATAGAAGCACAAGAGATAATTATAACCACGAATTGATTTGAAATAAGACCAGCATCTGCTTTTTCAATCTATTTTTTTGGCGTTTTCTGTGTTTTCTCCCCTTTATCTAAGTAGCAAAATATCCTATAAATGTTGCTTTCAAATTCAATCCGTATCGCAAATAATCCATCGTATCCAGTCATTTGTTCAAAGAATTTTCTCGGTACTTGTCGGCTGCGGTTACGAGAAAGAGAACATAATCAAAAATATCTATCTGATGCAGCGAACCGAATAACTATAATTATTATTTGATGAACCACTGATGCCAAGGCCATGTTTCAATTCGACATTATAGGTCATCTCATCCATGATTATTACGTTAGTTCCTTCTGGTATTTCCGGAATCCACGTAGTTTCCATTTTTTCTTTATGATCAACCCAGAATGCACTTAAGTAACCGGCTCCATGGGATCCAAATGTTCCAGGCAATTGATTTAGGGAGAATTTGCCGGCGGGCAGGGCAGAAAACCCAAATTCGTCGGTACCTGCTAATGGCCATATGAATTCAGCGTCCGAAACCGGATATTCAAAGTCAGGAGAGGTTTGCTGCATATCAAGCAACCAATAATCTACCCCATCAGGATTCCATCTGGGATGTTCAGATGTATTGCAATCACCATTCACAGGCGAATCAGCCTGCCGGCATGATTTAAGAGTGACTCCAACATCGATCCAATTGTCAATATAGTCATAAGTATCAGTTAAGTATCCGAACAATTCTTCCCAATCCTCAAGGCGGGGAACACGCCAACCGGCAGGGCACAATTTTTTTGACTCTACAACATACCAGTTATAATGCAGTCCGTAAGCCTTAATGACTTCGGCTTCAGATTCAATACCCTCGATTTGCTCATAAGGGTATATCCCATATCTTCCTTTATCACTTACATCCTCCATTATGGATATTTCTCCAGAATTTGGGTATTGAAGAATACTCCGGCCGTCATTGTATTTTGTAACCCTCAGGTTTTCAGCCATCCATTCCTGCTGGCCAATGTTAATCAGTCCTGCCCAAAGGCAATTACATTGTTAATGTATCATCAAAGACCAGGTCGCAGTATGTAAGGCTTGTGGTTTTTTAAAGTAACATGGTTCTGAGTTATTCCAGGAACCTTTCAATGTTGCCAGACTTAAAACACTATCCAGGCTCGCATATTTACTGTACTAGCAAATTGCAGCTAGTTGATAGCAAAAAGAAAAAGCAAACAATCCTAAGTTTAAAAAGGTGGATAAGTATCCGCCGGAATGTCAGTAATTTTTTTTTCTTTAACATTAAAACTACCAAAATACGCATCGATAAGGCGGGTCAATATGCTCCGAATTATTCACTCCGGTCAATATACCTGCCGTTGGTCTTGCTCTTTATACATAAATGCCTCCTGTGCAATCATTGCAACCAGGGGTGATTTAGCATTGAAACCGGTACAAATAATTTCCTTTCCGCTTGTTGCCGTAATGTTGCCAGGTGCCATTGGTATGTTTCCCTGGGGACAGATATAAAAATCATTCCCAAAATCATATATAAAGGCGCTGGTTTTGCAAAAAATCAGATCACTGGTATCTCCTATGGACTTATAACCAAGAATCTCATGCTGCTGCTTCTTCCACCTCCGGTTATTCTGGCTATGTATAAGCCATTTTGCCCTGAAAAAAATAATTTGTGCTGGCCGCTGCCATTAATGTTGTAGTTGGCGGCAACAATTCCACTAATGTTATATATCATCAACTCTGAATTACCCTCATAAGGATTGTCCAGGTAAAGAATTCCGTTGTTATACCACAGAAAAGCATCTTTCTCAAAACCATCATCATTAACTGAATCTGTTAAACTTAATCCTTCAAATCTTATGTTGTCAAACCTGCTGTTACCCGTTTGGTCAGAAGTATTTTCCCCTTTAAATAATATCCTGATGGCAAAATCCGGGTTGTTATCAGCACTGGCAGGCAAACCGAATCGTTGTATTTTCCATTCTTCTTCAACCCTTACAATATCTTCCAAAACATGCCATGCCCCGTCCGGTGATGTTCTGTACTGTACCTCCTGAATTTCAGCACCATTGGTTGTGCGCATGGTGGCATAACTGAAGGAGATGTTCCGGTATCCTGTTGTGGGCGCTTCAATGACCAACTCCCTGTCCGCAGAAGGATTTCGGACCCTTAGCCCATAACCTGCCGGTGTACCCTCAATAGCATTGAGGATGGTTCCGTCATTTACCCTGTCCATATATCCCGTGCCATTCCCCTGATAAGTGATCAAGCCCTGGTTTTCTCCATCAAGATCAGAAGATATATCTGTAATATTGCCCTGGGGTAGATTGTTGAAATTCCAGGAATAGAAAAAGTTGCTTGTTTTGAAATGGGCTTTCACCGAAACAGAGTTCTGTGTAAAAGCCTGGGATGCATGTGTAGTGTATCTATCTTCTAACCCTTCCCAATGCGAAAACACGTAACCGGGAGCAGGAATTGCCTCCAGTTGAACCGGAATTCCCTGAAAATAAACCCCGGTCCAGGGGTAGGGGTTATCTGGTATTCCGGGCGTGTCTCCCAAGATGTTGATGGTGTTGATTTTTATGTGCCCATGCCCGGTATCGGATACGTTAAGGGTAATATTCACATAGCCCGGGATTTTGAAAAAGTTTCGGATGTGATCTCTTTGTCGTGAGGGATGAATAGTGCTCCAATTCAGCAAAGAGGTTTTATGTGTGTTTTCAAAGCCCATGGAAGGATTGCTTAGGTTGGCATTTCCCCACCTTCCGGTTGAAACCTCTTCCCATATGGGACTTACATTATCAAAGATGTCATGGATAATCTTATCAAATCTTTTTTTGGTCAGAAATGTATTCAACAGATCAGCAAATCTGTTAATGAACACGGTTTTGAATTCTCCATTCTTTAGTAAGCTGGTAAAAATCTCAGATCCAAAAGGCCGTGGATATTTATTTTCTGCAAACATTTTAATGATATTGTCTGAAATGCTTGTTGCAGCATCAAAATCCTTAATAAAAACCCGCCATCTTCCATCTCCCAGGTTATTGTTTTCTGCATCTCTTGTCTTCCAAAAAACAATTTCGGGTGCGTAGTGATCATCCCCGGCAAAGGTTTTCAGGATCATGTGATTAACATACGATTCGATGTCTAATCGTTGGTTTGCCATCCGGTATAATTCAGGGTTTGACATGTTATTTTTGGCAATGAAATCTTTCATTTCAATAAAGTCATCCATATCTTCCTGCCTCCCCTCGCTTATATACCAGACCCTTTGCTGATTTTCCTGGCCTGGTTGACCCACATCCCAACCATAGCCAATTTTAATAATGGCAACGTTGTCTGGATTTATTCCATAATTATGAAATAAATGATCGGAATCGAAACGTTCCCTTAACAACGTCAACCCCCATAATTCACCGTTCATGAATTGAATGGCCGGTTGAATTCTGCCCAGAACCCCTTCAAATATCCCCTGGAATAATTCCGAAAACGCATAATCAAATGAATTGGGATTTCTCATGAGCAGCCTTTTATATTGTGGACTGCCCATGCTGGCAGGTGGGTGATTAAAAAAACTATGATTTAGCTGATTATTTTCGTCATATTCATATCTGGCAACAATTCTGGTAGTTTTAAACGCTAAATTTCGTGAGCAATTTCCTGCTATTCTTATACCCACTCCCTGGTTGTAAACACGAGTGTTATTTTGAAAGAATTCGAAGTATGATCCTTTTTCATTTTCAAGACCTCTTCTGTTGTAATTACCGTAACCACATATTATGCCTCCGCTGCTGGAAACAAAATCTTTTCCGGCAACATAAATTCCATTACTGTATTCAAAAAAATCATCTTCATTAAAGCTTAGCGAAATAATTGGCAGGTTTTTAAAATGAAAAGCATTGCTGTTGGAGATAAAAAATGTAGCCGTTCTTACAGGTCCTTCTATCCCATTTTGTAAAACCCTGGCTTTGGCCACGGTCGCCTTTTTAACAGTGCTATTCGGCAAATATCCGGGGTTTGTATTGTTGGTTGTCGAAATGGCAGATATTTTATTGGGTTCGCTGGTTCTGTCATTGATTGGTATGGGAGTATGATAGGTGTGTGTTTGGAAAGAGTTCGTGAAAAAGTCCCCGTCAGGATAGGAATTTTTGTATTGATAGGTAATACCGCCAATGTTTTCCTGTTTAGGCTCAGAGCCGTCTAATGTATAAATAATGGTTCCCTGTTGGTTTGGATGCGAGATGGTCAAATTAACCGGACTATTAAAAAAACCGGCCTCGTGTGAAAAATCAGGCAGCGTTAATATTTCAGCTAGACCGATGGTGGTATTGGCGGCATTGGGTGTAGGCTGATAAAAGTAATGAAAATCACCTGTGACATTCGGATACCTGCCATAGGAAACATCGCCGGGAAGTTGTGTTTCCGGCACCTGGTCCACTAGGATGCCATTCTTCGTGGTAAGAATAATTGGCTCACCATCTGAACTGATGCTGAAATTGGTGTGCAAGGGATGTGTGCTGCGGTCCTTGCCTGATGCCCATACCAAAAGGTACATCCCCGGATTTATAGTAAGATCGGGAAATACCCATTTAAAGGGATTTTCATAATTATCTGTAAGTCCCCATCCCTCCAGATTAACCGCTTCCTGGCCATAGTTATACAACTCAATCCAATCTGCATATTCTTCATCTTCGTCAGCGATGGTTGTTTTGTTAGAAGCCATGATCTCGTTTATAGAAACGGTAGCCTGGCCCGACAAGGTAATGGTCATCAAAAAGCTGAAAAGTAAAGAAAACAGGAAGTAGTATTCCGGAATTCTTTTATAGAGTGCCATTTCTTAAAATGTATCAAATAAATTAATTATACCTAATGCAACGGACAGAATAACCTGCTAACTCCTTATTATGGGTGGCGAACCAACCTAGTATATAGCTGGCATCTTAGCCCATGTAACGATTACTGGGACAGGAAACCGGATTAATCTGATGCTTTAGGGGATTGTTAAAAATAAGTATAACTTTTTCATAAAAAGAAAATAATTAGAATATACAAAAAATGAATTGTCACCGTAAAGACCACAATAAGATCGGCGCAGCCAAACTCACATGCATTAAGCCATGTGTAGGCGGTTCGTGCTTTATTTTCAATCTATTAATCCTTTCTGTGCTATTGCTGTATATATCAACAAGCTCAACGTGCTTTCCATATACATTATAAATAGTTGAAGGTATAAATTAATTTGTTATCTCCTAATCCTGAAGGGTAAAATCATTCTATGATAGAGGTAAACTTATAATTGGATATTTTATGTACATAAGTTCAACATGACATAAATTCAGGATGAGGTCAATTTTAAATGTTATGCAGCTCTGGTACTTTCAATTTCTCGATATCCCAGTGGGCCATTTTGGCTCCGGCTGTGTAGGCAGATTCAAGGAAATCAAGAAGAGATGTACGTGGGTCAGCCGATTTTAATAGATTATTGTAAGTGAGTATGGCCATGGGACTTCCATTACTGACAACCCATTCAGCAGTAGCGGGCTTCAAAGACTCCTGATCCAATCCCTCAGGTGAAGGGTAGGTATAGGAGTAGAAGGCTGGTTCAGGCAGGTTTTCATCTCCTCCCCAAAAACCAAAACTAATGCACTCATGCGAGTAGGCATCTTTGTCCGATAACCTGGCAGTCGCGGGCATAGCAGGTGCCAGGTTGCCAGAAAAACGGGTAACTGCCAAATCCATCGAATGCCAGTAAAGATGTACCGGGCTGGTTTTACCATAAAACCGCCCGCTAAACTCTTTGAAAATTCCATCTACCCAAAGAAGAATACGCCAGAAGTCTTTGGTATAAGCTTCATCATAATGGTGGTACTCCTTGATTTTCCTAAAAGATTGGTCAATGTTCAGATCGAAGGGCTTGTCTATTATAGAAACTGGAATGTCGAATCGATTAAGAATCTCAGAAAGTTGAGAATAGAAATCCGCGACGCTTAGTTTATGTAGCAGCGAGAAACTCGCAGACTCACCTTTACTGGTACTGACTTCCAGTTGGTGTAGATGTAGATTGATCGTGACTTCAAAGGTATCCAGACCTTCGTTGTAAGGGATGGAGCCAGTAGTAATGCCCTTTGTGGATACATACTCTGTTACGTACCACCAGTGGTTTTTGCGAGGTGTTAACTTCAGACGGATCTTACCCATGACCTGTAAAAACAAATGCAAGGTCATTTTCTTTTGCTCGTTTCCCTTATAATTCAAGAGTGGCAACTGGATTGAATTATTCATAGCATTTAAGTTTTAAAGCTTGATTAAAGATAATCACTTCAATTTTTTATCACCTTTAAGCGTGTTTTTGAGAACTGATTTTATCGTATTTTCCCGAATAAAAATCATTGTAGGTCTGATAGATCTCATGATGTGTTTTTATCACAAATCTTCCCTCTTCAAACCATCCATGAGCAAGCAAACCTTTCATCTCCCTTTCAAGCAAATCTTCAACACCAAGGCTTTTGTAGACCGGAAATTAAAAATCACAAAAGGGCCTTGGGCCACAATAGGTTCGTCATAGTGTTCGCTACCAAAGGGGAGAATGTCTATTGGGTCCTGGGATGTATTGGATATTTCAATTTCTCCTGCCTCTCGATCAAATTTTACAAATTCGCCTCCCGTAAATTCCGTATCCTTAAGCCTTGCCTTCTGCATAAAAAGGAACGCGGCTATTTCTGTTTTCTCAGAGAAAAGAACTGAAAACTGCTGGTTCCCTTCGAGATGAATTCAATGAGACTGTTGTGCATTTTATGTTTTAGCATTACCGCCAACGTCCCGGCGGTATGTTACGTTGGTGATCTGTATACACTTCACTGTCCGCAAAGACACCCTAAGGTACCCAGAAAATGCCAAAATACCAAACGCAACAGCATTGAAGGGTAAGGATATGGTGAGTATTTGCCTGCAGGCATAACAAAAGCTCACCTGGTCTTGCACATGATCTAAAAACCTGTTTATTTGAAGGGGTAATCATGGAATTTTGATGTATATTCCAAAAAAAATCTGATATTTGTTATAAGCGAAAATCAAAGTACTCCCTACGACAGGAGGCAGAGTAACAAAAAATTCAAAGTTGAATTATACATTAAAGAATTTCAAAACAGTCATAACTATCCTTGTCTACCTGGCAGGCTACATTATGGTTTCTGGTCAATCCGATTCGCCTTTTATAATAGTTGATCAGTTCGGATACCTGCCCGGTGCACCCAAGATTGCTGTTATTAAGGATCCGCAGGTTGGATTCGATTCGGCTAATTCATTTACACCGGGCACCACCTTTGCCCTGGTTAATGCTTCATCCGGTGATACCGTAATGACAGGTAATCCTGTTGCATGGAATAACGGAATGACAGATCCATCTTCGGGCGACAAGGTATGGCACTTTGATTTTTCCGCAATCTCCCAAACAGGAACCTATTTCATACTGGATCTGGAAAAAAACATTCGTTCATACGAGTTTAAAATATCCCCTTCAGTTTACAATGAGGTTATGAAGCATGCCATGCGGACATTCTTCTACCAGCGTTCCGGCTTTGCTAAAGAGTTGCCCTACGCTGAACCGGGATGGGTCGACGGGGCAAGCCATATCGGCCCGAACCAGGACAAGAATGCGCGCCTCTACAATGACAGAAATAATCCTGCTACTGAAAGGGATGTTAGTGGGGGCTGGTATGATGCGGGCGACTATAATAAGTATACGCGGTGGAATGCAGATTATATTGTCCAGATGATGCAGGCCTATATTGAAAGGCCTGAAGTATGGACTGACGATTACAATATCCCCGAATCGGGTAACGGAATACCAGACCTGCTTGATGAGGCCAAATGGGGTCTTGACCATCTTCTCAGGATGCAGGAGGATAACGGTAGTGTTTTGAGCGTAGTGGGATCAAGTCATGCCAGTCCCCCCTCTGCGGCAACAGGCCAAACTCTTTACGGGCCGCCAAACACCTCTGCCACACTGGGAGTTGCTGCTGCTTTTGCCATTGCATCAGGCGTTTATCACTCAATTGGTATGACAGAATATGCTGATACCCTTAAAGAAAGTGCAAAGGCTGCCTGGGATTGGGCCGATGCAAATCCGAAGGTTATATTCCGTAATAATGATCCGGCATTCGGTTCATCAGGTCTTGCGGCAGGGCAACAGGAAACGAATGATTATGGCAGGTTGATGGAAAAACTTCAGGCTGCCTGCTTTCTCTTCGGCCTGACCGGCGAAGATAAATACCGGGCATTTTTTGATGATAATTATGATAAGGTAAATCTTTTCAATTGGAACTTTGCCTATCCTTTTGAAGCCCGTAACCAGGATTTTCTTCTTCATTATATGACAATAGACGGGGCAACGCCGGGCGTGGTAAACCATATCAGGCAGGCCTATGGCACTGCCATGAAGAACGGCAGTGAAAACTGGCCTTCGGTTACAGGGAAAAAGGATCCTTATATGGCCCATATAAAAGACTATACCTGGGGTAGCAACGGCATTAAAAACAGAAAAGGAGGCATGTACCACAATCTTTTTCAGTATGATTTTAACATCATTGACTCGGCGGAAATTGCAGACGCAACCATAGGTTACCTGAATTACATCCATGGGGTTAATCCCCTTAATTTCAACTATCTCTCCAACATGTTCCGCTTTGGGGCAAATAACGGTGTCAGGGAGTTTTATCACACATGGTTCACAGACGGCAGCCAAAAATGGGACAGAGCGGGAGTCTCAACTTATGGTCCTGCGCCGGGATTTCTGACCGGCGGACCAAATCCGTCGTATGACTGGGATAATTGCTGTCCCACAGGATGCAGTTCAGCTTCAAACAACCAGAGATGCTATTCGGAATCAATCTCACCGCCAAAGGATCAGCCCGACCAGAAATCCTACAAGGATTTCAATACCTCCTGGCCCCTGAATTCATGGGAGGTAACAGAAAACAGTCTTGGATACCAGCTTCCGTATATCCGGTTGCTTTCAAAGTTTATCAACCCTGGTTATGACTGTAACGGAGATCCTGATGGCGAAGCCTGGTATGATGCCTGTGGTATTTGTGCCGGTGGAAACACCGGCCGTTTACCTTCAAGTGACCCCGGAAATTGTGAAATATTTTCCCTGGATATGAGTGCAGTTAATGGGTCAGTCATAACCATTCCCTTGAGAGATCTCTATTCAAATGGTGAATTTGTCAGAATCACGGCAAATCCCGAAAGCGGATATATATTTACTGGATGGAGCGGCCATGCCAGCGGAAGTGATAATCCGCTTTCAGTTGTCATGAACAGTAACAAAGAGATAACTGCGAATTTTGAAAAAGCCTATACCCTGACTGTGATCAATGGAAGTGGCAGTGGAGAGTATAAAGAGGGACATGAGGTTCCAATTGAAGCCGATGCACCTCCCGAAGGGCAGATATTCAGTTTATGGTCAGGCGGCGATGATTATTTGGCAGATGTCGACAGCAGTAAAACAACCTTAATAATGCCTTCCGCCAACACCACAGTAACGGCAGTTTTTATAAATGACACCCTGGATGTTGGTATCGATCATATTGATGGTATATCCGGAGCCCACCTCCGTCTTGTACCCAATCCCGCGGACAAGTTCGTGAGGTTGATAGCTCCCGGTTTTGATCACAATGCTGTTGTAAGTGTGATAAGCTCTGACGGCAGGACTATAATGCATATGGTTTTGGGTTATGAAAATGAGCTGCTCATCGATACATCAATACTACCCAAAGGCAATTACATTGTTAATGTGTCATCAAAAGTCAGGTCGCAGCATGTAAGGTTGGTGGTTTTTTAATCCACATTGCAATCTTTTGACAGGATGCAACGCCATTATCGACACCTCATCAGCGATTCACTTTCATCAATCTACTTTACCCACTGACTATGCTCCTGGTATAGCCTTTCCCTAAACGCTCAGCACCGTATCTCTTTACCATAGTACCATCAGGTGGTTTAAGGCATGGAATATACACTACGTTTGTGGTTGTGCATTTCTAGTCAAAGTTGCAACTCCTGAATACCGACTAAACCCTTAAGACATATACACTTTATTTGGTGCTGGCATTATTCAATTCTTACAAATTCTCTAAAATTTTCTTTATCAATTATCTTTGTCTCCGCATGATAAGTTTCAGTGAATGTTTTTGGTAATTTCTGATTATTCTTTTTCTTCCACTTAAATTCAAAACCAAATATTTTTCCTCCATTTTCCTCTACGAAATCAACTTCCTGCTGTTGTTTCGTTCTCCAGAAATAGGTGTGAGCAAGACTTTGTTTGTACTCATTCTGCTTAATCCTTTCCGAAATTAGAAAATTCTCCCAAAGAGCACCTTTATCAATCCTTAATTCTATTGGATTGAAATTACCAATTACCATATTTCTTATGCCATTATCATAAAAATAAATCTTCTTATTTGTTTTTATTTCATTCCTGATGTTTCGGCTAAAGCTACCCAGTTTAAAAATAATATAACCTTTTTCTAAAATGTCAATGTATTTACTAACTGTATTCTTATCTACGTTTACAGCTTGAGCTAATTCTGAATAGTTAACTTCACACCCAATCTGAAGAGCCAGAGCCTGAACAAGCTTTTCAAGAACCTCTGGCTTTCGTATATCTGCATATGCAAGGATGTCTTTGTACAAATAGCTGTTTACTAAATTCCGTAAGATACTAACTTCGTCTCCCAAGTTATTTAATACATCAGGGTAAAACCCATAAAGTAATCTATTCTCTAAACTCTGCTCTGCGTATAAAAAACCGTGATGGTTCTCATATTCTTCCCACGAAATTGGGAATAACTGATATTCCCATTTTCTACCAGTTAAAGGTTCATTGATTTTATTTGACAAATCAAAAGATGATGAGCCACTTGCAAACAATTGAACGTTTTTAAATCTATCTGTTACTATTTTCATAGTAAGCCCTATCCCCTCAATCCTTTGAGCTTCATCTATGAAGACATACTTATAATTCCCCAGAATCCTTCGAATCTGTTCTGTATTCGGTTCTGTTAATAAAGTTCGTGTTTTAGGGTCATCTCCATCAAGGAGCAGATAATCTTTTGATTCAAGGATCGATTCGATTAGAGTTGTTTTTCCCACTTGTCGTGGACCGATTACAACAATCGCTTTACCTGAATCGATTCGATTCTTTATTCTGTCACTAAGATATCTTGAGTACATTGTTTTTCTTGCAAAGATAATAACTTTTAATTATCATATTCACCAAAAGATATGTTTTTCAGTGAACATATTCTTTATGCTTGCGC
>CAYQXY010000005.1:0-151946 GCA_964421595.1 uncultured Bacteroidales bacterium | reverse complement strand
AGGATGATTCAGTAGCTCAGTTGGTAGAGCACATCCCTTTTAAGGATGGGGTCCTGAGTTCGAGCCTCAGCTGGATCACCACTACAGACGAAGAGAGATCTTCGTCTGTTTTTTTTTGGGGTATCCCGAAACATTATCTTATAGCATGCTTTCTGCCTGACCAGATCATAAGAGTGATCCCGGTCACCAAAAGTAAAGCCCCAAGGATAAAGGTAAATGTAAACCCGGCCAGTTCATAGAGGAAAACTCCTGCAATAGGTATTATCATTGCCCTGAGTCCGGTCAGGGAGAGATGAATGGACTGGTAATCTCCTGCCTCGCTGCTACTGCAGAAAAATGATGATCCGATACTCCATGAAATTGCCATGGAGGCAATAAAAACACTGTTGAAGATTACCCCGATGAGCAGAATATAATAGATCTGAAGTCCGAATACTTCGATATATGCTGGAAACAGAAGGGTTGCAGGAAAGGATAAAAGGTATATGGCAAGTGACCCGTAAGTAAGAGAAGCAAAATTACGCGGATCGGTATTGGCCAGCATCCTGCCGAAAACCGGCAAAAGAAAAATGGCAATCAGGTTGTAGGCGTTTTTGTAAAAAGCCACACTTGAATAATTCAGATTAACTGCCCTGTCATAGAATATGGTGATTACTGAATTAGTGCCCATAAAGGCAAGACCATAAAGCATAAACCCGATCTGGTAATGAAGATATGGCTTATTCGTCCGGAATATTTCTGATACCCTCCGGAGTGCAGACGTGAATATCCTGGCTTTTACAGGGCTCTCCGGCGAATTATCTTCAGTATTAAAAGGTATCAGGGTTAACATATAAATGGAGATTATTCCCAGAACAGCCACAAAGGGATAGATATATATAAATGCGTAAGGATCGCTATCAAGGAAAAATCCAAATAAAAATGTTGCTGCAAGCGTAGTAATTTTTTTGGCCGAAGTAGCATAAGAATATAGCTTCCCGAAATTAGGGTTTGAATAATTCTGTTTCAGTAAAATATTAATTGAAGGAAATATCAGTGGTGAAGCGAGATAGTAAATAAAGAAAATAAGCAGAAACAAATAATGATAAATGGAGTCTGCTCCCATCTCACCAACATTGGAGGGGAATAACAGCAGTAACAGAAGTGGCAGTCGCGTTAGTACAGCAACTGATCTCAGAAGCCTTTTTTTGTTTTTTACACGGTGCAGAATTTCGTTTATAAAAACAGAAACAAGCAGAACCACCATGCTGAACTGAAACAATAGTCCAACCTGGTAGGGAGATCCATCGAGACTTTTAAGAAAGACAAATTCATTCAACACCAGGATGCCGCTGATTATTCCTTCTATTGATGAATAGAAGAAATGGAAAATAAAGGTTCTTTTTTCCGGGGGACTGATGTTTTTAAGAAAGTTCATACAGAGCCCAAATTTACTTCTATACAGGCAAATTACCAATACAGAATTTATCCGTATATTTATCCTGCAAAAAAACATATTCGTTTATTAATTATGAACACGATCAAAAATAAAATAGTTGTCCCGCTCGATTTTCACGACCAGTCGATTATAGCCCTGGAGCAAACCCGGGGAATTGCACGCTTTATGAAGGCGGAAATTGTAATTCTGTATATAATCGAAGCTGGCGATATAATTTCTGCCATGTTTCGCAAGGAGGAAGAAGAGAAGAGGATCTATCAGGAGGTCAAAAAAAAGCTTGACGAACTTGCCGCCACCACCGCTGAGAAATTTCAGCTCCCCGTTTCGGTACGCATCGAAAAAGGAAAAGTATACGAACAGATTCTGAAGGTTGCCGAAGAAGTGAAGGCAAGGTTTATTATCATGGGTAAAAATGATGTAGATGAAGGTTATACAAGATTCATTGGCTCAAATGCCACTCATGTAATTTCTAATGCAAATTGTCCGGTCATTACTATCAAAGGGAAAGATCATAATCTGGGCGTTAAAAACATTGTGCTGCCACTTGACCTTACAAAAAAAACAAGGGAAAAGGTTTTCAATTCGGTGTCACTGGGACTGCATTTCAACTCGGCAATATGGATGGTATCGGTTCTGACCGGTGGTGTAAGCCTGACACGCAGCCGTATATATGCCAAGATGAGGCGGGCAAAAAAAATGATTGAAGAGAATGGGATTCCCTGCAATATTAAACTCTTCAAACAATCTGACGTGCCCGATCACGAAGTAATTCTGAAATACTCACTTGAAATAGATGCTGATCTTATTATGATAATGACCCACCAGGAATCTAATTTTACCGATCATTATATAGGAACTTTTGCTCATGAGATAATAAACGGGTCGGAAATACCCGTAATGACAATGGTGCCCAGCGTACCGAAAAAAAACAAAAAGCTGGTGAAAACTTTTGTAGATCCTTTTGGATTTTTCACAAAAAAATAAAATGGATTATAAAGAGAAAAAAAGAAACCGGTATTCCCGCATTGCCGGGCAATTGGAGGATCTGCTGCCTAAAACAAACGACAGGTTCGCACGCATGGCTACAGTAATTGCATTGCTGCATCACAAGATGGATGGTTTTTTCTGGACGGGATACTATTTCTTAAAAGAAGGTAAGCTGGTTGTAGGGCCTTATCAGGGACCCGTGGCATGTCAGGAGCTTGAACCGGGCAAAGGTGTTTGCTGGACAGCCGTAAACACGAGGCAGACAGTAATTGTGGATGATGTACATAAGTTCCCGGGCCATATCGCCTGCGATGCCCGTTCAAGATCTGAGATAGTAGTGCCGGTATATGATCGAGATGGTATTATTATTGCCGTACTGGATATTGACAGCACGAGGCTTGCAAATTTTGATGAAATTGATGCTGCAGGGATCGAAACACTGCTGAAAATGATAAATGGTTAGGTTTACTTCCCTTTCCTCCATCTTCTGAAGGCACTGCCATTTGGTACTTTCCCCAGAAGTGATCTTCTGATCGGAAACACTCCCTCATTGACATAACGAACATCTTCAACTGAAAAGAAGGCGCGGGGATTATAATGTTTAATTATTTCTATAACCCTTTTCAGTTCATTCCTGTGAATTACCGTATAGATAATGCTTACATCCTCCTTAGCCCCGCGGGCATCAACGCTGGTAACACCATAACCGAGATAATTGAGTTTGTCAATCAGAACATTGGCCGGTTTTTGTGTTATTACTCTCACTATCATAACTCCCATTGCAATTTTCTCTTCGATATACATGCCAATAAAATTACCAGCAGCAAAACCACCTGCATATGCAAAGTAGTTAAAATAGTTATCCAGGTTCTGCATTATACTCGAAATGGCTATGATCCATATAAAGACCTCAAAAAAACCAAAAATGGGAGCAAGATATTTTTTCCCTTTAGACACAAGGATGATCCTCATTGTTCCAAGGGTCACATCAGCCACGCGGGCGAAAAAGATCAGAAGGGGCAGGACTAAATAGTTAAACAGGCTTGAATCAAGAAGCGCAACATCCATCACAAAACATTTTTATTAACTTTTGGCAAAAGTATTAAAAAACCTTCGTTAAATGATGGAAAAATATATCTTTCGGGTAAATGAAAAAGAAAGCCCGCATTCATCATGCAGGCTAAAGATTAATACATTATAAGATAGAGAAATGAGACTATTCAGTATCGCTGATCCATCCTATTATCTTGTCTGATCTCGGATTTTCACGTGGTGGAGCAAAATCGACAAGATGACCGTTTTCGTCTATTAGGAATTTCTGGAAATTCCATGTAATTTCGGCATCAAACTTTCCGTTAAGTGATTTACTGGTAAGCCATTTATATAATGGGTCGATATCATCACCCTTGACAGATATCTTTGACATCATGGGAAAAGTCACACCATAATTGGCGGTGCAGAATTCAATTATTTCTTCATGGGTACCTGGTTCCTGATTGTTAAAGTTATTTGCCGGAAAACCTATAATTGTAAAGTCATCGCCACCATAAGTTTCATACAACGCCTGAAGTTCTTCAAACTGAGGTGTCAGTCCACACTTTGATGCAGTGTTTACTACAAGTACCTTTTTACCTTTCAGATCGGCAAGGTCAAAAGTATCACCATAAATATCGGCTACTTTAAAGTCGTGCAGAGATTTCTGCGCATGTGATGTATTCATTGCAACAGCGATTAAAAATAAAAATAAAATGGCATACTTATTCATCTTTTAGCTATTAATGTTTCGTTCAGTTATATTTTACTTTTCATAAACAAATGTTCTTTAAAAATGTTCAGGAGCAACATTTCATATAAAACGTAAATACTTTGAAAATAATCTCATGATGTATAATTTTACTCAAAATAAATTGATTTGAAACGGATCAGAATAAAGGTAACCGGGAGAGTTCAGGGCGTATCCTACAGGCATTCTGCAAGGACCATGGCGCGCTACCTTAATATAAGGGGGTTTGTAAGGAACAGGAGTGACGGGTCGGTTTATATTGAAGCAGAAGGCGAGGCTGACAACCTTGGGAATTTTGTTGTATGGTGCCGTAAGGGTCCGGACTTTGCCAGGGTTGAAAAGGTTGAAACTGAGGAGATCCCGGTCAGAAATGACAGAGTGTTTGATGTCCGGATGTAAATGAAGCAATCACCTGCACCCAGGCTGATTTATTTTTATTAAAAGAAACTGAAAGCACAACAAATCCTTTGGCTGTTTGAAAATGTCTATCACACCCAGATCTGAACCTTCAACCAATCTGATGATCTCCAGCTTCTCACGGATATAATTCTACTGTATCATCCTTCAATGAACAATGCTTGATTAATTGTGCTGCAGTGTCTAAAGTAGATAAATGCACTACATCCACTAATTTATCGTACCAATTAGGTGTATGTAATATTAACGTTTATTTAATTTCAATATAATACTGTAAACAGATTCCTGAGATATTTTTGTCAAAATTTCGAAAATGAAAAACAGTCTACGAAACAGGCTTCTTACCTGGTTTCTAATATTCTCCTCACTAACTCTTTTGTGTTTGCTGTTTTTCAACTATATATATTATTCCAAAAAGAATAAAATAACAGAAATTGTCAACAGTATTAACGCAGTTGAAGTTAAAACTCTTGAAACATTTTTGCTGCTCGACGATTTTTTCGCCTTTGAAACCTCCACTGAGCAGTTTTTTGTCACAGGGGAAAGCACCTATCTGAATTCTTTCAGAAATAGCATAAAAGAGATAAACATTAAAATAGATGAGATTAAAAAACTCAGAGGGGTCAGCAGCCTGGAGGTCAAAAGCGAACTGAATTCCATGAGACATGCAATAAATGAGTATGAAAAAATTCTGGAAGAGATGCTTTCTCTTATTATTAAAAGGGGATTTAAAGATTATGGTCTTGAGGGTGAAATGAGGTATTTCGTGCATATACTTGAAAACTTTACTGAAATTGACCAGACAAAAGTGCTCAGTCTCAGACGTCATGAAAAGGATTATATAATTCGAAACGAGGATCAATATATTGATAAACTCAATTATACGAGCAGGAATTTAAGAGCAGAAATTATCCAATCACAGCTTCTGAATTCAAAAGAAAAGGATTCCATTATCAAAGTAATTGATGAATATGTGCTGCTGTTTAATAAGCTTGTTTTTCTGGATAAAGAAATTGGATTAAAAGACAATGCAGGAGGTTATAAACTACAATTGAACCAAAGAGCAAAATTGATCAGAGAACAAATAAGCTCCCTGATGATATCCCTTGAGGAAAAAAAAATGCGAATATTTTATTACCTCGAGCTATTATACATTCTATTCTTTGGATTAATCATCTTAACAAGCACAATTTTAAGTTATGTAATTTCAATAAAAATCACTGCTCCGCTCAGTGCACTTACAATTCATATCAGTGAGTTAACCAAAAACAATTTCAAGATGAATCGTGAGGTAGTACTGGAAAAGCCCCATCTCGAGATAGAAGTTCTGTACAATGAGTTCAATTTAATGACAAATATGATAATTGAAAGGGAGCAGGAAAGAGATAGAGCCGAATATGCACTGCGGGAAAGCGAGCTAAAGTTTAGAAAACTTGCAGAGATGCTCCCATTGAGCATCTTTGAAGTTGATGAAAACGGTCGGTTCACCTATGTGAACCAAACCTGGCTCAATACTTTCGGCTATTCAAAAAGAGAGGTTGAAAATAGAATCTTACTGAAAGAAATTCTTATGAAATTCGAAAATTCAATTACTCATCCTGATTCAACCAGTGGGATAGAGTATATTGCTGTTAAAAAAGGTGGACAAACATTTCATTCCCTTGTGTATGCTGACAAGATCATTGAGAATGGCAAATATGCCGGCAGCAGGGGGATTGTCGTCGACATTATGGAGAGAAAAAAGTATATAGAAGTTCTGAGACATGAGAAAAGAAAAGCAGAAGAATCAGATCGACTCAAATCCGCTTTTCTTGCAAATATGTCTCATGAGATAAGAACACCCATGAATGCAATACTCGGTTTTTCTCAATTACTTACCGATGATGATAACAGCATGGAAGATAAGACAGCCTACATAAAACAAATTCAAACCAGCGGAAAACTTCTGTTGAACCTGATCGATGATATCATCGACATTGCAAAAATTGAATCCGGAGTACTTAAAATTGCTCCAGGGGAAACCTTTGTTAATAATATACTTGACGATCTTAACATTTACTGTAATGAGATTTTGCAGCGAGAAAATAAGGAAAAACAAATACAGGTAAAAGTTGAAAAAGCCACAGATTCCCCAAACTTTGCTATTATTTCAGATCCATACCGGCTTAAACAAATCCTTGGAAACCTCATCAACAATGCCATCAAATTTACCGACACAGGTCAGGTGGAGTATGGTTACAGGTTAACCAGGAACGAATTGATTTTCTTTGTATCAGATACAGGTATCGGCCTGTCGGAAGAGAATCGAAAGCTTGTCTTCGACAGGTTTAAGCAGGTAGACGATGGTTCCAGCCGAAAATATGGAGGCACCGGTCTTGGCCTGACTATTTGTAAAAATCTTATTGAACTCCTCGGTGGGAAAATCTGGCTTGAATCTGAATTGAACAAAGGCACAACATTCTTTTTTAATATACCCCAGGTAAATGTACCCCCGAAGCTTTTTAATCCTCCAAAACTAGAGCAAATGCCTGTTCATCCCGACTGGAGAAACCGCAGAATGCTCATTGTTGAAGACGATCCGGCAAATGCCAGAGTTATCATTGAATCACTGAAAACTACCAGGATCAATTATGACTGGGTTAAAAACGGAAAAGAAGCTTTAAATATAATCGACAAATCGGATACATTTGATATCGTTTTAATGGATATTCATATGCCGGTGATGAATGGGTATGAGGCAACAAAAATCATAAAACAGAAATACCCCTCACTCCCTGTTATCGCCCAAACTGCAGCAGCAATGGAAGGAGAACGACAAAAAGCAATTGAAGCCGGATTTAATGAGTATATCAGCAAACCAATCAACTTTAATCAACTTAAATCCATAATGTTTGCCCTGATGGGTTTCGAAGATCACCAGGTATCCTCTAAGGCACTTGCAAAAAACTGATCGCCAAATTAAAGCGGAGACCAAGATATCATTCCGCAGATACTTTATTCAAAACAAGTGGAAAGGCTACTTAGTACATGAAAGAAAACTTGCATTTAATTGTAAAACAAGTGGGCATTTCTGTTACATTTTAAAACAGCATTGGCTTTCTCTGCCGTTCCTTTACCCATATTGTATTGTGCTGTCCTCACGGAGAGCCTAATTCAGCAATCCAATCCTATTCTTACCCGGATAACATATAATTAATTCTCAAGAATCTTCAAGCAAGTGTTAATTTTCCAGAGGGTGAATTTTTTTTATATGTGGGAGTAACACCCCGAAAGGCAACACCTGCCAGGGGTGATATCATTCCATTATTCCTCATACTCCGTTTCAATTCGGTTGGTAGTGAAAAATGGAAGGTATATGAAAAGATATTGAAAGTTGCCGATGAAGTAAAAGCAAGATTCATAATAATGGGGAAGAATAATATGTTTAACATACGGATATGAGTGCTGATAACTGTTAAATGTTGTGTTATGTGAGGTGAAATCAGAATCAAAATGAGACAATTTATTGCAATACCCCTGCCCTCAGATGTCAGACAAGCGATTAAGACTTCCCTTAAGCCTTTCGGGGAAATAGAAGGCTTGAAGCTTGTGAAGCCCGAAAACTTGCATCTTACGCTTGTATTTCTTGGCAATAAAGGGTCAGAAGATAAAATCAGGTTGCTGGATGAGATTAAGTTTGAGCCTTTCCGGCTGAAGTCATCTTCAGTTGAAATTTTTCCTGGAAGAAAACCCCGCATTATTTGGATAGAGCTGGATAGCCCCGATGAATTGACTAGCCTGCGTCAAAACATGGCGAATATATTCGGAATTAATGAAAAATTCAGGGCACATATTACTATTGCAAGGATAAAACAGCTTTCTGCTGAAAATAAAAAAACACTTATTGAAATGACCGGACAGATGAATCCGTTTGTAATTACTTTCCCTGTTGATCACTTTAATCTGTATAACAGCGATTTAAAATCTGACGGGCCAGTTTACAGCGTTGTCAGGTCATTCCATTGCTATTGACTGCCTTACTTTTCCATTGGGTGTTTTTTCTACAATGCGGATAGTAAAGAGATGCAGCGCAACGATATCTCCGGGATTCCAGCATATAAGTTTAAACCAATGAATGAAAGCGCCCGGCTATCAGGATTGTTTTTCAAGTTTTTGCCGTATAAGCTTCATCTCATTCTTCAGCTCGGCCATGACCCTGCGTGTTGCCTCGTCGGTGGTTTCTGTGGCAGGAAGCTCAGAGCTGATGAAGTTGACAAAGCGCCACACTTCCTTTATGTCTCCCACCGGCAGGTCGTACGGTTCATAAAAGGGATTAAGGGAGTAAAGCCTGAGCACTCCCTCCGACCCTATCAGGTTGTCGGCTATCTTGAAAACCACCCCCTCATTAAGCGTGAGCACGATATAGGGCCTGCCGCTTGTTATCCCGCGCCAGTCCTCTATAAACTCCCCTGTCACCCATGAGCCGTCAGGCAGCGGCAGCATCGAATCGCCGCTTACCTGGAAGGTCCGGTACTTTCGGTTCCCCGAAAGGAATGGAAGATTGAAAACCGGAAGCTCCCTAATGTATTCCGGATCGGCATAACCGGTAGTATAGCCGGCCCTGGCCTTCTCATTGACCAGCTCGATGTTGTCCTGATTGCTGCTGTTGACAGTGGTGGCCAGCACCCTTAGTCCGCTTCCGCGGATAAAGACATCGTTGCCCCGTTCAAGCTCCGACAACTGATGTTCAGACAGCGCGCTGAGGTCGATCCTCAAAAGGGTGTCTACCGCAATCCTGTAATAATCTGAGAATGCAAGCAACATCGGGGCATTTGGCATTGTCTGCCCGTTCTCATAATTGTTAAGGGTGCTGCGCTTCATTGACAGGGCAAAGGCCACATCTTCCTGTGTCTTTTTCCTGCGTTTGCGCAGATGCTTTATGTTGGAAGAAAAATGCATAGCTATGAATTTTTTAGATTATTTAACAGTAGTCTGAAATCTTTGTAGTTTCCTGTTTCCGGCTCTAATTGTTTATCCGCTTTCGTTAAGTTCTGTACTGAAATTTTCAGTTTACTTTCCGCAGGCCCCGGCCTCCATGATTTTACGGGCCTTTCAGACCATGTGAATCCCGTAGTTGGCTCCTCTTTAAAATTTCTGTGCCAGGCCATGATTTTTCCGTTTTTTAAATAAAAATACTATATTGTAGTCAGTAATTTGACTATTTAATAGTCAAATATAATATATTTTCTATTGAAAAACCAGCATTTGACTAAAAAAATAATATGATGGATATTGCAGGGCGCAGTGTGGTGCATATGGATCTGGACAGTTTTTTCGTGTCGGTCGAGCGCCTGCAGAACAGCAGCCTGGAGGGGAGGCCCATACTTATCGGCGGATCGTCAGACCGTGGTGTTGTGGCGAGTTGCAGCTATGAAGCGAGAAAGTACGGGGTGCATTCGGCCATGCCCATGAAGATGGCCCGGCTGCTTTGCCCCGATGCGGTTATCATAAGGGGGGACATGGATTCATACAGCAGGTATTCGGGCATGGTGACCGATATCATTGCAGAGAGGGCGCCTGTCTACGAGAAGGCGTCGATCGACGAGCATTACATCGATGTCAGCGGCATGGACCGTTTTTTCGGCTGCTATAAATGGACCCGTGAATTGCGGCAGTCCATTATAAAAGAGACGGGACTGCCTATCTCTTTCGGCATGTCGGCCAACAAGACCGTAGCCAAGATCGCCACCGGCGAGGCCAAGCCTGCCGGCGAGCTTTACGTTCAATATCCGCGGATACCGTTTTTCCTGGCTCCCCTGTCAATAAAAAAGATCCCCATGGTAGGCGAAAAGACCTTCCGCATGCTCAGGGCAATGGGTATTGATACCATATCGACGCTCAGGCAGATGCCGCCCGAGATGATGGAGCGGGTAATGGGAAAGAACGGCACCGAGATATGGAGGCGTGCCAATGGCATCGATAATACCCCTGTGGAGCCTTACAGCGAGCAGAAATCGATCAGCACCGAAAGGACCTTTGAGCAGGACACCACCGATGTAAAAATGATGAGGGCGCTGCTGGCGGGTATGGTGGAGAAACTGTGTTATGAACTGAGGTCGCAGCACAGGCTCACTTCCTGTGTGACCATAAAACTTCGTTATGCCAACTTCGACACCCATACCCTGCAGAAACGGATACCCTACACCTCTTTCGACCATACGCTGGCAGGAATTGCCGGCGAGCTGTTCGACAGGCTATACAGCCGGCGCATGCTTATACGGCTGCTGGGCATCCGTTTTACGCACCTGGTACAGGGCACCCAGCAGCTCAACCTGTTTGAGGATACCCCCGAGATGGTTAATCTGTACCGGACAGTCGACCATCTGAAAAACCGGTTTGGGAAAAAAGCAGTTGTAAGAGCTATAAATATTTGATTTTACAGGGCTTTGGCTTTTTGATCCGGTTGATTGCAATAACAACCGGCAGCTTGATTTAACTTAAAATCCGCGTCCATTGGGAGCGGTCAGGTCCCCGGAGCTTTGCCTTAAAGTCATGTTTGTTGAAAATGGCGGATAGCAGATTTTAGCGAATTTTTACTGATAGTGACATGACCACATGCAATTTAAATGTGCCGGCAGCGGATAGTCCGGATCAGGAACTGATGTTACAATAATTTAAAAACAAATGCAGGATTGTCCTGCATTACAATGAATGTTTAAAAAATGCTTTATACGGCACGCTCATATTACAGTCTCCGCTACGGCACCATGCCAGTCGAAACGCTGGTGGAAGAGGCCGCAAAAAGAAATATCGGCACGCTGGCGCTGACCGATATAAATAACAGCAGCGGCTGTTTTGATTTTGCCGACCTGTGCCTTAAAAGCAATATAAGCCCGCTTTGCGGCATGGAGTTCAGGGTCAGCAGCCATTACCTTTATACCTGCATAGCGCAGAATGAGCGCGGACTGGAAGAGATAAACCGGCACCTGACAGAGCATAACCTGGAACAGAAGCCCCTCTCCTCCTCTGCCCCCGAATTCGAGAATGTGTTTGTGCTTTATGCACCCGGAAGCGTTCCCGTTGCCAGGCTCAGGGAGAACGAGTATATCGGCATACGGCCCTGGGAGGCCGGGAAGCTGTGGCCTGATGAATACCGCAGGAACAGCGGTAAACTGGTTGCCCATTGTCCTGTTGCCTTTGCCGGCCCGGAAGATTACGAGTTTCACAGGCACCTCAGGGCTATTGACCGGAATACGCTGCTGGACAAACTCAGCGAAAAGGATACCGCAAGCAGGATGGAGTGTTTTTACTCTCCCCGGGACCTGAAGAAGATATATGCCAACAATCCTTCATTGCTGCTTAATGCCTCTGCCCTGCTTGCCAGATGCAGCTTCTCGTTTAACAAGTCAACCCCGAAGAACAGGCGTACATTCACCGGCAGTCATTATGACGACAGGCTGCTGCTGGAGAAGCTGGCTTTCGACGGACTGAAGTACCGATACGGCAAGGATGACAAAAAGGCCCTGCAGCGCGTAAGGGGTGAGCTGCAGGTAATTGACAAGCTGGGCTTCTCATCATATTTCCTTATTACGTGGGATATAATACGCTATGCCATGTACCGCGGGTTTTACCACGTGGGAAGGGGAAGCGGGGGTAACAGCATCGTGGCCTACTGCCTGAGGATAACCGACATAGACCCGATTGAACTGGACCTGTACTTTGAGCGCTTCATCAACCCCCAGCGAACGAGTCCCCCCGACTTTGACATCGATTTTGCGTGGACTGAGCGCGACGAGGTGCTTGATTATATTTTCAAGCGTTACGGCAGGAATCATACTGCGCTGCTGGGGACCATGAATACTTTCCGCGACAGCTCCATCATACGCGAGCTGGGTAAGGTCTACGGTCTCCCGAAAAGCGAGATCGACAGGCTGGTGGAGAGGCCTGACGACCCGCTGATGCAGAACGGGCTGACAAAAAAGATATTTGATTATGGCAGCCGGATTATCGACTTTCCCAATTACCGCAGCATACATGCAGGGGGGGTGCTTATTTCCGAAGAGCCGATTACTTTATATACCGCTCTGGACATGCCGCCCAAGGGTTTTCCCACCACCCAGTGGGATATGTATGTGGCCGAAGAGATAGGCTTTGAGAAGCTGGACATACTGAGTCAGCGGGGCATTGCACATATAGGCGAGTGCGTCGATATTGTAAGGGAGAATCGCCGGCAAAAGATTGATGTGCACAGGGTTAAAGAGTTCAAGGCAGATCCGGATATTAACGACAGGCTCTACCGGGGGGAAGCCATAGGCTGTTTCTATATAGAGTCGCCTGCCATGAGGGGGCTCCTGAAGAAGCTTAAATGCAGCGATTATCTGCGGCTGGTAGCCGCAAGCTCTATTATCAGGCCGGGGGTTGCAAAGAGCGGGATGATGAAGGAGTATATACACCGGTTCCACAACCCCGGTTCGTTCAGCTATCTGCATCCTGCCTTCGAAGAGCACCTGGGCGAAACATTCGGCATAATGGTGTACCAGGAGGATGTGATAAAGATCGCCCATCATTTCGCGGGACTCGATCTTGCCGATGCCGATATTCTCAGAAGGGCCATGTCGGGCAAATTCCGGTCACGCAAGGAGTTTGACCGCATACAGAACAGTTTTTTCGATAACTGCCGCGATAAAGGCTATCCTCTTGAACTCACCTCAGAGGTATGGCGGCAGATTGCCTCGTTCTCGGGTTATGCCTTTTGCAAGGCGCATTCTGCCTCTTATGCCATTGAAAGCTACCAGAGCCTTTACCTGAAGACAAATTTTCCCCACGAGTTTCATGTAGCGGTTATAAATAATTTCGGAGGCTTTTACAATACCTGGGTTTATGTTAACGAAGCAAGGCGGTACGGGGCCAGGATAGAACTCCCGTGTGTGAATACCGGCCGCTATAAAACCAGTATCAGGAACGATGTTATTACCCTCGGGTTTGTGCATATAAAAAGCCTTGAGAGCCGGGTCGGAAAGTTGACTGAAACCCTGCGGCAGGAATATGGAGATTATAAGGATCTCGGCGACTTCATCTCGCGGGTGCCTGCCGGCATAGAGCAGGTCAAGGCGCTGATCCGCTGCGGGGCCTTCAGGTTTACGGGCAAATCAAAAAAGGCGCTGCTGTGGGAAGCTCATTTCCTGACCACTAAAGAGAAGCAGCTGCCTTCAGGCAGACAACTGTTCAAACCGCAGGTGAAATCTTACAGCCTCCCTCCTCTTGAAGATAATCCGGATGAGGATTTGTGGGATGAAATTGAGCTTCTTGGCTTTCCTGTAACCCGGTCGCGCTTTGATATGGTGCAGACCTCTTACCGCGGGAATGCCCTCGCGGCGGAGTTGCTTGCGCTTAAAGGCAGGACAGTGCGAATGGTGGGCGACCTTGTCACAACCAAATATGTTCGCACCGTAAGAAAAGATATCATGCAGTTCGGATGTTTCCTCGATCAGAAAGGCGAATTCTTTGATACTGTGCATTTTCCGGGAACCCTGAAAAAGTATCCCTTTACGGGACAGGGGGTCTACCTTCTCGAAGGCAGGGTGTCGGAAGAATTTGGCTTTCCTTCCGTCGATATTCAAAAAATGGCCCGTCTCCCCTACCGCCCTGATCCGCGGTCTGAATAAAAAATAAAGAGTTAATAAACCTTAAAATGCGCATTGACAAAAGAAAGAAGTTTTACATTTAAGCAAATCTTTTTCGCTTTTCTCCTGGAATGTATCTTCGACTGTAAATGTTCACATATTACCTTCAATATTTTATCAATACTAATTTATTTAATAAAAATGAAGCAAAAAACCGCAAAAGGATTAAACAGGCGTGAGTTCCTGGGTTTATCCGCTCTGGGCCTGACCGGCCTTACCATTCTTCCCAGTTTTGTTCTTAATGGCTCCAGGATCCCGCCCAGCGACCGTGTTGTGCTTGGTTTTATCGGACTCGGAAGGCAGGCTCTGTCTGATTTTTCCGGCTTTGCCGGTGTTCCGGGAATCCAGGTTGCTGCATGTTGTGATGTAGACAGCATGAAGCAGCTAAGGTTTAAGAAGCGTATCGAGGACTGGCAAAAGGCACGGAATGTAGCAGCACGTTGTGATATGTACGAGCATTACGAGCACCTGCTTGACCGCAGGGATATTGATGCTGTGGCAGTTGTTACTCCCGATCACTGGCATGCTCTTCAGACTATCCATGCATGTCAGGCCGGAAAAGATGTTTATGTACAAAAACCTCTTGCTTTTACAATTAAGGAAGGATTTAAAATGGTTAAGGCTACGAGGGAGAATAAAAGAATTGTGCAGGTCGGAAGCCAGCAACGTTCGGGTGCTGAATTTCAAAAGGCTATCGAACTGGTTCAGTCAGGTGCCATCGGGCATATAACCCATATCCATTCGAAAGTCGGAGATCCTCCAAAACCACTTGATCTTCCTGAAACTGCTGTTCCCGCGAACCTTAACTGGAACCTGTGGATGGGTCCCCTGAATGAACCCACAATACATTATCATCCCGACCTTTGTCCCCCTATATCCCTTGACCCCGAACAAAACGAAACCTTGTGGGGAGCGTGGAGATGGTACAGGGAAACCGGGAACGGATATACTGCCGATTGGGGAGCGCATATGTTTGACATTGCCCAGGCTGCTATTGGAATGGATGGATCAGGCGCCAGCGAAGTTATTCCAAAAGGTTATAACGGTCAGGATTACCTTACCTTTAAGTACGCGAATGGCATTGTTATGACTGAGCAGCCTTATATTGAAGAAATGCCAAATGCACAGGGCATAAAATTCTTCGGTACCAATGGCTGGATTGAAGTAGCACGTGGTTACCTGGGCTGCTCCGACTCTTCTCTTGTGCCCGCTGAATTAGCCGGCAGAAGGCCAAGGCAGATGTCAGATGAAGAACGCAGGCAGATGATGGCGCAAAGGCAACAGAGGCAACCACGCACAGAAGGACTTCAGTTTGAGATAAGTTCTCCTCATATGCAAAACTTTATCGATTCAGTAAGGTCTAGAAAAGACCCTGTTGCACCTGTTGAGGTAGGATGCAGCACCAACACCCTGTGCAACCTCGGCAATATTGCCACTGAGCTTGGCAGACCCGTAAAATGGAACCCTGCCACCCTGCAGTTTGTTGATGATGCTGAAGCTGCAAATCACCGTTTAACTCATTATGAGTACAGGAGGCCTTATAGCATTTAATCTTAAACGAAGTTAATTATTTTTAGAGGAGCGGCTGCATCAGGCCGCTCTTCTTGTTGTGTGCCATGCATGGTAAATAACCTGGTGGTGCAAGCAAAAGTAGCCGGACAGTAATGACCGGCTGCAAGAAATGATAAAATGGTTTATGCCGTATTTAATGACAGCAGGAATCTGTTAACCGGTGTTCAGGTTTACTGCTTCCTGCTTCATTTTTTCTCTGACACGCGGCAATTTCCACCATTGAACATAAGGGAATTCATGATGCTCCAGGTGGTAACCGAAATGATAACAGGTAATAAAAGACATAAATACCCCGAAATCATTACTTGATGAATTATGACGGTTGGTATATCCACCGGCAGGCTCCCTGTGAGGCAGGTATGTGCCGAAATAAAAAAGTTGCCAGGTGCTGGCTATAGCCGGTAATGCCCAGAAGAGAATCAGGTTGGCTATAGGTATTCCAATTACAATGTGAAGAAAGTTAAATACCAGCGCCATGCCTGCAATCTGCCACCAGCTTAAATATCCCAGCATAAAATGTAGATACCATCTTACTGCACCCGTATTTTCTCCGTCGTGGTAATCAGGATCTTCTTCGCCCGCAGGGTGTTTATGGTGTTCCCAGTGCTTTTTATGAAGCTTCCTGTATGAAAACAGCGCGTAAAGGATTACGGCAAGCGATCCGATAAAGTTGTTTACTTTCAGGTTGCGTGGATAAACAACTCCGTGCATGGCATCATGAGCTGTTATAAAGAGGCCCGTATAAAGGAAGGTCTGGATAAGAACAGCTGCAATTACCAGAAACCATGAAGCTGTATTCAGGTTAACCTGCAGAAACAAAACCAGTCCCCCAACCCATAAGAAAATTATAAGCAATCCGATTGCAATTCCTTTATAACTGTCAATTTTTGTGGGATGGTACATATTCCGATTATTAATTATCTGATTTACAACAAAAAAATAGCCAAATGCAGAATGGTATACTAAACCTTCTCTTAATTTGAATAACAATCAGATAACTCTTTTGTTTAAAAAGGCATTCCCCCGGTTAAACGGAGGAATGCCAAAAAACAACCCGGATACAACTAAAAAAACTCAACCTGATTGGCTAAAATTAGATCCATAATCAGGTATTTCCATTGACAATAGTCAATAAATCATTTCGATCTGATCCTGCTCAGTGTTTCAGGGCTTATTCCAAGATAACTTGCAATAAAATGCTGAGGTACCCTCCTGGCGATATCCGGCTGATTTATTACAAGCTTCTCATAACGCTGATGGGCAGTTTCAAACAGGATCGAGTCCATTCTTATCTGGGAAAATACCAGTGAACCAGCTATTAATTTGCCATAGAGATTTGAAATATGAATATCTTTTGTGATCATGTCCATTATGCCGTCACGGGATATGGAAATAATTTCAGATTCTTCAAGACATTCGATTATCAGGTTGCTGGGTGTTCTATGAAAAAAACTCAGTATCGAAAAACAAAAGTTGTCTTCAGGTGCAAACCACTCGGTTATTTCCCTGCCATCCTTGTAATAATAAATTCTCAAAAGACCTTTATTTACATAGTAAATCCCGGTGCAAACAGTATTTTGCTTCAGGACAAAATCATTTTTTGAAAATACCGATTTTGTGCATATTTGTTCCAGGGAAATTTTACTTGCGGCCGGGAGACTGATTAGCTGGTCGATTTTTTTCCAGAATGAGATCATTATATTGTTAATTATTTTATTTCTAATTACATGACGTAGTTTTTGTTTACGTCATACCAGAGATTTACCTGCTGCTCTAAATATATCCATTATTAACCAACCGGCCTGAACAGATCATTATATTTTCTAAATTTACCCCTTGTTTTTATTAATATAAAGTTTCTGTTAGTTAACATAAAATAATTAATACCATGATACTTGAAGTAGCATGTTTTAGCAAAGAAGCCTCATTTTTAGCTGATATATCGGGTGCAGACCGCATTGAATTCTGTCTCGATTATGCTGCAGGCGGTCTTTCTCCTTCAGTTTCAGATGTAGAAGAGATATGCCGGATTATTCAGAAACCTGTTTTTGTAATGATAAGGCCCGGGAAAGGCAATTTTTTATATTCTCCTGACGAGACTGAGCAAATGCTCAATACGATTTACCAGATGAAAAGTGCCGGTGCTGATGGTTTCGTATTTGGAATCCTTGATTCAGAAAATGAAATTAATATAAAGGATTCCGTAAAACTTATTGACGCTGCATCTCCCCTTCCTTGCACATTCCACAGGGCTTTCGATCAGACACCCGACCTTTTCCGTACTCTTGAACGCGTAATAGATTGTGGTTTTAAAAGAATTTTATGCTCCGGTGGCAAAGGAAACGCTATTGACAATATTGATATTCTGGGCCGATTGTGCCAAAAGGCATCGGGCAGAATAATAATTATGCCCGGTGGAGGGATCAGGGGGGCGGATATTGATACTTTAAAAACTACCGGTGCATTGGAATTCCACAGTTCCTGTATTACACAAATTTCCGATATGCCTGATCCGGAAGAAATTAAACTGATAAAAGAAAATCTGGACTGATACAGTATTGTACCCGATCGGTTTTTGAAAAAGCAGTAATTTTTAGCTTTTCCCGTAAGCGCGGGATTTTCGTAACCGTTAGTTTTGTTTGGAGGATAATTTTTGATTCAGAAGTCATTTGAAGCATCAAGTATTATTATGAAGCTTATTATTTAAAACATTGGAGTATTCCGCCTAAGGAAAAAGCCATAAAGAAAATTAAAGATTTTTTCGTTAAGAAAACCGTGCTGTTTGAGCGTAGCGAGTTCACGGTTTTTAGAAAAAAGGTTTTATTTTCAGGCTTTTTACTGTAAGCGCGGCATTTTTTTGTATACTTTTTTTTGCTGTTGAAAAAAAGTTAAAGAAAAGAGTAACGAGTTCACGGCTTTTTTCCACTGCTGAATTCCACAAGAAGGAAAAACAACTGAAATTCCCCTTTGTTATGCAAAAAAAACGCCCGGAATTCCGGGCGTTTTAAAATCGTTTTATCCGCAACAACTGTTTCCGCTTTCCGGATTACAATCCCCGCCACCACAAGGATGCGATCCTGCCTTGTGGATGTGTCCGTGACTGATCTCCTGTTCGGAAGCCTCCCTTATTCCGGCTACTTCACCCTGAAAGAATAGAGTGTCTCCTGCAAGTGGATGGTTGAAATCCATTTTCACTTCGCCATCGGTTATCTCAAGTACAATACCGTTAAGCCTGTTGCCGGTGTTGTCCTGCATTGGTATGTTATTGCCAACTTTCAGAAGGTTATCATCTATTTTACCATCAACTTCAAAAATGCTCTTTGGTAATTGAACAATCGCTTCTTCAGTTGCCAGTCCATATGCTTTTTCCGGTTCGAGAGTAAAACTGAATGAGTCTCCAACTGCCAGGCCATTTACATTTGCTTCAAAATCGGGCAGTAAATTGCCCCTGCCGAAGAGAAATGTCAGTGGTGACTGTTTTTCAACTTTTTCTACTATTTCACCTGTCGCGTCGTTAACTCTTAATTCATAAGTAAGCGATACTACCTTGTTTTCTTCAATTATCATTTTATAAGAATTTAATTAAAAATCAGGGAATAAACATTAATCCCTGTATATAATGTCCCCCGAATTTCCGGGTTAGCTCTAAAAGAATACTCTCACAGGAAATCTTCCCGGGAATTTTAATGGTCATTAATAATACAAAGTAAATGTTAATTAAAAGAATAACCAAAATGTGCACTTATAAATTATAATAAAACAATTCTATCAAACTGAATTTTGAGAAAAAACAAAATAATTCCCAGTCCCTTAGAACAATTACAGGCAAATCTTGTTAAGATTATATAAAAAACAGAAATTCTAAGGCTTTTATATGCTTAATTCGGTTTAAAACTATTGATTTTCAAAGTTTTGGTAAACTAATTAAGAATGTTCTGTGACGTTAACTTTTTGATAATTAAATACATTGGCTATTTTTCTAAATATCAGGGTATTTAATTATATGGATTTAGAGCAAATTAATTGATAAGCTTAAAAAAAATCCGGATATTTGTAACTTATTTAATTAACAACTAATTTTTAATTTAATTCTTTTTATCATGAAAGGCAAAGTAAAATGGTTTGATTCTGCTAAAGGCTATGGATTTATTCAAACCGAAGAGGGAAACGACGTGTTTGTGCATTACACAGGTATTGAACGTGATGGCTTCAGAGTTCTGGAAGAAGGACAGGAAGTTGAGTTCGACATTTCTGATGGCAAAAGAGGCCCACAGGCCACCAATGTGAAAACTGCTGAATAAATATTTTATTCCTGCATAATTTAACAGCATAAAAAAGGCCCCCTTATTCAGGGGGCTTTTTATTTGAGGGGTGGTTTAGCATGACTGGTAAATTAGGGGCGGCACGAGTCCGCTCCAGAGCTTTATAGTCGCCAGTTTTTAGTCAGGACAAAGGCTTTCATCGCGAGGTGGAATCTGAATGAAGCCTATGGCAAAATACTTCCCCGGGTAATACGAATCGCATCAGGTACAACCGGATAGGATGAGACTCACTGACAAGTCAGGGTCAAAAGGCTATAAGGACACCGGAGTGTTGCTGGTCAAAAGGTAAATCCGAATCTCAAAACGGGATTGGAATATATAATACGGGAATCTCCCGATACATCCATCATAAGCAATATCTGAATACTCCTGTCGCCTCCTGCATGTCTTCTTAATCCTGCACCAACAAGCGGTGTTGGTTGTAAGAATCTGGTTTTACCGGTGTGTTGATTGTCAAAATCAAAATGTTTTGAGGGAAGACTTAGTAAATTCATTTCTGCATGAAGGAAGAATGAAGCCTCAATTAACCTGAATGAAAATAATTCATTCAGATCTCCTACAACAATCAGGTCTGTGAAGGCAAAGGGGCCATAAATATGGGCCCTGAATACATTACCCAGCCGTTTATCATAGTGATACTGGTATTTTCCACCTGCTCCCACATGCCATCCCGGAGTTAACATATATCCAAAAAATGGTGCTCCTTCAAACTGGTTTATAAGACCCATATCAACCCCTATATATCCTCCATAGAAATGCCTTCTTGTATATTGATCTTCTGGCAAATTCATAGAAGCGCCCGCAAAACTTCCGGAAAGAATAAACCCGGATAAGATAAACAGTGCTGTAATTACAAATTTATTGAATGTGGACAATGAATTCATTATTTTTTTTTTTACACTCACCAAAAATCACACCAATTTCAATTAATCATAATATCTTACCGGAAATTTTCCTGTAAGTACCATAAGTACATTCATTGCCAGCGCCTTCATCTCATCTTCGCCGGGATATATAACCACCGGAGCAATATATGATACCATCTCTTTTACATAGGAAACCAGGGTCGGGTTATGCGCTATCCCACCGGTCAAAATTACTGCATCAACCACTCCCTTTAAAACTGCAGCCATTGCTCCAATTTCCTTCGCAATCTGATATGACATTGCATCCTGAATAAGAATTGCCTTTGGATCTCCGTCCCTGGCACGTAATTCAATGCTATAAGCATCATTTGTATTGAAGTAAGCCATCAGGCCACCCTGTCCGGTTATAATTTTTCTTATATCATCATGACTGTAGCTACCTTCAAAACATAAGCCGGCCAGCGATCCTGCCGGGAGGGTACCACTTCTTTCAGGAGAAAAGGGCCCTTCTCCGTCGAGAGCGTTATTAACATCAATAACTTTTCCCCTGCAATGGGCCCCTACCGATATACCCCCCCCGAGGTGAGCAATTATCAAATTAAGATCTGTGTAATCCCTGTCAATTGATTCAGCGTGAATCCTGCCAATTGCTTTCTGGTTGAGTGCATGGAAGATGGACCTTCTCTGGAACTTCGGATGGCCTGAGATACGGGCAACGTCCTGCAGCTCATCTACAACAACTGGATCGGCAATAAAAGCACGTGCAGTTGGTATTGACGTTGCAATATCATATGCAATAAGGCCTCCCAGATTACTGGCATGCTCACCAAGATATCCCTCCCTCAGGTCGCGCAGCATTGCCTGGTTAACTTCATAAACTCCTGATTGAATTGGCTTGACCAGTCCTCCTCTTCCTATAATGGCATTGAAACTTTTTATATCGATGTCTGCATTATTCAGTTCATCCAAAATAATCTTTTTCCTGAACTCATACTGACCGGCAATGTTCCTGAATTTGCACAAGTCTTCTGCAGAATGTTTTATGTTTTTCAGAAAAGCAGATTTAGTATTGTTGTAAACGGCGATCTTTGTTGATGTCGAGCCTGGATTAATCGCAAGTATTCTGATATCTTCCATTAATTTTTTTTTTCAAAACCCTGATCTGCCGTTTTATTCCACAAGCATTGCAGCAAGTGCAATCGAATTTAATTTGGTTTTTACGCTGTCTCCCCTGGATGATAAAACTGCGGGAACCCTTGCGCCAACAAGAATGGCTGCTTGCTGGCCGGTACCATATTGTACATTTGTTTTATAAAATACATTTCCTGATTCAATATTTGGAAAAAGTATGCAATCAGCATCTCCCGCTACCATACTTTCAATTCCCTTTAATTTCACTGCATTTTTATTGATTGACAGATCAAGAGAGAGCGGACCATCAATAATTGCTCCCTTGATCTGGCCCCTTTCCGCCATTTTACTAATAATTGCCGCGTCTGTACATGCTTGCATTCCTGTTAATACCTGCTCTGTTACAGCCATTACAGAAAGTTTTGGTTTTTCAATTCCCAGAGCATGTGCAGTTTTGATAAGATAACCGGCTATTGCGAGCTTCTGCTTTAGGTCTGGCAGTGGAATTATCGCAACATCGCCAAAAATAAGTAGTTTATGATATGCCGGGATTTTCATGACAGTAACATGACTCAGCAAGCAACCAGGATTCATTAATCCACGCTCCTTATTGAGAATTGCCCTCATATATTTATCGGTACTCAGGCTCCCCTTCATTAAAAGATTTCCTTTCTGGTGATTGATCAGTTCAACAGATCTTTCAACTGCCTCCAGATCAGTATTTTCATGAACTATATTCAATATGCCGGGATCTATTGAGAGAGTTTTACATATGTCGGTAATGCATTTTTCATCTCCTACAAGTGTTGCATCAACCAGTCCGATATCAACAGCATTGGCAATAGCCTGAATAGTGTGACTATCAACGGCCCATGCGGCTATCAGATGCCGCTTTGGGCGTTTTTTCAACATACCGGATATTTGGTCCAGATCAGTAAGTAACATTGCTATTTTATTTTCTTATGATTTGTAATTAAAGCTGAATGCCAAAAAGGATCTATCTTTTTGGCATTCGTGCAGACTCAGTATTTCTTTCGAATAATAACAGACCGTCTGTTTTCTGACCAGTTTAAGTTGTGCATCCGAATGAATTAAGTTAAATCGCTGTGTTGGTAGAAATATCCGAATTTAAAGCAAAAATGTACTTATGCATTTTAATTCATTTCCATGATAATTCTCTGAGTATCTTCGGCAATTACAAGCTCTTCATCTGTTGTCACTACCATTATAATACCTTTCGAATTTTTTGTACTTATTACCTTGGTAGTTTCTCTTAGTCCGGTATTTATTGAATCATCAAAATCAAGTCCGAGAAATCCCAGATCAGATGCAACTCCCCTTCGGGTTGTGTCTGCATTTTCTCCTATTCCCCCTGTAAAGATCAGGATATCTATACCTCCCAGTACAGCAGCATAGGCACCAATATATTTTTTCACTCTGTAATCATACATCTGCAACCCGAGAAGTGCTCTTTTATTCCCTTTATCGGCCTCTGTTTCAATCTCTCTCATATCTGACGAAATACCCGTTACCCCAAGCATACCGCTTTGTTTGTTTATTATGGTATTTACCGAGCTTAATCCGATCTCCTCCTTATCAAGTATATAGGTCAGTACCCCGAGATCAAGATCTCCTGTCCTGGTTCCCATCATTAACCCTTCGACCGGGGTAAAACCCATGGAAGTATCTACAGATTTTCCGTTTTTTATTGCTGTTACAGATGCCCCGTTGCCCAGATGGCAGGTTATTATCCGCTGTTTGTTAATGTCTACTCCAAGAAAATCACATGCCTTTTTGGCAACAAAACGATGACTTGTACCATGATACCCGTACCGTCTGATCCCGTATTTTGTGTAAAGTGAATATGGTATTCCATACATATATGCATAATCCGGCATAGTCTGGTGAAATGAAGTATCAAAAACAGCAGCCTGGCGAATTCCGGGTATCAGAGTGCTCATGGCAACAATCCCTTTCAAATTGGCAGGATTATGAAGTGGTGCCAGCTCACAATACTTTTCAATTTCACTGAAAACAGCTTCATCTATAAATACACTGTCACTGAATTTTTCTCCTCCGAGTACCACCCTGTGTCCAACAGCATCAATCTCATTCAGACTTTTCAGACATCCGTGTTTTTTACTGGTAAGCACCCCAAGAATATATTCTATTCCAATCTGATGATCAAGTATCTCTCCTTCAAAACGGCTCTTCTCGCCCGATTCTTTTTCAAGCTTCATAAAGGAACCTTTAAGTCCTATTTTCTCAACAATACCTTTGGCGAGGACTTTCTTATTGACCATGTTAAAAAGCTGATATTTTATTGACGAACTTCCACAGTTCAAGACCATTATCTTCATTTGGTGTATCTTTTAATTTATGTTTTAAGATTGAATTACTTTTACTGATGAATCAATTAACTATTACAGCGACTGGTTTTTTATTCTGGCACCGTTTTCATCATATTCATAAAAGCCCTTACCCGTTTTTCGCCCTAATTGATTAGCCCTGACCAGTCTCTTGATTTGCGGATTTGCCTTGTAGCGGATATCACCAAACTCATTAAAAAGATTCTCCATATACCTGAGTACTCTGTCGAGCCCGATACGGTCGGCCATTTCAAAAGGCCCCTGTTTCGTAGATAAACTGCTGCTCATGGTAAGATCAATATTCTCTTTGGTAGCAACATTTTCTCCAAGAATATGGCATGCCTCATTTATAAGTACAACAAGCAGCCTTACACTTATTAGTCCGGGAGACTCCTCAACCGGAATTACCACCTTACTCAGTAGTTTACCAAATGTCAGGACCCTGCTATAGGCTTCATCGGAAGTATAAAGTCCCCTTGCTACCTCAAGTATTCCTGCATCGGGAGAGGTGGTTGAAAAATGCAGGCTTACACACCGTTCCTTGTGTTCCAGTTCTGATGAGAGCTCTGTTATGACTATTGTAGTTGAATTTGTGGCAATAATACTCTCCGGAGTAACATATTTCTCGATCCTTCTGAAAACTTCTTTTCTTACGCCAACACTATTCTCTCTTGTCTTCGATAATATTGCCTCGATTACAAGATCACAATCGGCCAGGTCTTCATAATCAAGCGTTCCTCTTATCCTTGACATGATACTTCTTTTTTCGCCCGGTGTCATTCCCCATCTCTGAATCATTCTGTCAAGCTGACATCCTATTGAATCAATTGACTGCTTTATTAAGCTTTCTGACAGTTCTATAAAAACAACTTCAATTCCCCTGCAGCTTATAATACGGGCAATTGCCTGCCCAACACTGCCGCAACCGACAATCCCGACTTTTGAAAAAAGCGTTTTAGGTCTGTCTTTCTGACTTAATCCGTATTGTTCGATCGGCTCGATATTTAATCCTGGCATAATCTGAATTTTATTTATATTGGTTAATTATTTTCCTGCTGCCTGGTTAGCCGTAATAGCAACCAGATTTACTATATCACTCACTGAGCAACCTCTGGAGAGGTCATTTATAGGTGCCGCCATACCCTGCAGTACCGGACCTATAGCTTCGGCCTTAGCAAGTCGCTGCACAAGCTTATACGCAATATTACCGCATTCAAGATTCGGAAATATAAGAACATTGGCCCTTCCTGCTATACTGCTTCCGGGAGCTTTACTCTGACCGATCTTTTCTATAATCGCAGCATCTGCCTGAAGGTCTCCGTCTATCTGGAGATCGGGAGCCATTTCCCTGGCTATCCTTGTGGCATTAACAACTTTGTCAACCATTGGATGCTTCGCACTGCCTTTGGTACTAAAACTGAGCATAGCTATTCTGGGCTCGAAGCCGGCAATTGCCCTTGTGGTGGCAGCAGTTGCAACTGCGATTTCAGCAAGCTCACTTTCTGACGGATCGGGATGAACTGCACAATCGGCAAAAACAAGCAATCCGTCTTCTCCGAATTCCTTGTCTTTCAATATCATGATAAACGCCCCTGATACCACACTTATTCCAGGCAAGGTCTTAACATACTGGAACGCGGGACGAAGAACATCGCCTGTCGAATTCATTGCTCCCGCTACTTCACCGTCGGCATCTCCTGCCTTGATCATTAGTGTTGCAAGGTAAAGGGGGTCTTCAATTAACCTCTCAGCATCATTCTGGGTAAGGCCTTTATGCTTTCTTAATTCAACCATCAAGTCTATATATTTCTGTTTACGGGCATGATTGGAAGGATCGATAATTGTGGCCCTGGAGATATTCTGAAGACCAAGCCTTCTTGCTTCACCTGAAATTGTTTCCTGGTTTCCTAAAAGAATGATCCGGGCAATATTTTCGCCAAGAATAATATCAGCAGCTTTGAGCGTACGTTCTTCGTTTCCTTCAGGCAGGACTATGCGTTTATTGTGCTGCCTGGCATTAATTTTGATCCGGTCCATTAAATCCATTGTATAACAGGAGTTTAGAGTGATAGTTATTAGAATTGTAAAGTTATGTAAATTTGACTTTTTTCAACGAAAATTTTGATGATATTCGTCACCCTTTTAACTCTGTGCTTGAATTTACGAAGCAGGCAGAAGGCACAATCAGTACCTGCAACACTGCCGGTCACATTTCAACACTGAGTCCGTCATATGCCAGAAGGATATTTGGCGGCAATTCTTTCTGCACTTCATCATGGAGCCCCATCTGATGGCTTATATGGGTAATATAACCGCGTCGCGGACTAAATTCATTGATCAGCTTTACAGCCTCTGATAAGGTAAAATGAGAAATATGCTTTTCCTTCCTTAATGCATTGATGACTATGAACTGACTACCGATAATTTTCTCTTTTTCTTCCTCAGGGATATAATTGGCATCTGTAATATATGTAAAGTCACCTATTCTGTAACCCAGGACCGGCAAGCGGTAATGAAAAGCCCTGATTGGAAGGATTTTTATCTCTCCAGCTTCAAATGGCAATGTATCTATCATATTGAGATTGATTCTCGGAACTCCCGGATATTTGTTTTCTGCGAATATGTATGAGAACTCTCTTTTAATTGCCGGTATAACCCTCTCCTCAAGATAGACGTCTATAGCCCTCTGGTGAATAAAATTAAAAGCCCTTACATCATCAAGTCCCGCGATATGATCCTTATGTTCATGAGTGTATAATATTGCATCAAGTTCCTTAATATCTTCCCTGAGCATTTGTTGCCTGAAGTCAGGACCGGTATCAATTACTAACTTTTTATTTCCGGTCTCAATAAATACTGAAGTCCGCAAACGCTTATCTTTTTGATTATCTGATACACAAACGGGGCAGGGACAGGCGATGACCGGAACTCCCTGAGAAGTTCCGGTTCCGAGAAATGTTACCTTCAATTTAATCTGATTTTTATATGTTACTTAAAATTATATGATTTGTAAAACAAAAATAAAATGACCATGATACTCAGCGCAGCAGAAGGGAAAACAGCTCTTACCTCTTAAAATGTCATTGTTGTGACTGCCGGGAAAACTGGTCTTTAGACTGTAGCCAGCAATACATGAGCTATACTCTCGCCAGAATTGAGTTAATGGAATACAAAGATGCAAAATATTCACAAGCATAGCAATTATGCATACTGCGACCATGGCGGGACTACTCAGCCGGGATTAAGGCTTTAGGGGGCCGGGTGATTTATATTCATAGAAACAACCATTTAGTTCAGAGAATTCTTTAAATACGGCAGGTTTGTTTAATTTTACACAATAATTTCAAATCATGGCCGGAAAAATTTTTCTTATACCCACGGTACTTGGAGACAGTTCTCCAGAAAAAGTACTCCCTTCTTATGTTTTCAAAGTTATTGAAAGACTAAAGCATTACATTGTTGAGGATCTTCGTACTGCCAGGAGATTTATAAGATCTGCCGGATCTCCGGTTCCAATTGATGATATGAAATTTTTCGAACTAAATAAGTACACAGCGAAGGAAGATTACCTGAGTTTTCTGGATCCAGTCAGGGCGGGACACGATACAGGGCTGCTTTCCGAGGCCGGTGTTCCCTGTGTTGCCGATCCCGGTGCTGATATAGTGGCTATTGCACATAATCTTGATATAAAGGTTGTTCCCCTTTCAGGGCCATCATCAATAATCCTTGCTTTAATGGCTTCCGGAATGAATGGCCAGGGCTTTGTTTTTCACGGATACCTTCCTGTAAATAAAGCTGAGAGAACTAATGCCGTGAAGAAGCTGGAAAGGGATTCCGGCATTAATAACCAGTCGCAGATATTTATGGAGACCCCGTTTCGCAATATGCAAATGCTGGACACCCTTACAAGTTACTGTAAACCCCCCACCTTACTCTGCATTGCATGTGACATTACCCTGGAAACCGAGTTTATATCTACACGAAGCATTGCTGACTGGAAAAAAAACAAGCCGGACATTAATAAACGTCCGGCCATTTTTATTATTCAGAATTCATCAAGCCGCTAACTATTCTGTAATATTTACAAGCTCGAGGTCAAATACGAGTGGTGTATATCCAACAATTTTTGAGCCGGAACCTTCGACCCCGTATCCGAGGTAAGAGGGGACGACAATCCTTGACCGTCCTTCTTTTTTCATGAGTTTTACCGCCTCTTCAAAACCTGCAATGGTCTGGTTTGCTCCTATATTAAAGCTGAAAACCGAACCTCCTATATTGGAATCGAATACTCTTCCGTCTGTCAGTGTCCCGTGATAGAACAGGCTTACTCTTTCCGGCTCAGCAGGCATTTCTTCACCGGTTCCTTCAAGTAATTCAATATAAAATAATCCACTCTCCTTTTCTGTAACTGTCAAATGGGTTGAATCGTTATACAGTGAAATATAGCTATCTATAAGTTCCGTTTCATAAACTTCCGGATCATCAATCACTGTTATAAGCTCTATATCATATACCAGGGTAGAATAGCCCGGAACCGCTGCTGTACCGGAACTGCCAAATCCAAGGCTGGAGGGAATTATCAATGTGGCCCTCCCCCCTTCACGCATCATTAACAGTCCTTCCTGAACCCCTTTAATTGACAGGGTAGCAACATTTAACCTCCTGGGGCCATAAAGCAGGGAAGATGAAAAAACACTGCTACTTCTGGCTATGCTTTCATCAGTAGTGTCAAAGATCCGGTCATTAATGAGCCTGGCTGTATATTTTATAACAACCCACTTATTCAGGCCGGCAACAGCCCCCGAACCCTCCCTGGTTGGAATATAATATAATCCACTTGCATTTGGTTCGGAATCTATATTTTTAGATTCCATATATTGCCTTAAAAGCCGCATCTCCTTCTCTGCATCAAGGTCATCATTGCTGTTACCGCAAGAAATCAAGAATGCAGAAGAGATGAACACTACGGCTATTTTTATAAATATATTCTTTACCATACAATAAAAAAATTATCTTTTAATATGCCGCAATATTAATCAATTTCCACCAGTTCAATATCAAAAACAAGAGTAGAATAAGGGGGAATAATTCCCTCGGCCGAACCCTGGGCACCATAACCAATATCCCATGGTATAATTATCCTTGCTTTTCCTCCTTCTCTCATTTTCTTTATGCCTTCAATCATGCCGGGTATAATATTAGGAGAGTCGAGTGCAAATGATATCGGGGAAGCGTTAGATCCGGTTCTTGAAGTGTCAAATTCCCTGCCATCAAGCAATGAGCCCGTGTAGTGAATTTTTATTACTGAATTAATTTCAGGAAGATCACCTGTTCCGGCTTCGGTTTCAATATAGTATAATCCTGATTCGGTGGGCTCTTCAACTATTTCATTTTCGGCAACAAACTGATCGAGCAATCCCTGCTCATGTTCTTCCGGGTCGGAAATAACATCCAGCAATTCCACCTCGTAGATAAGTGTTGAATATGGAGGAATAGTACCATAATCAGTTGATCCGAAACCGAGATTTGACGGGATTATTAATTTTGATCTGCCGCCTTCTTTCATCAGCAAAATGCCTTCCCTTAGTCCCAGAATCCCAAGAGTCTCCAGAGGAAACCTCGCAGGACCGTATAACTTATCTTCACGCAATATGTTCCTGGCGACAGCGAGCGCACGGTCAGAGGTTTCAAATACTGTCCCGTCAACCAGTGAGGCCGTAAAATTGATATTTACATAATCAGTCCTTTCAGGACTAACACCATCTCCGTCTGAAATAACTACGTGATACAATCCACTGTTTGTTGGTTCTATATTATTGTATCCATTAGCATCAAGGTACTCCTGAAGCTTTACCTTCTCCTCTTCAATTCTTGAATCCTCCTTATTACAGGAGGAGAAAGTATACAGCCCAAGTAGTACAATAATGAAAGTTTTTGCTGAGCTTAAAATATTCTGCATAATTTGTGATTTTAGTTTAATATTTTAGTTTGATATTAGAAAACATTTTGAAAAACGAAATGATGTACCGGTAATTTATTAATTACATGATTACTTTTTTATCAGGAAGGTTGCAGTTATTTAAAAATAAATTACCGCAAAAAATATGCCTGATCTTATCTGACACTTAAAATCTCAACTTCAAAGATAAGTGAAGTAAATGGGGGTATTATTCCCGTCGAAGACCCATGTTCGCCAAATGCAAGATCTGAAGGCAATATCACCAGCGCTTTTTCTCCGTCGTGCATCTGTCCTATTGCCTTTTCCAGCCCTTCCACTACCTGCCATTCCTGACCGTATATGAAATGAAAGACTTCATCACGTTTTCGTGTTGAATCAAAGAACCGGCCATACAAGAACCTTCCCTCATAATGTACTTCCAGAGTGTCGCCCAGCTCAATCTTTTTTCCCCTTTTTTCATTAAGCGGTATAAAATACAGACCTGAACTGTCTGCTTTAGCATATAACTGCTCCTCATTTATAAACTGCCGGAGTTTTACCTTTTCATATTCTCCAAAATTTTCGATCCAGCCCAGAAACGCTTCCTTCTCACGTAAATATGACTCTTCAGTCTGGATATCAAGCATATTTACCGAGATTTTAAAATCAGGGCTCTCCTCCAGGAACCCCGGAGGGCTAATACCAAGTGTATTATTAAAAAAGCGATCAGTATCTATTATGAAATCAGCCTGGTCGCCGGTTGTTAACATTCCTAAACATTCCTCCACTGAACCTTTGTAGGAAGGTGGTTCAAGCTGGAATTTCCGGCGGGCTGAAAAGAAAACAGAATCATCAAGAGTGCTGTAAAGAATATCAACAGTTAAATAATCGCCCGGTATTGGTTTTGACTGGCCTTCGCCGATAACTTTAAGATGATAATGTATTCCTGAACGGGTTTTGCTGTACCCTGGAAACTCTGATCGCATCGAACAGGCATTTATCATTAAAATTGACAGAAAAAACAATGATGGCAATTTAAATAACTGTCTGAAAAAATCTGATAATATCTTCATGATAATACTTTAATTCCCGGATTATTCTTTTATTATCCTTCAGAAACCTTTAAAACTGAAATCTCATATATTATAACCGCCCTCGGAGGAATCCTTGCCTGATCACCAATAAGTCCGTGAGCAAGAAAAGGCGGAAGGATAAACCTTGCCCTGTCCCCTTCACGCAGCATCAGCACACCTTCTTCCAGCCCTGCTTCAACCCCGCCCTGTCCAACCCTGAATGATCTGGGCCCGTCTTCATCAGAGCTGTAGCATACTTTTCCGTCAAGGAGACTTATCTTGTAATCGATGGTAATTGTGTGGCCCTTTTCAACCTGAGTGCCAGAGCCTTTTTCATATATCTGGTAACCTAAACCGGTTCTGGTAAATTCCATTTGCCAGTTTCGTCTTTTAATATATGCATTTATAAGGTCCATATCCTTACCCACCAGAAACTGATTGGCCCTTACCATATCCTCTTTTCCCACAACGACAGGCTTTTTTTCTTCCTCAGTTTGTCCACCTGTACATGAACACAATGAGAGAGAAATATAAACCAGTAATCCGTAAACAGATTTTTTAATTATACCATTAATCATAATCGAACAGTAAAGAGTCTTTCATTTTTCCTGACCAGATAATAAGGAAACAAATTTAGCGATCGTTTCGGAAAGGCTCATTTTTGATTCACCTCCGGAAGCATTGACATGACCTCCCCCGTTGAAATTCTTTGCAAAAGCATTAGTGTCAAAATTCCCCTTGGAACGAAATGAGATCTTGACATGGTCGTCATTTTCCATAAAAAATGCTGCGAAATCAACTCCCTTGATAGACAAGGGATAATTGACAAAACCTTCAGAATCTCCCCTGATATATTTATACAATTTTTTCTCCTCAAGGCTAAGGCTTATATAGGCTGCCTTAAACTGATCAAGTACAACCATTTTCCGGTCAAGGCAATAGCCCAGAAGCCTTAATCTGCTTTCTGAAAAATTATCATATACCTTTGAGTATATATAATCCTTGTCAATACCCTGTTTTAAAAGTTCTGACAACACCCTGTACGTTTCAGGCTGAGATGAATTGAAATTAAATGATCCGGTATCTGACATGATACCTGTGTATAAACAGGTAGCTTCAGTAGTGGTAATATGCCCGGTGTTGCCTGTTAATTCAATAAACCTGTACACAAGTTCTGCTGTGGAGCTTGAAAGAGTATCTGAGTAAACCAAATCAGCAAAATCTTCAGGATCAGGATGATGATCTATAAGCACCTTAAATGCTTCTGACTCTTTAATCAATTCTTCAGCCTTGCCAGTCCGCGACAGTGTATTAAAATCAAGGAGAAAAAGCAGGTCAGCCTGTTTAATTGCATCGGCGGCGGCAGACTTGTTCTTATTAAAGACAAAGACCCTGTCACTGCCGGGAAGCCATTTAAGAAAATCAGGATAATCATTAGGCATAATTACTCTTGCATTTTTACCAAGCTTTAGAAGATAATGATAGAGTGCCAGAGATGAACCCAATGCATCACCATCAGGATTTATGTGGCTGATTATTACAATTGCCTCTGCCCTGCCGAGTTGATGATTAATTACTTTTAAGAGATGATTATTGTCTGTATTCAAATTTTTATTAATTTTATCAGGAATCATATTGCCAGATTATATTTTAACGAATATATCCATTCATGATATATAATACAGTGCATTTAATCCAAATGCGAAAATACATTTTTTAACATAAAAGCATGCAGATAATGAACAATTACTGCCATTTGCATGTCTGTAAATAAAATTTCAACTGGTTTATTGCAAAAATAACTATTATGACTGGAAACCTTACTTTTACTATTATCAAGCCTCATGCAGTAAGTGACAATAATACGGGATCAATTCTTTCACACATCAGCAGGGCAGGGTTCCGTATTTCTGCAATTAAGATGACTATGCTCTCCAGAGTCCGGACAGAGGAGTTCTATCAGGAGCATAAGGGAAAAGAATTTTTTAACCAGCTTGTCGACATGATGTCATCGGGGCCAATTGTAGTGGCTGTACTCGAAAAGGAAAATGCAGTGTCTGATCTCCGGCTTCTTATAGGCAGTACCGATCCTGACAAGGCAGAAGAGGGAACAGTAAGGAAGATCTTTGGTAAATCTATGAGGGAAAATGCAATACATGCCTCTGACAGTGATGAGAATGCAGTCAGAGAATCCTGCTTTTTCTTTTCAGAACTGGAGAAATTTTAATTGTCCTGCAATTATATCCTGAGATCGAACAAATCCCAGTCTTTTCCCGCACCCAGCTTATCTCTGGTTGCAGCCAGTTTTTCACTGCTGATCCTGAACGTTTTATAATCAGGATATTCTTTCTCACACATTCCTTCAACGTTTCCTTCAAGGTTGACGATCATTGAATTACCTGTATATGATAATTCGTTGCCATCTGTACCCACCCTGTTTACTCCGGCTACAAATGCCTGATTTTCAATTGCCCGGGCAGTAAGTAGTGTAGTCCATATATTATCCCTTGAGGCCGGCCAGTTTGCAATGTATATCAGGATATCATAATCCCATTGATTATTTGAATACCGGTTTTTACTCCATACGGGGAACCTCAGGTCATAACAAATAAGGGGACATATTTTCCAGCCCCTGACTTCAGTTATTAATTTCCTGGTGCCTCTTGTATAGTAAAGCTCCTCCTTCCCCATTCTGAAGAGATGGCGCTTGTCATAAAAAGAACAGGAGCCATCAGGTCTCATCCATACCAGTCTGTTAAAAAAATGACCCCGTTCAGTTGCAATAATGCTGCCTGTTATGACACAATCCATTTTGCGAGACCATTTCTCCATCCACTTCATTGTCAATTCACCTTCCTTCTCTGCAAGGTATTGAGTGTTCATTGAAAATCCCGTAGTAAACATTTCTGGTAATACAATAAGATCTGTTTTTTCAGAATTTTGCCTGAACAAGCTGGAGTAATATTCAAGATTGGAGCCGATGCTTTCCCATACAATATCGGGTTGCACCAGTGTAATTGTAATATTCTCATCCATTTTCTGAATTATCGGGTAAATGCCGGATATAGGCTTAATGATCTGTTGTCTTCCGCAAGTCTGTTCTGCCAGAAGATTAAACGGAGAATTTTTCAGGATATTTCGGGACCTTGTCACTATAAAACTTTTTGATCTTTAACATATCAGATTCCAGATCATCTGTCATGTAAAGCAGCTCGCCGGTCCCCACCAGTTTTTTCTCATAATCAAAAAATCCCTGAAGAACAGGCACTCCGGCTCCGACCGCAATCCGGTGAAACCCGGTTTTCCAATCAGTTACTTTTTGTCTTGTACCCTCCGGTGTTATGGTGAGAATGAAAGAGTCTTCGAGCTGAAATTGCCTTATCATCTGATCAACAATATCTGTTTTTCCATACCTGTCGACAGGAATGCCTCCCAGGGCAGTGAGCAGAGGACCAAGAGGAAAATAAAAAAGTTCTTTTTTAATCATAATCTTTGAATCAACCCCGCGCGACAAATAAAATAACCTGCCGATTACATAATCCCAGTTACTGGTATGCGGAGCTGCTATTACAATGTATTTTTTAAGATCAGGCAAAACACCCATCTGTTTCCAGCCCATGATCTTCAGAATTAACTTACTTATATAGCTGATCATTAATTTAGTTAATTACATTTTAAAAAAACCACCACTTTTAGTGGTGGTAATGTTTTAATGGTTTTCCCTTCAAAAAAACTGATATTCCTTGACTTGTAAAAATATTCCTAAGAAGCCTCCTTCTAAAAGGAGGTTGTCCACTCATTGTTGTCAATAGAAAAATCTCATTATATAAACTCCCCATATTAAACCGGTTCAAAAAAAGCATTTGCGGCATTAAAACCAAAACATATATAACAAATTCGAGACGCAAACCCACAATGCCAGAATAACAATAAAATTAATGATTAACCGGACAAATATGCAGCCGGATAATAAATTAGCCGGATTCTAACAGTCTGTCAGAATTATTTTTTTGAATTGTCTTTGAAACCCTCCCGGTCCATTTTGCCCCAGCCCTTTTTTCCTCTCAGATAATCCCAGTTACCCTTAATTGCCCATAAGACTGTCATCGGGTGATACAAAAAAGGTTCCAGAAATGCGGTACCAATAAGTCTGAGTACATCCATTTTTTTCTCATACTTATGGAATGTCATCTCTTCGAACAGCACTGCCCAAATAGACAGTGACACTGCAAAAGTATATACAAATACGAAGAGCAGGATCACGAATGGCCAGTTGGGAGTACTGAAGAGAAGAAAAATCAGAAAAAAGATTAAAGCAAAAAATTCCACTATTGGAGCCAGCCATTCAAAGAAAAACCAGTAAGGGAAACCAAGCATGCCAAATATTTTATATCTGGGTCTGAAAAAAATTTTCTTATGGGCAAAAAGAGTTTCAACTGTACCCCTGGTCCACCTGTTTCTCTGGCGCCCGAGAATTTTAAGAGAGGAAGGCACTTCCGTCCAGCATAAAGGATCAGGAATATAAGTAACCTTATACTTTTCACCCCTCTCTGACATGTATCTTCTCATCCTTACAACCAGCTCCATATCCTCACCTACAGTTTCAATGCTGTAACCTCCGCACTTTATGACCGTCTCCCTGTCGAACATCCCAAGTGCTCCTGAAATCAGGAGCAATCCGTCCAGACGTGCCCAGGCCATCCGTCCCATTAAAAAAGCCCTGGTGTACTCAAGTACCTGAACCCTTGCCAGAAAATTTTCAGGAAGATGCACCTTCTTTATTTGCCCTCCCTGAATGTCGCATGAATTTGCAATTCTAACAACACCACCTGTGCCAATAACTTTACATTCTGTCTCCTCCAGGAATGGCTTAACCAGTTTCAAAAGTGCATCCGGCTCCATGATGGAATCTACATCAATGCTGCATATAAGCTGATTGCGGGAAACATTTATCCCCGCATTGAGTGCATCGGCCTTACCCCCGTTAACCTTGTCAATGATGGTCAGGTTATGAAAGGAGCGGTTTTGTGATTTATAAACCGACCGGATTCTGTTACAGGGTATTCTGTAATCAAAAAAATAATTTACCTTAACCAGGTCATAAGCCTTAACGACCTTTTCCAGTGAATCGTCATTACTGCCATCATTTACAACTATAACCTCGAAATTATTATAATACAACGAAAGCAGTGCCCTGACATTCTCCACTATGGTCTTCGATTCATTGAATGCCGGGGCAACAATTGATATGGAAGGAGTTTGGGGAGCCAGTATAATTGAATTATAATCAACATAACTATTCTTTCTCAGATAAATTCTTAATGCAACTGCCGAAAAAACAGCAAGCAGAAAATAGGCAGAGAAAATGAAAACTGTTATTATAAATACCAGGTTACTTAGAAGCCAGCCCAGAAACTGAAATATCTCTTGCATATTAAATTCTTTTATCAAGTACGTGTTTGATAATGATCTGATAGTTTTTGTAATCAGAATGCATTAATTTTTCCAGTGCTTTCTGACCATTCTCGCCTGTATCACGAAGTGCTCTGGCTGCTTCAATCTGTAACTGAACATCATCCTCTTTATCAATTACCATTATCAGGAATTTGATTGCCGATTCATCGGCAATTTTACCCAGAGCCAGGAGAATTGCAAGCATGTTCTCATAAACTTCAAATTTGTAATGGTTCCTTAAAGCTTTGGCAGCCTGCCTGATCCGGAGTGCACCAAGCACATATATTGCAGTTTTTCTTATCTCTTCATCTTCGTTTTTAAGCAATTCAATTACCCTTTCCCATGATTCATTTTGCTTGAAAACCTTAATCATACTGAGTGCGAAAATAATCACAGTCCTGTTCGGAGAATCCAGCCATCTTTTGAAATCAGGGACTTCAAGGTTGTGACTGACTATCATCTCATGAATATTGAGTTGTTCCCACTTTGTCAGAGGCCTCTTTATATGATCAAGAAATGAGAAGCGGTCGTTATCATTCAGCCTCACCAGGGCCAGTTGTGCTTCCATCCTCAGAATGCTGTTATTACTCTGCAGGCATCGGACTATTTCATCATTGGCCTCCCGGGCATTCATAAATGCCAGTTCACGGAACCCCTTTACTTTTATATGCCACTTAAGGCTGTAGACTTTCCGTTTTGAGTCGACATCAAGATTTAATTTGTAATACAGTCCGCGCAACTTTTCAGCCGCATCGCCGGAAAGATTAACAATCAGATCCTTCATTTCATCAACCAGTAAAACCCTTTTAAATCTGTTGGCAGCTATATCATTAATCTTAACAGGAATTTCTGTCTTTTCTTCATCATCAAAAAGGTAATCCATTAGAAGCAACTGGTATTTTTCCCTTAATTCCTGCCTGATTATTGTCTGACGTTGCATGTAATTCCTGTGTATTAATATAAACACAAGCAGGGCGATCATAGAAACACTTGAATACAGCGTAATCAACACAAGTATCTGGATTAGCCAGGCAGAACGCTCAAAGTCAGTATCAGGCAGGAAATAATTATTTCTGTCATGTCTAATATCCTTACTGAGACTCTTTATGCGTTCCTGAACATAAAAACTACCCGGATTTAAATCAAGTGCCTGACGGTAAAAAGTCAGCGCCTTATCCTTCTGGTTGTATTTTTCTGCCCATTCAGCTTTCCGTAATATCTGCCTGAAAGTTCCCTCTGTATCAGTAGCCTGGTAGATCGCTGAAAGAGAATCGGCAATATGAAACCTGCTTTTAACAAGTGAATCAGGATTACCATCATTAAACGCTCCGGAATATGAAAGTCCCGGCGATGCAATTAATAATATTAAAATAAGCAACCCGGTATAAGAATGGCTGAATGATATTTTTGTTATTACACGGGTATCCATTATTAATTTACACATTATAGGTAATACCTCAGTCCGATATTAAACATCCACCGGTTTCTGTATGCTGAGCTGACCGTGAATTCTTCATATTCAAACCGCAGACTGCCCCTTATCAATAGATCAGGTGAAACTCCTGTACTATATTCAAAACCTGCACTGTTGGAATTAAGAAAGTCCCTCGATGTAGGGTCAAAGACGCTTTCATCGGGTGACAGGCCGAATCCGATGATAATTCCCGCGAAATCATCTGAGGTATCGAAGTATTTACGTGCATTAAAATACCAGGATGATGATACACCGCTGTTATGAGGGAAAATATATGGCCTGAGAGAGAACCACATCTCACCATAATATTTTCCAATCGATCCGGTGTAAAAAAAATAGTCCCTGTCCCAGTACAGATACCTAAAACCTGCTGATATCTCGAATCCGGAAGGCAGCTCCCTGAAAATCTCCAATGCTGCCCTGTGATCCGGAAAAACCAGTCCCCGCGAATAAGCATAATTTAACATCAGGTAAAACTTCTGCGATATTTTCGGGTAAGATTCAATTTCATACTGGAGTGACGGGTACCTTGTTAGTCCGGTACCGTCTATAAAAGTGTTGGCAAAATTAATTTTGCCAATTACAGGACCAATTCGCGTATAGTGGGAATATCCGGCAGTACCTATGTGAAACCGTCTGTTATAGGGAATATTAAAGTAATCGCCTGAGTACCCGGCAAGAACATAATTATTTTCACGGTAATGATAAAATCCCGGTGAGGACAATCTTTTCAGCAGATCAATTGCCTCCTGATTGCCTGAGTTAATGCTGATAACCAGATTCAGTACCGATATTGCTTCTTCAAACTTTCCGTCAAGTATATATGCCCTTGCTTTTTTTATAAGAAAATCTTCATCATCAGGATATATAGAAAGTGCATGTATAGAAGCATTAAGTGCTTCCTGCCTGTTTCCCTCCCATAATTCAACATCAATTGATGCAGCCATTGCATCATGGTATTCAGGATCATGCTCGGCAACTTTTCTTAAATAGTACCGGGCCGTATCAAACTTCTTTTCCCATGAATATATTCTTGCAATCAGAACGGCCACATCATGATAGAGCGGATTCTCATCATAAAGATCAATTGCAATTGCCAGTGCTTCCTCTGTTTGCCCTGCATGGGCAAGTTGAACAGCCTTCAGATACGGGTCGCCGTCAGAAGGTTGCAGATGTGAATTTACATCTCTGGCAGCCAGACCCGGAACCAGGATAAGGAAAGCAGATATATGGAGTAAAAAAACGAGAAAAATTTTATACATGTAAATAATGATTACCGGAATAATTCATTTACCGCAATAATACAATAATTCGGATTCAACATAACTGGGGTTAAAATAATAACCCATCAGGTAAATCCGGGTATAACTAAGGTCATACTGATGTGGAGTTCATTAAAATTTCCTGAATCTTCACCAATAACTGAGTTGGCATGAACGGCTTTGTCATATATTCATTTACACCAAGACTCATTGCCAGGTTTCTGGTTTCATCCTGATTTACACGTGTAAGCATAATGATGGGGAATCCCAGTTTTAGCTCACTCCTTACCAGGTTCACCAGTTCAAGTCCACTAAAATAAGGCATATGCTGATCGGTTATCATCAAATCTATCCCGCTTGAGAGATCTCTGATCAATTCAGCACCAGCTTTACCGTCTGCCACAGCAACAACTTCGTAACCTTCCCTTTTAAGGGTATATTCCAAAGCCCTTAATGTTATCTTATCATCTTCGCAAACAAGAATTTTCACCTTATCATATATATTTATATACCTATACTTAAACTGAGGCAAATAGTTTCATTTTAATACCATATCCTTTAACTGACGTTTTTCATAATGGTCAGAGATAACATTAGTTATGAGAGGATAATAATACCTTCGGAAAAATTCACTCCTGCTTTCGACCTTGTCATTATAAAAAAGAAAGTCTAATGATCTGTTCGTTTTGAACATAGATGTGAACATCTTTATTTCATAATTTGAATAATTGCCCGACAGATAGTAAAAATTACCGTTCCTTATTACTGCAGGGAAGCGTGAAGGGATATTGTTATTATCAAGGAGTTCTTTTCCCCCGGAGTTCACACTTAATTCGAAATATGAAATTACATTTGTTGTATCGGCAGCATAGCTGATATCAAACCGATAAGGAAAATGCACTGTAACCGGAACACCAATCTTGTCGGCTCTCTTTTTTCCGGTAGTAATTATGGGTACTTCGATATCCAGATGAGTTTCATTCTCGAGCACTATCACTCTGGAATCATTGTTGATCAGGATGATACCTGATTTTGAAAATGGCCATTGACCATTATTATTTCTTTTGTAAGAGTCAATGATCCATGAGGGAATCTCATCATGCAGATTGTAGTTTAGATTGTCGAAATACATCCCTGTCCACCCGCTCCAGTATATATCAACCATATTTTCAGTTATTTCGCGCAGTTGATCAGTCGATGGAGATGCAAAAAGATTAAACTCGGCAATCACCAGTTTATCTTTTGCCAGCATCTCCCTTATCAGCATAAAATCATTCTGTTCCAGTCCGCCATACAACATCCCGTACTGTTCATCACCGTGCCAGTCGCCGAACGACACCCCGTATGTATCAATAAACCAAACTATATCATTCTGATCTGACAAAAGATCTATCTCTTCCGGCTTGATTTCCTTAATTTCGTATTCTTTTTTTGATTGTGATATTATGGGAAAGAATCCGTAGTAATCTGCACCGGGGTCGTAGCTTCTGCCATCACTTTTAACGAACCTGTTATTTTTAAGTATCCAGAATGCTGCGTTATGGTCTTCTCCGGAATAAGAAGTAACACTTTTATTCATCAGGATAATCCCAACCGGTTTTGTTTGCTGAAAGTACCATAGTAAATAAGAGGACACCGGAAATGCAATAATAATTAAAAGAATTATTAATAACTTTTTTACCGGTGAGTGGATCATGTCAGAGATTATTGTTTATTGGATTTTGTTCAGAAGTTAAATCTATTTAACGCGGCTTGTAGTAACGGGCGGCTTCGGGCAGAAAATTCTTCATTTCCCTGATTCTCGATTCAGAGCTTGGATGAGTACTCAGGAATTCAGGGGGAGAGTTTCCGGAAAGATTGCTCATTCGTTCCCAGAAGGAAACTGCCTCTGCAGGATCATACCCTGCCATTGCCATAAATATTAGTCCGAGCTGATCAGCTTCTATCTCATGTGCACGGGAATATGGTAAGCTTACACCTGCTGTTGAACCCAGGCCATAAGCTGTCAGAAACATGTTACGTGTCTGTTCTGGCTTCTCCTTTAGTGCCACAGAAAGTGCCAGTCCGCCAGTCTGCAACAGCAGCTGCTGGCTCATTCTCTCATTTCCATGCCTGGCAACCACATGAGCAATTTCATGGCCCATAACCACGGCAACTCCTGACTCATCTCTTGTTATTGGCATAATGCCACTGTAAAAAACAATTTTTCCACCCGGCATAGCCCATGCATTCGGGACATCTTCATCTATAAGATTAAATTCCCATTTAAATTCATTTATCCGCGATTCGAGTCCCTGCTCTCTTAAATAGCTTTCAACTGCCTCTGCAATACGTGTACCTGAATTCTTCACCATTTCCGTTTGCCGGGAATCGGAAGATAACCGGTGGCCTGAGAGAAAATCATTGTAATTTGTAAGGCTCATCTCCACCAGCATTGACTCAGGAAGGAATGCAACCTGCCTCCTTTCGCTTAACAACACGGTATTACAGGAATAGCTGGTTACAAGGAATAATAATATTGTTAAAAGGACGGGAGGGTATTTTTTTCTCATATTCTTGTCAAATGGTATCAGAAATTTTAATTGCTAAATGTACATGAATTTCAATTGAAAATCCAACAGAGATACAGATCATTTTTTATCCGAAATGCTCAGTATTTAAATACCCAATAAATTATCTATCATGTCATGAGGATTCAACGAATTGAAAATCAGTACCTCCTCCTGAAGGTTTGATTATTAGATTCTGTATGGGGTAAGCTTTAATTTTCTCACAGGTGTATTCCGGAAATGCAGCAGATTCAATTAATGAAAGCTGATTACTGCAATTGCAGTAATCATTGGTACAGCTTGTTCAGAAAGGCCAGAAATTATTATCATTCCAGATGCGTTCTTTCAGATCCCTGTCCAGTTCATATAATAGTTTATGGTGTCCTCTCTCCCAATCGGCGAGCCAGCTGAAAAGTCTTTTCTCGTTTTCGTCTGCAGCATTTTCAGCGCTTTCTGAATATAGAGTGATGGCCTTTGTTTCCATGTCAATTGCTGCAGAAATGGCTGCGGCCTCAAAACCGGCGCCTGCAATCTGATTTTTCATTGATTCTGATAAAACGAATCCTGCCGCATTTACATCTTCAGTATTCACTGGAATGCCTGATTCTGATAATTTGTTGGTTTTAACAACCTCCTTGAATTTCTCCCTTAAGATATCTGCATGAATCACTTCCTCATCTGCCATAATTGCAAAGATCTTTTTTATACCGGCATTTTCTGTGTCGGCGGCTACTTTCCTGTAGAAGGCTTCTCCCCGAACTTCGAGGAGAATAGCCGATTTAAGTATATCTGTTAATTTTCGGTTTGCCATAATGATATTCTTGTTATTGGATCATGAAAATATTTCAGCCAAGCCTGCTAAGAGTTTTAATGATATCCATACTTATGATCTCAACCTTTTTCCCATCGAGGTTAATTATCCTGTCATTCTTGAATTCAGTCAGTGTCCTTATAAAGCTTTCCTTTGTTGTACCCGCAAATTCAGCAAGTTCCCTGCGGGTAAGAGGAAGATTAAATACGCTGCTCTGATAAATACTTTCAGAGAAAAAGAGCAAAACATCGGCAATCCTTCCGGGAAGCTGCTTGTGATACTGACTCATTAGCTTTTCAAATATAAAAAGCCCTTCAGCGCTGATCTGATTAAGAAGGTGCATTGCAAATGTTCCGTTTTTGTGAATTAATTCCCTGAATATTCCTATATCAATAAAGATAATCTCCGAATTATCTACTGAGGAAGCATTATGCTGGTATATATCATCACCAAAAACTGACATTAACCCGATAAAAGAACCCGATTTGACCAGCTTCAGTATTATAACCTTATCATTTCTGCCTTCTTTGAAAATTTTGACCAGCCCCGATTTAATATACATTATGTGGGAAGTCCTGGTATTCTGTTTAAAAATAATATCACCGTTCTTATAGGAAACTACATTACTGAATTTATCAATAAGTTCTATATCTGCATCAGTTAGGGTTTGGAATCCCGGAGTGCTCAAAAGGCCATTTACCGCAGCAGAAATATTTTCCATTTTAGATTGTGATTTTCTCATGTAAAAACTCAATAAATATAATAACTTTTTAATAGATGATCTACATTCATACAAAAAGATGACACAAATCACCTGGTAAGGTAATTAATCTCAGCCATAACCTGTTCTACCGCATATATTACCACTCTACCTTTACTTTAAATAAAAAATGATTGTAATACATGTCTCAAATAAAGGAAAGTGTTTAAGCCAATAATAAAGAATATCCTGGTGGTTGACAGTTCCCAGACCAGCCTGGTCCTGATGGAAGGACTGCTTTCCGAATGCGGATATATCATAAAGACAGCGAGTTCTGTAAATATAGCAAGGAAGATAATGAAAAGGTGGAATCCTGATCTTATACTTCTTGACATTCTGCCCGATACGAACAACAGTATTGAATTCATTCATCAAATTCCCCGAAAAGAGAATAAAAATACAACATCAGTAATAATTATTTCTTCAATAGGTCATGAGAGTATGGCAGCGATGACTAATTTTTGCGGGGTATCATATCTCTCCAAGCCTGTTGAACCGGAAATTTTAATCCGGAAAGTCAATGAAATATCGACATTTTATTAAAATCAGAATAAATAACAGATAAAAAATAAACAAATATGATGTTTCTCCGTAAACAAAAATCGTGACTGTGTTTATAACGGGGAAAGTCATTAACAAAAATCACTAATGAGTCAGCAAAAAAAATCAACATCGTCATCTATTACAAATGCTTTCAGCTTCGATGAAGTAGTACTCATCTTCACCGGGATAGATAACAAGATAATCTCACTTCATGAATGTTCATCCGAAGACTTCCTGGGCCTGAACAAACAGTTTCGTCGATTCCACACTGAATCAAAAACTATTTCCGATAATGCCCAGACGGTGCTTGATGTGATCACCAGGGACAAAACACTGCAGGCATTGAGGAATTTAAAAATACTCAAGGAACAGCTGAAAAGCCAGATAAGTCATGTAGAGCGCTTTCTCGCAGAAACCGGCAACCTTATTTACACCTCAGTTTCCGGAATTGATCACACTCTGCTTTCTCTTCGCAATTTGCGACAGAATCTTATGACTATTAAGTTCCTTATCGCAAATTTAAAGCTTGAATCTTCATACAATAGTCCATCCGGCAATGGCACAGATAAATCTATTCCCGCTGTTTTCGCTGTCATTGAAAGTGTAATTTCAGGGATACATAAGACTGAAGCTGTTTTGCTGGATATAAATAAGATACTGATTGATAACAAAGACAAGGTGAAGGTATTGTCTGAGGAAAATTACGGAGCACTTGAAAATAGTTTTCTGGTAATTACTGGCAAGATCAACAAACTTGTTGAAATAAGGCAAAGCGCCCTTTCGGCTATACCACGCTTAAAGAAGATAACTGAAGATTGTCGGGACAATGTAAGCCAGATAATTACCAACCTTCAGTATCATGATATTATCAAGCAAAAAATTGACCATATCCAGCTAACTCACCGGAATCTTGTCAACGAGCTGGATGACCTGAAAAAAAGTACTGACGAGAAGGGCAAAAGACACAGTTATGCCAAATTTTTCCTTAAAATCAGGGATATCGCCGGACTTCAGGCTGCTCAGCTTATTCACGCAAACAAGGCATATCAGAATGCAATAAAGGAAATCACGACAAGCCTGACAAGCACTGGAGAAAGTATGTCGGACATTTCACAGCTATGCAATCAGTTTGTCTCCAAACCCGAATTATTTGATATTCTGAATGAAAATGACCTTCAGGCCCAGCTTGAGGATCTGTCTGCACAGGTCAATCAGGATAAGGATCGCATAGAGGAGTTATCAGGCTCAATAACACAGGCCCTTGAAAACATCAACAACCTCAATTCAGGACTTCCTGCATGGAAAGATTCTGTTTTTGAACTAATTAACGACTTAAAAAACATCACAGGACAGTTTCAGGAATCAAATAAAGATGAAAATCAGCAGGTAGTTAATCAGATTAATACACTGATAGGTGAATCGGCCGATCTCTTTATTAATATAGGAGATCATATTGATATGGAAAGCCGGAATCTGTTATCTGTCCACAATATTCAATCGACTTTTATTGCAGGCAGATCAGTCTACCTGAACCGGCTTTACAGTACTACCGATGACCTTCTATGTGCCAGGGGGAAAAGTATTGCCGAGCAACTCAGCACCTTACAGGAGAATATCAGGGAGGGGTCGAATATCACCCTGGCTATTCGTAAAAGTGTTGACCAGGTCAGATATTATGACTTCTTTGAAAATGTAATTGAAGAGGTAATTGCCGAACTGAATAATATAAATTACAAATTAAGATTTATCGAGAGTGATAATAAGGCTGCAGATAAAGATGAGAATCTGGAACACCTTAGGAACCAGTACACCATGGATAGTGAACATAAAATACATGACAGTTATTCCAGAAAGAATATTGCATCTATCGCGATTACAACGGTTGAAATTGACCAGACCCCTGACGAGGAAGAGGATAACCTTGAATTGTTTTGACATTCAGGCTAAAAACAATAAATATGACCGCTAAGAAAAAAACAAATGAAGTATTGCTGAAGGTAGAAAAGGATTTCACCTATTCGGTCGCAGAAAAGCTGTGTTCACAATTAAGAACGGCACTGAAGAAATCTGCAATAGTCAAACTTGATCTGACAGATATTGTTTCGATCGATCTCTCATCAATTCAAATGATAATCTCGGCCAAAAGATCTTTTGAGGAAAAAAATATTCATTTTCAAATTGCATTCACCTGCAGCAACGATGCAGGTATCCTATTGGAAAATTGCGGTTTCCGAAAATTTCCTGATTGTGAACCAGTGTCTTAATATATTAATTAATAAACTATGGAAAAAACGATTTTAATTGTTGATGACTCCGAGAGTATTCGTGAAGTTGTAAGTTTTACCCTTGAGGGTGAAGGCTTCAAAGTTCTTGTGGGCGTTGACGGGAAAGATGCATTAAAGTTTCTGGACGGACGAGGGATAGACCTTATTATTACAGACCTTCATATGCCTGTAATGAATGGGATCGAGTTAATCAGGGAAGTAAGGAAGATGGACGACTACAACAGGATTCCTATTTTGTTCCTTACTACGGAATCGCAAACCGCAAAAAAAATGGAAGCAAAAGAAGCCGGGGCAACCGGATGGATCATCAAACCATTTGTACCTGCAAAACTAGTAGCCGCAATAAATAAGGTTATCCGATGACATCTCTTGAAAATATACAACAAAAGTTTATTGAAGAGGCATCAGATAATATAAATGATCTGGAGAATGCTCTTCTGTTGCTCGAGAATGATCCGGAAGACATGGAAATTATCGAGAGGGTTTTCAGGGCAATGCACTCCCTGAAAGGAGGAGGTGCTATGTTCGGATTTGCCATGCTGAGTGATTTCACTCACCATATGGAAAACGTATACGACCTCGTGAGAACCGAAAAACTCAAGGTTACAAAGGATATGCTTACCATAACCCTTGATTCGGTCGATCTTATGAAAAAGCTCCTTGATATGGATGAAATTGGTTCTGAGGAAACTCTTCGGGAATACAATTCACTGGTATCAAGCATAAAGGGATTGATTAACGGTGATAAAAGACCTGATGAAGCCGCAGTAAGCAAACCGGCAGAAATGGGATCATTCAGCGGGCAACAAGGAATAACAACATATTACATTCAATTTGTTCCGGATATCGATATCATGAAGAACGGGACAAATCCACTCTACCTGATAGACGAACTGCATTCACTCGGTAAAACCCTGGCCCTGGTCAATACGGCGAATATACCTTTACTTGAGAAATTTGACGGCAGTAAATGTTATGCCAGCTGGGAGGTAATATTGTCAACAGATCAGGATATAAATGCCATTTCTGACATATTCATGTTCGTTGAAGATGAATGCACTCTTGATATACACAAGATCAGCGAACGAAATCTGCTGGCCGATGAACGGTTTACCAGAATGATTAATGATGCCTCCATAAGGGGCAAAGAGCTCGGAATTGCAGGTATTACAGAAATTGCCGATTCACTGCAAAAGGAAGATCTGAGCAAGAAGATCCAGTCAGCGAAAAGGAAAACAAATGGTAAAGACAACGCGATAACTTCGATTAGGGTCTCTTCCGATAAGATTGATCAGCTGATGAACCTGGTGAGCGAACTTGTTATCACCCAGGCAAGTCTGAGTCTTTATGCAGATAGTATGCAAACTGCAGATCTTCAGCCTATTGCTGAAAGTGTGCAAAAGCTTACACGTCAGCTTCGAGATAATGCTTTCTCTATCAGCCTGATCCCCCTGGAAAGTATGATTACCAGATTTCAGCGACTGGTAAGGGACCTCAGCGAAGAACTCGGAAAGGAGATAAGTTTTACTGCTACAGGCACGGAGACGGAGCTGGATAAGACCATTATTGAAAGTCTCACCGACCCGCTGCTTCATATATTCAGGAACTCGATTGGCCACGGAATAGAGCTGCCTGATGAGCGTGAAAAGAAGGGTAAGAACCGCAAAGGTGAAATAACACTGAAGGCTTATTACTCCGGCGCCAATGTGATAATTAAGATCATAGATGATGGAGCAGGTGTAAACCCGGAAAAAATAAGACATAAAGCCATTGAAAAGAAACTTATCACTTCCGATTCAGTTTTAAGCGAAAAGGAGATGCTCAACCTCCTCTTCCTGCCTGGCTTTTCCACGGCTGAGCAAGTTACCGATGTATCGGGAAGAGGTGTCGGAATGGATGTGGTCAAGAGAAAGATATCAGCAATCCGCGGGGAAGTCGAAATAGATTCTGAATTTGGTCAGGGCACAACAATTACCATTAAACTGCCCCTTACCCTGTCAATAATAGACGGACTGCTGGTGAAGATGGGTGAAAGCCAGTATGTAATACCGCTTTCAATTGTAAATAAAATATATGCTGTCGACCATAACAGGCTGTCAGAATCCTACAACAACCTGGTAGTACTTGATGGAGTTCAGATACCTTTCTATTATCTGCGCGAAGAGTTTAATGAAGCGGGAGACGCCCCTCCGGTCGAAGAAATAGTGGTAGTTCAATTTGAAAATGTCAGGGTTGGGCTTGTAATTGACAGTGTTATAGGTGAATATCAGGCTGTATTAAAACCCCTTGGGAAATTTTTCAAGAACCAGGAGATAATTTCAGGTGCCACTATCCTTGGTGACGGGAGCATTGCACTTGTTATGGATACAAACAAAATAATAAACCAGTTTTCTAATCAAACCAAAATTATGGAGGAAGCAAAATGAGTAATGAAACATTAGACCAGATCAATTCTTACCTGTCATTTAAACTCGGGGGAGAAACATTTGCCGCAAATGTCGGCAAAATTCTCAATATCCTTGAAATGACAGAGATTACACAGGTGCCTAAGGCTCCGGACTACATGAAGGGGGTTATCAATCTGCGGGGGACTGTTCTTCCGGTTGTTGATACCAGGATTAAATTTGGAATGCCCCCCACTGAATACACAAACAATACCTGTATACTGGTTATGGAAGTCGAGGTTGATGGTGAGCAGGTGCAGGTTGGCGGACTGGTAGATGCGGTTCAGGCGGTACTGGAGATCGAAGAGGACGAGATTCTTCCTCCTCCCAGCATTGGCAGCAAATACCGGTCGGAATTTATTACCGGAATTGCAAAAATTGACGATAAGTTTATCATGTTATTAAGTATGGACCGTGTCTTTTCTGCCGATGACATTATCAGCATTAAGGAGAAAACAAGTGAAACCATTAAACCAAAAGAAGAAAAGAAAAAAACGGAAAAAGTTTAAATAAGAAATAGTTCAAAGTTTACTAACAAAAAAAACGGAGGTTTTTTATGAAATTTAAAGATTTTAAAATAGGCACGAAGATTATGACCGGCTATGCCGTGGTAGCTCTAGCAGCACTGATTATTGGTATTGTCGGACTATACAGTCTTCGAAATGTAGGAAGATCATTCCATGAGGTTTCCGATGTCAGGATGCCCAGTGTGCAATACCTTCTGGAGGTAGAGGCCGGTTTTGAGAACCTTAACGGTGCATTCAGAACCATGCTTAACCCCAACCTTTCTGCAGAGGAAAAAGCAAGGCAACACAGGATCATAGCCGATGCGAGAACACGCTTTGGCGCATCTCTTGAAGCTTTTGAATTGCTTCCGCAAACAGACGAAGAGGCCGTTCTCTGGAGGCAGTTCCGCGAGGCAATGGATGAATGGAGGGCAACGAATGATGAGTTCTCTAGAATTCTGACACAGGTTGAGGAGCTTGATATTTTCTATCCGATGCAGTTTCTGGGCAACCTTAACAGGTTCCAGGCTGATCATTATTCACTCCAGGTACAGATGGCCAATGCAATTGAAGATGGAAACATTTTTACCGGCGGCGAAGATCCCACTGCCTGTAACCTGGGCCGGTGGATACCGACACTGGAGACCAGCAACAGGACAATAAACGACGGGATAGCAAATATGCGGCAAAGTCATGACCGGTTCCACCACTCGGTTCATGAGGCCAAGGATCACCTTTCGCGGGGTAACAGGACCGCGGCCAGGAATGTATACCAGAATTCAATGATACCTGCGGCTGAAGAGGTATTCACCTATTTCGACATTCTGATTGCTGAGGCAGAGACAGCCGTCAGATTGTTTGAGCAGATGGAAATCCAGAATATGGTTGTTGCCAATGAGGCACAGCAAAGATGCACCGAACTCCTGGAGCAGGTAATTGATATGAATATCGATATTGCCCATCAGGAAACAGCGAATGGAGATCAGATTATCTCAGCCAGCAACATCCTTGTTACAGTAATTATAGTAGCCGGCATAATAATTGCCATTTTACTCGGACTCTTCATTACCAGGGCCATTACGGGCGGCATCACACGCGGGGTCTCACTTGCTGAAGAGATTGCACAGGGTGACCTGACTGTAAACGTAGACAGCGAGATTGCCAGTCAAAAGGATGAGATAGGTCAGCTGGGCAGGGCATTGCAGCTAATGATCGAAAAGCTGAGAGGCATTATCGGAGATATTGTATCAGGAGCCGACAATATCAGCAGTGCAAGTACAGAAATGAGCTCATCTTCCCAGCAGATGTCACAGGGTGCCACAGAGCAGGCATCATCGGCCGAAGAGGTATCATCATCAATGGAAGAGATGGTTTCCAATATACAGCAGAATACAGATAATGCCCAGCAGACAGAGAAGATTGCCCAGAATGTGTCAGCAGGAATGAGGAAGGTTAGTGAGTCGGCGGGCGAGAGCCTCGAATCCATTCGTAACATTGCTTCAAAGATCAATATCATCAATGATATTGCCTTCCAGACAAACATACTTGCACTGAATGCAGCAGTTGAGGCTGCAAGGGCAGGAGAACACGGACGCGGATTTGCAGTTGTTGCAGCCGAAGTGCGCAAGCTGGCCGAGCGCAGCAAAATTGCCGCCGATGAAATAGTGGCGCTTGCTACAAGCAGTGTGCATGTTACTGAAGAGTCAGGGAAACTTATGGGCGACCTGATACCCGATATAGAAAAGACAGCCAGGCTGGTACAGGAAATTACCGCTGCCAGTCTCGAGCAGAATTCAGGAGCCGATCAGATCAATAATGCTATCCAGCAGCTGAACCAGATCATACAGCAAAATGCAGCTGTTTCAGAAGAGATGGCCACAAGTTCTGAAGAACTCGCTGGACAGGCAGAACAATTGAAAGATACCGTATCATATTTCACAATTGAATTTGATAGAAGCTATCGAAAGTCAGCCCTGCCAAAAGCAGGCAAAGTGCAAAAAACATCTGCTCCTGTAAAAAGCAAAAAGATCGAAGTCCAGGCACAACCAGCAGAGAAAAAAGGTGTGGATCTTAAGATGTTCAATGAGGCGGTAAATGATAACGACTATGAAAAATTTTAAAGAACAGGGTTAGTCAGACCTGTTGATGCGATCCCGGGAGATGACATCATCTCCCGGGGTTTTTTCAATGAACTTATATTTTAAACAGAATCTTAAAGATTATATATGACAAGAATTTTACGAAGGTGTTTCATTACGGCCTTAACAATTGTTCTCATGAATTCACCGGACATTTCCGGTCAGGATCCGGATGCAGAAAGAAGTATGCCGGAAATAAAATTCTCGGGTTATATAAAAAGTGATTTCTTTACTGACAGCAGGCAGAACTTCACGGTTCGGGAGAGTATGCTGCTTCTCTATCCCAAGCCCAGGGTTGATGATGAAGCAGGATCAGATATAAATGATGTCAGAAACATGCAATTCATCCCTTTCCAGTCGCGGATAACAGCAAGGTTCACCGGAACCCGCATCCTGAATGCAAGAGCTTCGGGATTGATGGAAGGAGAATTTTTTGGCAATTCCGATTTGTCCCACAATACATTCAGGCTCAGGCATGCAAATATAGTGCTGGACTGGGAGACCGGCCTTTCAATCATGACAGGTCAATTCTGGCATCCCATGTTTGTAACGGAGTGTTATCCAACAACCGTCAGCATGAACACAGGAATTCCCTTCAATCCATTTGCCCGGAGTCCCCAATTTGAAATAGCATACAAAACAATTAATGTAAGATATTCAGCAGCAATGGTCAGCCAGCTTGACTTTAAAAGCACCGGACCCGGTGGTGGTTCAACTGAGTATTTGCGCAACAGCGGATTACCAGAGCTTGTCGGCAAAATAATATACATGTCAGACAATAAAGAATTCCTGATAGGTACAGCAGCTGCAATTAAACAATTACGCCCCCGGCTTACCGATGCAGGTGGAGACAAAGTTAATGAAACCGTTGGCAGCTACGCGGCAATGGGTTTTTCAAAATTTACAAGGGGCCTGACAACTTTTAAACTGGCAGGCATACTTGGTCAGGATATGTTTCACCTTACAATGCTTGGTGGTTACGCAATCAGTTACGATGCAGGTTATTCAGGAGGCAATTTATTTGATCAGCCCCTGCATTATACACCTGTCAGTACATTCTCGGCATGGGGGGAATTTATATACGGAAAAATATGGGAAATGGGAATATTTGCCGGGTATTCAAGCAACCTTGGCGCTGGCACCAACATAAACATTGCCGACCAATACTTCTTCTACTCGCGCGGGAGTGATGTAAACCACCTTCTCAGGGCCTCGCCGAGACTTTCTTACCAATTGAAGAATATGCGGATTGGTGCAGAGGCCGAATATACAATGGCTTCCTATGCCCGGACTCTTGATGGCAGGGGCCGGCCGCAGGGCAATGATGCCGTAGGTAATTTAAGACTACTTCTTTTTGCTTTTTATCATTTCTGATAATTGCCACCAGAATATATTATTATCCAGCCTGGTGCTAACCAAAATCTAGTCTGGTGCTGTTACTTGAACTATAAACATTCAAATGCTGATCAACAACCATTAAGTAAACTGAGTAATTAACTTAATAATTAAACAACAATGACTTAATCAAAACAAAAATTTAAAAATTTTATGAGAGAGTGGATAAATAATTTGAAAATTGGAACAAGGCTAAACCTTGTTATGGGAGGTATTGTCCTTCTGGTATTCCTCGGGATGGGGTTCTATGTAAGCAATCTGATGAGAACTCATATTATTGAAATGACAGATGAACGTATGCTGGAACATGTGGCTGATATTGCCGAGCTGCTGGATGCAGAGGTGAGCAGTAACAAAGAAAAAGTTGTTCTGGCTATGAATCTGGCCGGCACGTATCTGGATTCAAAGGGACTTCTGACCGAAGTTCCCGGAGAGCATATTGAATATAATGCAGTTGACCAGTTTACGGGTAGCCGGTCGAATGTCAGGGTAAGTAAATGGTTGATAGATGGAACTACCGTACAAAACAACTTTGATATTGTTGATGCAATAAAGGAAATGAATGTGGAGACGGCAACAATATTCCAGAAAATTCCCCAGGGATACTTAAGGATATCAACTAATGTTATTGATGATAGGGGACAAAGGGCGGTTGGTACCTTTATACCATCCGACAACGAAGTAGCGCGGACCATAGACAGAGGAGCAACCTACAATGGCAGGGCATGGGTTGTTAATGACTGGTATCTGACAGCTTACCGGCCAATAAGGATAAACGGTGAGGTTGCAGGTATGTTGTATGTGGGTATTCCCGAAAAAAACCTGACAGGTGTAAAAGAATATTTTGACAGCAAAATTTATTTTGATACAGGTTATCCTTACATAGTTACGGCCGATGGCGATCTGATTGTGCATCCTGAAAGCGAAGGCGTAAATATCAGCAATGAAGAGTTCTTCAGGACAATGCTTGCACACAAGGATGGCAGTATAGTCAGAGATGAATACGAGTGGCAGGGAGAACAGAAGGTTCAGTATTTCAGCTATTATGAACCAATTGACTCGTTCATTTCACTCGGATTCTATACCAGTGAAATGACAAAGATTGTTGCGGGACTCAACATAACACTGATGTTAATAACCATCCTTGCAGCCGCCCTGGTACTTTCGGTACTCAGATTCATAGCCCGCTCAATAACCGGTGGCATTACAAAAGGATTGAATATTGCAGAACAAATTTCAAAGGGTGATCTGACGGTAAATATTGATCAGTCAATAACTATACAGCAAGATGAAATTGGTCAACTGGGCAGGGCATTGCAGTTAATGATAGAAAAATTAAGAGGCATCATTGGTGATATAGTGTCAGGAGCCGACAATATAAGCAGTGCAAGCACAGAAATGAGCTCTTCTTCACAGCAAATGTCACAGGGTGCAACGGAACAGGCTTCATCGGCCGAAGAGGTATCATCTTCAATGGAAGAGATGGTTTCAAATATACAGCAGAATACAGATAATGCCCAGCAAACGGAGAAGATTGCCCAGAATGTGTCATCTGGAATAAAAAAGGTTGGTGAATCGGCTGGTGACAGCCTGGAATCGATACGTAATATTGCTTCAAAGATCAATATTATTAATGACATCGCATTCCAGACAAATATCCTGGCCCTGAATGCTGCTGTTGAGGCTGCAAGAGCAGGAGAACACGGACGTGGCTTTGCTGTTGTTGCAGCTGAGGTTCGTAAGCTGGCTGAACGGAGTAAAATTGCCGCCGATGAGATAGTGGCACTTGCTGCAAAGAGTGTAAATGTTACTGAAGAGTCAGGAAAACTTATGGGCGAACTGATCCCCGATATTGAAAAGACGGCCAGGCTGGTGCAGGAAATTACTGCTGCCAGTCTCGAGCAGAATTCCGGTGCAGATCAGATCAATAATGCAATCCAGCAATTAAATCAGGTGATACAGCAGAACGCAGCCGTATCTGAAGAGATGGCAACCACATCTGAAGAACTTTCAGGGCAGGCCGACCAGCTTAAGGAGACTGTTTCATATTTCAGGCTCGAAACAGGGATAAAGCACAGGAAGTCGACCTTCGGAGTGAAGAAAGGCCTTTCGCCTGCTGCTGTAAGTGAAAAAAATCCTGGCCAATTGGCTGGGAACAGCAAAAAAGTGATTGACCTCAAGATGTTTGAAATGGCTAATGACAGTGACTTCGAAAAATACTGACAATAATTTTCCAGATCAGTCCCGGAAGGATTGTATAACTACTCTTTCCGGGATCTGGAAGATTAAACATATAATAAATTGATCTCTCTGGTCTTATGAAAACAGCTGAGTGGATAAATAACCCTCTGACGGGAATAATGTTATAAAATGAAACAACATGGGCCATCTCGTATTAAGCAGCTGGTTAACGTAAATTTTAATTTATTGAACTCTCAGGTAAAGCCAGCATTTTTTTGGGTTAATGAGCATAAATTAAAAGAAATAGCTGAATTGTAAGTGTGAATCAGAGATTTTTTGAGTTTAAATGAATATAATGGAAACCTTTTCCCTGTCAAATACGAATAATCAGATTATTAATACCTCCTATTAATTATAAATATTTACAAATGATGAAATTCAGGGATATAAAAATTGGTAATAAACTTTGGATCGGATTTGGCACTTTGCTGATCCTGTTGATGACGCTTGGAATGATTGCCATATACAATATGTATATGGTAGGCAGAGATGCCAACGATCTGGCTGAAGAGTATGTACAATCGGTAATCCACTCCACAATTGTAGAGCGTTCTATTCATGAAACTGCATATGGTATTCTTTCCTATCAGTTTACAGCTGATGAGTCGCAGAGAACCCATTCGCTTAACTCAATCAGGGAAGCCAGACTGGAACTGGACAAAGCAAGTGAACTGGCAGCAGGTTCAAAAAGGTTACAGGGCTTTGTAACCGAACTACCCGTGCTCGACAGTATTGTCGATGAATACAGCCGGCTTGTTGATGAAACAGCTACTATAACCCACACCGTCTTTGACCTGTATTCCCAGTTTGAATCAGTAAACGAGCGATTTCAGCGTGAGGCACACACTTTTCTGACCAGCCTTAAAGCAGAGATGCAGTCTGAGCTTTCAGCAAATGCAGGAAGGAACCAGCTTGAAGAAAGAGTCAGGCAGATAAACCTTACCAATGAAATTATTGAGTATGGACACAGGATCAATTCAGTTATCCTCAGCACCATGGTGTCAAGGGATGTTATGGGTTTACTTGATGTATCCGATCATATGTTCTCAATAGTCGGAAACCTGAATGCCCTCACTCCTACTGTCAGGCAACAGGCTGACCAGAGGCAGTTGAATGCTTTAAGTGCAGAAGTTGACATGATTCAGCTTATAACCGACCAGCTTACTCAGGAGCTTATCACACAGGATGGCATTGTGGCCAGCAGAACTACTGCCTTTTCACTTTCCAGGGATACCTCACAGAGACTGGCAGATGATTCCCTTGAACAGACCAGCGAAATATCAAATTCAGCAACACTTTCGCTCAATAGTGCCAATATGATCCTGATAATGGGACTTCTTGCGGCAATGATTACAGGGATTCTATTCGCACTTTATTTTACGCGAACAATCACATCGGGAATTAATAAGGGTGTCAGTCTTGCTGAAGAAGTTGCCGGCGGCAATCTGGTTCTTCACCTTGATAAAAATGATCTTGACCAGAAGGATGAAATAGGACAGCTTTTCAGGGCATTGCAGACAATGATCGATAAGCTTAAAGAGATAATCACCAGTATAGTTGCGGGAGCCGGGAATATAGGCAGTGCTAGCACACAAATGAACTCAAATTCGCAGCAGATGTCCCAGGGCGCTACCGAGCAGGCCTCATCTGCGGAGGAGGTTTCGGCAGCCATGGAAGAGATGGTTTCAAATATTCATCAGAATACCGACAATGCCCGTCAAACAGAAAAGATATCGATGGGAGTGGCAAATAATATCCAGCAGGTTGGAGCCTCCTCAAAGGAGAGCCTTGAGTCAATCCGAAATATTGCATCACGTATCAATATCATAAATGATATTGCCTTCCAGACTAACATACTTGCTCTTAATGCCGCAGTTGAAGCTGCCAGAGCCGGGGAACACGGCCGGGGGTTCGCGGTTGTTGCAGCGGAAGTCCGAAAACTTGCAGAAAGAAGCAAGATTGCAGCCGATGAGATAGTTTCCCTTGCTCAAAAAAGTGTTGTGGTGACTGAAGATGCAGGGAGTAAGATGAGAGAACTTATACCGGAAATTGATAAGACTGCAAAGCTTGTACAGGAAATATCCGCCGCAAGCATTGAGCAGAATTCCGGTGCCGATCAGATAAGTAATGCCCTACAGCAATTAAATAATATTATACAGCAGAATGCAGCAGCTTCCGAAGAAATGGCGACAAGTTCTGAAGAGCTGTTTTCACAATCGGATATGCTTAAGGAGACCGTTTCCTACTTCAGGATAGACATGAATGAGACTGAAGTAAAATCTAAAAAGGTTATCAGCCAATTGGATGCGCCTGAGAAGGCTGAAGAAAGAGAAGAGATTAATGCCTCTTCGCAAGAAGTTGTATCCAACAATAAGGGAGTTGATCTGAATATGTTGACAGAACAGAACGGTGATGAAGAATATGAAAAATTTTAACAATAAAGAAACATTATCACTATGATTGATCCTGTTTTGCACGAGATTTACAAGGCACAAATGACTGTTGAGGAGTTTGACAGACTCAGCAGCTTCATTTACCGGGAAACCGGAATTAAAATGCCACCTGTAAAAATAACCATGCTTCAGAGCCGGCTTCAAAAGCGGTTGCGTCATCTGAATATGACCTCTTTCAAAGAGTATATTGACTATGTATTCGGCGAGAATGGAGCGGCATCTGAAATTATTCATATGATAGATGTTGTCAGCACTAATAAAACAGATTTTTTTAGAGAGCCAGTCCATTTTGAGTTTCTTACAAATGAAGTATTGCCAGAGTTTAGCCTGCTGATAAGGGGAAGGCCTTTGAGAGTGTGGAGCGCCGGCTGTTCGAGTGGTGAAGAGGCGTACACAATTGCAATGACCATAAACGAGTTTAATGCCAGGAATAATGGTCCTGATTTCAGCATATTGGGAACCGATATATCAACCGATATACTGCAAAGAGCTGTAGATGCTGTTTACAGGGAGGACCGGATCCAGAGTATAGGTGAAACCTTAAAAAAAAGATACTTCCTTAAAAGCAGGGATCCTCAGAAAAAAACAGTGAGGGTAATACAGGAATTAAGGAAAAAAACGGCCTGGAAACGACTGAACTTTATGGATCCTTCGTATGATATAAAGGATGTTTATGATGTTATTTTTTGCAGGAATGTGCTTATTTACTTTGACCGCCAAACCCAGGAAAGTGTTATCAATAAATTAAGTGTTCATTTAAGGTCCGGAGGATTCTTTTTTCTTGGACATTCGGAATCAATTATGGGAATGGATGTTCCTCTCAAGGCTCTTAAGCCCACTATTTATCAGAAAATTTAATACAGCGGGAATTAAGGTTTTTATATTAGCCATACAAAATACAATTAACTATGCATGTTCTGAGTGATAATGAATTAATAGGTGAATTGACCGGCAGATTGAAGGCGTACAGCAAGACTCTTGAAGATCTGAAGACCTTAAACAGTGAACTGAAGAGTGTAAACAAAAAGCTTGAGGACTCTGAAGCTCTGAAAAGTCATTTTATTTCAAATATTACCAACGAAATTGTCAATCCCTTTGCATCAATTTTAGGTTTATCGAGAAATATTCTCACTGCAAAAAAAGAGGACTGGAAAACAATCATTTCAATGGTATCATTGATACATTCAGAGGCATTTAACCTTGACTTCCAGTTCAGGAATATTTTTGTTGCCGCCAAACTTGAAGCTGGAGACCTTACCCCGGAGATACTAAGGGTTGATATTAACTCACTTATGGAAGGTGTGCTTGAATCTTTCAGAATAGAAGCGAAGAAGAAGAGGGTGATACTTTCATATGAAATTAACTATGACAGTAAAGGTGATTCACCTTTATATTTTAAAACTGATCCGGAAAAGTTGAGGCTGATTATTTCCAATCTTATCAGCAATGCAATAAAATTCAGTTCAGCCGGACAGACTATCGAATTAAATGTTACAATGCGGGAATCGAAGCTGGTAATCAGGGTAAAAGATCATGGAACCGGTATTTCTCAGGAGGACCAGAAAATTATTTTTGACCGGTTCAGGCGTCTTGACACGGGCATAAACTCCCTGAACAGGGGGCATGGACTGGGACTTTCGGTTAACAAGGCCCTGCTTGATATGCTCGAAGGAAATATAAGCATTGACAGTGAACAAGGAAAAGGGGCAGAATTTGTAATATCTGTTCCAGAACCCAGTTCAGAGTCAGAGGGGTTCTCTTACAACGGAACAGAAACGTTTTTTGATGGCGGGGAGATCTTTTAAAAACAGCATGGACAATATAAACACTCATTTTTTGTACCCTGCGGCCATTTATGCAAGCAAGACCCCTTGCCTGATCAATACGATTCTTGGATCATGCGTATCGGTATGCCTGTACGATACAGTAGTTAGATTGGGAGGTATGAATCATTTTATGTTACCATTATGGAACGGCCAGGGACTTCCCTCGCCGAAATACGGAAATATTGCAATAGAGAGACTGATGGAAAGAATAATCCAGATGGGTGCACACCGGCCCCATATAATAGCCAAGGTATTTGGTGGTGGCGAAGTTATCGATACGCAACATTCTCAGTTCAACATTGGTCAGAGAAACATAGATATAGCCATCCAGGTACTTGAAGAACTCCGTATACCGGTAAGAAGCTCCAGTCTGGGGGGGAAATACGGGAGAAAAATTTCCTTCGATACAGAAACCGGTGGGGTATCTCAGAAATATATACAGCGCCAGATAAATCAGCATGATTTAAAATAATAATACAAACATCAGCATACCTAATGAAGAATAGGATAAAGGTTCTAATTGTCGACGATTCTGCAGTTGTAAGGCAAACTTTGTCTGAAATAATCAGTGCAGAGCCTGATCTTGAGGTTATAGGCACGGCTTCTGATCCATATGTGGCGGCAAAGAAAATGCTGTCGGAAGCTCCTGATGTGATTACTCTGGATGTCGAAATGCCAAGAATGGATGGTTTGACTTTTCTGAAGAAAATAATGTCCCTCCATCCTATTCCGGTAGTGATAATATCAAGTCTGACCGCAGAGGGGACCGAGACTGGATTAAAGGCACTTGAATATGGTGCTGTCGAGATAATTACAAAGCCCAGGATGGACACAAAAACCTTTATTGAGGAATCAAGAATAAGGCTTTGTGATGCCATTAAAGCTGCTGCACATGTAAGGCTTAAGAGAAAAAACATACCTGCTCCTGTAATCAGTGTACAGCCGAAATATTCGGCCGATGTGATCTTGTCAAAAACGACTACTCACAGCATGATAAAAACCACTGAAAAAGTAATTGCCGTGGGTGCATCAACCGGAGGAACAGAGGCACTGACAATATTCCTGAGGTCTTTTCCTCCCGATTCACCTGGTATAGTGATAGTTCAGCATATGCCTGAACAATTTACCAGATCATTTGCCAACAGGTTGAATGAATTATGTGATATCTCAGTAAAGGAGGCCGAAAACAACGATACGGTGATAAGAGGCAGAGCGTTGATCGCACCAGGGAACAAACACCTGTTACTAAAAAGAAGTGGTGCCAGATACTATGTTGAAGTTAAGGATGGTCCACTTGTCAATCGTCACCGGCCCTCTGTTGATGTGCTTTTCAGGTCAACTGCCAGATATGCCGGCAGAAACGCAATTGGAGTCATCATGACTGGTATGGGGAGTGATGGCGCAAGCGGGTTGCTTGAAATGAAGGAGGCAGGAGCAGTGACCATCGCACAGGATGAAAAGAGTTGTGTAGTATTTGGAATGCCCAATGAGGCTATAAAGCTGGGTGCAGTAAAAAGCATCCTGCCACTTGATCATATTGCAGGTAGTGTTCTTAAACTGTCAAAAAGTGATTAGGGTGCCAAACCTGCTTGAATAATGTATAAAGAATGAATTATGCGAACCAGAAAAATTAAGGACCTTAAATATACTTTTATTGGCTTCTTGTCAGGAGTGGTTATATGGGCTATGTTTGTTGTAAATGATACGTTAAACGGTCCGCCCGGAACAAGTTTTCCTGATGCCTTGACCGCTGGCACCTCAAACCCTGTTTTCTGGTTCTTCAGTTTAATTCCTTTTCTTCTTGCCACGACAGTTTACCGCTGGAACCTTCTATTCAGAAAGAAACTAAACAAAAAATCGGCTAAGCTTAACCGGTCTGTTGAAAATTCAAACAATCTTCTTGGATTTGTCCAATCGATGATATCAGGAGACAATAATATTATTCTCGAATCAGGCGATCGGTCTGACGAACTAACCAAATCCCTTGTCAAACTGCAGGAACACCTGAATGATACCCGCCGGCAGGATGAGATCAGAAGAAAGGAAGATGAGCAAAGACGATGGACTGCCGAGGGGCTGGCCAGATTTGGCGATATCCTGAGGGAAAACTATTCAAGTATCGAGGAATTATCATTTAACATTATAAGCAACCTGGTAAAATACACGGGAAGTAACCAGGGGGCTGTCTATATTCTTTACAGCGAGTCGGCAGAGGAGCGGTATTTTGATATGACTGCATGTTATGCCTATGAAAGGAGAAAATATGCTGACAGAAGAATAGAATATGGTGAAGGACTCGTGGGGACATGTGCCCTTGAACTGGATAAAATTTATATGACCGAGATACCGGGAGATTATCTGAACATTACCTCGGGATTAGGTCAGGCAAATCCGCGATGTCTGCTTCTTATGCCCCTGAACATAAATGAGACAAACCATGGGGTACTTGAAATCGCATCCTTTTATGAACTTGAGCAATATAAGATCGACTTTGTTGAAAAGGTTGCAGAGAGCGTTGCGTCGACAATTTCAACGGCGAAAATAAATATGCGCACGTCAACGTTGCTTAAAGAGTCGCAGGAGCAGGCAAAGGCTCTGGCGGAACAGGAAGAACAGATGCGCCAGAACATGGAAGAACTTCAGGCTACACAGGAAGAAGCGGCAAGATACAGCGAAGAATTTGTAAGTTTCACCAATTCTGTAAATCAAACACTTATTCGTGCCGAGTATGATACGCGCGGAACCCTCCTTTATGCAAATGCGAAATTCCTGAACAAACTGGGTTATTCAGGTAGTGAGGAAGTTGAGGGACAGCATATATCACTCTTCATTAACGAAAAAGACAGGGAGTGGTTTGATCCTATCTGGGACAACCTGGTAAAGGGAGGAAGACACTTTGAGGGCTATATGAAACACGTTACCAAGGCCGGCCAGGATTTATGGACAATGGCTACTTATACCTGTGTGCGCAATAACAATGGCGAAACTGAAAAAATTTTGTGCCTGGCAATAGATACCACAGAGCAGAAGAAACAAAGTCTTGACTATGAAGGACAACTTTCGGCACTTGATCTTTCCAACCTGAAGGCTGAGTACTCGGTAGACGGGGAATTGATAAATGCGAACGATAAGTTCATGGATGTCCTGCAGTACTCAACCGAGGAAGTTAATGGAATTACAGTGTTTGATATACTTGAAAAAGACGAGCGGGAAACTTTTCAATTGGCCTGGGATAAACTTCTTGCCGGCAATCCCTACGGAGGTCAAATAAAAGTAACTACCCGCAGAGGTGAAAGCAAATGGTTAAGAGGCACCTTTTCGGCGGCGAAGGATATGTACGGCGATATCGCAAAGATAATCCTAATTGCATCAGAGATAACCAAGGAGAAACAAATGGAGATTGAAACAATTAAACAAACTGAACTGCTTAAAGAACAGGAGGAGAAGCTCAGGAACTCAAGAGTGGAACTCAGGGCCAGGCTCAAAGAGGCAAAAGAGGAAATGAAACAGCAATTTAAAGAGATAGAGAAGATCAAGCTCAGGAATGAGAGAACTCTTGAAGGAGCCCTTGATGCAATTGTAACCATTAACCAGGCAGGTTTTATTCAGTTTTTCAACAAAGCTTCAGAAGAGTTATGGAACTACTCGAAAGATGATATAATGGGTAAGTCTGTCTCAATGTTGTTTTCTGAACAACAAATAAATGATGATGAATTTATCAGATCATATGTCTCTCCGGGGGCGGAAAAGATTATCGGACAGCGAAAAGAAGCCAGCATTACCGACAGGGATGGAGAAGAAAAACCGGTACTTTTTCTGTTGTCAGAAGCAATAGTAGATAATGAACATACATACACGGCATTTATTCAGAATATTGAAGTCGAATTATTTTGATTACAGTTTCCAGGGTCCAGATACTGATCTGACAGTTTGCCTGGAGGCAGGCCGGACTATTTATTTCTTACAGGGATTTATCGCCCGATTCTTTAATTACCAGCAGATACAACCAACATGATACCCGTGAAGCTATATTATCAAGCATACGTTGTTCATCAGGGAGAAACTGGACTTCATCTGACTCATCTATTAACTGGGTATAAGCTACCTTAATATGGCCCAGCAGGTCATTGTCCACCAAAAGACCTGAGCTGATCATCCAGGGTGTTTCCCTGAACTCCTCAGTCTGGCATACATCTTCGCCATAGGATATACTTACTTCACATACTGTGGAATATTGCATGCCGGCGGGAATGATCTTTAAAAGGCTGCTGAAAAGCGTCATTTCAGAACCATTTGCATTTTTTATTGCTTCTTCAACCTTATATAAGCATTCAAGCTCCTTGGCTCTTTCTGATAGTTTGATTAGTGTTTTGTTCAATATTTGTTTCATATCTAGTGTACAACGTTAAGCGCGCAGTTTTAATTGTCAGGTAAAGTTACTTTATGCTTAACATTAAATTAACATACGGTAACATTATTTTAACATAAAATTAATATAGCGTCGGCCTATTTCCTAATTGAAGATCCTAATTTTAGGCCGAATTAATTAAACCAGATTTTAATGGAGAATATCTACCTGTTCTTTGTAATTGTATTGTTTTTTCTTGCAATATCCGACCTGATTGTGGGTGTGGGCAATGATGCAGTTAACTTCCTTAACTCCGCGATAGGTGCAAAAGTTGCGTCGTATCGTGTCATCCTTTCAATTGCCGGCCTTGGCGTCCTGTTCGGGGCTACATTTTCAGGCGGCATGATGGAAATTGCCAGGAGCGGTGTGTTTCATCCTGACCAGTTCTATTTCAATGAGATCATGATTATTTTTCTGGCAGTAATGATCACCGATATTATATTGCTGGATACCTTCAATACATTCGGACTGCCAACTTCAACAACAGTATCAATTATTTTTGAACTACTGGGTGCTGCCGTAGCAGTTTCTCTTTTCAAGATGTACATGTCGCCTGACAGCATACAGGACCTCAATAACTATATTAATTCTGCAAAAGCACTTGCCATTATATCAGGCATATTGTTATCTGTGGTCATAGCCTTTACTGTAGGGGCTATTGTACAATTTGTCTCCCGGATAATGTTCACCTTTAACTTTGAAAGAAACCTTCCCTACTTTGGTGCTATCTGGGGGAGTATAGCGATCTCGTCAATAGTCTTTTTTATCATGGTAAAGGGAGCCCGCGGGGCCTCATTCATGACACCCGAGGCAATAGCATGGATAGAGGGCAATACATTTCGTATACTAATATCCTGTTTTGTCGGCTTCGCAGTTTTAGGCCAGATCCTTATAACATTTTTTAAAGTCAATATTTTTAAATTTATTGTTTTTATCGGAACATTTTCACTTGCAATGGCTTTTGCCGGGAATGACCTTGTTAATTTTATAGGTGTCCCCCTTGCCGGTTTTGAATCGTATAAGCTTTTCATAAATGATCCGACAATTAATCCCGAAACCTACACAATGGAGTCGTTGCTGCAACCTGTGCAGACTCCTACCGGATATCTTCTTGCTGCAGGTGTTATTATGGTACTTGCACTGTTTTTTTCAAAGAAAGCCAAATCTGTTACCAAGACGGAGGTCGATCTTGCACGGCAGTCAGAAGGTTCTGAACGCTTCTCTTCGTCAATGTTCTCGAGGACACTGGTAAGGAAAGCTATTGAACTGGGAAAGTTTGTTACCAGGATTATGCCCGGTCCCCTGGAAAGGGCAATTGAAAGCAGATTTGACATGACAGTCTATAAGCGCAGGAAGAGAATTAAAAAGGACAGCTCCTCCTTCGACCTTGTAAGAGCCTCTGTAAACATGTTCGTTGCCAGTATTCTTATAGCGCTGGCTACTTCACTGAAACTTCCGCTATCGACAACATATGTCACATTTATGGTTGCAATGGGTACTTCCTTTTCTGACAGGGCATGGGGAAGAGAAAGTGCAGTATACAGGATAACAGGAGTTATTACCGTTATCGGCGGATGGTTTTTTACAGCGTTCACTGCTTTCACAGTCGCATTTCTATTTGCGATATTTATAAGCTGGGGCGGACTCCTGGCAACTATTGGTGCTATTTTGCTGGCAATTGTCTTCGTGGTGCGGACTTATTATATCCATCGCAAACGAAGCAAAGATGAGGAAGAGGCTGAAGAAAAGGAAGCAAAGGTATGGAATGGCGAAAATGTTCTGGCAGAATGCAATGACAATATATCTACAACGGTTATCTCGGTTTCAAAGCTTTATTACCTTGTTATACACAACCTTATTAATGAAGACAGAAAAAAGCTAAAAAAGGTTAATCAAAAGATCGCAGAATTAAATCAGCAAACTAAAAATCTGAAGAAAAGGGTATTCGTTACACTGAAAAAGCTCGAAGAAGATTCAATTGAGACCGGACATTATTATGTGCAGACTCTTGACTATCTCAGGGAGATAGCGCACTGCCTCTCATTTATAGCCGACCCGGTGTATGAACATATAGATAACAATCATTCCCCGGTTATTCCTGAACAGGCAAAGGATTTAAAACAATTGAATGAAGATATTGCCGAATTGTTCAACCATATTCTTAATGTGCTTAAAAAAGGTGATTTCCAGGAAATGGACCTTATACTGAGAAAGCAGTCAACAATTCTGGATACCTTAAACCGGCTGAAGAAAAAGCAGATTAAGCTTATAAAAGGTGAAACAGTTGGCACAAGGAACAGCATGCTTGTACTGGGATTGTATGCCGAATCAAAAAACCTTCTGCTTTATACTATCAATATGGTTAAAGCCCACAGGGATTTCATCGTCAAGAATTCTATCAAGAGCTGACTGGCCGCAACTTAGATGCTGTTTAAATATAAAAAGTCCCTGATGCTGGAAAGTATCGGGGACTTTTGTTTTAAATAGTTCCTTATGTAAAACTTATATTTTATAAATCATAATACTGCTACTTAAAATTCACTTGTTCCTGTCTTATTTATAAATCAACATACTTATACCCCACCCCTTTTATTGTCCTGATATTATCCTCACCAATCTTTTCCCTTAGCTTGCGGATATGCACATCAATGGTCCTGTCGCCGACAACAACATCATCTCCCCATACCCGGCTGAATATTTCTTCCCTTGTAAAGACCTTCTCAGGTTTTGAAATAAGGAGTTTCAATAATTCGAATTCTTTTTTAGGCAATACAATCTCAATTCCATTTTTAATGATGAGAAATCTGTCCTGATCTATTACCAGGTTGGTCAACTCTATTAACGGAACCGGTTTGCGTGCATCAGAATCATCTCTTTTGTCCATTCTCTTAAACATTGCACTTATACGGCTTATCAGCACCTTAGGTTTGATAGGTTTAGTAAGATAATCGTCTGCCCCGGCTTCAAAACCGGCAATCTGCGAATAATCTTCGCCTCGTGCAGTCAGGAAGACAATAAGGGTCTGGTCCAGCGAGTGATTCTTCCTGATCTCTTCACAGGTTTCAATTCCATCCATTTGAGGCATCATCACATCAAGGAGTATAAGATGAGGCTTAACCTCATTTGCCAGACGAATCGCATCCCTCCCATTTGTAGATTTAAATACTTCATAACCTGCTTTTTGCAAATTATATCCTATGAATTCAAGTATATCCTTTTCATCATCGACCAGGAGTATCCGGTATAAAGGTTTTGACATTTAAAGTTTGATTAATTAAAGCTAAAGTTTTTAAAAATATATAAAATTCAAACCACTAATGTTAACTCAGTATTAACAATGAAAACTATAGGCAATTTAACCATTATATACTGAAAATCAATATGTCACTTCAGAAATATTGAGATAAATAATATCCCTGGTGCTTATCACCTAACAAAATCATAACACACAGCTAACAATCGGGTAATTTTTGCAACCTACTTTTGCATCAAAATTAAGGCAGATCTTTAAAATGCGAATGAACATTTCCAGCAGACTTTCCAATTCACAAACCGGGAATTCAAGGGGATGATATCACTCTGATTAAACCTCAAATAAATAATATAAATTATTACGGAGTTATAAATATACTGAATATGAAAAGATTCAAAACCTTTGATATTAAGGTCTTTTACAAGTTGTCTTTTACAATAATTTCATTTTTATTCCTATCATTTAATCTGAGCTTTTCTCAGACAGGTGAAATTAAAGGGGTGGTCAAGGAAAAAGACTCTGGTGAAACCCTGCCCGGAGCACATATAATTATTGAGGGAACCAATGTTGGTGTAAATACCGATTTTGACGGAAATTTTGAGCTTAAAGGTTTAAATGCCGGCACATATAATTTGCAGGTTTCTTTTATTTCCTACACAACTGAACTTATTGAAAATGTCCAGGTTATTTCCGGACAATCGACCAATATTACAATTGAGCTTAATACTGCAAGTCAGCTTTTAACAGGAGTTGAGGTTATTGCAGCAATAAACCGGGAAAGTGAAAATATCTTATTGGTAGAAAGGCAAAGAGTTACTGAAATGGTTCAGCAAATCGGCGCCCAGGAACTTTCCCGCAAAGGTGTTAGCGATGTCGCATCAGCGGTGACAAAAATTGTGGGAATATCCAAAATCGAAGGCAGCAATGATATATATGTCAGAGGATTGGGCGACAGGTATAACTCAACAACACTTAATGGTTTACCTATCCCATCTAATAATCCTGAGCAAAAGAATATATCCCTTGATATTTTTACAACCGATATTGTGGAGTTTTTATCTATTGACAAGGTATATAACAATAATTTTTATGGAGACTTTGGAGGTGGAAATGTAGATATAATTTCAAAGGACTTTATCGGTGACAAATATCTCAAAATTGATATTGGAGGGAATATCAATACAAGGGCAATTGATGAAAATATATTTCCCTTGAAAGAGAGTCCGGACTTTTTTGGTCTTCATTCATCAAACCCGCCTAATACTCTTGAAAATTATGCATTTGAATATGGATTTGAACCTGTCTATAAGGATCCTCTGGGATCTGGATTTACATTATCTGGTGGTAATAAACATATTTTAGGTGCTCATAAGGACATAAACTATTTTGCAACAATTGGATTTGGAAATGATTTCTCTACTAGAGATGGTGTTTCTCTGAGTGTTAACAGCTCAGGGTATCCGTCAAAAGATCTGAAAATGAAATCATACTCATATAGCCCGAACATAACAGGTATGTTAAACATCGGGCACAGGATAAACATGCAGAACAAGATTAACTATAATTTTTTATTTATAAACTCTTCTGGAAATTCTTCAGAATTTTATAACGGAACAATTCTGGACATTGCAGATGATGATAATGGACTGTTGCAAAGATTTACTTATGAAAAAAACACACTGTTGATAAACCAACTTCTGGGAAGCCATGAAATCAGCAATTCCACTAATTTATCATGGGGAATGGCATATAATAATATTTCCAGTGATGTTCCTGATCGTTTACAAAACACTTTTAGAATGCTGGACAATGGAAATTTTGTATTTGGACAGAATCAGATTACAGATAATCACAGGTTTTACCACTTTTTAAACGAAAGCGAAATTGCCTTAAATGCCAAACTAGATTATAAGTTTTTATCAGGATCAGAAGAGCCTGGTAACTCTGGAAATTACAAATTAAAATTAAGTTTAGGATACACAGGACGTTATAAGGAAAGAGATTTTGAATCAACACAGTTTAATTTCAGAATTAATACTGATCAGAGAAGTACTGTAGTAGATCCTGATAATATATCATCATTCTTTAACCAGGAAAATCTTGATAAAGGAAATTTTTTCAGAACTGAAACCTTCAGAGGTTCTTATCAGGTTCCTAATGCATTAGACCCGCAAGTATATGGAGGTACTCAGTTAATTCATGGTATATTTATGAATGCTGAATATAAAATCAGTCCCGGATTTATTGCATTGATTGGTTTTAGGGGAGAATCTATTTTTCAGGAAGTTGCCTGGAACACCCAGTTAGACCCTTCTGATAAAAGCGATATAATTGAAACTTTTGAGATTTTACCCAGTATTTCAACCAGGTACGAAATAAATAAAAAACAAAACCTGAGATTTGCAGCAAGCAAAACCTATACTCTGCCACAGTTTAAAGAACGTGCATTATATATATATGAAGATGTTACGCAGGTAAAGCTGGGGAACCCCGACTTGTATCAATCTGACAACTATAATGTTGACCTTAAATGGGAATTGTTTCCTGGTATAGGGGAAATTATTGCCATAGGGGCTTTTGGAAAGTACATTTTAAATCCAATAAATGAAGTCAATATATCTTCGGCAACAAATGATATTTCTTTTTTAAATACAGGAGATTGGGGTTATGCTGCCGGAGTGGAAGTAGAAGCACGTAAGAATTTTATTAATACTCAGAATAACAAGTTATTAGCAGGTTTCAACATTTCATATATGAATACCGACCAGGATTTAAATTCTGAAAAAATAGAGGATGAAACAATATACAGAGCTCAGTTTACGAATGACAGGGCAAGATTCACAGGAGCTTCTGATCTACTTTTGAATACTGACATTACATACCTTAGAATGTGGAGAGAAAACAGAAATAACTTAATGACCACGATCTCATATAGCTATTTTTCTGACAGAGTATATGCAATCGGGACCAGTCAGCGTGGAGATCTGATTGATAAGGCTTTTAGCTCATTGGATTTAATCATTAAATCTGAGTTTAGTGATTTGGCTGTAGGATTAAGTTTAAAAAACTTATTAGACCCTGTAATAGAAACATATCAGGCAAATTCAGACAGAGATATTACTGTTTTGTCCTATAAGAAAGGAATCGGATTTAGCTTTAGTATGAGTTACAAATTCTAATATATTGGTGTATATGATCTCTGTTGACATTTTTTTAACGGTTATGTAACCAAAGGTTAACAATACCTTAAATTAAATGAAACACAATCGAAATTTGTTAGAAGTAGATTTGCACTGTTAATTATTATTAATTCTTAAACAGTAAAAAAGAAAAAAATGAAAAAAAACTATTTTAAATCTATTTTGATAAACACAACATTAGCTTTGACAATGTTTGGTTTATTAAATATTGTAACTTCATGTAACGAAGATGATCCTGATCCTGAGCCAGAGATAAGTAATGAAGATTGGAAAGGTGATATTACTGAAGCTACAACACTGGATGATTCAAAAGTTTACAAGCTAACTGGTTTAATCAATGTTAAAGACGGTGCTTCGCTTACCATACCTGCCGGAACGAGGATTGAAGCTTTGGGTGGAACTTCTGCTGCCATCATTGTTGAGCAGGGTGGACAGATCTTTGTTAACGGAACACAAGATAAGCCTGTTGTAATGACTTCCGGTCTTGCCAGCCCTGGTCGTGGTGACTGGGGTGGTCTGGTTGTTTGCGGAAGAGCTACAGCTAACTCTGGTGGTGGCATGTCGGAAGTAGGTGATGTGCCTTATGGTGGAAATATTGATGATGACAATTCCGGTGTTATCAGATACCTGAGAATTGAGTGGTCCGGCGCCGCCTTTAGCAGCGAAAAAGAATACAATGGATTATCATTTTTTGGAGTAGGCAGCGGAACGAAGGTTGAATATGTACAAATTCATGAATGTGCTGATGACCCGATTGAGTTTTATGGTGGTACTGTACACGCAAATTACATTGTATCATCAAATGGTGAAGACGATATGTTCGACTGGACAGAAGGATGGACCGGAGGCGGAGAATACTGGTATGGTTTAAATGATAAAGGGTTTGGAAACAGGGGCTTTGAGTGTGACAACTGGTCGAAAGATTTTGGAGCTACTCCAACATCAAATCCAACCATTAAGAATGTTACTTTAATCGGAAGTGGCGATCAGGGTCCTGAGCCTCAGGCACTGATGTTAAGAGCCGGAACTGCTGGAAGCATTGACAATATAGTAGTTAAAGACTGGAAAACCGGTATTGAAGTCAGAAGCGATGAATCTATGGCAAATCTGGCTGATGGCACATTAAAGGTAACCAACATAAAATTTGTTGATATCTCTGGTGATATATTGGTAGTGAAAAACACTGCAGGAGAAACTGTTACTACTGAAGATCATCATACTATTTATAGCATAGATGATTTAGCTACCGGTGCAGGTGCAGGTACTGATGTTCCCGATTGGGCGAAAGGGTGGACAGTAGGACTTGAAGATGATGCTAGTTATCAGGACTGGAGCGGTGATATTACAGGAACCACCTCTTTAGATGCCTCTAAAGTTTATACTCTAACAAGCTTAATCAAAGTTAAAGAAGGTGCCTCACTTACCATACCTGCCGGAACCAGGATTGAAGCTACTGGCGGAACTTCTGCTGCCATCATTGTTGAGCAGGGTGGAAAGATTTTTATTAATGGAACAAAAGAAGATCCGGTAGTCATGACTTCCGGCCTTGCCAACCCGGCTCGTGGAGACTGGGGTGGTGTTGTAATTGCCGGCCGTGCTACATGTAATTCAGGTGGCGGCATGACCGAAGTTGGTGACGTGGCTTATGGTGGAAATATTGATGATGATAATTCCGGTGTTATCAGATACCTGAGAATTGAGTGGTCCGGCGCCGCCTTTAGCAGCGAAAAAGAATACAATGGATTATCATTTTTTGGAGTAGGCAGCGGAACGAAGGTTGAATATGTACAAATTCATGAATGTGCTGATGACCCGATTGAGTTTTATGGTGGTACTGTACACGCAAATTACATTGTATCATCAAATGGTGAAGACGATATGTTCGACTGGACAGAAGGATGGACCGGAGGCGGAGAATACTGGTATGGTTTAAATGATAAAGGGTTTGGAAACAGGGGCTTTGAGTGTGACAACTGGTCGAAAGATTTTGGAGCTACTCCAACATCAAATCCAACCATTAAGAATGTTACTTTAATCGGAAGTGGCGATCAGGGTCCTGAGCCTCAGGCACTGATGTTAAGAGCCGGAACTGCTGGAAGCATTGACAATATAGTAGTTAAAGACTGGAAAACCGGTATTGAAGTCAGAAGCGATGAATCTATGGCAAATCTGGCTGATGGCACATTAAAGGTAACCAACATAAAATTTGTTGATATCTCTGGTGATATACTGGTAGTGAAAAACACTGCAGGAGAAACTGTTACCGGTGCGACTCATGAAGCTATATACAGCATTAATGATGCAGCTACCGGTGCAGGTGCAGGTACTGATGTTCCTGATTGGGCAAAGGGGTGGACAGTAGGACTTGATTAGATTATAAAAATCGAAAACTGTTTTAAAATGGGGAATAACTCATCTCGGTTATTCCCCATTTTCTCATTTTTTTGTCAATAATTTTTTGGTTTATAATTCAATTTAATAGACATTATTTTTTTCTGCAAAGTTCTTTCGTTAAATAGCAATTTGTTGGGTAGTTTCGATTATTTTGTATATAATTGCTATATCTTTTAAGAGGATTACCCCTATATTTAGCTGTAAAGAGCTTTTTTAGGGGTTTTTTTACCCATGAGCCAGGCCACACAAAAAAGAAATGCAGAAAGCATGGGTGATCCATCCGTGACAACCACGTGAATAGCAATTGTAACTTACTTACATTCAGATTATAACTTATAAATTATTCGGATGAAAATAGCTTTAGTAACTGGACTTTTATTTACTTTATGCCTTGCTGTAAATAGCCAGAACATTATCAGAGAAACAGACGGGATATACTATGACAGCAATAACCGCCCCTATACAGGAGTATATACCGAGCATTATGAGAATGGTGTAGTAAAGGCTGAGATTCCCTTGCGACGCGGGTTAAAGAATGGTGAAGTGAAACTCTATTTTGAAAATGGCAGTTTAAATGAAATACGAGCTTACCGTACTGGAAGGATGCATGGTAAATGGGCAACCTGGGATGAACAGGGAAATAAAATTGCTGAAGCTGTATACAGGAAAGGTTTAAAGGACGGAAGATGGTTAGTATGGGATGAAAACGGAACCATGCGGTATGATATGCAATATAAGGCAGGGGAAAGAACCGGCAATTGGCTGATGTTCGATGAATCAGGTGAGCTGATATCAGAAAAATCCTATTAATAAACCAGTTTATTCAGTTTATTCAAATAATCCAAGGATCTCTTCATCAGTAAATAATTTAATCGGATCATTTGAATTTATAAAATCACCGGCAAGATCAGATTTTTTTCGTTGCAGTCTGAGTATCTTCTCTTCAACGCTGTCTTTTGAAATGAATTTATATGAGAATACATTCCTTTTCTGACCAATACGATGAGCACGGCTTATCGCCTGCTGTTCGACAGCCGGATTCCACCATGGGTCAAGAATAAACACATAGTCCGCCGCCGTCAGGTTCAGTCCCACCCCGCCAGCTCTTAAAGAGATCAGGAACAACAGATTTTCAGGGTCGTTCTGAAACCCCGATATTACCTGCTGTCGCTGAGAAGCGTTCAATTCACCGGTAAGGTAAGCATGTTTCCATTTCATAGATTCAAAATACCGGCGGTAAAGGTTAAGATGTTTTACGAACTGTGAAAAGATCAGCACCTTATGCCCTTCTGAAATAAGATTCTCAATATTGCGAATTACCTCTTCAAACTTGCCTGACTCTTCACTCCTGTTTTCCGAAAGGCCCGGATGGTTTGCAATCAGTCGCAATTGCATTAATCCCTTGAGAACATCTATCTTAAGGTTTCTTTTTTCTGGAGAATTCATCTTTTCGAAGATCCCGTTCCTGATCTCCGATTTTTTTGTGTCATAAAGCTTTCTCTGATCGTCACTCATTTCGCAGTAATAAACTTTTTCACTCAGTGCGGGCAGATCTTTTTCAACCACTGTCTTGGTGCGCCTTAATATGAATGGTTCTATTATCGTCTTCAGAATATTTTTTTTCTCTTCATCATGAAATTTTTCGATAGGATTCACAAACTCTTCCTGGAAAAACTGCTGTCCGCCAAGGATACCGGGATTGAGAAAAGTCAGCTGAGACCACAGGTCGGTAAGAGAATTCTCAATGGGAGTCCCGGTAAGAACAAGTCTGTTTTCGGCCTTAAGCAGCCTTACTGCCCTGGAAATTTTTGATTTTGGATTTTTAATTATCTGACTTTCGTCAAGAATAAGATAGAAGAACTCAAATTTCAAAAGTAATTCAAGGTCATTCCTTATAACACCATAAGTAGTAAGTACAATATCATAATCTGCCAGATTTTCTGAAAGTGAATCCCTGCTGATGCCGGTATATTTAACACAACTTAAGCCAGGGGTGAATTTTTTGATCTCATTTTCCCAGTTATGCATCAGTGAAAGCGGCATAACGATTAAGCTGGTTCTTAATGCTCTTCCTTTTGAACTGTCCTGACCGGCAAATATATCAAGCTGCAAATTTTTTTTCCCGTCAATCTTCTTAAATGAAGGAGCAGGAATATATTCGTTTTTCAATTTCCATAAAAGCGTCAGGGTTTGCAATGTTTTTCCCAGTCCCATATCATCGGCCAGGCATCCTCCCAGCCGGTTTTTATGCAGGAAATATATCCAGGCAAACCCTGCTTTTTGATAAGGTCTTAATACACCGGTTAGTTCACCAGGCAGATCGGGTATGCTCAATTTTTCCTTTTCGGATAATTTATGCAGATCGCCCGAAATATTAAGATCCCTTCCTATCCTTTCTGCAATTGTATAATGATGTTTGCCCAGGCGGATGTTGTCTCCCCCGCTCTTTCCATAGATAAGCAGTTCCTTGTAATGACTGAACCATTCTTCCGGAAGAATGACCATTTGTCCGTCGGGCAAGGTGTATTCACGTACTCCGTTTAGCAGATGTGTCTTAAGTTTAAGAAAGGGGACCCTGAATTCTCCGAACACAGCTACGGCATGAACATCAAACCAGTCGCTATTCTCGCGCACATCCATCTCAAGGCTAATGTTACCCGTATAAAAGCTCTCCTTATAGAAGCCCTGCTGCAATTCAAAACCGTTCACCTCGAGTTCTCCTGAATATCTGCTCAGCCATTCGACAAGAGAATAAAGAGGAGCTGCTTTTTTATCTGATGCATGGTTACCGTTCAAACCTGATGCGATTAGCCTGAATGTATTCCGGTCATCACTTGCAAGTCCGCGATCAACCAGCATCCCGGCATATTTCAATTCATCCTCTCTCTTCCTGAGAAGTTTGATAAAACTATAATTGCCATTTTGTGCTGTTAACTTCACCCAGCAGTTATGCGTATCGGTCCACAAACACTTTTTATTGCCATATTTAAAATACAGCATCAATACCGGATAACCTGCCAGATCAGTTTCAAGCTTAAGTACAGGAGTGCACTGAGGGGTCTCAATATCCAGATCAATCCCCCTGGTTATTACTTCATGGTTCCTGATGGCATTAGTGACAAAGCCGTTAAAATACTTCTCTTCTGCCGACGCGGGTATGACAATATGATCTTTGGTAAAAAAAGGCCTGAGCTTATTGCCATCAATTCCCTTTTCCAGATTATAAACGTTGCCACCGGTAAATACCCATCCGGGAGAATTTGCGAGTATAAGTGAGCCGGGAGTGTTAAGTTTTATATCCTGGCCTGCATGCCGAAGGGTAAGGTAATAATGGCTTTCTGAATCGAGCCTGATAAAATTAAATACTGCCTTTGCTTCTTCAGGATGAATTACAATGGGTTCAGATAGTACCGGATCATTTTTTCTGCCTTTAAAATATAATGGAACTCCAGCATTCATCAGAATACGCAGACACTTATCAGTACGTCTTTGTATATAAGGTAAAATAAGGGTTTTTAGCCTTGTTTCAGTCTGCTCTTTAAAGAATCCGGCAACTGTTTTTGCTTTTTTCGAAAATTTTTTAAGTAATTCGTCATCTCTGCATTCATCAAGCAGGCTTACAACCAGTTTCTCTTCTTCAGTACAGTTTTTAAAATGATCTGACAGAGTCAGAGAGTTAAGTTGTTTTGTAGAATAGGAAAACTCTCCGGTTTTGCTTTCATGCACCAGATATGGCAATAAAATAACTTCCAGGAACTCATGAAAGCGGATTGCAAACACCAGTTTATCGCCTGGAACGGGTTTTTCGGTATTATTTTCGTACATAATTGTTAAAGGAATGGTGAGAGATTACCATTCCGTAAACCTAACAATTATCGATGAAGACGCAAATGATATTACCTTCCTTAAAAAAGAAAAATACTATTTGGAATCTGGTCAGCCTTACTGTAAGCTATTTCAGCTCAACCTGGCTGAGTCCTATTTCTATGATGTCAGTCTCCTCACCGTTTATTTCAACATCAATCTCATTAGACTGGTAGGAGATCATTGAAGTGCTTATATTGTATTTGCCGGGAAACAGTTCACCTATTTCAAATTTCCCGTCGAAATCAGTATATGCCACCTTGTCGGTATCTTCAATTTTGACAAGCACGCCGGCAAGTGACTCACCTGTTTGGCTGTCAGTAATCATTCCGGAAAAAGAAACGAGCTTTGTTTCTTTTTCATTTTCAGGGCCGGTTGCATAAGTAAAATTACCGGTTAAAAGAAATAGTAAAGAAACTGTTGAAGCTAAAAATATTTTTCTCATTATTTTTTATATTGATTTCAATACAAAAGTAGAGAGCAAATATTTCCTGAAAATTAAACTGATCTCAATTTTATGTTAATTTAACGTTAAATTGCGATCCTTTATCATGTTCCCTTGTGCTGAGGCCTTAGGAGATCATTGATAGTTTTTACGGGATTAAAAGTTGACAGAGGTACCTCAACAAAAACCGTGATCCAGTCAGCCATGGCCCCATTCCACAATCCTGGCAGCTCCAGGGCTTTTAGTTCCTTTCCGTCCAGTGATTTGCTGGAAATAAATCCGGTATCGGGATCCCTGAATCGTTGCAGATCAAATCTGTTGCCATTAAAATCCTTTACAGAACAAACCAGATCAACTGGATTGAAATGTGTGGAGGCATTGAACAGTTTTCTCATTAAAGGATTGGACAGGTTTATTTGTGAACTTTCGACAATTTGCAGCGATACTGACCTGTCGGCGTTCTTTACCCAGAATGGACCACCTCCGGGTTCGCCTGCATTTCTTACCATTCCGCAGACACGCAAAGGCCTGTGGAGTTTTGAAATAAGATATTTTCTCAGTTCATCCGATGACCACTGGTCATGGCCCCATGGAGAGATGACACTCAGTTCTTCTTCAAGAAATATCCTTATTTCCTCCAGCAAGCCTGTATTGTTTGCTCTGTTTTTGTGTAACTGGTTCAGATAATCAAAAATCCTCTCCCTGAATGAAAACAACATTCCCCCAAGTGCCTTTTTATAAGTGACTGTCTCTTCCTTAATATGGTCAGGTACAACATTGTCAATATTTTTTATAAAGATGACGTTTGCGTCAAGTGCGGCAAGATTATCAAGCAATGCTCCATGTCCCCCCGGACGAAAGACCAGTTTGCCGGTTTTATCCCTGAAAGGCTTATTGTCTTTGTCCACAGCAATAGTATCGGTAGAAGATCTCTGGGTGGAGAAGCTGATATTGAACTTTAGATTATATTTCTTCATAGCTCCATCCATTACCCGGTCGGCAACTTTCTGGAATGCTTCCTGGTGTTCCGGGGAAACAGTCAGATGAATATTCACTTCATCATTCTTGCCTCTGCAATACATTGCTCCTTCTGTAAGATGTTCCTCAAAAGCTGTGCGTGTATTCATTCCATACCTGTGGAAAGCAAGAAGTCCCTTTGGTAATTCAGAATAATTTAAGCCCTCTTTCCCGAGCAATGCTTTTATTACAGGTTTGTATTCACCTGAGATGACCTGTTTCTCAAGATCTATACCGTCATTTTCAAGCGCATCCTTAAGATCATTATAAAATGCGAATTCATGGAGATTGGACACAAAACTATGTACCTGATCTGAAACAGTACCATCGCCATCAAGATAAGAATACAGATCTTTAAACATTCGGGTGGCAGCTCCGGAGGCAGGCACAAACTTTATAATCTTTTCACCGGGAATTTTCGATTCATACAAATTTATATAGTCATTCAGTGTATCTGCACCGGGATTAAGTATGCCATCATTTGCAGTTGCCGGTCTGATAACCGGCAGATAAGCTATTCCGTTAACAAACTGTGACACCTGTTTTTCAATATCCCTGGCAGTAATATCCCTCTTTTTGAGGTCATTAAGATCTTTTTCAGTATACATAACAGTATTTTTTAATTCACACGGGAAATGAATTTTTTTATAAAAATAAAAAATCCCTTCAAATATAAATCAGGGATTTTTCAATATTGATCAGGTTTTGGTTTTGGAATACTCTCTGCCTGCCTGAAGTGCCCTGAGATTCATTTCAACTATTTCATTCCCCTTTCGCTTGAAGATTTCCTTCACTCCCGATTCTAACTGGTTATAATCCAGCCCTGTAAACAGAGATGCAGCTCCAAGCATTACCATATTGGATGATCTTGGCGACCCCAGTTCCCTGGCAACTGAATCGGCGTCTATAATTATGTGATTTTTAACTGATTTTATTTCCATAATGAGTTCATCATGATCAGGGTAATCATTAATGTTTCTCACAGGGGTGGTGTTTGTAACTACCCATCCATCAGCTGAAAGCCAGGGGAGGTAGCGTAATGATTCCATAGGTTCAACCGATATGATAAGGTCAGCTTTGCCGAGGGATATCAGATCTGATGCTATTGCCCGGTCAGACAGGCGTAAATTTGACTGGACTGCGCCTCCTCTCTGGCTCATCCCGTGCACTTCTGCCTGTTTAAGAAAAAGATTGCTTTTAACTGCTGCCATCCCTATACATGCAGCAATAGACAGAATACCCTGTCCGCCAACACCTGCTAAAATGATATCTGTCTTCATAATTTTTATACCTGGTTACTTGACTTTTTAACTTTTTTTCTCTTAACAGCAGTCTGTATGCATTCCCTTCTGGCTATTATTACTGAAACACCTTTGTAGGCAAGCTCCTCGGCCAATACAGCAACATTCTCATCATGATTTTTTTTCAACGGTGTAATTAGTCTAATATGAGAAGGCTCCACTCCGATTCCCCTGCAAATCTCTTCAATTCTCCCGGTAGCAGATGATTTCTGACCACCTGTCATCCCGGTTATTGAATTATCACCAATTATTACCGTGACAGGCGAGTTATCATTAACTACATCAAGCAATCCTGTCATTCCGGAGTGCGTAAAAGTAGAATCGCCAATTACACATACTGAAGGATGAAGCCCTGCGTCGGAAGCACCTTTGGCCATTGTTATAGAGGCACCCATATCAACGCACGAGTTTATTGCATTAAATGGCTCCAGTGCTCCCAGTGTGTAGCAACCTATATCAGAGAACACCCTCCCCTTTCCATAAATCCCGATAGCGTCAAGCAATGCATTGTACATGTCAATATGGCCACAACCAACACATAGTGAAGGAGGTCTGTTCCTTACCAGCTCTGGTACAGCAGGTCCTTCTGTTACTTTGAAGCCTGCTGCCTTTGCCACGTGATCAGGATTAAGCTCGCCATCACGGGGAAGGCTGCCATCCAGCCTCCCTGATATTCTTCCGTCTCCTTCATTAAATCCCCTAAGCATCTCTTCAACAAGCGGATATCCGTCTTCCAGTACCAGCAACCTGTCACAGTCGCCGATAATTTTCCTGATTAGTTTCATGGGAAGGGGATATTGACCGACCTTTAAAACGGGATTATCGGGCATACCGTCTTTATAATTTTCAATCAGGTAATTATATGCCAGTCCGCATGCAATAATACCTACGGACTTATTTTTTCCATCAAAAAGTCTGTTGTATCCTGAATTTTCAGACTCCGTTTCAAGATCAGCCTGGACAGACAAAAGCCCCCTGTATCTTTTTCTTGCAATTGATGGAAGCAATATAAACTGTGAAGAGTCTGACGGGAGTGTCAAATTCTTTTGGTTCGTTATATTTCCCGGTTTAACCGGAGCCCTTGAGTGGGCCAGCCTTGTTGTCAGTCTTAGCATCACAGGAATATTGTATTTTTCAGACAGAACAAAACCGTAAACTGTCATATCATATGCTTCCTGCTGGTTTGAAGGCTCAAGCACCGGAATAAGTGCAAACTTTCCGTAAAAGCGGGAATCCTGTTCGTTTTGCGATGAATGCATTGACGGGTCATCAGCCACTACAATAACCATTCCTCCGTTTATGCCGGTTATTGACGCATTCATAAAGGGATCGGCAGCAACATTCAATCCCACATGTTTCATACATACCATTGCACGTTTACCGGCATATGACATCCCCAGTGCAGCTTCAAAGGCAGTTTTCTCATTGGCAGACCATTTGCAAAAAATATTCCTGTTTGCCGTCCTTTCCGAATTCTGGACATATTCCATTATTTCTGTTGATGGTGTGCCGGGATAGGCGTAAATTCCTGAAATACCGGCATCGATTCCTCCATGAGCAATAGCTTCATCTCCAAGCAACAAAAGATTCTCCATATACATTGATTGTTTTTATCTACAGTGGTTGCTCAAAATTATAAATAAATAAAAGCAAAAAATATGTTATACATCACATCAGAGGATGATCATGACTGATTGTCTCCGCCAGGCATCCTGACCGGCAGGCGTGGAGCCTGCTTGTCTCTCACCACCTCCACGCGGGGGGGGTGGCCAGGGGGTACATACCCGGTCAATAATAAATAGTCGCAACAATTTTTCTGGCACCTCCGTGATTCCTGAATTCACACAGATAGATACCCTGCCAGGTCCCAAGGTTAATACGCCCTCCTGAAACTGGTATGTTGATTGAAACCGATAACAGGCTGGACTTTACATGTGCAGGCATATCATCAGGACCCTCCATGGTATGGGCATACCCGGGATCTTTTTCCGGAACAAGCCTGTCCATTGCATAGGTAAGATCATGCCGGACATCAGGATCGGCATTTTCGTTAATGGTTAAAGCTGCAGAGGTATGCTTTAAAAAGAGATTAAGCATACCTGTCTCAGGCAGGTCATTTATACCTTCCTCAACATGTCTGGTTATAAGATGAAATCCCCTCCTGAACTGCGGAAGTACTATGTTATGCTGCTGGATCATAAATGAGTATTTTAATTATTAGGGTTCTTACTGACAACAATAATTAAGTGTTAATGTTATATATAAAGTTAAAAATCCAATTTTCTGTCAATTTACATTATAATGGATAAAAACCTTCCATTACAATATTTTTATTTATTTTTGAGACGGCATGATATTTGAGCTTTTTCTGTCAGATCCAAAGCGTATTTTTTTATGGTACAATTCCACGGTTTTAAATATCTTATTATTTTTTTAATTCTGATAATTGCCTCGGCAGTTAATGCGCAAAAACAGGACCCGGTTCAGATCAGTGGTATAATAAAAGACGAGTTTAACACACCGCTGCCTTATTCTCATATTATTGTTGTAAGCGCCGGAAAAGGCAGCATTGCAGATAGTCGTGGAAGGTTTTCATTTATTGTACACCCCAATGATACACTGATTTTTTCTTCCCTTGGGTATAAGAGGGAGCAGCATATTGTGCCTGCCGACCTGGATATTATTCACTATTCTGTTGATATTCATCTCGAGGTGGATACTTTTGATATTAAGGAGGTAACTGTGTTCCCATGGGCAACCTACGAGCAATTCTCGCAGGCCTTTATAGCACTTGATCTTCCCGAGGATGATTATGACAGGGCAATAGCCAATCTTGCTCTGATACAGACATGGCTTGAACTTGAGGGTTTGACACCTGACCCCGGTGCAAGTTTTCAGTATGCCATGCAGCAACATTACAACCGCAATATATACGCGGGACAGCCCCCGAATACCCTGCTTAATCCACTTGCCTGGGGTCAGTTTATTCAGTGGGTAAAAGAAGGGAAGTTTCAGCGAAGATGATGTGCTGGCATCTCTCCAATTCACCTGTATACAATTTTTAAATTAAATTTGAGTTTTTATCAGGAAAACCTGTACAGGAAGAACTATTAAGAAAATATCCCGCCAATGTATTTCTACAGGACTTTATCAATTGCCTGCATTCTTGTTTTGTTTACCAATAGTCCTGTTACAGCACAAAATCCTGCCTTCAGATTGCATGGCCAGGTATTAGATGAAAAGGGGAGACCGGTTCCGCTTGTCAATATAAGTATATGGGGAACGCCACTCGGAACTATAAGCAATGACCGGGGAGAATACAGTCTGCAAGTTCCTGCCAACAGGGGAATGGCGGTTATTATTGCCACCATGATTGGCTACGAACCAGTCAGGAGAGAGATCTCAGCGAACGAAGGTGAATCGGTAAGAATTGATTTTGTAATGGAAATTAGTTTCGAGAGGATCTCCGAAGTTATGATCTATCAGGAAAGATCAAGGGATGGCACACTTGGCCCCCTCGATATCAGGACGGCTGAATTATTACCATCAATTGACCACAGCATTGAAAATCTTCTGAAAACCATGCCAGGTGTAACCGGAAGAAATGAATTCAGTTCACAATATTCTGTAAGGGGTGGTAATTTTGACGAGAACCTTGTCTATGTTAACGGAATAGAGATACACAGGCCTTTACTTATCAGGTCGGGCCATATGGAAGGTTTAAGTTTTATAAATCCCGACCTTGCAGGTTCTGTCAGGTTCTCAGCAGGTGGTTTCAGTGCCCGGTACGGAGATAAAATATCTTCAGTACTTGATGTTACATACAGGGAGCCCGTTTTATTTGCATCCTCAACAATGGCCAGTTTGCTTGGATTATCTGCCCATGTTGAAGGTGTATCAACCAATAAAAAATTAAGTCACATCAGCGGATTCAGGTATAAGACCAACCAATACCTGTTGCAGACGCTCGATCAAAAGGGCGATTATCAATCATCACTGGCAGATTTTCAATCCTTCGTCACCTATAATATCTCCAGTAGATTAAAGATGTCATTTCTAGGCAATTATTCCGGTAATAATTATGGGTTTATACCTGCATCGAGAGAAACCAGTTTTGGCACTTTTGATAAACCTATGCAATTAATGGTATATTTCCAGGGGCAGGACGCCAGTACATTCCAGACCTTCATGGGTGCTTTTACTACAAGTTATCAGCCAGAGCCATCAGTAAAACTTGCTTTAAACATCTCTGCATTTTCAACTTTGGAATCGGAAACATTTGACACAAGGGGTCAATACCAGATCAATCAGATTGAGAAGCAATCAGAAACAGTAAGCAACGGTGACAGCATAATGAGAATAGGTGTAGGTTCATTCATGAACCATGCAAGAAATTATCTGGATGCGTATGTATTTTCTATCGGCCATAATGGAGAGTTTACAGTTGACAGAAACAGGATTGAGTGGGGATTACAGATGCAACATGAACTGTTTGATGATAATTTGAAGGAATGGCAGATTATTGATTCGGCGGGTTACAATCTGCCATATTCATCAACTGATATAGAGGTGTGGCATCTGATAAACTCCAGGAACAATTTTTCAGTATGGAATTACTCTTCTTATTTTCAAAATACATCGAGGATCTCCCTTTTCAACTCAGATTTTGATCTTACCGGAGGCATAAGAGCCAGCTACCAGGGCTCCAGTGAACGTCTGCTTGTTAGTCCGCGCTCCTCAATAACCATATACCCGGAACAGAATGATAATCTCATCGTGTACCTTTCCGGGGGTCGTTACTACCAGAGGCCCTTTTACAGGGAACTTCGGGATGAAACCGGGAATATTAACTATGATAGAAAACCTCAGAATTCCATTCATCTGGTACTTGGCAGCGACTATTTTATCAGGCTGTGGGACAGGCCATTTAAATTCACTTCAGAGATATATTATAAATGGTTGTATGACATGATACCATACACCATTGAGAATATAAGAATCAGATATTCCGGCGGAAATACTGCCAGGGGTTATTCAACAGGCATAGACTTTAAGCTGCACGGCGATTTTGTTCAGGGACTGGATTCCTGGGTAAGCCTTTCGCTACTTCAGGCAAAAGAATCAGTTGAATATTCAGATGAAAAAGGCAATTTGATTTCCTCAGGGTACTATTCGAGACCAACTGACCAGCTGGTAAATTTTGCCTTATTCTTTCAGGATTATCTTCCCAACAATCCTACCTACAAGATTCATATGAACATGCAATATGCAAGCCGTCTGCCCTTTAGTCCACCTGACACCCCACCCTACCTGACTACATTCCGCATGCCATCATACAGGAGAGTTGATATTGGGTTTTCCAAAGAAATCAGCAACAGGCTCAAGGATCACGAAAAGGGTCATGTTACAGGCAATCAGCGCAGTTTATGGGTCGGAGCCGAAATATACAATATACTTGACATAAATAATACTATCTCATATATCTGGTTAAAAACAATTTCATCCGATCCTGAAGTCCCCGGTGAGTTTGCTATCCCAAACTATCTGTCAGGCCGGAGACTGAATATCAAGGTAATTGCAAAATTTTAACTTTCCTTTAACCAGTTTCAAATATCTTTCGCGATGTTAAGTCCCGGATTCGTATCATTTTCAGAACTATCTGATCAGATATTTGTGAAGCATTTTAGCCGGAAAATGAAAGACAGGATCTTTACCAGACTTTTTCAAAATTTTCTGATAAATTTTTTTTGAGTGTATTTACCTTACTATTGCATATTTTAAACAAGAAATGTATGTTTGTCAGACATTCAGGTCACAGATGGAAGATCCAGTTAAAAAAGATTAGCTGGAAATAGCTGTGAAGAATCAAACAGTAAACTCCTGTCATTAATCATTAAAAGCTCACGGTGATTATAATTGTTTTAAATAGAGCCTGCATAGAACTTTCCTGCAATAACAATGTTATTACAAAAAAAAGTCAGGATCATTTCCCCTGAGTATTTTTCAGAATAATTGAGATACTTAATAGTTACTCCTGTTTCCTGGCCTTCGGGACCAATTTTTGTAAATCGACAACAATATGCTTTTTAATTCACTGGAGTTTATATTCTTCTTTCCTGTTGTAATTTCGTTTTACTTTTTAATTAGTCCCGGATACAGATGGCTATTACTTCTTGCAGCCAGCTACTATTTTTATATGTGCTGGGATTACCGGTATATTTTACTTATTCTGGCCTCAACTGTCGTAGACTATATCGCAGGGATATGGATTTACAATTCAAAGAATTTAAAATTCAGAGGGTTTTTACTTTCAATTAGTTTATTAATTAATCTGGGATTGCTCTTTTTTTTCAAGTATTTCAACTTCTTCGGAGAAAATATTAATTACCTGTTTGCACGATTTAATATATTTTCAGAAGTCCCTTTATACAATTTTCTTCTCCCTGTGGGGATATCATTTTACACATTTCTGACTCTGAGTTATACAATTGATATTTACAGGGGAAAACAAAAGCCCGAATACCATTTCGGTCGATTTGCCCTCTTTGTGTCATTTTTTCCCCAGTTGGTAGCAGGTCCGATTGAAAGATCGGTCAATCTGCTTCCTCAGTTCAGGGAACAGTTCAGTTTTGATTATTTGCGGATAAGAGACGGGATATTATTAATGCTGTGGGGATTTTTCAAGAAAGTTGTAATTGCCGACAGGCTTGCAGAATATGTGAACACTGTGTATAATAACCCCGAACTTTACGGCGGAATGCAGAATTTAACCGCAACTTTTTTCTTTTCCTTTCAAATATATTGCGATTTCTCCGGCTATTCTGACATAGCTATTGGTTCGGCTCTTGTAATGGGATACAGGCTGATGACTAATTTCAGGCGGCCCTATCTTGCTGCAAGCATTCACGAGTTCTGGCAACGCTGGCACATATCGCTTTCCACATGGTTCAGAGATTATGTATATATTCCACTCGGGGGAAGCCGTGTCGGAAAATGGCGCTGGCAGATAAATCTTTTTATAACCTTTGTGGTAAGCGGTTTCTGGCATGGAGCGGAGTGGACGTTTTTGATCTGGGGAGCCTTACATGGATTTTATTTGATATTCAATATCTGGACATCAGGATTGAAATCTCGTTTAAACAACATTACCGGACTAAGCAAAAATATAAACCTGCTAAGATTCTTCCAGTCATTAACTACTTTCCTGCTTGTATATTTTTCATGGATTTTCTTCAGGGCTCATGATCTAAATGATGCATTGCTGCATCTATCCAACATTTTCGATTCATCTTATTGGGGAAATTCAGTCAACTTGTTCAGATTTCCAGTTGATATGTATATATCCCTGGCCTCGGTTTTCCTGCTGGTATCCATTGAAATACTTGAGGAGAAATTCAGTCTTTATAACAGGATCAGACTATCCAGGTACAAACTGGTTAAGTGGGTTTTATTGATTTTAATATTAATATCGATATTATTTCTGGGTATATGGGAAGAAGTTGATTTTCTGTATTTTCAATTCTGATTAATTGACGAGCTATTATGTGAAAGGCATCAATGAATATTTGACTGATATTCCATCCAAATACATAATTTGGCATGTATATTGCTTATAAATATTGTAATATCAGCGCATTAATTGGATATGAATTATAAGGACCAGAACAATTAAATTGATTCATAGTAACAGGAATACTTAATATGAATTTCAAACTGTAATTACACAATTGATCTTAATCCTTTAATTTATTTGTGCAGAATTAACGGAGCTTAATTGCATTTGATATTATGAAAAAAACAACAATACTTAAAGGAGTTATTTATATAAGTGGATTTATTTGTCTGTTTGGCCTGCTGGCTATCAGATATCAACCACTTTACAATATTGTACTTAAAGAAAAGACCGTCCCCGGGTACTGGGATAATAATAAGTACGGAGAACTATACTATTTCAGCAACATCAAATATTTTCAGGAAGAATTACCACCAGTGATGCCAAAATTTCAATTTACTGATAAGAATTCATCACTGGAGGATGCTCTGATATTGACTTTTGGGGACAGCTACATGGATTTCTCCCATAGTGTGCAATTGTCCTCCCGTATTAATGATTCACTGAATTTGCCGGTATTTTATGAATATGAAACTGATCCTATTAAATTTCTGAAAACCAGTAATTATAAAAACAACCAGCCTAAAATACTTTTATACACCAGGACCGAAAGATGGATTCCTGTCGATTTCTTAGAGAAACCGATTACTGAAAGCATTTACATGGATTTTAGTGATAAAAACACTGATAATAAAAATCCATCTGTAGTTAAATCGATGCTTGCACGAACACGGGATATTGTTTTTAATGAGAGGACTGATGAGCTTTTGAAGGCAATGCTTCAGAGAAGTTATATAGTTTCTGACATTAATACATACATATCTACTCGTCAATTTGACTGGTTTGGCTACATTTCAAGTTATACCCCTAAATACTCCCTTGAGGATAAAACGCCGTGGTTGTTTAATTATGATCAGTTAAATGAAGAAATGACAAGCTTTTATTATCAGTTCAGTGATGAAGAAATTTATAAAATAGCTGAAAACATAAGAAAGACGAGTGATTACCTCTGGAATGAGCACAAGTTGCAGCTTATTTTCCTTCCGGTTCCGGCAAAATACACTATTTATCATCATATTGTTGATCCGGAGGCTGACTACAATAATTTTCTTCCCCGGCTTTATGATAATCTGGCAAGCCTTAATGTTGATTTTATAAATCTCTATAAGCCCTATATGAATGCAGAAGAATATGTTTATTATGGTACAGACGATCACTGGACAGAAGAAGGCGGAAGAATTGCAGCTAATGAAGTGGTTAGCAAAATCATGGAATTAGATCCCCGGTTAAGATTGAAATTAGCCAATTAGGAATTACTGCAGCACATTATCTGGTCAACCCTTTCATCTGTATAAAGCAGGTTAATCAAATTAATAATCAAGAAATTATGTTTAGCTGGTAATTCATATTCAGTGTTTCAATTCCGATGGATCACCCATGTATTATTTTCTTCTTTTTTTTGCCCTGGCCTAAGGTAGATTCAGCGTGCACAATCAAGTGTATTTAGCAATATTTGTCAGGTGCATAATTCATCTCTTTTTTGTGCCATAATAGTATTTTCTGAATTAATTCGACAGAAATTTTAAATTGCCGAAATGTATACTTCCCTTTTGTAATTAGAAAAACTTGTGTTAAGATTGCACTAAAATTGGAAAAACAGGAAATTTTAATATTTAAACTCTTTATTATGACTACACAGGATTATATTAACAGGGAAGAAAAATTCGGGGCGCATAACTACCACCCGTTACCGGTAGTACTTGACCGTGGCGAAGGTATTTTTGTATGGGATGTTGAAGGTAAACGCTATTTTGATTTCCTCTCTGCCTACTCGGCTGTAAATCAAGGACATTGCCATCCAAAGATTGTAGATGCTCTTATCGGTCAGGCAAAAAAGCTTACACTTACCTCGAGAGCCTTTCATAATTCCTGTCTTGGTGAATATGAAGAGTTTATTACCAGTTACTTTGGATATGACAAGGTATTGCCCATGAATACAGGTGTTGAAGGAGATGAAACTGCACTTAAGCTGTGTCGCAAATGGGCTTATCTTAAAAAAGGAGTAGAAAAAGACAAGGCCAAAATTCTGGTTTGCGAAAATAATTTTCACGGTCGGACTATAACAATAGTTTCTATCTCCACCGATCCTGATGCAAAGAAAGATTATGGTCCGTTTACTCCCGGATTCGTTACAATACCATATAATGATATTGCAGCCCTTGAAAAGGAATTACAGGACCCCAATGTGGCAGGGTTCCTGGTTGAGCCAATTCAGGGTGAAGCCGGTGTATTTGTGCCGGATGAAGGTTACCTGAAAAAGGTATCTGAATTGTGCAAGAAATATAATGTACTCATGATAGCCGATGAAGTGCAGACCGGCATAGCGCGGACAGGCAAGCTGCTGGCATGTGATCATGAACAGGTGAGGCCTGATATTCTTATCCTTGGGAAGGCTCTTTCAGGAGGAGTATTTCCCGTATCGGCTGTTCTGGCCGATGATGAAATTATGCTGACAATAAAGCCGGGAGAACATGGCTCCACTTTTGGAGGCAACCCGGTAGCAGCTAAAGTTGCCATGGCGGCCCTTAAAGTTGTTAAGGATGAAAATCTGGCAGAAAACGCCGAACGGCTTGGTAAGATATTCAGGGAAGAACTCAAAAAGGTCGATTCTGAAATGATACAGGAGGTACGTGGGAAAGGCCTTCTGAATGCCATAGTAATAAAACCTAAAAATGGCAAGACGGCAATGGATGTTTGTCTGAAAATGATGGAGAACGGTGTTCTTGCAAAACCTACCCATGGGCATATTATTCGTTTCGCTCCCCCGCTTGTAATTAATGAATCGCAGTTACTTGAAGCAGTCGGGCTTATTGCACAATCAATCAAATATTTTGATTAACATAATTTCTTATTTTAATAAAAAAGCGGCTGAACGGCCGCTTTTTGTGTTTTTGTATCCTGATAAGCACTACCGGTGCATTGATCTTGGTGGTATCAACACTATTGCTTATTTTTATATCATAAAACAAAAAGTACAATATGGCTCATCTTGCTGATAAAATTAAGGACCGGATATCTACCCTGAAGGGTGAATATACATTTTTCAGTTTACCCAAACTTGAGAAACTTGGTCATCCTGTCGCACATCTGCCCTTCTCTGTCAGGATCCTGCTGGAGAATGCAATCCGGAATTTTGATGGTTTTGCAATTACCGGAGAAAACATTGAAACCCTGCTCAACTGGAAACCTGAGGCTGTCGACAAGGATATTCCCTACAAACCAGCCAGAGTTTTAATGCAGGATTTCACAGGGGTACCTGCGGTAGTTGACATAGCCTCCCTTCGCGCAGAAATGGCACGTAAAGGGAAGAACCCTGACAAAATCAATCCCCTGATACCAGTCGACCTGGTAATTGACCATTCAGTACAGGTTGATTATTTTGGCACTGATGACTCTTTAATAAAGAATGTAGAACTGGAATACAGCCGAAATAAAGAGAGATACCAGTTTTTAAAATGGGCTCAGAAGGCATTTGATAATTTCTCTGTAGTCCCCCCGGGTATGGGGATCTGTCACCAGGTAAACCTTGAATATCTGGCTCAGGGAGTTATAACCAGAGACGGTATGATATTCCCCGACACCCTTGTCGGCACCGACAGCCATACCCCCATGGTCAATGGCATAGGGGTTATCGGATGGGGAGTTGGAGGGATCGAAGCAGAGGCAGCGATCCTTGGACAACCCATATACTTCATTATGCCTGAGGTAATTGGATTGAAACTTTCAGGAAAAATGCCGGCTGGTACCACAGCAACCGACCTTGTACTTACAATAACCAAATTACTTCGCTCTTATGGGGTAGTCGGAAAGTTTGTTGAGGTCTTTGGCGACGGACTTGACGGTCTCACGGTCCCCGACAGGGCAACTATATCAAACATGTCTCCTGAGTTTGGCTGCACAGTTACCTATTTTCCTGTCGACAGTCAGACACTGGAATATATGAAACGCACAAACCGGCCACAGGAACAGATTGATCTTGTTGAAACATACTGTAAAAATAATATGCTTTGGAGAACCGGAGAGGAGACCACGGTTTATTCGCATGTTCTGGAGCTCGACCTGAATGATGTTGAACCAGTTATAGCCGGGCCAAAACGTCCCCAGGATAAAATCCTTTTGCGTAAAGCCAGTACAGCCTTTCTCGACCATATGGAGTCTGATTATTACCGGAAGCACATTAAACCAGGCACACCGGATATAATCAGGTGGAAGGGAGAAGGCGGAAATTCCCAGCAACAATCTGACTCAGAGATCGTACCTGATGAAATTGACATTGATGAATCAGATCAGTTCCATGGTCATAATTCGGTAGAAATCGAATACCTGGATGAGAAATTCCGGCTCAGTGACGGATCTGTTGTACTGGCAGCCATTACTTCCTGTACCAACACTTCAAATCCAAGCGTTATGATAGGTGCCGGACTGGTGGCCAGGAAAGCAAGAGAAAGAGGTGTTTTTACCAAATCCTGGGTGAAAACCTCCCTGGCTCCGGGATCAAAGGTTGTCACTGACTATCTGAGCAATTCCGGATTATTGAAAGATCTTGAATCCCAGAGATTTCATCTTGTGGGATATGGGTGTACCAGTTGCATAGGTAATTCAGGGCCACTTCCCGGTCACATAGCAAAAGCTATCGATGAGCATGAACTGGTTGTCGCATCAGTCCTTTCCGGAAACCGCAATTTTGAGGCACGTGTTCATCCTCAGATCAAGCTCAACTATCTGATGTCACCATTGCTTGTTGTTGCTTATGCCATAGCCGGACGCATGGATATCGACCTGCTGAATGAGCCACTGGACTGGGATGCTGACAGGAATCCCGTATACCTTAAAGATCTGTGGCCATCGTCCGGGGAAATTTATGAAATCATGAGCAAGGTGCTGACGGAAAAGGATTTTGAGAATAACTACAGTAAAATTTTTGAGGGAGACAGCTTATGGAAAAAAATGGAGGTTCCACAGGATAAGGTGTATCAATGGGACAGTAATTCAACTTATATAAAGGAAGCACCGTTTTTTGACGATCTTGATATTGAGCCAGCCCCTCCTAAAGATATTATAGATTCGAGGGTTCTTCTTTTACTTGGCGACAGCATAACTACTGATCACATTTCTCCTGCCGGCGCATTCAGCACAAAAAGTCCTGCCGGCAAATATCTTCTTGAAAAGGGAGTAGAAAGAAAGGACTTTAATTCATATGGTTCCCGGAGGGGAAATGATGAGATTATGGTAAGGGGAACATTTGCCAATGTCAGAATAAGAAACAGGCTTTCGGTCATGGAAGGCGGATATACAAATTACTTACCATCGGGTGAAGAGATGAGCGTGTATGACGCTGCAAAACTATACCGGGAGAATAATGTTCCGCTTATTGTTATTGCCGGCAAGGAATATGGTAGTGGATCGAGCAGGGACTGGGCAGCAAAAGGAACATTTATGCTTGGCATAAAAGCTGTTATAGCTGAGAGTTATGAAAGGATTCACAGAAGCAACCTTATTGGAATGGGAGTATTGCCCCTTCAGTTCATGAAGGGCGATAATGCCGGGTCTCTGGGACTTACCGGCAGGGAAAAATTCACAATAAAAGGTATTGCTGATGAAATAAGACCCGGTAAGAAAATGGAGGTAATGGCTCATGATGAGACTGGCAATATAAAGGTATTCAGGGTAGAAGCCAGACTCGATTCGGGCATTGAAACAGCCTATTATAAAAATGGTGGCATTTTGCAATATGTACTCAGGCAGTTTTTAGTTCAGTGATTCATAAACACAAATATCTTAACCCTATGGAACGAAGAACATTTTTGCAGCGCAGCATTGTAGGAGGAAGTCTGTTAAGTCTTCCCCTGACTCCACTGTGGTCCTCCCTTGACATGTTCGGAAACAGGCAGGTTCCCCGACGTATTCTTGGCCGGACAGGTGAAAGCATTTCTGCTATAGCATTTGGCGGTATAATGCTTAATACCAATTCGCAGGAGTTTTCTAACCGACTGGTTGCCAGGGCATGGGAAGCCGGAATAAACTACTATGATGTTGCACCAAGTTATGGTAACTCTGAAGAACTTCTGGGACCTGCGCTTGAACCTTATCGCAAGGATTGCTTTCTCTCCTGTAAGAGTGGCCGGAGAGACAAATCAGGAGTTGAAGAGGAAATGAAGGAGTCATTTAAAAAGCTCCGTACAGATCATTTTGATCTTTATCAGCTTCATGCGCTTACCAGTATTGATGATGTAGAAAAATCATTCGCCCGTGGCGGAGCCATGGAGGCAGTTATGGATGCAAAAAAACAGGGAAAGATCAGATATGTTGGTTTCTCGGCACATACTGAGGAAGCTGCACTGCTGGCACTTGAAAATTATGATTTTGATACTGTTATGTTCCCGATTAATTTTGCTTGCTGGCACAATGGAAATTTCGGACCCAGGGTATATGACAAGGCAGTGGAAAGAAATCTGGGCATCCTGGTATTGAAATCTATGGCAGAGCGCGGTCTGCGGCAGGGAGAAGAACGTTTTTACCCGAATGTCTGGTATAAGCCGGTTCTTGAAGATGATCTTTTTGATCAGGCTTTACGATTTTCAATGTCTAAGAAAGTGTCATGTATCATTCCACCGGGAAATATGAATCTGTTTCTAAAAGCACTCGACAGGGTTCATCATTACCGTCCCCTTACAGTTGCCGAGGAATCGTCTCTTAAGGCCAGGGCGATGGAAATCGAACCACTATTCAGAACATGACAGTAGCTTAATTAATCGATATTATGGAGGCGCTCATAAACCTCAAGCCCCATTCTGACATTGTGATAGGGACCCGTCCATGAATCACCCTTCATACGGCCCGGACGGGGTTTACCGTTTTCATCAAGATCGGCGTACCAGCCGCCAAACTGTCTGTCGATCATATTATCTCTGATGAAATTCCAGACACCTGCGGCAGCTGACAGGAATTCAGGATCACGGGAAAGTTCATAGGCATTTAAAAAGCCGACAACTGCCTCAGCCTGAACCCACCACGATATATTTTTCCGGTAATGGTCATCGCCCTCCTTTTCATAGATCATTGCACCCCGGGGGTTCATGCCTTCGGAAAGCTGAACTTTTGCAATGCCGACCGAAAGTTCCTGTATTTGCCTGACCAGGTAAGGGTCATTCAGGACTTTTCCTGCCTCATCAAACAGCCAGGAGAATTCTATGTCATGTCCATATGAATCAAACCTGCCATAGACGGACCAGTCCCTCTTAAAAAAAAGTTCCTGGTGTAGAGTCCCGGTATTCAGAATATGTTTTTTAAAAATCCCGATAAGGTCGTATATGCTTTTTTCCAGTTCCATATCGGGCCAGACACGGTATAAATTTGTATATGCTTCAAGAAGGTGTAAGTGGGTATTCATTGACTTGCTCTGTCCGGCGGCAATACCTTCACCCTCAAGGTATCTCCAGTCAGATGCAAAAGCTTCAAGATAGCCGCCATACTCCTGATCCTTTACATTCTCTTCGATCAGATGAAACAATCTGACAGCTTTTTGCAAACTCTCTTCATTTTGGCTAACCCGGTAATATTCAGACAGGGAATATATGGCAAAAGAAAGGCCATAAGTCATCTTGGTTGAATCGAAAACTGTTCCATCTGCGTTAAGTTCCCAGAAGACACCTCCATGGATGTCATCCCAGAAAAATGACGAAAGATAATTATATGCCCTGTGTGCCAGCTCAAGCGACACCTGATCACCAAGCACCCTGCTGGCGGCTGAATAGGTCCACAAATATCTTGTAAAAAGAACATTATGCTTTTTTGCATCGGCGACACCCGTGCCATCGTTTGTAATTGCCCCGTAAAAACCCAGATTCGGATCATCATTGTCTGGCGAATTCTCTTTCCAGAATGGCAGCAGGTTCATCTGAAGATCATCAACTATCTCATCCCTTAACTTAATTAATATTTCCTTATCTGCGGAAGGTATACTATCCTTTGCAGCGCACCCGGAAATAACCGGAAACATCATTATGGATATCAGCATGCATATTCTCATAAAAACTCAGGTTTAATTTTTCATTCAAATACCGGAAAAAGATGCCATATTTTTATCTTTAATAAAATTTGCATCAAAGAAATTAAATTTTAAGTCAAAATTAAGTGGTTGCCACAAATGAATCATCCATTCTTTATAGTTATACGGTCGATTCTACAAGTGTTAAAAAGATATCTGGCAATATATTTCAGATGTTGAATTCAATTATTTCCGCAGACATGGTTCATGCTGCCTTACAGTCTCTTTTCCAATCTCCGGATAAAGCCTGATTATGTTGTCTGAAGGATAGTAAAAGATGATCCCCAACAAATGCTGCCGGGGATCAGATAGCAATCATTACCTGAACAAACTTACAATTCCCTTATCCATATATTACGAAAACTTACAAGATCTCCATGGTCCTGCAAACTCAGGGGCAGTTTGTCTTCATGTTTTGTATAGGTTGGCAGCCCGATATACTGGGTAGTGCCCCATATCTCAATATTATTCTGAACAAGTACTCCGTTATGTATTACCGTGACCCTTGCCGGATGGGAAACCCTGCCCTGCTCATTAAATCTGGGGGCAGTGAAAATAATATCATAAGTCTGCCATTCTCCAGGTTTTTTTGTTGCATTTACAAGGGGTATGTGCTGCTTGTATACAGATGCAGCCTGGCCGTTTGGGTAAGTATGGTTTTCATATGAATCAAGAACCTGTATTTCGTATCTGCCCATCAGGAAAACTCCACTGTTTCCCCGACCCTGGCCTTCTCCTTTCACTACTGATGGTGATCGCCATTCAACATGCAGCTGAACATCGCCAAAACCTTGTTTGGTCTGGATACCCCCGGTACCAGGTACAACTGTCATTGCTCCGTCCTTCACATCCCATCCGGCAGGCTCACCTTTACCGTTAACCCAATTTGACAGATCGCTGCCATCAAAAAGGACGATAGCATCAGAGGGAGGAGCTGTACCATCGCCTGGCGTTACAATTTGAGGGACAGGCTCCTGCACCTCAGTCACTTCGGGTATACCTCTTTGTGCTTCCATAGTCAATGCGGTTAATATAAAAATTGCTGTTAATAAAACTGATTTAGTTTTCATAATTAAAATATTAGTGTTAATGGTGTGAAGTTTAGTTATTGATAGTGTTGCAAATTATAAAAAAAATCCGATATCTCCGGCAGAGTCTCCGCACTTTCCAGGCTGATAAAAGCGGGAAATGTGGTTTCCCTGATTTATCACCTGTGGATTATTCATATATATGCCATTGTTTGTGAGTAATTCTCCATATAAACATTAAAAGCCATTGACAGCTTTTTGGCATTCTGAAGTGTATTTTATAAATTGTGATTTAATCATAAAATCATTACCATGAGAATTATTATGGTTTTAGTAGTTTTCATTACAGCATTACATCCTGTTTTTGCCCAGAATTTTGAAAGATTACGCCAGAATATGGTCAGGCAACAGCTGCAAAACAGGGGAATTGATCATAAGGCTACTCTGGAAGCAATGCGTAACGTCGAGCGCCACCTGTTTGTGCCACAAACTCAGCAACGGCGGGCCTATGACGATGGACCGCAGCCAATTGGTTACGGACAGACAATCTCCCAGCCTTATATTGTAGCCTATATGACACAGATTATTGATCCAAAACCTGGTTACTCAGTCCTTGAAATTGGAGCCGGATCCGGATACCAGGCTGCTGTGCTTGCCGAGATTGTCGATAAGGTGTTTACAATTGAAATTATACCTGAACTTGGGAAAAGGGCCAAAGAATTGCTTGACAGAATGTATGACAATGTTGAGGTTACAACAGGCGACGGATACTATGGACTGGAAGAACAGGCACCATTTGATGCAATAATAGTGACAGCTGCGGCTGAATATATACCCCCTCCCCTGATCGCCCAGCTAAAAGACGGTGGCAGGATGATAATTCCTGTTGGTTCGCCGTTTCTTGTACAAAACCTGATGCTTGTAGAAAAGAAAGGCGGAAAAATAACTACTTCAAACCTTATGCCTGTCCGCTTTGTTCCTTTTACCAGGCAAAATCAGTAAAGGTAATATGGAACTATCAAATTATAAAAATGACTAAAAAGCTTTACTGGAGTGTCGGATTGCTTTCTGCCTCTATTATTGCATTTCAGCTCACTCTGATGCAGCTGCTCTCAATAATACAATGGAGTCATTTTGCTTATATGGTCATTTCTGTAGCGCTGCTTGGATTCGGAGCAAGCGGCACCCTTCTGGCTATCACAAGGAATTGGTTTATAAAACGCATCGCCGGTTTATTGCCTGTCCTGATGATGCTTACCGGTGCATCAATGAGCCTGATCATGATAATCTCATCAACAGTATTTGGCAGTTTTGATTCTTATTTACTTTTCATGGACGGGAGACACATTCAAACTCTTCTTGCAACATACTTTGCCTTTCTTATACCATTCTTTTTTGGAGCTCTTACCATTGGCCTGATTTATATTAATTATGTTGAGCGAATAGGTTCACTTTATTTTGCCGATCTGTTCGGATCAGGTATTGGCGGCCTTGCTCTTATTGGTTTATTGTGGATATTCTTTCCAGCCGATATTCCGGCTGTAATATCGTTTCTCCCAATTATTGCCGGACTTTTTATAATACCTCCAAGCTCAATTGGAAGATACATACTTCCGGTAATTCTGGCAGTTACAATGCCGGTAATCCTTCTATTCTATACTCCTGACCTTCCAATGTCACAATATAAGGCCCTTTCCACTACTCTAAACCTTCCCGAAGCCAGCGTGGTGATGGAAAAAAGCAGCCCTTACGGTCATATCCATGTTGTAAGTTCGCCGGTTTTGAGGTATGCCCCGGGTCTGAGCCTGGCATATACAGGAAATGTACCGGTACGGGACGTCATATTTAATAATGGTAACTGGTTCGGTCCCGTGGTAGAATGGTCTTCTGCCGATACAGCTCATTTTATGGATTATACGACTAACTCATTGCCATTTGAAATAAACAGTCCGGATAATGTTCTTATACTTGATGCCGGAACCGGACTGTTTGCTTCTCATGCGCTCACACGTGGAGTAAGGAAAGTGACGGCAGTCGAGCAGAACCGCATAGCAGTCAATCTAATGAAAAACGAATTGGCTCATATGATGGACTCAATGTATCATTTACCCCGGCTGAGCAGTGTAAGCCTTCATTCGCGGAGTTACCTCATGTCTGCCGACACTCCTTACGATTTAATTGTTCTTCCTACTATTGAGTCATTCGGCGGAACATCGGGAATTAACGCGCTTGAACAACAATATATATTTACACTGCAGGCCCTTGATGAAATATGGAACAGGCTGACAGAAAACGGAATGATTGCGGTCACCGTTTGGATGGACTTTCCTTCACGAAATCCTCTGAAGCTACTTGCCACACTGGTTGACACCCATGAAAAAAACAGCAACCTGCCCGTGGAAAACCACCTTGCTGCAATCAGGGGCTGGGGAACAGTAACCTTCGTATTGAAAAAAAAACCTCTTGTTGAAGGTGAACTGGTTAAAATAAGGGATTTCTGTGAAAAAATGTTTTTTGATCCGGTTATTCTTCCGGGGTTATTGCCGGATGAACGTAAAATGTATAATCAGCTTCAGGATGATGATTTTTTCAATCTTGTTGATAAATTAATGACAGGTGACCGGGAGGCTCTTTTCAGGGAATATGATTTTAACATTCAGCCTTCGACTGACGACAGGCCTTACTTCTCGCAATATTTAAAGCTTCGGCGTTATTCAAAAATGCAGGAGATATTCGGCCGGTCATCGGTTCCGTTCTTTGAGATTGGATATATGGTAGTGCTGATTACTTTTATACAGATAACAGCTGCCGCGCTGATACTGATACTTCTTCCGCTGTTTGTTCTTGGCTGGAAAGGTGGCGGCAAACTATATACAGTGCTTCATTTCAGCGGTATCGGACTGGGGTTTATGTTTCTGGAAATAATACTGATCCAGCAGTTTATTTTATATTTTGGTAATCCCATTTACGCGGCGGCAACTGTCCTTAGTGGAATGCTTATATGTTCCGGTGCAGGGAGCCTGATTTCTTCAAGGCTGAAAACAGACCGGAGGAGTGTAGTAAAAGTTATTGCACTAATAATCTTTTTCATATTCATCTATGTGCTTTTTCTGGTACCATTACTGAGGCTGACTATAGACCAGTCCCTGATGCTCAAAATTTTACTTTCAATCATATTCATCTGTCCGGCTGCGTTTTTTATGGGGATGCCTTTTCCTCTGGGACTGCGTCTGCTATCGAAGAGGAACAATACACTTATACCATGGGCCTGGGGTATAAATGGATGCCTTTCGGTTATTAGCACCGCCCTGGCGACTATCATCGCGGTTGAGGCAGGGTATTTGTGGGTTATGCTGATTGCGGCATTCTCTTACTTGCTGACACTATTTGCAAATCTGAAATTACCCTAAGATTTAAACCATTTCTGCTAAAAATCAGCCGTTATGGAAAATATTATTCGAAACAATATACGGGCAAATTTAAAGAGAAGGCCTTTGAAGATTTTCACCATAATTTCAATCACTGGCCATAATGATATACCTGGTTTCAGGACAAAAAATTACTTCCATGAAATTTTCAGTTAATACATTCGAAAACGGAATAATAAACCGGGCATTTTTTCTGACTGCTGTATTCTTGCTTGTTTTTTACTGCCGGGGAAACACATCAGAAAACTTTTCTGTACCTGGTTCAGATGATAAAGCGTTTGAAGTATATGTAATTCAGGATTTCTGGCACACTGGCATAGTATTTAATGTAAAGGATGTTAATCCGGAAATATGGCCGGAGATTGAAAGATATCAAAGATTTAATTATGTTGACACTGGCTGGGGAGATGAAAGGTTTTACCAGGCTGAAGGCAATCCGGTCCTCCTTGGGGCACGAGCCATGCTCTGGCCAACAAGGAGTGTCCTCCAGGTTTTTGCTTTCAGCACAGCTCTTCGTTCGGCATATGGCATGAATAGCAGAATTTTAAAGATACCGGTTACGGCCCGGCAACTTTATGACCTAACCCGTTATGTGGCAGAATCCTACATGAGGGATCATGCCGGCAGTGTAATTCCCAGTACGGTTTATGGAGAAACCGCATATTATTTCCGGGCATCCGGCAAATATCATCTTTTTCGCACATGCAATACATGGGTGGCAAAAGGATTCAGGCAATCAGGGTTTGATGTGGGAACATTTATGGTACTGAATGCAAATTCATTGTACAGGCAATTATCAGGAATTCCGGGAGCAGAATTTATCGAATAGGTGCATATTATTACCTCACAGGTTTCAGCGGACTGGTTTCCCTGATAAAAATAAAAGCATCGTATCGAAGGGGAAGAATTGTTGGAACATAATTGCCAGCCTCCTGCCGGGGGTTGTATACCACCCCGATAGCCCTGTGGTCCCTGAATTGCATAAGTTCATGATGGTTACGGTCCTTATCATCAAAAATAATGTAGAGTTGTTCATGCCTGATTTGTGAAAAAATATTTTCGTAACTGCCCTCTATGGCCTCCGGTATCCGCATCTGTTGCATTGCCGATCCCCAGCTGCTGCCTGCATTAACTCTTCCGGTATTAGTACTGAAACCTGTAATAAATACTTCGTCGGCACCAAGGGTATGCCGGCTGAGCTGTCCGATATTCACCATATTCTGGTACCTCATGGTTGTAGCTTCAGCATCGCCTACATGAGTATTATGTGCCCAAACTACAGCTTTTGAATTATTTCCATGTTCATTTAGCAAACGCATTACGCTTTCCCACATATGAACAGCCCTGCTGTTCCAGGAAGCTGTATTATCGGTCACAGCAAGCCTGAAGAAATCTTCGGCATTCTTCATGACAATGGCATTCTGTTTGGCCCTGATATATTTTTTTTCATCTTTTTCTCTTAATAGAGGTGCCATTTCGCGTATAAGCTCCACTACACCGTTGAGTCCCCCAGCACAGGAGGGATGGCCCATACCCGCAACCGCTCTTGCGTAGCGCCATTCATCGCGGTCATAGTTGGCAAAGCACTGAAGACTTTTTCGTATTTCTTTATGATGATCAGGCATATATTCGCCGGTAAATTCAAGCAAGTCTTCCATTGCTTCCCATTGTCCATAAACATCCATTCCAAAGAATCCAACCTTATCATCCTGTGGCAGTTTGCTGTTATATTCCTTTAACCACTCGGCCAGACTTTCAATTTCTGTGTTTCCCCACATCCATTCAGGCCATCTGTCAAATTTGCGAAGAACACGCCTGGCTGAAGAGGGAGAGCCTGGCGCATTTTTTACATATTCATTCAACCTGTAAACCGAGGCCCAGTCTCCTTCCACTGCAATAAATGAGATATCTTTTTCGCTAATGAGCCTTTTTGTGATCTCTGCTCTCCATTTGTAAAACTCAGCAGTTCCGTGTGATGCTTCGCCAAGAAGTACAAGTCTGCGGGAACCGGCAATTTTAATCAAGTCGTCAAGATCACCAGTATCATTTACCGGCACAGCCTTTTTTGATAAATATTGCACAAGCTCAGTATCCGGTGAAGAATTAAGATGATGGGAAAGGAAAAACAACAAGGAGATAAGAGAAAAAAATATTTTCATGGTTTTATGATTTACCACTATGTAACAACCCGGAATTTTCAGACAGGTCTATTATAAACAAATAAAACACACATAGGATAAAAAATATTGTTGTGAATCGGGGCAACCATTCTGCAATATAAGATATGAGAATACTGGAGGACAAATATTAATAGATTATTAATAAATCTAACTCCATAAAAAATGAAGTTTTTATAAATTATTGTATATATTTGCACCGCGACTGTATAATTATGCAATTGAAACTTATTCAGAACTTCTAAAAAATGAACAGGTCAAAAAGGCTGATTGAAATCAGAAGCCTTATAAAAAATAACAAGATTGGCAGTCAGGAGGAATTGCTGACAAAGCTGAACATGAACGGATACAATTATACTCAGGCAACATTGTCAAGGGATCTCAGATTTTTAAAGGCAGGAAAAATTGCTGATGATGAAAAGGGGCAGATTTATGTATTACCGGGAAGTTTAAGTGAAGGTCAGCCTAACGACAATGAGCTGAAAGAGGCAATAAGCAGGGGATTTCTCTCAATTGATTATACAGGGAATATGGCCGTGATTAAAACCCTGCCAGGTTTTGCAAGTGGAATAGCCTATAAAATTGACGGTATGAAAGCATTTGAGATAATCGGCACTATTGCCGGAGACGATACAATCCTTATCATCGCCAGAGAAGGCATAGGCAGAAGCGATCTGCATTCACTACTTACCACGGCCATTCCCGAAGCAGGTATCCGATAACACCTGTGTAGCTACATCGGAATCACCAATAACCAAAATAATAAATCTTAATTATGATGAGTAAAAACAATGAAAAAATTGTCCTGGCCTATAGTGGCGGACTTGATACCTCTGTTATTCTAAAATGGTTGATTGACGAAGGGTATGAGGTTATAGCTTATATTGCCGATGTGGGTCAGGATGACAACTTTCCGGAAGCCAGGGAGAAGGCTCTTGCAATCGGTGCTTCCAGAGTTTATATTGAAGATCTGAAGGAAGAGTTTGTAACAGATTATATATTTCCGGCCATAAAAGCCAATGCAGTTTATGAAAACCGCTATTTGCTCGGGACAGCCCTTGCCAGGCCGCTTATTGCTAAAAGGCAGATAGAAATTGCCTCCCTTGAAAATGCAGGTTATGTTTCTCATGGGGCTACAGGTAAAGGAAATGATCAGGTTCGCTTTGAGCTGACATATTATGCTCTGAATCCGCGTATTAAAGTTTTCGCTCCATGGAAAAACAAAGAGTTTCTTGCCAGGTTCAAGGGACGTACAGACCTTCTAAAGTATGCCGAAGACAATGGTATCCCCGTTAAGGCTACATTAAAAAAACCTTATAGTGAAGATGATAATCTTATGCATATCAGCCACGAAGCCGGTATTCTTGAAGATCCAAAGTTTAAAGCAGGACGCGATATAATTTCCAGGATAAAGTTACCGCAGGATGCACCGGATAAAGAGACTGGAATAGCAGTACATTTCAAGGATGGCACTCCGGTGAAAGTTGTAAATCTTAATGACCGCACTGTTGTAACTAATCCGCTGGATTTATATCAGTATGTTAACAGGCTGGGTGCAGAAAACGGCATCGGACTTCTCGACATGGTGGAAAACAGGTATGTCGGAATAAAATCAAGGGGGGTTTATGAGACCCCGGGTGCTGAGATACTCCTTAAGGCACACATGGATATAGAAGGAATTGCAATGGACAGGGAGGTAATGCGCCTCAGGAACATGTTTTCTCCGGTTTTTGCCGAGTTTGTCTACAACGGATTCTGGTTCAGTCCGGAAATGGAGTTCCTTATGGCAGCCATAGACAAGAGCCAGGAGCTGATTGACGGGATTGTCTATATAACTCTTTATAAAGGCAATGTAATGATTGATGGCAGAGAATCTCCAAGTTCACTTTACAATCAGGATCTTTCGAGTATGGATATTGAAGGTGGATTTAACCAGCAGGACAGTGAGGGTTTTATCAAAATCAACGCAATCAGGCTGATGGCCCATCATGCAATTACAGAGTCAAGAATAAAATCCTGAATTAAAATTATGTTATTAATTCTAATTTCTGACTGATGAAGTTGTGGGACAAAGGGATAGCGGGCGACAAACTTGTCGGCGAATTTACTGCAGGAGAAGACCGCAAGCTGGATATCCGGCTTGCCGGTTATGATGTACTCGGCAGTATTGCACACGTAAAAATGCTCAGCAGTATTGGCCTGTTATCTGCAAGTGAACTTAAATCCCTTGAAGATGAACTTAAACACCTGTTTGAAAATATCAGGGAAGGCAGGTTTGAAATTCAGGAGGGCGTAGAGGATGTACACAGCCAGGTTGAGCTGATGCTTACCGAAGCACTGGGCGAAACAGGAAAAAAGGTCCATACAGCCCGTTCCAGGAATGACCAGGTGCTGGTTGATATAAAGCTGTTTGCAAGAGACAAGCTGAAGGAAATTGTAATGCAGACCCGCTCACTGTTTAATTTACTTATCTCTCTCAGTAACGAGCACAGAAATGTTCTGATGCCGGGCTATACGCATATGCAGGTCGCCATGCCTTCTTCATTTGGTTTGTGGTTTGGCGCATACGCTGAGAGCCTGACAGATGACCTGACACTTCTTCTGGCTGCTTACAGGATAGTTAACCAGAATCCACTCGGTTCAGGGGCAGGGTTTGGCTCTTCTTTTCCGGTTAACCGCACGATGACTACCGATCTGCTGGGTTTTGAATGTATGCATGTGAATGTAGTCAGCGCTCAGATGAACAGGGGTAAGATGGAAAAGATAACATCATTTGCTATTGCTTCTATTGGTTCTACCCTGTCAAAAATGGCAATGGATATTTGTATGTATTCAGGCCAGAATTTCCGTTTTCTTAGTCTGCCGGAAGAATTCACTACTGGTTCGAGTATAATGCCACACAAGAAAAATCCTGATGTTTTTGAACTTATCAGGGCAAAAGGAAACAAATTACAGGCACTCCCCAATGAAATTGCTATGATAAGCACTAACCTGCCCTCCGGATATCATCGTGACATGCAGCTTATAAAGGAGAGTTTTATTCCCTCTTTTGATGTACTCCTTGAAATTATATCAATTTCTGAGCTCCTGATTGGCAAGATCAAAATTAACAAGGATATTATTACCGGAAACCTTTACAGGGATCTTTTCAGCGTTGAGGTGGTTAACAGACTGGTGCTCGAAGGCAGTTCATTCAGGGATGCCTACAGAACAATCGGCAAAAAGATAGCAGATGGAAGCTATAATCCTGATACTAAACTTGACCATACTCATGAAGGAAGCATGGGCAATCTTTCCAATGGTTTGATTCAGGAGAAAATGGAAAAATTGATTACAGCTTTTGATTTTAGGAAAGCTGATGATGCAATAATGAAGCTTATAAAATAGATCGTTTTCCGCCTGGTGCAGTTAATAAAAATCTGAAATTAATGGGAATGGCCGTTAAAATAGTTTTTAAAATTGAAATAGAAACATTATTTGACGATAAGGGTATTCTTGACCCGGCTAAAATGGAAAATCTGATTATGATTTGTGCAAATCTTCAGAATTCCGGCGTCAGGGTTATGCTTGTTTCATCCGGAGCTATTGCGCTTGGAACCAGGAGGCTCGGCAAGAATGCACCCCCTTCGGGAGTTACAGCCAAACAGGCAACTTCTGCAGTGGGCCAGGCTGAACTGATCAAATTATATCAGAATTATTTTGAAGATTTTGACCAGATCGTGGCACAGGTATTGCTGACAAAAGATGTAATTGAAAATCCACTCAGGAACAGCAATGCAAAAAATACTCTTAACCGCTTGATGGAGAAGGGTATTGTTCCTGTTATAAATGAAAATGATTCTGTCTCAACACAGGATATAATTTTAAACGATAATTACCCGCTTGTTTTGATAGTTGCAACACTAACAGATGCTGATGCAATAGTTGTAAATACTTTCGGCGGAGAAAAATTCGAACTAATTTTAAGGGATAATTCAGATATTAAGATAATAAAAACAGACGAACTCCTTGATCTGGCTGAGAATTTCAATAATGGAAAAATACAGTCTGATAAGCGTATCAAAGGATTTCCCGATTACGTGCAATCGTCATGATTAAATTAAATAAAAACAATGGATAGCTGGAGTAAACTTACTGATAGCAAGAAAATAGTAATAAAGGTTGGCAGTTCAACACTGAGCTATCCTAACGGCAGACTGAATTATCAGAGACTCGTAAGGCTGGCCGAGGTTATGGCTGGTATACAGAAGACAGGAAAAAAGCTTATACTTGTATCTTCCGGTGCTATTGCTGTGGGGGCAGGACGTCTCGGACTGGGTTGTAAGCCGACAGACCTGGCCGATAAACAAGCACTTGCAGCAGTTGGACAGGCTGAACTTATAAGATTGTACCAGAAGTTTTTTGGCACAATGGATCAGCAGGTTGCCCAGGTACTACTGACAAAGGATATACTTGTAAAGGAGGAACGCAGGTTTAATGCCGGAAATACCCTTGACGAACTATTGTCAATGGATATTATTCCTATTATAAACGAGAATGATACTGTTGCTACTGATGAAATAGAATTCGGCGACAATGATACATTGTCTGCTCATGTTGCTGTTCTTGCAGAGGCAGATCTCCTGATACTTTTGTCAGATATCGACGGACTGTTTTCGGCTGATCCACGGCAGGATCCTGATGCACTTATTATTCCGGAAGTTTTTGAAATAACTGACAACCTGGTAAGTTCTGCAGCAGGGCCGGGATCAGGATTTGGCACAGGAGGAATGGCTACAAAAATTGAAGCATCGAGAATTTGTAGTGATTTCGGAATAAAGGTGGTGATAACCAATGGGGCAAAGCCTGAGATACTTCTTGATATTCTTGCAGGCAAGAGATCGGGAACATTGTTCTCGTGGAAAACCCGGAATGAATTACATAAGACAAATTAGTGAATATGGATAATTCAAACGAACTTATTAAAAAAGGGAAGCTGGCAAAACAGACCTCCTATTTTCTGGCCCGCATGTCTTCTGATGAAAAGAAGGTGGCACTTAGTCATGTAGCAGGACTGATTGTTGAGCGTTCCGGCAGCATTCTCGCGGCAAATGAAAAGGATCTTCTTGAAGCAAAGAACAACAATGTGAAAGATTCACTGGTTGACAGGCTCAGACTGACTGTTGAAAGGATCGGCACCATGGCAGAAGGGTTGTCTCAAATTGCTCTTCTGGATGATCCTGTAGGTGAGGTTCTTTCAATGAAGACCAGGCCCAACGGATTGCAGATCGGCCAGATAAGGGTTCCGATAGGGGTAATAGGTATTATTTATGAGTCACGCCCAAATGTTACTGTTGATGCCTTTGGCCTTTGCCTGAAAACAGGTAATGCAGTAATACTCAGAGGCGGAAAGGAGGCTATTAACTCAAACATGGCCATCGTAAAGGTTATTCAGGAGGCATTGATAAGCAATGGAATTCCCCCTGAAGCAATTCAACTGGTGGAAAATACCAGCAGGGAAAGCGCAGTTGAAATGATGAAATTAAATGATTACCTTGACATACTGATACCCCGTGGCGGAGCAGGTCTGATCAAAACTGTCGTCGAAAACAGCAGGGTGCCGGTTATAGAAACAGGTGTCGGCAACTGCCATGTATATGTCGATGAGTCAGCAAATACCGATATGGCAGCAAATATTGTAATTAATGCCAAGACACAACGGCCTGGCGTTTGCAATGCAATTGAATCACTTCTTATCCATTCCTCTGTTGCTGACCGGTTTCTTCCTGTAATATGCGACCGTTTAAAAGATCATGGAGTTGAAATAAGAGGAGATAAACATGTTCTCGAGATTATCGGATATGCAGTGCCTGCAGTGGAAGATGACTGGTACGCTGAATACCTCGATAAAATTATTTCTGTTAAAGTGGTTCATTCTCTCAGCGATGCAATAATCCATATAAACAAGTACGGATCAAAACACTCAGAATCAATTGTAACCGAAAGCTATACCAATTCACAAAGATTTCTTGCAGAAATTGATGCTGCAGCTGTCTATGTAAATGCTTCAACCCGGTTTACCGATGGTTTTGAATTTGGTTTTGGAGCAGAGATAGGTATATCAACTCAAAAGCTGCACGCAAGAGGACCAATGGGCCTCAAAGAGTTGACAACAACAAAATATATTATATATGGTAATGGCCAGATCAGATAAAACCATTCAGGCTCAGTATAAACTTCTAAGATTAGATTAAAACAGACAACATGGCAACAAACTTATATAAAACTGCAGGCCTTTATTCTGCTGAAAATGAACATGACAGCTGTGGAATAGGATTTGTGGCAAGCATAAGAGGCAATAAATCACATGATATAGTTGAGCGTGGTTTACAGGTTCTTACAAATATGACACACAGGGGAGCCGAAAGCTCTGATAATGTTACCGGTGATGGCGCCGGAATACTGGTACAGATTCCTCATGATTTCTTTAAGTCGGAATTCCCGGCCTTTCCCGGTAATGGTGAATACGGCGCCGGAACACTTTTTCTTCCTTTCAATAGCGCAGACAGGGAAAAATGTGAAACTGTATTTATGTCACTGGTTGAGAAGGAAAACCTCAGGGTCATCGGAGTAAGAGACATACCTGTAAACAGCGGGGTTCTGGGTGAAATAGCACTTAGTACAGAACCGGTAATGAAACAGGTTTTTATAACCGGCGATTATGAACAGGATGATCTGGAGAGAAAATTATTTGTGATCAGAAAACTGGCAGAAAACCAGATCAGGAATTCAGATATCCCCCAGAAAAATTATTTCTACATTCCCAGCCTGTCAACAAAGGTAATGATCTATAAGGGAATGTTCACGCCCGCACAGTTGGGTGAATACTTCACCGACCTTGGGAATCAGGAGTTTAAAAGCGCAATTGCCCTTGTGCACTCACGGTTTTCAACCAATACATTCCCTACATGGGATCTGGCCCAGCCCTTCCGTTATCTTGCGCATAATGGCGAGATAAATACCATCAAAGGCAACCGTTTATGGATGCAAACCAGGGAGTCGCTGCTGAAGACAGATCTCTTCGGCAGTGACCTGCAGAAACTTTTCCCTGTAATTGAACCAGGTAAAAGTGATTCTGCATCACTCGACAATGTGCTGGAATTCCTTGTCCTCACTGGCCGCTCCCTTCCGCATGCACTTTCAATGCTGGTTCCCGAATCGTTTAATGACAAGAACCCGGTTCCCGGAAGCCTGAAGGACTTCTATGAATATCATTCGACCATCATGGAGCCCTGGGACGGACCTGCTTCATTGCTGTTTTCTGATGGACGGTATGTTGGAGGAACTCTTGACCGTAATGGATTAAGGCCTTCACGTTATCTTATAACCGTTGATGATTTGATTGTTATGGGTAGCGAAACCGGTGTGCAGAGTTTTCCCGCCAATCAGATTAAAGAGAAAGGAAGACTCAGACCAGGCAAAATCCTGCTGGTGGATACAAAGCTCGGTGTTATTATTTCTGATGAGGAGCTTAAATCGCAGTTATCAAGAATGAATCCATACGGGAACTGGCTCAGGGAGAACAGGCTGGAACTTGAAGATATTGAGGTTCACGAAAGGGTATCCTCACGCATGGGTGATAAATATCCTGTCTGGATGAAAGCTTTCGGTTACAGTAAAGAAGACCTGGATATGATCATTAAACCAATGAGCCTGGAAGGCAAGGAACCAACAGGCTCAATGGGTAACGACACTCCTCCTGCCGTGCTGTCAGATAAGCCTCAAAGGTTATTCAATTATTTCAAACAGCAATTTGCACAGGTTACTAATCCGGCCATAGACCCTATAAGGGAAGGTCTGGTCATGTCACTTACCAATTATATCGGTTCTCTGAGTAAAAACCTGCTTGAGGAATCACCTGCACTATGCAGGCTTATCAAGTTTAAAAGTCCGATTGTTACCAATACCGACCTGAAAAAACTGAAAGACCTTAGCAACTCAGAGTTTACCCATAAAACCCTGCATATGGTTTTCAATCCTGCAGGAGGAGAAACAGCCCTGGAAAAGGCTCTCGAAGAACTATGTATTGCTGCAGAGAAAGCAGTTGACGATCATGTAAATTTCATCATTTTGTCGGACAGGGATATTGATGCCAACAGGGCACCAATTCCGTCACTTCTGGCTGTTTCAACCGTTCACCATCACCTTATCAGGGCCAAAAAGAGGATGCAGAGCGGATTGATAGTTGAAACAGCCGAACCCCGGGAGGTAATGCATTTTGCTTTGCTGCTGGGGTACGGTGCAAGTGTTATAAATCCCTATCTTGCTTTTGCGGCAATAAATGAAAGCACCAGGAACGGTGAACTTGACATGGATTACAAGAAGGCACGTGAGAATTATATCAAGGCAATTGACAGTGGCATTATGAAGGTAATATCCAAAATGGGTATTTCTACCTTGCGAAGTTATCATGGTGCCCAGATATTTGAATGTCTTGGCATTTCACAGGCAGTTGTCGACAAGTATTTCAACGGCACCGCTTCCAGCATTGGAGGCATTGGTCTTGCCGAGATAGCAGAGGAGGCCGCAATATCTCATCGCAGTGCATTTGAGAGGGCAGGATTGAACGGACATTCAGAACCGGTTACCGAGGGTTTCTATTCATACCGTGTCAATGGCGAGCACCATGCCTGGAATCCGGGGACTGTCGGACTGCTTCAATGGGCTGCAAAAAATAATAATTACAAAAAATACAAGGAGTTCAGTTCGCTTGTTAATATGGAAAATCAGAAGCCTGCATTCTTAAGGGGGTTTCTGGATTATAAAAAATCTCCGATCAGCATAGATGAGGTTGAACCGGCCGAATCGATATTAAAGCGTTTTGTTACAGGTGCTATGTCTTACGGATCGATAAGCAAGGAGGCCCATGAGGCTCTGGCAACTGCAATGAACCGGATTGGAGGAAGAAGCAATACCGGAGAAGGTGGTGAAGACAGGGAGAGATTTGTGCCTAAGCCCGGGCAGGCCAATAAAAGAAGCGCAATAAAACAGGTTGCATCGGGCAGATTCGGTGTCACTGCTGAATACCTGGTTAATGCTGATGAGATCCAGATTAAGATCTCACAGGGTGCCAAGCCCGGTGAAGGCGGACAACTTCCCGGTTTTAAGGTTAATGATGTTATTGGCAAGCTGAGGAATTCAACCCCCGGAATTACACTGATCTCCCCGCCGCCACACCATGATATATATTCAATTGAAGATCTGGCTCAGCTGATTTTTGATCTGAAATCTGCTAATCCACAAGCACTTATATCAGTTAAGCTTGTAGCGGAATATGGTGTTGGAACTGTTGCTGCAGGAGTTGCCAAGGCAAAGGCTGACCTGATAACCCTCAGCGGCAATGAAGGGGGGACCGGTGCAAGTCCTGCCAGCTCCATTAAGCACGCCGGAATGCCCATCGAACTTGGCATTTCTGAAGCCCACCAGACTCTCGTCATAAATAATCTCAGAGGAAGGGTAAAGCTTCAGACAGACGGACAGTTAAAGACCGGTCTTGATGTAGTCCTTATGGGGATGCTCGGAGCCGAGGAGTTCGGATTTTCAACATCTGCCCTGATAGTGCTGGGATGTGTTATGATGAGAAAATGTCATCTGAATACCTGTCCGGTTGGTGTGGCAACACAGGACGAAGACCTTCGGAAAAGGTTTACCGGTAATGCCGACTACGTTGAAAATTATTTCCGGTTTATTGCAAGGGAAGTGCGCGAGATACTTGCCGAACTGGGAGTCAGGAAGTTTGAAGATATTGTAGGCCGGACCGACCTGCTTGAAAAAAGAGCAGATATTGTTCACTGGAAAGCAAAACATGTCGACATTTCAAAGATGATATATTTTCCGCCGGAAGCAAAGATATATCCTCTTTTTTGCCAGAAGCCACAGGACCATAAGATGGGCGAAATTATGGACAACACCCTGATAGGATTATCGGGCAAAGCAATCAATAAGGGGGAAAAAGTCTGGATATCAACCGCTATCAAGAACACCGACAGGGCAGTTGGCACGATGCTTTCAGGCGAGATAACAAGGATTTGCATGACTAAGGAACTGGAGGAGGATACTATTAACGCAAGGTTTTATGGATCTGCCGGACAAAGCTTCGGGGCATTCCTGGTCAGGGGTATTAGTTTTTCGCTTGAGGGAGATGCCAATGATTATCTTGGCAAAGGGCTTTCCGGAGGCAAGATAATAGTAACTCCACCTGAGGGTTCAACTTTTCTTCCGGAGGAGAATATCATTATTGGTAATACAATTTTATATGGTGCCACCCGGGGTGAGCTTTATGTCAGGGGAGTTGCAGGCGAGAGATTCGCTGTCAGGAATAGTGGCGCTTCAGCTGTTGTAGAAGGTGTTGGCGATCATGGCTGCGAATATATGACAGGAGGTCGTGTCGTAGTTCTTGGCACCACAGGCAGAAATTTTGCTGCTGGTATGAGTGGTGGCATTGCATACGTACTTGACCTTAAAGGGAATTTTGACTATTTCTGCAATAAAGGTCTCGTAGAACTGGAGAAACTTGCAGACATGGCCGACATAACCGAACTGCAGCAGATGATTGGCAGGCACATGTTATACACTCACAGCAAACTTGCAGAAAAGATTTTGGTGAACTGGGATCAGTTCCTGCCGCGCTTTGTGAAGGTCATTCCTTTTGAGTACAAGAAAGTTCTGCAGGAGATGAGTCTTGAGAAAACACGTACCAGGCTTGAACTGACTGAAGACGCACCGCAACATCAGTACTGATATAAGTTAAGAAATAAAGGGAATGAACTGGTAGTTTCCATTATCAGAAATTGAAATTAAAAAGATTTGTTTAAATAAATGAGCAACAAACAGTTAATAGATACTGATTTAGTTTTGCTCATGCTAATTTTTAATAAATTATGGGAGACCCAAGAGGATTTATGAAGGTTGGACGTAAAGTAAGCGGAAACCGTGCAGTACATGAGCGCCTCAATGATTATTCGGAAGTTGAACAGACACTCAATGAGGAGGACAGGAAAGAACAGGCATCAAGATGTATGGATTGCGGAATTCCGTTTTGCCAGTGGGGATGTCCGGTTATGAATAATATGCCCGAATGGCAGGATGCAATATATAAGGGAGACTGGAAAAAAGCCATAGATCTGCTGCATGTTACAAATAATTTTCCTGAGTTTACCGGCAGGATTTGTCCTGCTCCATGTGAAGCCGCCTGTGTACTGGCAATACATGAAGAACCTGTAACAATCAGGGAAAATGAAGCTGCGGCTGCAGAAAAGGGATTTGAGCATGGTTTTATATTTGCGACTCCTCCGAGAACGCGGACCGGCAAGAAAATTGCCGTAGTTGGATCGGGTCCTGCCGGCCTTGCATGCGCTGATCTGCTAAACAAGGCAGGACACTGGGTTACGGTATTTGAAAAAGATGATGTTCCCGGAGGTTTGCTCAGGTATGGCATACCGGACTTTAAACTGGATAAACATATTGTCGACCGCAGATTAAAGATTCTTATTGAAGAGGGGCTGGAATTTAAGACAAATACACATGTAGGGGTGGATATTACTCCCGATGAACTTGTAAATTCTTACGATGCTGTATGTCTTACAGTTGGTGCTATGCAGCCCCGTGACCTGCCTGTTGAGGGCAGAGACCTCAAAGGTGTCCATTTTGCAATGGATTATCTTACCATGCAAAACAGGATCATAGGAGGCAGAGTTGTGAATGGTGAGCCCATAAATGCAAAAGGTAAGCATGTACTTGTAATTGGAGGGGGCGATACAGGGTCTGACTGTGTTGGTACTGCAAAAAGACAGGGAGCTGAATCAGTTACTCAGATCGAGATACTGCCTGAGCCACCACTTAAAAGAAACATGGATAACCCCTGGCCCTACTGGGCAAATATCAAGAAAACTACCTCATCGCACGAAGAGGGATGCACAAGGATGTGGAATATTTCAACACGACGCCTTACAGGTGAAAATGGAAAGGTCAAAAAGGCCGAGATAGCAGAAGTGGAATGGCTTAAAGGAGATAATGGGAAAATGGTATTAAGAGAGATTCCTGATACTATAAAAACTATAGATGCAGACCTGGTACTCTTGTCAATGGGATTTGTCCATCCGGTTCAGGAAGGATTATTAAATTCACTTTCACTGGAATATTCTGAAAGGGGAAATGTAAAGGTAGGAAAGACGCACCAGACAAACAGGGAAAAGGTTTTTGCAGCAGGCGACAGCATAAGTGGAGCAAGCCTTGTAGTAAGTGCAATTATGTCAGGAAGGAGGGCTGCAGTTTCTATAATGGAATACCTTGCGGTTAACAGCAATAATAACTATGCTGAATGATTTTAACTATATTCAGTCATTAACACTCTGTTACTGAAAACCGGATTTTAAGGACGAAACGGAAGAACCGGGAATAGATTTACTCTTTTTTATTTGCTCCGGCTTCCCTGATATATTCGCGGAATAGTTTCTCAAACTTTTCAAGTTTGGGTGCTATCACCATCCGGCAATATCCCTGGTTTGAATTATTTCTGTAGTATTCCTGGTGATAGTCTTCTGCTTTGTAGAAGGCTTCGAAGGCAGTTATTTCTGTAACGATCGGGTCATTCCATATCTTTTCCTTTTCAAGGATTGTTCTCACCTCCTCTGCAACCTTCTTTTGTTCTTCATTGTGATAAAATATAGCCGAACGGTATTGTGTTCCAACATCGGCACCCTGGCGGTTAAGTGTGGTGGGATCATGAGTCATGAAGAATATTTCCAGAAGTCTGGCGAAAGGAATAACAGTGGGATTATATACAACATGAATTACCTCTGCATGTCCGGTTCTCCCTGAAGTAACTTCCCTGTAGGTAGGATTGGAGATCCTGCCTCCTGAATAACCTGATGTTACACTTACCACACCATCAACCTGTTCAAAAATTGCTTCCACACACCAGAAACAACCTGCACCAAGCGTAATGGTCTCATATGACTGATCTTCAGTTTCCATAATTAAGCTTTCATATAAGTTATAATTATTGCCCGGGTTAAAGGCAAAATTCAAAAGTATTGTCAATATAAAGGCCATTCTGAATTCTTTCTTTTCTAAACACTCAAGACATAATAAAGTTCAAACGGTTAATTAAACACCGCTTCGTCACATTGATTACCTGTCTGTTATTTATCTCCTTTTGTGAGCCCGGGGCAATTCACCTGCCTATAGTCTAAGTGACATTCCAAATGAAACAAATCCGAGGTTTCCGCGTCCTGCTTCTGCATATACGGCAAAATAACTTCCAAGGTAATACCTGACCCCGGCCGTTGGCCCGAACATCAAGTGCACTGTATTATCGTAAAAATCACCAAAACTACCCGATACGTCAGTATAATTCCTGTACTCCAGCCCTAATATAAGGGTCAGGTAATAGTTGGTCCTTGAAGGATCAATATTAGATCCGAACAAATCGTTAATAAAATTTGTGAGGTGGAGGCTGCCCCGCCCCCCGGCATTAGTATGTCCAAAGGTATAATTGAATTGATCGGCTCCTGTTATACGGTAACTCCATCTTCCAAAACCAACAAAAGGTCCGACTGTTATATTCTCATGTACCCCGAATTCAATGAATGCAGTAACAGGCGGAAAACTGATGCTTCTTGAACCGACAGAGCCATAATTGTAGTACCCCATTGACATTCCTGCTCCGTAAATATTTCTGTACCGGAGCCCTTCGTTATCAGGATCATATTGCGCCAGGAGATTATAGGACGAAGCAAACAATCCAATGGTTAAAAATAATAGAAGTAGTTTTCTCATATTCTTGATTTGTTAATTGAATTTTAACTATTAACCGGGGAACCGGCGATCTGGCTCCCCGGTTTAATAAACACTCAGGTATCCTTCAGAACTTAACCTAAACTACAAAAATTAAAAACCAACCTCGTTTTCTCCGGCTATAGCGCTGTATGTAATATCCGTACGGTCTGCAACACCTCCTGCATGTGACCTGATGCCATCGCCGGTACCATCGGTTATCTCTCCGTTACTGATCTTCAAATAGCCTCCCCACACCTGTATTGCCTGTTTCCTGCTTCTGTCACCTGAAGTAGCTCCAAAGCCGTTGCTTCCGGTGTGCCGCAGAATGAAGTGCGAAAGCTCATTACTGGCATTCGAAGACCTGACATTAATTCCTCTCCAGTGACCGGGCGTGTTAATACCCCCGGTGAATTCTATCTTCTCCTGTGCCGTTCCCAGCGCAACAATTGAACCTGTTTCAAGGATATCAATACCTCCATGCTGGGAAGATTCAAATCTTGTCCCTGCCTCTATCACAAGGTTTCCTGCCACGGTAACTATATCAGGCAGTTCATAAGGTACATCCAGTTTGTTCCATGTGATATTACCAACAGCAGTAATATTGGAGCCGGAACTTATTATGTCATCATTATTTCCGGTATAGGAGCTTTCACCATCAAGCACATGAAAATATCTTGCATCGACCATCGCCAGCTTTTCATTATCTGAAAAAGTGCTGTTTTCAAAGGTGATATTGAGATCATTTACATGCCTGATCCAAAATGCATATCCAAGACTTTCATAAATACCAATATTACTAATTGCTATTCTCGCATTCTCATCAAGCATAAGTGAGGTTATCCGGTTTCTCTCCGCAGAAGTTGCACCAATTCCATTCTGGCCTCCGTGTCTCAACTCCATATACGACAACTGGTTTTCCGGATTGCCGGTCCGGATTCTCATACCACGCCATGCTCCGGGAACTTTTATCTGTCCGCTGAATGTCACGACATCATTTTCTTCACCCAGTACTTTGATTGCAGAATTACCATTTACATAAAGAAAGGCATCGCTGTTTGCTTCAAACTGTGCACCTGCTTCAATGGTAAGGACTGCGTTATCATTAATTGTCACCTGGGGAAGCGCGTAGGGAACATTAACCTTTTTCCATGTTCTGCTCTGGGTTATGGAAACATCTGTATCAGAAGATATTCTGTCTGTGTCGTTGCCCGTGAAAGAACTACTCCCGTCAAGTATATGGAAATATCTTGCATCTACCCATCCAGCATGTTCATTATCTGTTATAGTATTGGACTCAAACTCAATATTCAAATTACCACCTCCCCTGACCCAGAATGGATAATTCTGACTATTAGAGATGGTAACATTTCTGATTTCTGCTCTTGCGTTTTCATCAAGCATCAGGCTGGTTTTACGGTTTTTCTGTGCAGTTGTAGCTCCAATGCCTTCATAACCTCCATTATGAATTTCAACATATGTAAGTTGATTCAGGGGATTGTTGCTTACTATCTTGATTCCGTTCCAGTGACCCCTGGAGTCAATAATACCTCTGAAGACTATGGGATTTGCCTGGTCACCAATCGCATTCATCGAACCTTCAGCTCTTACATAAATTCCCCTGGAATGGGTCATAACAAACTCTGCCCCTGCCTCAATAGTGAGATTTCCCTCAACGTTGACTCCCGGCAACTGGAACGGTACATTTAATCTTGCCCAGGCAGCGGCTGACGAAATAGTCCTGTCATCTGTTGAGGCAATGTAATCATCGTCATTCCCAGTGTAATCACTTTCATTGTCAAATACATGGAACAAAGTCACATCAGCATATGCTGGTTTGGCATTTGCAGTATAAATGTTTTCTGACAACTGTATATTGGCATTATTGACTGAATGGATATATATACCATGCCCGCTGCCTTCAGAAAACAACATATTACGTGCTGTCAGCCTCACGGCATCTGTCATCAGTATCAGATTACCTTTGCGTGTACGTTCGGCAGTTGTATTCCCTATTCCTTCAGATCCTCCATGTTTGATTTCCATAAAGGCGAGTTCATTTTCCGGATTATTGGAATCAACCCTGAGTCCCTTCCAATGGCCGGACTGTTGGATCGTGCCCCGGAAGACAATTGAATCCTGCGCAGTACCAATTGCTTTTATGCTGCCGTCCTGAGTTATCCACATACTTCTTCCTGATTGAAACTCAACGATTACACCGGGCTCAATCACTAGATCTGCACTGACATTTATATCTGCTGTTACGATGTAATCAACCAGTCCACTGGCATTCAGTTTTTCAAGAACGGTGTTCTCCGTTATATTTCCACCTAATTCAACCGTCTGCACCACAGGATCATCGGCCACAATGGTTACATTATCAAAGCTGTTTCCGTAATTGTTTGCAACAGATAATTGTACAATATAATTCCCTGCAACATCCGGAGTAAATCCGGCTACCAGCGATCCTGAATTCTGTATGGAAGCAGTGCTTCCGTCAGGCCTTGATTCAAACGACCACTCGATTTGCAATCCTTCTCCTGATTCATCAATTGAAGAAGTACCGTCAAGGATGACTTCTTCTCCCACTTCAACATTCTGATCAGGACCTGCATTTGCTAATACATTATAATCCGGAATTGTTTCTTCATCGTCGCATGCTGATAAAATTAGTAATAAACCCAGAAATAAAATACCCGATAATTTTCTCATAACTCTTTAATTTTTTTATTACAATTTTTATTTCTGCCGTTGTGGGAAGGAGGGCTTATTAAAGGTTAGCTGATTCCCGCTATGCTGAATACGGCAATTTTCTCTGATGAGGGAAAAAAGTGAATTATTGATATTCTGAATGAATCAGAAAATTACGGGAAACCCGAAAAGTGATTAAACCACAACAAGCATTGATTTCCTGAAATGAAGAAGTTAAGCCAGTTCTGCTTCAAGTTTTATTGATACGGCTTTGAGGGCCTTGGAAACAGGACAATTCTCCTTCGATTTGTTTGCTATCTCCAGAAACTTTTCTTTTTCAATTCCGTCTACTTTGCCTTTGGTTTTTAACAGAATCTCTGTAATGGAAAATCCTCCGGAAGTTTTTGCAAGGCTGACTTCTGCTTCTGTCTGAATGCTTACCGGCTTGAATCCGGCCTGATCCAGGTCATGGGCAAATGCCATGGAGAAGCAGCTGGCATGAGCAGCCCCAATAAGCTCTTCAGGGCTGGACGAATTTTTGTCATCCTCAAATCGTGTGGAAAAATTATACGAACCTTCATGGCCACTTGTTTTAAGGGTGTATTTCCCGTTTCCTTTGGTCAGGTTCCCTTCCCAACGTGCTTTTGCAAAATGCTTACTCATAATGTTTTTGTTTTTAAATGTTTAATTATAATTTTCTCAATTATAAAACATCTATACATTAACATTGTTCAATACAAAGCATATCAATAGTGCACATAGTGAACCGCTTTCTTCTGTATTTTTTTCATTTACCTACTCCATTGACGGAAGTGGTGTTGTTTTCGTTGACGGCGGAAGCAAAGGAAGTTCAAGAGCATACCCGGGAACTTCTCCTGAAAGAGCATGCATAAAACTGACAAGGTTTTGCGTCTCATTTGAGGTAAGCTCAATACCAAGTTGTGATCTGGCCACTTCTATGATGGCAGTGGATAGATCCCATTCACTTCCGTCATGAAAATACGGGTAAGTTGTTGTTACATTAAGTAATGATGGAACTTTGAAAAGATGCTTATCTTCTTCTCTTCCTGTGGCATCAAATCTGCCAAAATCCGGATCACCTTTTCCGGTTTTCTCCTCAGGAGTCAGAAATCTTGAAAACGTTTGTCCCCCGAAAGTTTCCCTGATATGGCAGGCAATACAACCTTTAACCATAAATGTTTCAAGTCCGGCAAGTTCATCAGGATTCAACGCCTTTAAATCTCCCCTGATAAACTGGTCAAAGCGTGAATGAGTAAGCAATATTCTTTCAAAGGCCCCGATAGCAACTCCTACATTTGAAAAAGAAATTGGCTCATCAGAATCAGGAAATGCACGCCTGAAAAATTCCCTGTATTCGGGAATGGATAAGAGCACCGCCAGCACATGCTCTTCTGATGCCGCCATTTCAACAGGATCAATTATGGGCATCAAGGCCTGAGATTCGACATCAGGCTCTCTTCCGTCATGGAATTGTGTGCTGTGAAGCGCTGCATTCAATACAGTAGGGGCATTACGCCTTCCATTCTGCCAGAGGTGCCCGATTGACAGAGGAAGGTTATCTACCCCTGAAAGTGACAGATTATGACAAGTATGACAACTTATCAGTCCGCTTTTAGATAACCGGGGCTCAAAATACAACATTTTACCAAGTTCAATTAGTTCGTCTGAAGCCTCCTGGCCTTCTTTAAATGCATTTTCAGGCATTGGCCTGAAAAACACTTTTGCCTGATCAAGCAGACTTGCTTCGTAGCTTTCTTGCCCGTTTCCTGTCTGCCGGCAATTATTCAAAAGAAAAAACAAAGAGGCTGCTAACGGTAAAATGATTGTTATTGAAGCTTTTAATGGCGATCCTGATCTCATATCAAAAATTTTATAAATGCAATATAAGAAAACAATGGCTGTTTTTCAATCCAATTCGGTCTTGCGAATAGTATTTTCAAAACTCATACTCATTATTACTTTTATCAAAATACAATTAACATTTAGTAATTATTCCGTATTACTACTGATGCCTTAAAATTAAATTCATTAAAGAGGTCGATTTAAGATTTATTAAGTTGCTCTAAAACAGATATTAATATTAAATCAATTAGTCATAAAGCAATATTTTAATTTAAATCATAAAAAAACAAAAAGCCTTGAAAGTCAATAAAATCAATACTTTAAGTCATTTTTTAAGAAATTAACGCATCACCAGTAATTCCGTATAGCCAACAATTGATTTATTTTTCCCGTTTTGCAAGCCCCGGCACACGGGAGATCAACCTTACAATCCTATTCAATCATCTTTTGAAAATAGTAAGTTCCCGGTGTGGTGCCGGTAAATACCCGAGGAAAAAATTTTCGAAGGGAAAATAGCCTTTATGAATGCCTTTTTTCAAGAACGGATACTACATCGCTTAACGAATAATCCTTATGTCTGAGCAGGACGATCATATGATAGAGCAAATCTGCTGCCTCATTAAGAAAAAGCTCATCATTTTCGTCCTTTGCTTCTATAATAAGTTCGACCGCTTCCTCTCCCACTTTCTGGGCAACCTTGTTGATACCGGCCCTGAACAATGCAGTTGTATAGGATTTTTCGGGCATATCCCTTTTTCTGCCTTTAATTATATCATCAAGCTTTCCCAGGAATGCTGTATCCCTGGAATTTATTTCACCAAAGCATGTATCCTGGCCTGTATGGCACACCGGTCCTCTGGGTTCGGCCATAAGCAGGAGAGTGTCGCCGTCACAATCGACAGATATATCAATCACCTCCAGCCAATTCCCGCTGGTCTCCCCCTTTTCCCATAATTGATCTCTTGAACGGCTGAAAAATGTAGCTTTACCGGTATTCCTTGTTCTGTTATATGATTCCTCGTTCATGTAGGCCAGCATCAACACCTTGAGTGTACTGGCATCCTGTATAATAACAGGAACCAGTCCCCCGCTCTTTTCAAAATCTATTTGCATACTGTTTATTTAATATATTATTGTATAAATGTACAATTGGGATTTTTGTTTTTAACAGTATAATTGTCACTTCCTGAAACCATTTCTTTGATCTGGAGAAATTTCTGAAAATTTTCGGCAGTATCAAATCCGGATACAGTCTGGTCAGTCAATTATAATCTGATGGGCACATTGTGATCCCTTAAATATCTTTTTAATGTCGGCAGACCGATTTCATCATAGTGAAAGACACTGGCAGCCAGCGCGGCATCTGCCTTGCCTTCCGTGAATGCTTCGAGAAAGTGCTCGGGCAAACCTGCTCCTCCTGAAGCTATTACAGGGATTGGCAGAGATTCTGATAACAGGGCGAGTTCGTGACATGCATAACCGGTTTTTACCCCGTCATGATCCATCGAAGTAAATAGTATTTCACCCGCTCCCCTCAACCAGGCTTCACTGGACCATTCGAACAATTCCCGGTCAGTTGCTATCCTGCCCCCGCTTCGATAAACAACCCATCTCCCATCAACATTCTTTGCATCAATGGCGATAACAAGAAACTGACTTCCAAAAGCACCTGCTATCTGGTTGATCAGCGAAGGATTTAAGAGTGCTGCAGAATTCACGGTTATCTTATCAGCTCCTGCACTTAAAAGGATATCTGCATCGGCAAGCTGGGTTACTCCACCCCCAACCGTGAAAGGAATATTAATGTTGGCTGCTATCTTTTTTACCAGGTCTTCAAGCAATTTCCTCTTTTCATGTGTGGCTGTTATATCAAGGTACACAAGTTCATCTGCGCCCTGGAGCGAATACCATGTTCCCTGTTCGACAGGATCGCCAACATCTTTGAGGTTTATGAAATTAATCCCCTTCACTACCCTTCCGTTTAAAACATCAAGGCATGGTATTATTCTTTTGGCAAGCATATAATAATTTTTAATTTTATTCAGATAACCGGTGATTTAAAATCATCTGTTTTTGTAACCGGATATTATTCTTTTAAGGTAAATCTTACTGATTCATAATTATCAAACTATACTGTGTATTACATTATCTGTGTTTTGTTCGCATGGCCTTTAAGCAGCCATATTTTAAATTTAAACTGCAAATATTTTTCACAAGAATGACTTAAGTTCCTTCAGGGAAAGTCTTCCTTCATAAAATGCCTTGCCGAAAACCACAGCAGGTATTGATGATGCCTCAAGTGCTTCGATATCGCCAATGCCGCTTACCCCTCCACTCGCAATCAGATAAAGCGCAGGAAACCTTTCCATAATCTTTTCATACAACTTTACTGAAGTCCCCCCAAGCATTCCATCCTTGTTAACATCAGTACAAAGAACCTGTGTAATGCCCCTGGCAATCATCTTTTCCAGAAAATCAAAAAGAGAAATATTGCCTGCCTCTTTCCAACCCGAAATAACAAGTTGTTCGTCAGCGGCATCTGCAGCCAGCAATATTTTTTCAGGGCCGTAAGTACTTAAGGCGAGGTCAAACTCATTTTCATTTTTTACAGCCATGCTTCCCAGGCAAACCATACAGGCACCAGATTCCATAACTGAGCGGACATCAGCCAGGGACTTTATGCCTCCACCGAAATCGATTTTCAAACCGGTTTTCACCGAGATCTGTTCAAGAATTCTCAGATGTTTCAGCCTGCCTCCTTCAGCACCATCGAGATCGACAAGGTGAAGCCGGGTAAAGCCTGAATCTTCAAACAACATTGCCATGTCAACAGGCTCACTCCCGTAAATCTTCTTAGTGTTGAAATCACCTTTGCTAAGTCGCACACATTTTCCGTCCATCAGGTCGATGGCAGTTATAATATCTATCATATTTTAAAAAAATTTTTAAGAATTACTTCCCCAATGCTACCTGATTTTTCAGGGTGAAACTGGGTTGCAAAATAATTATCTTTTTGCATTGATGCAGAAAACCTTTCCCCGTAAAAACTTGATGCGGTAGTATGACTGTTCATTGGCACGTAATAGCTGTGAACAAAATAGACATATGAAGCTTCAGACAGTCCACTGAAGAGAGGTCCCCTGAATTGTTCCAGTGAATTCCATCCCATATGCGGAACTTTGCCGGAGCGGAATTTAATCACCTCAGCATCAAATATGTTAAGACAATCGGTAGTACCTTCTTCCGAGTATTTGCACATCAACTGCATACCAAGGCATATACCAAGAACAGGTTGGGTTAGTTGAAGGATTACCTCATCCAGGCCACGCTGCCTCAAATACTCCATCGTACCTGAAGCTTCACCAACACCGGGGAATATAACCCGGGAGGAGGCTCTTATTATATCAGGGTCATCTGTAATTACCGCAGAGATTCCCATTCTTTGCAAGGCAAAATCTACTGACCGGATATTTCCTGCATTATATTTAATAATCACAACTTTATCAGACATTCAGATAATTTAAAGTTATTAATTTATTCATCAGTGGTATAAGTTTTTAAGTCAAATGGGAGGCATGTCCCGGCTCAACGATAAATTATTTGTTGTTTTTTGTGTGACGCATTACATGGGGATTTATTCGAAAAAATGTCAATGTTTGTTTTAACCCCGAAATTGCCTGCCCGCAAATTTTCATATATATTAACAGTATATACTATAAAAGCCCTTTGGTAGTTGGCAATTCATGGTTCAGTGCCTCCCGTTTTACAGCCATCCTTACTGCCCTGGCAAAGGCCTTGAAAACCGCCTCAATTTTGTGGTGTTCATTTTCACCAATCGCCCTTATATAAAGATTGCATCGTGCCTGATCACAAAATGAATGAAAGAAATGAGAGAACATTTCGGTTGGTACATCTCCAATCATTTCTCTTTTGAAATCAACCTCCCAGTTAAGCCACGGTCTCCCCCCAAAATCAATCCCAACCAGCACTGCTGCATCATCCATGGGGAGAAAAAAACCATACCTTTCAATTCCCCTTTTATTGCCCAGGGCATCCAGAAATGCCCGACCAAGTGCAAGGCCTGTATCTTCAATTGTATGATGCTCATCCCTGTAAAGATCGCCCTCTACATTCAGATTTATATCACAACCCGAGTGCCTCGCAATTTGCTCAAGCATATGGTCAAAAAAACCCAGGCCGCTCTTGATTTCAGCCTTACCTGTCCCATCCAGTGACAGCCATGCCCTGATTTTTGTTTCCGAGGTATCGCGTTCGACCCGGGCCGTTCTTTCGGGTAAAAGCAGAAACCTGAAAATCTCATCCCAGTCACTCGTTACCAGTCTGCATGTTTCATCCATAGCTGCCTCCCTGACCTCATTCCATCTTGAGGTTTCCCCAAACAAAATACCCTGAGCACCAAGATTGGCTGCCAGTTTAATATCGGTTAGCCGGTCGCCAATTACCCATGAATTTGCCAGATCATAATCGCCGTTCATGTACTTACTGACAAGAAGCCCTGTTTCAGGTTTTCTTGTCGGAAGATTTTCTTCCGGAAAAGATCTGTCCACAAGAATATCATCAAAGACCACCCCTTCATTTTCAAAATATTTAAGCATTTTTGACTGTACCAGGTCATAATCCTCCTGCGGATACGATGCTGTTCCCAGTCCGTCCTGATTGGTTACTATAACAAGCTCGTAATCCATATGAAGGCGCAAATTATAGAGAGTTCTGAAAACGCCGGGCAAAAATTCCAGTTTTTTAAGCGAATCGATCTGATATGTGTCGGGGGGCTCGAATATCAGGGTTCCGTCACGGTCAATGAAAAGAGCTCGTTTAAGAAGTTTTTTCTCTTTCGGTCCGGTACTGTTTATTTTTACAGGAGAATCCATTATATTTTCATTTTAATAAAAAATCATGGTAACTAAACATTACCCATTATCTGCCAGGCCTTTATACGCCTCAAGGGCATCAATCAGTTCGAGGTTCTCCTCTTTTGTGCCAATGGTAATCCGCAGGCAATTATAACAACCACTGACACCGGATCTGTTTCGTACTATTATTTTTCTTTCCAGCAGGTAATTGTATAGTTTACCTGCATCATCGACGCGAATAAGAATAAAATTAGCATCAGACGGATATATCTTTTCAACAAATAATAGTTCAGAAAGTTTTTTTCGGAGCCATGCACGGTTGTCCAGAATATCAGCAACCCTGGATTTTTTTAAATCTTCATTCCTCAGGGTATTTACTGCCTCATCTATACTCAGGCTGTTAATATTGTATGGTGGTTTGATCTTGTTTAAAACACTTATGATCTCATGACCGGCGAAGGCCATGCCAAGCCTGATACCAGCCCTTCCCCATGCTTTTGACAGTGTCTGGAGCACGACGATACTATCATAATTTTCGATTTCATTAAGAAAGCTGGCTTCGGAAGAAAAGTCAATATATGCCTCATCTATTACAAGTATACCCTCAAACCAGCTGGCAAGCTCGAGCACTGCCGCCCTGTCAAGGCTGTTGGCAGTAGGATTATTGGGTGAACATATAAATATCAGGCTTGTATTCTGGTCGGCAGCACTCTTCAATGCATGCAGGTCAAGACCAAAATTTTCATCAAGAGGAACTTTGCGGAATTCAACGGCATTTATGGCTGCTGCCACCTCGTACATACCATAAGTCGGATCTACAGAAACTATATTGTTCTGTCCGGGTTCACAGAAACCTCTGATAAGCAAATCAATTGCCTCGTCACTCCCGTTTCCCAGAAAAATATTATTCTCACCCGTCTGTTTCATTTCCGAAAGAATTTTCTTTAAAACCCGCTGTCGCGGATCAGGATAACGGTTTAGCGGCGGAAAATATGGGTTTTCATTGGCATCAAGATATACAGCCCCGGTTCCGTCATACTCATCCCTTGCAGATGAATAAGGCTTCATCTCCCTGATATTTTTTCTTATCAGTGAATAGATTGATCCCATCTCGCATTTTTTTTACGGTTAAGATAATCCAGGCGTACGTGCACTGCCTGGCGATGTGCTTCAAGCTCTTCGGCCGACGCCATAAATTCAACAGTCGGACCGAGACTCTCCAGCCCTTCCGGCGTAATTTCCTGAAAGGTTATTTTCTTCATAAAAGATCCCGTGCTTACTCCGCTCCATGCCCTGGCGAATCCGTTTGTCGGTAAAGTATGGTTGGTTCCGGACGCATAGTCGCCGGCACTCTCAGGAGTATAATTGCCAAGAAAAACCGAACCTGCATTCAGAACCTTGTCGGAAAGTTCCTCGTAGTTTTCAGTGGCCAGAATAAGGTGTTCCGGTGCATATGTATTTATGAAATCCATTAAGGTATTATAATCATCAAATACAACTATCCTGCAGAAATCCAGTGCTTTCCTGGTTACTTCCTTTCTCGGAAGCCGGTTAAGCAGACGCTCCAGCTCAATCAGCACAGGCCCGGCAATATTTTTATCAATAGTGGCAAGCAAAACCTGACTATCGGCACCATGTTCTGCCTGGGACAGCAGGTCTGCGGCAACAAATGATGCTGGCACTGACCCGTCGGCCACTATAGCCACTTCTGAAGGGCCAGCAGGAAGATCTATAGCCATGCCGCCACTCGCAGCCAGCTGCTTGGCCATGGTAACCCATTGATTTCCTGGTCCGAAAATCTTATCAACCCTGGGTATGCTTTCTGTCCCGTAAGTCATTGCAGCGATGGCCTGGGCTCCGCCGACAGAAAAAACCTTTTTAATACCTGTCAGTGATGCTGCATACAGTATAGCCGGGTGAATTCCTTTAGTTTTTCCGGGAGGAGTACAAAGGATAACTTCCCTGCATCCGGCAATCTTAGCCGGAATGCCAAGCATAAGAACAGTTGAGAAGAGTGGTGCCGTGCCTCCGGGAATATACAGCCCTACCCTGTCTATGGGCAGGGATCTCTGGCTGCACCTGATACCGGGCATTGTATTTATATTAATATCTACAGGTTTCTGGGCAAGGTGAAAAGTCCCGATATTCCGGGCAGCGAGCTTCATAGCATCTTTGAGCCGTATATCAAGCTGACTTTCCGAATGAGCGATGACTTCTTCCGAAACTTCAAACAGGTCTGTTTCTGCCGAATCAAACCTGCGGCTGAATTCGCGCAGCGCCATATCGCCGTCTTTCCTGACCTTATCGATAATATCCCTGACCTCTTTTTCAAGACTGGAATTGTCATACAGCGGACGTGAACACAATTCTTCCCACTGGTTGCGCGGAGGGTTTATGATAGTTTCCATAGCATTTATTTAGTGAAATTATACAATCATCTTCTCAATTGGAATAACAAGTATTCCCTCTGCCCCGTTGTCCCTTAGTTTTCCGATTACCTGCCAGAACTCATTTTCATTTACAACAGAATGTACCGAGCTCCACCCCTTTATAGCCAGGGGGAGAACAGTCGGACTTTTCATTCCTGGTATAGCACTGATAATCTGGTCGAGTTTGTCATCCGGTGCATTGAGCAGAATGTATTTGTTGTTGCCTGCGGCCAGTACTGAACGGATCCTGAACATAAGCTCATCAATGGTTGCCATCTTTCCCTTACTCAATCCGGGAGCAGAAAGCAGGAGTGCCTCAGAATCCATAACACGTTCCACCTCTTTCAGGCCATTACTGATGAGTGTGCTACCTGAACTTACTATATCAAAAATCGCATCAGCAAGACCAATTCCTGTAGCAATTTCAACCGATCCGTTTATGACATGTATCTCCGCTTTCAGGTTATTCTCATCCAGATAATCCTGCAATATTTTTGGATATGAGGTTGCAATACGCTTCCCGTCAAAATATTCGTTGCCTGTGTATTTAACCGACTTTTCCACGGCCAGTGAAAGTCTGCAGCGCGCAAAGCCCAGTTTCTGGAGGACATTCAGAACAATACCCGATTCTGCAAGCACATTGCCGCCAACAATACCTGCATCGGCAACTCCGTCAGCAACATACTGAGGTATATCGTCATCGCGAAGAAAAAGTATCTCAAGCGGAAAATTTGTTGCGGGCGAGATAAGTTTCCTCGATCCGTTGCTTAAATTTATTCCTGCTTCAGCTATCATAGCCAGTGATTTCTCACTTAACCTTCCTGATTTTTGAATAGCGATCTTTATTTTTTCCATTTTTGTTAATTAATTTACCTGGCTGTTAAATTAAAAAAGGTCTGCACAATGTATGCAGACCCCTTTTTATTTTTTACTTTAATCCTTAGCTTTTCTGCACGCCTTTTATATGTCACAATAGTGATGATGATGGTTCTGATGCAGGTATGCCTGAAAAATAGTCATAAGGTTACTTATTTGGTAATGCAATATTATAGATAAATTTCCAATCAAACAAAAATAATGGTAATTTATGAGAGATCCCTTTCAACATCCTTATCTCCCCTGCCCGAAAGGTTGACAATTGCCAGCTGGTTTTTATCCTTGAGAACTTTCACTGCCAGAGCTATGGCATGTGATGACTCAATGGCAGGTATAATTCCCTCTGTCCGCGACAACATCCTGAATGCATCTATGGCCTCCTGGTCAGAAACCATATGATAGCTGGCCCTGAGGGTGTCTTTAAGGTGGGCGTGCTGGGGACTAATACCCGGGTAGTCCAGTCCTGCTGCTATTGAATAAGAATCAGTCGGATTGCCATCTTTGTCGACCAGGCAATATGAGTATGTTCCCTGAAAAACTCCTGGAACTCCCAGTGTAAGGGTTGCTGCAGTATTGGGCACGGTACCATGTCCGCCTCCTTCTGCGGCATGTATCCGGACATTACTGTCTTTAAGAAATGCCCCGAATAATCCGATAGCATTCGATCCTCCGCCAATACAGGCAAATATCGAATCAGGCAGACATCCTTCAGCCTCAAGTATTTGCTGCCTGGCCTCCTTGCCTATTACATGCTGGAAATATCCAACCATAACAGGGTATGGATGCGGACCTACCTGTGATCCAAGGAGATAAAAAGAGTCCGGATTTTCAACCCAGTATCCTATCGCGGCATTAACTGCATCTTTAAGGGTGGCGGTTCCCATTTCAGTTGTTATGAGTTCGGCGCCAAGCAATCTGATACGACTGACATTCACAGATTGTCTTTCAGCATCTACTTTGCCCATGAATACCTTGCATTTTATTCCCATCAGAGCGGCTGCGGTTGCAGTGGCAACACCATGCTGGCCGGCACCTGTCTCAGCAATAATCTCTTTGGCACCCATTCGTTTTGCAAGAAGAATCTGGCCAATTGTATTGTTTATTTTATGAGCTCCGGTATGATTCAGATCTTCTCTTTTCAGATAGATCCTGCTACCGGTAGCTTCTGAAAGATTCCGGGCATAAAACAGAGGTGAAGGACGGCCAACAAAAGTTTTGAGATAATAGATATATTCATCATTGAAACTTTTGTCATTTACAGCCTTCCTGAATTCTTCAGCCAGTTCATGAAGTTTGGATTCGAGAGGCGGGGGAACATGCATCCCGCCATAATTTCCATACATTCCATCATGAAAAACTGATTCATCTGTAATTAAATTTGTACCATTGGTGCTTTGTAAAATTTCCATAAGATAAAAAATTATTAATTGTTTATTGATTTACTAAAACTAAGTTTTAAAATACCGGAAACTGTGCCATAAAACAGCAAGTCGGTTCCACCAGTAAAGGAATAAATTGTTACCATGAACTGACACCATATCAAGGTTATATATTAACATCACACTTTGCTTACTCGTCTTTATTAAATTTATACCACACCGCTGCCATTCGTCCCGGTTTTCATACAGGCATCTATAAAACAAAAAAACCGCAGGGACCCCCCTGCGGCTGATTTTATATTATACCGGTACAGTAAAAGGGTTACCCTGTTTGATTAAAGCCAGCGTGCCACAACCATACATGTAATTTCCTGTTATTCATCTTAACCTTATTTTGCATTTAGTTTCCGACAAATATATAAATAATTATATTCCGCCAATGTCCGGCACAAATAAAAATGAATTTTTTTTTAAGTATTAGTTAAAAAAAAGGCATGATGGTTATTCACCTGCCAGGAGTATGGTCAGAAAATGAGCAATACATGCTAAAAGCTGGATGTTAGCAGTACTTTAGGCCGGAGTTAAATTTATCCGGAAACAACTTACAAAACCGTATTATAAAACACAAATATGAATTGCCGGAATCTTCCGTTATACCTTAAACAGGTTTTGTTGTCAGGAATTTTCAAAAATACTGTGAAAGATTTTCAGATCTCCCATCATTAGCGTTGCACTACCTGGTGTAGTTTTTTATATTTGGTCAGTCATGGTGCATTATTGTTAATAAAATTGAACCTGTAAAAGAATTATTTGTTATAATAAGCAAATTAACCAATCATAAATCATGGATAAATTAATGTTTAAAACAAATATTCACTGCAGCGGTTGCAAAAAAGCTGTAACTCCATTTCTTAACAAGGAATCCTCCATAGAAAAATGGGAAGTCGACACCAGTCACCCTGATAAAATTCTGCATGTTCAAGGTGAGAGAATTAATAAAAATGAAATAATTGATCTGATAACTGCAGCGGGGTACAAGATCGAAGAGTTAAAATGAGCACTGAAAAAAAAACCTGGGCGGTAGAAGGTATGTCCTGTGCCTCATGCGCAGGAAGTGTCCAGAACATAATTTCATCTGGAAAAGGAGTAAGAACTGCCCGTGTGAACTATTCCAACAACAGTATTTTCGTTGAATATGACAGTAAACTCACCGGTTTCAGAGAGCTGGATGAACGATTGCGCGAGTCAGGTTATTCACTGATATTGTCAGATTTCCTTTATGGCAGGGAAAGGGAGGAAAAAGAGGCTAAAAGGCTTGGGCTTCTCCGGAGAAACTTTATTGCATCAGCAATACTCACCCTGCCTGTCTTTGTATTTGGAATGTTCTTAATGCATGCACCATATGCCGATTGGATCATGATGGTTCTTACCTTCCCCGTTATGACCATATTCGGCCGTGAATTTTTTATAATCGCATTGAAGAAAGCCAGGCATTTCGAAGCTAACATGGATACCCTCGTTGCTGTTGGCACGGGCTCGGCATTTCTTTTCAGCATATTCAATACTTTATTCCCGGAATATCTTCTTAGCCGTGGATTGCAGCCTCATGTCTATTATGAAGCTGCGGCCGTCATTGTCACCCTTATCCTGATGGGACGTTTTCTTGAGGAAAGGGCTAAGACAAAAACCGGTACATCTATAAGGAAGCTTATCGGGTTACAGCCCAAAACAGCACGTATTATTCTTGACGGAAATGTATCGGAAATTCCGGTTGACCAGGTTATGCCTGGAAATATCTTACTTGTCAGGCCGGGCGAGAAAATTCCAGTTGACGGGACCATACAGGAAGGAACTGCGTGGATTGATGAAAGCATGATCACAGGTGAATCAATGCCTGTTGAAAAACAAACAGGAGATAAGGTAATAGGATCAACAATCAATGAAACCGGAAGTTTTAAGTTTCTTGCCGAAAAAGTCGGTTCTGATACCGTTCTGGCAAGGATTATCAGGCTTGTGCAGGAAGCGCAGGGAAGCAAGGCAGCTATCCAGAGACTTGCAGATAAGTTTGCAGGTGTTTTTGTTCCTGTGGTTATGATAATTGCGGTAATAACATTTATAGTATGGTACCTCATAGGACCTGAGCCTTCATTGACTTATGCTTTTATCACCTTTGTTTCCGTTCTGATAATTGCCTGTCCCTGTGCACTGGGCCTTGCCACACCTACCGCTCTGATGGTTGGGATTGGAAAAGGTGCCGATAACGGTATCCTGATAAGGGATGCGCAAAGCCTTGAAACAGCACATAAGCTTACAACAGTGATACTTGACAAAACAGGCACATTAACCCGGGGAAAACCTGAAGTTACCGATTTTTATGTCGAAGGGGAGAGTAAACATCCGGGATTTTCAGAAGCTTTGTTGCTTGAAGCCGAAACAAGGTCGGAACATCCTCTTGGCAAAGCAATATCTGAATATCTGATTAAAAAACAATTTAAGGGTGAGCCTGTTGATTCGTTCACCAGCTTAACAGGGAAAGGTATAGAATTTAAGAAGGAAAGCCTGACATTTCTTGCCGGAAACCTTAGACTGATGACGGACAAGAGTGTTGTTATACCTGAAAATATTAAAAAGAGGGCAACTGAATTTGAAAGTGAAGGCAAGTCCCTTGTTTATGTTTCTGTTAATGGAATAGCAGTTGTCCTTATCGCAATTGCCGATAAATTAAGGGATAATGCTTATTCTTCAGTAGAGGAAATGCATAAGATGGGACTGGAAGTCCACATGCTCACCGGCGACAACCAGGGTACTGCTGCTGTAATTGCCCGATCGGCCGGTATTGATAAATTTCAGGCAAATGTTTCTCCTGAAGACAAACTTTCTTATGTAAAAAAGCTTCAGTCTGAAGGCCATATTGTTGCAATGGTGGGTGACGGAATTAATGACTCGCCTGCCCTGACTCAGTCTGATGTTGGTATTGCAATGGGGTCGGGTACTGACATAGCGATGGAAAGTGCTGACATTACTCTTGTAAAGGGTGATATCGAAAAGATACTTTTCGCTCTTAAACTGTCGAAAGCAACAGTAAAAACTATCCGCCAGAATCTTTTCTGGGCTTTTATATACAATATTACAGGCATTCCGCTGGCGGCAGGCGTGCTATACCCACTTACGGGATACCTGCTTAATCCCATGATTGCAGGTGCTGCTATGGCGTTTAGTTCGGTTTCAGTCGTAACAAACAGTCTCCGGCTCAAACGCGCCAGAATAGACACTCCCGGTAAAAGTGATCTTTAACAATATTTATGATTCCACTATCCTTCTGTAATACAGTCTGATACATGATTTACTCAGTGAAGTGTTAAAGTTATAAACTTACCTTTATCCTCCAGGATATGTTTATAATAAGGCTTATGTTAAATTTGTGCCGGAATTAGCTGCTATCCTGCTTAAAAGATATTCAATTAAACCTTTTAACTGAGTTTTAATCAAAGCAACTTAACCTGTATACAATTAAAGATAATATCTATTATAAGAGAAAATGACAACCAATAAAAAAACAAAAGCTCTGATTTACACTTTAGTGATAATTGCGATTGTTGGGATAATAGCATATCCCAAGGTCAAACCTTTGTTCGCGGGAACGGGTAATTCTCAGGGTGGAATGAATCCGGCACAGGCAAGAGGTCCGCAAGCCTTGCGAGTACAGGGCATGGTAATTTCCCCCAGGCAGCTGAACGAATTCCTAAAAAGTACAGGTACACTTATGTCAGATGAAGAAACGGATCTTGCGTTCGAAACTTCCGGCAGGATTACGGCAATTCATTTCGATGAAGGAACCCATGTCAGAAAAGGCCAGCTACTGGCCAAGATTAACGACAGGCATCTCCAGGCACAGTTACAACGGCTCATGGCACAGAAAAATCTTGCACAGGACAAGGAGTTTCGCCAGCGGAGCCTTTTGGAGAGAGATGCTATAAGCAAGGAGAGTTATGAACAGATAGTTACTGAAATTGAAGTGCTGGAGGCTGATATTTCCCTGGTTGAAGCAAGAATAGCTGAAACCGAACTCAGGGCACCTTTTGATGGTGTAATCGGATTGAGAAACCTGAGTGAAGGAAGCTACGTAAATCCGAATACTCATATTGCCCGTCTGGTCAAAAATAAGCCTCTCAAAATCGAATTTTCTGTACCCGAAAAGTATTCAGGAGAAATCAAGTCCGGTTTTCCCGTAAGATTTGTAGTAGACGGAATATCAGAATCTTTTGATGCCAGTGTTTATGCCATCGATCCAAAAATTGATCTTAACACCAAGACGATAATAGTTAGAGCCCTTTATCCAAACACCAATGAAGAATTAAAGCCCGGAGGATATGCAAATATCACATTGCAGATATTAGATATGAATGATGCTGTGGCAATTCCCACGGAAGCCATAATTCCCGAGATGGCAGGTGAAAAAGTATTCGTCTACAAATCAGGCCGGGCGCAGGCTCAGTATGTAACTATCGGACACCGCAACGAATCACATATTCAGATACTCAACGGACTTGAATTTGGTGATACCCTGCTTACTTCAGGGGTTTTACAATTAAGGCCTGACATGCCGGTAGAGATTTACCAGTATGGTGATAATTAAAAAAAACAAAAAATGAGTCTGTCATCAATAAGCATAAAAAGACCAGTACTGGCATCGGTATTTACTATACTGATCATTCTTTTCGGAGCAATAGGCATGACCTTTTTGGGTGTCAGGGAATTTCCCAGCGTCGACCCACCTATTATTGATGTCAGGGCCTCATATCCGGGCGCAAATTCTGACGTAATTGAAACCCAGATAACCGAGCCACTTGAGCAGGCCATAAACGGCATACCGGGTATTCGCTCTCTGACAAGCGTAAGCCGCCAGGGAAGCAGCAATATTACAGTGGAATTTGAGCTAAGTGTCGACATGGAAACGGCGGCAAATGATGTTCGTGATAAAGTGGCGCAGGCACAGCGTCTTCTTCCTCGTGATGCTGATCCCCCCATTGTTGCTAAGGCAGATGCCGACGCCAGCCCGATAATGTTCATCAATATTCAAAGTGCAGAGCGCTCCCTGCTTGAATTGTCTGAAATTGCCGAACTTACTTTTAAGGAGCAACTGCAGACCATAAGCGGTGTAAGTGCCGTACTGATATGGGGAGAAAAACGCTGGGCTATGAGGCTGTGGCTTGATCCTGTAAAACTTGCCGGTTACGGTCTTACACCCCTGGATGTCAGGAATGCCATAGGCCGTGAGAATGTTGAACTTCCTGCCGGCAGTATAGAGGGTAACACAACTGAACTTGCGATCCGTACCCTTGGGCTGATGACCACCCCTGCAGAATTCAATGATCTTATAATATTGCAGTCCGGCGACCAGATTGTCAGATTTTCAGATGTAGGGCGTGCTGAACTGGGCCCTGAGGATATAAGAGGAATAATGAAGAGGGATGGCATACCCATGCTCGGAACGGCAATAGTGCCGCAACCTGGTTCAAACCATATAGAGATAGCCGATGAGGTTTACCGGAGACTGGCAATGATTGAGAAAGATATCCCAGATGATGTAATAGTGGATATTGGTTTTGACAATACACAGTTTATACGATCTTCAATAACTGAAGTTAGAAATACTATTTTTATAGCCTTTTTTCTCGTAGTACTGGTAATTTTCTTTTTTCTGAGGGACTGGCGTACAACTCTTATTCCCATTCTGGTGATACCGGTTTCACTGATCGGGGCATTTTTTATAATGTACCTGGCCGGGTTTACCATAAATGTGCTTACCCTTCTCGCAATTGTGCTCGCTATCGGACTCGTTGTTGATGATGCGATTGTGATGATGGAGAACATATATGTCAAGATTGAAGGCGGTATGAATCCTGTTGAAGCAGGATTAAAGGGTTCGGCTGAGATCTTCTTTGCAATTATAGCAACTACTATTACCCTGATTGCAGTGTTTTTTCCTATTGTATTTATGGAGGGAATGACGGGCCGGCTTTTCAGGGAATTCAGTATTGTAATAGCCGGAACTGTAGCCATCTCTTCATTTGCAGCCCTTTCACTGACTCCTATGCTTGCCACAAAATTCCTTAAACCCAGTAAGAAGAGAAACGGATGGTTTTACACCGGAACAGAGAAATTTTTTGTCAATCTGAACGAGAGTTATAAAAATTCGCTCGAAAATTTCCTTAATAAAAAATATTTAACTTTCCTGATAATTGGCGCATCATTAGTGATCATAGTTATATTCTGGTTCCAGATACCTTCTGAAATGGCGCCACTCGAAGACCGTTCACGGGTAAATATAAACATATCGACACCTGAAGGAGCTACCTATGAGTATTCCCTTGACTATATTGAAGATATTGCAGCCATGGTGAATGAGATTGTTCATGAAGATGAAAGAAACGGAGTACTGGCAATGACAAGGGGATCAGGTGGTTTCGTCATGGCAATGCTTGTCCCTCCTTCTGAACGTGACCGTACACAGATGGAAATAGCACGGGATCTTACAATGGGAGCCAGAAACAAAACAAAGGCAATGGCAAGGGTTATTCAACAGTCTACTTTTGGTGGCAGACGCGCAGGATTGCCCGTTCAGTATGTTATTCAGGCAACAAACCTGGATAAGCTGAGAGAGATCCTTCCCGGATTTATGGAAAAGGTAAATGAAAATCCTGCATTTACCATGGCAGATGTAAACCTTAAATTCACCAGGCCGGAACTCCGTATCCACATTAATCGCGAAAAGGCCTCCCTGTTGGGAGTTTCTACACAGAACATCGGTCAAACACTTCAGCTTGCATTAAGCGGCCAGCGTTTCGGATATTTTTTCATGAATGGCAAACAGTACCAGATACTTGGAGAAATACAACGGGATCAGCGAAATAAGCCCCTTGATCTGAAATCCCTGTATGTAAGAAACAACAGGGGGGAAATGATCCAACTCGACAACCTCGTTTCTCTTGAAGAGGAGACTGCCCCGCCTCAGCTATACAGGTACAATCGTTTTGTTTCTGCAACTGTGACGGCAGGACTGGCAGATGGATGGTCAATCGGGCAGGGCCTCGAACAGATGGATTTAATCGCATCTGAAGTGCTGGATGATACATTCAGGACAGCTCTTGCCGGCGATTCAAAGGATTTCAGGGAAAGTGCATCCAGCCTGCTTTTTGCATTCCTGCTTGCTCTTGTACTGATCTTCCTTGTACTCGCTGCACAGTTTGAAAGTTTTAAGGACCCGATCATTGTTATGATGACAATACCTCTTGCATTGACGGGGGCACTTGCTTTTATGTGGTATTTCAATATAACCATGAATATCTTCAGCCAGATAGGTATAATCATGCTTATAGGGCTTGTTTCCAAAAACGGGATTCTTCTGGTGGAATTTGCAAACCAGAGAAAAGAAGCTGGCATGAAAAAAATGGAGGCTATTAAGTATGCTGCTGCTGCAAGGTTCCGGCCAATTCTTATGGTAAGTATTTCCACAATTCTTGGAATCCTGCCACTGACATTCGGATTCGGCGAAGGCGGACAGAGCCGGATAGCTATGGGTGTTGCCGTTGTAGGCGGACTGCTGGTTTCCACATTCCTGACATTATATATAGTACCTGCAATTTATTCATATGTATCAAGTGAAACAAAGTCTCAAGAAAATGAAGCTACATCATCTGCTGCTGCTTAATCTGGTAGTTCTTTTAAATATTTCCGGTATTTCCGGACAAGAAAGGTATAACCTTAGTGAATTTATAAGCCTTGGCCTGGAAAATAATTATTCCCTGCAGATAGCAAGGAACAGGCAGGAAATATCAGAAAATAATTACACACCGGGGAACGCAGGATTTTATCCTGTAATCGATCTAAGTACAAGGCATTCGGGAACCATTAATAATGTGACCCAGTCTTTGAGGGAAGGCGGTACTCAAACTAACAGCGGCATAATTAACACTACGACAAATGCCGGACTAAATCTTGGATGGAATCTATTCAGTGGTTTCAGGGTACAGACGACTTATCGCAGACTCGAGGAGTTAAGATTACAGGGTGAGTTAAGTACAAGACTTGCAATTGAGAGATTTATTGCGCAGACTGTCAGTGAATACTATAATTATATTCAACAGGCCAGGCAACTCAATAACCTTCAGTCGGCCGTTTCCCTGTCCAGGGAAAGGTACAGGATTGACGAGGAGAGGTACATGATAGGATCAGGATCGCGCCTTCAGCTACTCCAGTCAAGGGTCTTTCTGAATGCCGACAGCTCGAGGCTTTCCAGGCAATATGAAAATCTCCGGGCATCTCAGATAAGACTTAATGAACTGATGGGAGCCGATGAGTTCGGCAGACTGCTTGGGCCGAGTGATACAATTATTGTAGTTAATCCTGAACTTGATTATGAAGATTTGCTTGAAGTGACACTGCATCAGAATACCGATTTGCTTTTATCTGAAAGCAATCAGGTGATTTCTGAATATGACCGGAGAATTATCCGTTCAAGAACCTATCCCTTCATAAACTTTAATACCGGGTATGGCTATACCTTAAACACGTTCCATGCAGGCAACTTCAATAACCAGCAAACCATGGGCATGAATTATGGTGTAACAGTTGGTATTAATCTGTTTGATGGTTTTAACCGCCGCAGGGAGCTAAGCAATGCCACAATTGAGATTGACAACCGTGAATTGAATTATCAGCAAATCTTGCAGGAGATAAGGGCAGATCTGCTTACCATATACAATGTTTATGAGAATAACCTCAGACTCTTGAAAATGGAGCATGAAAACCTTGAAACAGCAAGGGAAAATATGGATATCGCCTTTGAACGCTATATGCTGGGGGCCCTGGCAGGCATTGAGCTGCGTGAGTCTCAGCAGAGCCTCCTTGAAGCCGAAGAACGGCTGCTTGCAATCCAATACCAGACAAAACTGGCTGAAATTTCATTGTTGCAGATATCAGGAAGGATATTGGAGTATATTTAATGGTTAAATATCCTTAAGGAGTTTATTTTCAGGACATCTGTCAACTGCCTGATTAAATGATTCCATAATTGACTTAAGCTCGTCAATCTCCCTGACATGCCTTACAGTAAGCACATCCATGCCTTTATGATCAAGTTTGTCGGCCAGAAACTTAACACTGATCTTGTTAATATCCAATGCAGGCTGGTAAGCAGTCTCCTTTTCATAATTTGTTTTGGTAGCAGAAACGATATTAACATCAATTAATTCAATTAAAATTTCATTGACAAGCCTTATCGGTATTTTAAGCTTATTGCTTATTTGTATTGCAGTTGAGGGCGGAATACCACGTTCGAAATTCCTGATCAGAAAATTAGCTATATAAAAAGTGATCAGACGGCGGTTATATTTACTCATGTTACGTGTTTCCGATTCATATTTGTAGTGCTCTACATTCTGGTAAGCAAATGATATTTCAGCGCCAAAAAGCACAACTAGCCAGCTTACCTGCATCCACATGAGTAAAAGAGGCAGTGCAGCAAAACTACCATAAATGGCATTATAACGGGACACTCCTACCTGGAAATGGATATAGCCCCATTGAACGAGCTGAAACAATGTTCCTGCTACCAGTGCGGCCATAAGTGCTGAACCAAAGCTGACATTTGTATTTGGCATTATCAGGTAAAGGAGCATAAACACAATCCACAGAAGCACGTATGGTATCAGCTGGACCAGGAATTGTATCAGCGGACTTATATATCCAAGCAGTGCAATATTTCTTGTGATATCGGTTAGCTCTGCAGCCAGGAATACTGTAAAGAGGTTTGAAAGTACTAAAAATATAGGGGCAATCAGGATCATTGCAATATAATCGGTAAATTTCCTGGAGTAGCTTCTGGCCTGGTTAACCTGCCATATATCATTAAAAGCATCTTCAATATGACTTAATACTTTCATTACTGTATAAAAAAGAATTAACAGTCCGATACCTGCCATTACCCCACCCTGAGTTGCTCCCAGAAGTGACTGCGCAAAATCCCGCACAAATTCGAACACCTCTTCCCGGCCGGTAAATGCCCTGGCAAGTTCATCTTCCAGGTATGATTCCAGTCCGAATCCTTTTGATATACCGAATGCCATTGCTATTACGGGAACCAGCGATAAAAGGGTAAAAAAAGTTAACCCTGAAGCTCTGAGATACACCTTATCTTCTTCCATGCCCCTTAAGGCAAGAACCATAACCTGAAGTTGCCGAAGGAAAAAAGCCCTTATTGGTGGCAAATCATCAAATGAAGTTACCCAGATATCTTTTCTGACAAAATCAATTGACTTTTTGATTTTAGATCTGTATGTCATGAACAGCAATTAATTAAACAATTTGTAAATGTACAAGAATTTCCCATTAACTTAAAATCGATCAGTGATCAGGACATTTAATGGGTAACCGGCTTTCAGGTCATTTTTTTTATCCGAAAATATACATTTCTTTGCTGCGGTCAAGGTATCAGGCATTTCATTACACTACAAAAAAAGCAGCTAAGTGTTTTTCATTATACCAGACAGAGATATTCCCGGAAAAAACAGCCTGGTTTCCAAAATCCCTGCATTAAGCATACTGAAGGCTCAACAATTAATTGTACTTTTATCGGAAATTAATATATTTATATTTTACATACAGAAGGAATAAATCCTGAATCCACAATTAAATATATATTTTACCCAATGCAAAAAAAAATACTTCTAATTGATGATTCTTCGGTTAACAACCTGCTGCTACAGAATGTCCTTGAAGATGAAAAATTTATCGTACTGGTTGCTTTCAACGGAAAAGAGGGTCTTGATATAATTAAAAGAGAGAAGCCTGATCTGATACTACTTGACATTATGATGCCAAGAATGGATGGTATTGAAGTACTCCAAAAAATCATTTCTGATGAATCTACCAGCAAAATCCCGGTCATAATGCTTACAGCAAAAACAGACAAGGCAGACAGACAGATCTCTCTCGAAATGGGTGCGGCAGATTTTATTACCAAACCGGTAAATATAGACGAATTACTTAGCAAGATTAATGCAATTCTCGGGCTAACTGCCTGACGGTGTCATTTCCTTCAATTATTTCAACATTCCAATGGCTTTTTCCATACGATCGAATGCCTCATTCAGTTTCTCATCACTGGTTGCATAAGATATCCTTATATGCAAAGGAGCTCCGAAAGCTTCACCCGGAACTGCTGCTACATGTGCATGGCTTAATAGAAAGAGGCAAAAATCATTATCATCCTTAATCACCTTGCCTTCATACTCCATTCCACAAAATTCACTGATATCAGGAAAAACATAAAAAGCTCCCTGGGGTTTGGATATTTTCATTCCTTTAATCTTTCCTGCCCTTTCAAGAACAAGATCTCGTCTGCGCAAAAATGCCTCCTTCATCTTGTAAGTATATGAATTATCACCATTCAGGGCTGCAACAGACGCTTTCTGAGCAATTGAAGAAGCACCTGAGGTGAACTGACCCTGCAATTTATTAATCGCTTTGATGACCCAGGCAGGGCCAGCTGTATAGCCTACTCTCCAACCGGTCATTGCATAAGCTTTTGAAACCCCGTTAACGACAATTACCCTGTCATGTATTCCTTTAAAACCGGCAATTGATTCATGTTTACCAAGATAATTAATATGCTCATATATCTCATCTGATATAATAAAAATATTGGGATACTTCTCCAGAACTGAAGCTATTCCGGCCAGTTCGTCCCTTGTATAAACACTTCCTGTGGGATTATTTGGAGAGCAAAGCAATATAGCCCTGGTCTTTGGTGTTATTGCATCTTCTATTTGCTTTGGTGTAACCTTAAAATCGCTATCGATTCCGGTTTTCAGTATAACATTTTCTCCGCCGGCAAGTTTGACCAGTTCAACATAGCTAACCCAGTACGGAGCAGGTACAATGACCTCATCACCGTCATCTACCAGGACCATCAGGACATTTGCAATTGAATGCTTTGCACCATTTGAAACAGTTATATTCTCAGGCTTGTAGACCAGGTCATTCTCGTTAAGGAATTTTTTGGAGATTGCTTTTACCAGGTCAGGATAGCCCGCTACGGGTGAATAGAATGAAAAATTATCATCTATTGCTTTCTTTGCAGCATCTTTAACATGCAAAGGAGTATTAAAATCAGGCTCTCCAACACTCAGGTTTATAATATCTATGCCCTTGCTTTGCAAATCGCGGCTTTTCTGATTCATAGCCATAGTCTGAGAGTCGGCCAGTTTTCTTATCCTCCCTGATAAATGCTCCATAATATACTGGTTTTTTAATGAATTTTTTAAAAATTTACAATCTGTCCTTGTCAATAGACTATAGATTGTCATGAAAATACTAAAACATATACAAAAATAAGCAGATTATGCATAAAAATAGAAAAATATCTCCTCAAGCAAGCATACTGGATAAAAATAATTATTATTGCATAATAATAATACTCCAATGTCAGATTTTCTCGAGATTCTAAAGTATACCCTGCCAGCATTAATTGTTTTTCTGACGGCTTATTTACTGATCAGTAAATTCCTTAGAAATGAACAGAAAATTAAAAGAATTGATCTTTTATTTAAAAATCAGCAGTTCATTCTTCCTGTAAGGATGCAGGCCTATGAACGACTTGTACTTTTTCTCGAACGTATATCTCCCGAATCACTTATTATGAGGTTAAACCGTCAGGGAATGACAAGCCAGGAATTACACTCTGAGCTTCTGACATCAATCCGTGCAGAATTCGAACACAACCTTTCCCAACAGATATATGTAAGCAGGGAAAGCTGGGAAGTTATAAAAAATGCACGAGCCAACCTTGTCAACATTATTAATACCGCAGCTCAGAACACCGAACCCGGGTCATCTTCAATGAAACTAAGCCAGACTATCCTGGAAACGATTATTGAAAATGAGAAGTCGCCTACAGATGTGGCAATAGACTTTATTAAAAAAGAGATAAAAGACCTTTTTTAACATTCACTCCCGGAAATATATAATAATTCAAACCACAGCCTGCGTTTGTTCATGCAGGTATCTCGCAAGGCCCAAACAGGCAACCTACCTGTACCCTATAAAATAGATATAGCCGAGGCTCAGATTCAGGTTGAAATTCCTGGGACTGTATTCTGGCATGTCTGAAATTTTCAACAGACCTGCACCTCCTCCGACATTTACCATAAAATCGATATCATCATACAGCCTGATCATCAGACCGGTTCCCAAATTAATGCCAATATCAAATGGACTGAATTCATCAGTAATATTTTCATCGACAGCGGAAATCTGACCGTCTACATTTTGCTCACCTCTTCTTTTTGCACTGATTAACCGGCTTACATAGATACCTGTTGTTAGAAATAATCGTGGCTCCTTTCCAATTATCCATTTCATATGAAATGGAATAGATACATAATTTAGATTGGTATTTATGTTGTGTACCCTGTCTACTGCCCCTTTCCGATCAAAGACCAGTGATGCACCAATCGATTTGAAATCACTGAAAGAATAATTTCCCGATACCCCGGCATGGAATCCGGCATTTTTCTGGTGTTCGTCAAACTGAGGAGCTGAACTGATACCAGACAGGTTCATTCCTGCCTCAAAAGAAACATATCGAAACTGTGGATGTTTTTGTGCTTCCACGTGGATGAATAGTGCCTGAAGAATTATTATAACAGTAAAAATCAGTTTCAAGTTCATCCGGACTTATTAAGTTGATACAAGAGGTACATTTTTTTCCGTCTGGTTTCGGAAAGGATCCTGATCAAAAATATGAAAATCAAACCAAAAAAAAACAGTCCGCCAAAAAAAAAGACGGACTGCCGTAAATATCAATATGGAACACCCTTTATAACAAATCTATGCTGCGTTTTACAAATCCCGAAAGTTCCTCACCTTTAAGCATATTATTGGACAAAAGCGCAAGATCGATCAGTTGTTTGACAAGTTTGTTTTCATGGGAGAAATTTTGCAGGATTGCCTCCCTCTTCTTTTCTATCTCCTCAATTTTCTTATTAAGGTCGCTCAGACGATCTTTATCTTCCTGGCTTATCTCTTCGTCCTTCTTCCCTTTTGTTGCTTTTTCCAGTTCCTCTTTACTGCTTTTTACAGGTTGAATTTTATCTGTTATCTTCCGGAGTTCCGTTCCAACAGCTTTTTCCTTCTCTTCAGCTATTTTCACAACCAGCGGATGATTTGAGTTAATAACCAGATTATAGCTATCAGGCATTTCTCCATAAAAACTCATGCCACCTCCCATAGCTGACATATCTTTCATTCTCCTCATAAACTCTGACTGGGTTATAGTCACCGGATTTTCTATTTCATTCATATTTTCAAATGAAACTGTAAACCCTGCCTTATCAGTCAACACCCCTTTAAAAACAATTGAAAGATCATCCTGCTGCTGAACAGACAATTTTGAGTCTGTATTATCATCCTTTAAAATCAATTTATCAACAACATCAGAATCTACGCGTACAAATCGTGTGTTCTTGAACCTGGTTTCAAGCTGGTTTATGAAATGTGTGTCAAGTTGTCCGTCCATGACAAGAACATCATACCCCCTTGATGTGGCAGATTCAATAAATGAATACTGTTTTTCAAGGTCAGTGGTATAGAGATAAACAAGATTTTTGTGCCTGTCGGTCTGATTCTCTTTGATCAGGTTTTCATATTCTTCGAATGTAAAATACTTTTTGTCGGTGTTTTTAAAGAGAGCAAATTTCTCGGCTCTTTCATAGAATTTTTCATCACTGATCATTCCATATTCGATGAACACCTTAAGGTCATCCCACTTTTTCTCGAATTCAACCCTGTCATTTTTAAAAATATCCATCAGGCGGTCCGAAACTTTTTTACTGATATGGGATGAGATTTTTTTAACATTTGAATCACTCTGAAGATAACTTCTTGATACATTCAGGGGAATATCGGGAGAGTCAATAACCCCGTGAAGAAGGGTCAGAAATTCCGGGACCACACCTTCCACCGAATCGGTAACAAAAACCTGGTTTGCATAAAGCTGGATCTTGTTTTTCTGTATTTCAAAATTATTCTTCAGTTTGGGAAAATAAAGTATTCCGGTAAGATTAAAAGGATAATCTACATTCAGGTGAATGTGAAACAACGGGTTTTCATTCATAGGATACAGCTCCTGATAGAAAGCGTCATAATCTTCCTGTTTAAGATCTCCCGGTTTCTTTGTCCATGCCGGTTCCGTATTATTTATTATGCGCGGCTTGTCAGTCTCGACTTCCTTTCCATCCTTCCAGTCTTTTTCATTTCCAAAGGCAATCTGTACAGGTAAAAATTTGCAATACTTCTTAAGAAGTTCAAGAATACGGTTTTCCTCGAGAAATTCATTTGATTCTTCTGAAATATACAATACAACATCAGTCCCTACTTCTGACTTTTCTACTTCTTCAAGAGTGTAGCGCGGACTACCATCACATGACCATTTGACCGGTGATGCATCATCCTGGTATGAACGTGTAATTATTTCCACCTTTTCAGCAACCATAAATGAAGAATAAAATCCCAGTCCAAAATGCCCGATAATAGCATTTGCTTTATCTTTATAACGCTCAAGGAAGTCTTCAGCACTGGAGAAAGCGATCTGGTTGATATATTTTTTTAACTCTTCAGAGGTCATTCCTATCCCCCTGTCAGATATAGTCAGGGTTTTGTTCTCTTTATCAAGTCTGACATTAATGGTCAGATCGCCCAGTTCACCTTTATAATCACCTACCGAAGCCAGAGTCTTGAGTTTTTGAGTAGCATCGATAGCATTGGAAATAAGCTCCCTGAGAAAGATCTCATGGTCTGAGTAAAGAAACTTCTTAATTATTGGAAAAATATTCTCAGTTTTTACATTAATCTTACCTTTCTGCATTTCTATTTGAGTTTAGGTTAAACACATATTTTAAATCTCCTACAGGTTTTCAAAGTATGTGCCAATCATGATTTATGACAAATAGTCACGAGCAGATGAGTGTTATTGTCAACAAGTCTGCCAATTATTGAACTATTTCCCCCGGGCAAACAACTAACAGTAAGGAATAATCAACAGGCAATCGTTCCTGCAGATGGATCAGGGGGGCACTATTAATTAATCTTATAACATTAACTTATCTTACTGAAAAGTATGAAGAGTGCCGAAGAGAAGAGAGATATCAATAACAGAATCAGTACCTGTTTATATATTCTGTTTTTGTTCTCAAGATTGTTTTTTGCAAGGACCAGTTTTACTGCATTATCGATCCGCAATAGTGCATTTTCATTATTAACAACCCTTAAAACGTTTCCATTGCGAAGAGATGAATATTCACCCTCAACCTCCTTTTCATGGCAGATCTTAATGATCTCAATCAACGGAAATAAAGTATTGAGCTGGCTGGAAAGATCGGTTGAAAGATCCCTGTCGGTCCTGTTGAGTTGAACAGCTAATATAACAATATGAATTCCTTTTCTGCTTAAGTTCCTCTTTTCATTTTCTGAAATAAATTTATCAACCGAAGGGTAGTATTTTACTTCATATTTTTTTTTGTCCGAATATCGCCCGAAGATATCATCCATAAAAAGAAAATTCTCATCGATCAAATGAATTGATACCATATTCTCAGGAATTAGCTCCATTTGTATATTTTACCTGCGAGTAGTACTTCTGTCATTTTTTCCAGTCAATATCAATAAAATTATGCCATTTGCCATTTTCAAACTTAAATGCATCATAAGAGAAATCAGGCCCGTAAAAGCGATACTGACCTGCCTGATCCGGGGAAGCAGGGGAAAGATGATCATAAACAATCATATTAACCTCATCAATATAGCGCAAAAACATAACTACCCGTGAAGAATATTCAAACACAGCACGGTTCCTGAGACTATCTGCGAATTGAAATACAGGAGCACCAAATTGCGGTTCACCATCATCCAGGTTTAGAACATCTATAAGTTTGATATTTGTAAATATGCTGTTAAAATTGAATCCAATAAGGGTATAGATGGTTTTGCCGGAATCGTGCACTGTTTGAATCTGATAATAAAGAGCACCATACCAGTTATCCGTATTAAAAACATTGTTCTCAAGATCTTTCCTGCTTGCCGGGGAATGGTTTAGAAAATAGAGCCTGACCTTATCACTGTCATCCTCTCTTATTTGAATAAATCCGTAATAGTTATATTCCTGTGGTGAAACGGCTACATTCCAGGTAAAGATCCGGATAAGGCTATCAGTCGATGTTACACTGCCAAGAGTGGGTATTGCATCAAACCGGTAATAAAAAGACCGGGGTGACTCAAGTATATCTTCCAGTATATTTATTATTTTGCCATTATACTCTGAGTGCATATCCCGCATTCCAGTATCATTGAGACCTTGAAATAACACCATAAGAGTATCTTCTGCTTGCTTAATTTCGCAGTCATTACTATAAGAACTGAATGTATTGAAAGTGGAAAACAGGAAAATTAAAATTAAACAATAGCCCATCTTGAAAGTTTTTTTCATTATTATATTAAATTATGCATCTATTTTAATATGTTTTTGGTATTTTTGTAAATATAATTCAATTACAATATGGATATTAAATCCCGCATTAAAAAATTACTGACACTGCGCTTACTTCTCGGACTGGTAATTGGTGGTGTTCTTGGTTTCGGTTACTATTATTTTATAGGATGCAATTCCGGAGGTTGCGCAATAACCTCTAACCCCCTGAGAATGACAGGTTATGGTATGCTGTTTGGAGCATTGCTAATCAGTAAATAGGTCTTGTCAGAATTTGCTTCATTTATTTTGCCGGAATAATTGTATTCAGCGTTAAATAAGTGTTTTAATGTGTACATAGATGAATCACCCATGCAATATTTCTCAACGGGAAGACTCACCCAGTGATTCGAGTAGGATATTACAGGCATATTCCGTTTCTTCTTCAGTAATTATCAAAGGAGGGGAAATCCTGATACATTTGTCATTAAACAGAAAAAAGTCAGTTACCAGCCCCTTTTCGGCAGACTTCTGAATAACCTTCCTGACAATCGAAGAGCTTTCCAGCTCCATAGCAATTAACAGGCCAATTCCCCTGACAGATTTTATTGAAGGATGGACAAGCAGTTTTTTAAACAGGTTGCCGGCCCTTAACGCATTGGTTACCAAATCATGTTCTACAATAAAATCTAGAGATGCAAGTCCGGCCGAACATGAAACCGGGTGTCCGCCAAATGTTGTGATATGCCCGAGGGCAGGATTATTTACCAGTGAACTCATAATCTCTTTTGACGAAACGAATGCGCCCAGTGGAAAACCTCCGCCGAACCCTTTAGCGATTACAACTATATCAGGCACAACTTCAAAATAATCCATTGCGAAAAGGTTTCCGGTGCGTCCAAATCCTGTCTGTACCTCATCAAAAATGAGCATTGCCCCCATTTCTGAGCACCTGTTCCTTAAACTATTCAGAAAATTTTCTTCTGGCAATATTATACCTGCTTCAGACTGAATAGGTTCAACAAGTACACAGGCAGTATCCCTGCTAATTTGATCAACTGAGTCCTGACTGTTGAATTCCAGCTGCCTTACCGAAGGAATAAGGGGCCGGAAGGCTCTTTTCATAGATTCACTGCCGATAACGCTTAATGCACCCATTGTGCTTCCATGATAGGCATTGCGGAAACAGATAATTTCAGGCCTTCCGGTATAACGCCTTGCCAGTTTAAGAGCACCTTCTATTGCTTCACTGCCACTGTTGGTATAAAAAACTGAGGATAGATTATCCGGCAAATAACCAATAAGTTTTTCGGCAAGTTTTACCTGTGGCTTCTGAATGAATTCTCCATAAACCATCAGATGCATGTGTCTGTCCATTTGCTCTTTTGCTGCCATTACAACACTCGGATTGTTATGGCCTGTATTGCTGACAGAAACACCGGCTATCAGGTCAAAGTACTTTTTTCCTTCAGGAGAATAAAGCCAGCAGCCTGATGCTCTCTCAATTTCTATTGCAAGTGGGGCATCAGAAGTTTGTGCAATATTTTCAAAAAAAAGTTGCCGGTTGGATAACATGTTAAAATAGGGGAATTACTTGATCATCAGGTTTAAGTCATTCATCAGTTTATCCTTGTATGATTTACCGATTGGTATCGACTTGATCTCTTCTTTTGCTCCAGCCCCCTTTATGGGTATCAGAATGGAATTGTCTTCAATAAGGTTAATCCTGCTGGTATTAACAATATAAGAACGGTGCACTCTGGAGAATTTGGTTACAGGTAGTTTTTTCTCGATAGATTTCATGGTAAAATGTATTGTAAACTTATCATCATAAGTGTTTACAATTACATAGTTTTCAAGCGCTTCAACCCAGAGAATATCTTCGTATTTGAGCTTAATAAGTGATGAATTCTTTTTAATGAATATTTCATTTCTGCCTTCCGGCATAGCTGAATTTTTAACATAAAGGCTGTAGGCCTTATCTGCCGCCTTGAAAAACCTTCCATAAGCAACAGGTTTTAAAAGATAATCTGTTACATCATATTCGAAAGCTTCAAGGGCATACTGTTCTTTGGAGGAAATAATAATTATCTGAGGAGGACTCTTTAAAGTCTTAATAAATTCTATCCCGGTCATTCCAGGCATTTCAATATCCAGAAATATAAGGTTAATTTCATTTCCGGCTTTAAATAAACTGATAGCATCCACAGCATTATCAAATGAAGCAATCAGATTTAGAAAATCAATTTTCTTGATAAACTCTTCAATTATTCTTCTTGAGAGCCTGTCGTCATCAATTACAATACAATTCATTCCCCCTTTTTGAATTAATTTGATATCATGGATATCCCAAAATAATAATACAAAATATAATACAGAATAAAATTCCCAAAAATATGAAAACTATAATGGATGAATAACACTTTATGAATGATAAAAATAGGTTTTTTTTTGATAAAAATCAAATTATGAAAATTAATTCAAGTTCCGGGCAATCCATTAACCACTATTATTTCTCAGAAATTCCGCTTCAAGAAGTTCGGACCGTTTAATTGCTTTTCTCAGCCAGTCAAGTTTTATCAATACTTTTTCATCATCAGAAAGATGCCAGTTTATATCACTTTTTGAGAGCTTATCTCTCAGGAAGTGCAAAACTATACCTGCTGATACAGAAACATTCAGACTTTCAGTAAACCCAACCATGTCTATGCACAGATATTCATCTGACTGTTCCAGGGCATATGAAGAAAGTCCTTCTTTCTCTGTGCCAAATACGATGGATACAGGACCCTCATTAATATCAACATCCTGCAGGCTGATACTGTTCCTGTGGGGAGTGGCAGCCAGAATTTTATACCCTTGTGAGCGGAGACTTTTATAAACAGACGACTGATCTCTGTCTGCGGTATGCCTGTGAATCGACACCCATTTGGAAGCACCAAGAGCAATTTCGGAATTAATCTCAAAACAGTTCCTGTTTTCGACAACATGGATGTCCTGGATACCGAAACAATCACAAGTGCGTAATATGGCGTTGGCATTGTGTCCCTGATATATGTCTTCGCAAACTATATTAATATATCTTGTCCTGTATTCAAGTATCCTGTCAAACTTTTCGAGTTTCTGCTTTGTAACAAATCCAGAAAGATATTTAACCAGATCAGCGGACATAATGTCTGTATTTATGGATATCACATTTAATAAATGAATAATGCAGTCTATCCCCTTCCGGCAATAACTGATCAATATTAATTGATTTTCAGTTTACCAGTAATTCAGATATAAAAGAAATAACAACATAATATTGATTAACATTCCGGATGGATCAAAACGTATTTGAGTGCTGTTTGATTTAACCTCTTCAGAAATTTGCAGGAAAAATAATCAAGAAATCCCAGGTTTACAGTATTCGTTCTAATGAAAAAAGGGAGTCCTGTAAAGACTCCCTCTTTAAGCTTTAAATGCCGGTTATTTATTGAACAGTGTCATTCAATTCACTTCCAGCTTTAAATTTAACGACTTTTTTAGCATCTATTGTAATTGGTTTTCCAGTTTGAGGATTTCTGCCTGTCCTGGCGTTGCGCTCTGAAACTGAAAAAGATCCAAAACCTACTAAAGCTACCCGATCGCCTGCTTTTAATGCTTCAGTGGTAGTGTCAACAAAAGCATCGAGTGCTTTTTTTGCATCTGCTTTTGTTAAACCAGCATTTGCTGAAATTGCATCGATAAGTTGTGCCTTGTTCATAATTTATTATTTTTAGGATTAATGAAAAATTTTGTGAAAAGCTTCATTTTAGACAAATATATTGTATTTATTAGCTTTCACAAAGATCATGAGATAAAATTTATTCAATTATTGATAAAAAGGCTGTTTTTGTTAATAAATCCGGTCTTTTTCAGGTCTAAACCATAAAACGAGCATTTCCAGACACCCCAGATAACGGGTATTTACGCAAATTTTACTTTCCAAAATCCCTTGTTAGTTCAAATATGTAGAGAATTCTTTGGTTGAGCCTCCTTCTAACCATGGCACACAAGGAAAAGGAATGAATATTTCATGGGTGATCCATCCCTGACATCCACTTGACATGGCATACTTCTTTCTTTTTTGTTTGCTTAATAATTAAAATTATTCGGATGAAAGTAAAATCTTTCTGAAATTTTTTTCTATTTTTGCAGCGGAGAAATGGCAGAGTGGTCGATTGCGGCGGTCTTGAAAACCGTTGTTCCTTTACCGGAACCGGGGGTTCGAATCCCTCTTTCTCCGCCAATATAATCAATCCGGTTTATACATTATTTTTTTATTATTAAATGTATATTGACGATTGTAAAACAATTCACAAAATCAACAGAAGATAATGAGTCTTCTGTTTTGTTTTTTAAAGGAGAGATGCCGGAGTGGTCGATCGGGGCGGTCTCGAAAACCGTTGTTCCTTCACTGGAACCGGGGGTTCGAATCCCTCTCTCTCCGCCAAAGTATTTCCGGAGAAACCGCGCACAGCGCGGTTTCCTTTTTTAAGGGACAAGCCGTTAAAAACTTGTTTTTAAAAGGATTGGACCTTAAA
>CAYQXY010000004.1:148196-175338 GCA_964421595.1 uncultured Bacteroidales bacterium | reverse complement strand
CAGGACAATTTTTCATATATCGGAGTATCCGACTTAAAAGCGGTAATGAAGTTTTGAATATATTTCTCGGTATAGCCGGGTTCTTTAAACTCTTGCTCGAGTTCTTCCAGCATATATTTTCCGCGTTCTTCAAAGGGTTTCCCCTTTTTAAGCACAATATTGAGAAGGTTCCTGTTGTCCACTGGTAAAAAGAGTAGTTCAACCAATTTGTAATCATTGGGATGCAAATTATATTGCATCTCATTTTTAAATGCATCAATAGTAAAACTGAGCTTTTTTTGGTCAAGTATAATATCCGGCAAACCTGCGACCAGGTAATAATAATCTCTTCTAAACATTATTTACCAGCATAAAGAAGTTCAGTTGTTCTGGGACGTAAATAATTTTTGAAGAAATTCTCAAAATCTTCTTCAGTAAAACTTATAAGATAACTCCCATCTTTGGGGCCAATTTTAAAACCAGCCTGAATATTTTCATCAAATCTGAGTACGAGCCCGGCATCTAAAACTGATTTCTGCTTCCTGATAAAATAATCATTTAAATCTTTTTCATCCTTTTTTGGGAGTAGAATAGTTGCATCTAAAGATTTGGATTCATCGCGGTTCCAGTTTTTAATAGCTGTTTCTATTATCCTCTTAACAAAGTCACTGTCCTTAAAGGCTTCCTGTACAACTTTTTCGGTGCTGTTTGCGACTACCAGATTGGTGAGTTCTTGTTTTACTGCGGAAATCGCTTGACGGGCAGAGAGTCTTACCTCAGATTCAACATTCTTTTTGAGTTCTTTTGCATCCTTTTCTGCTTTCTCCAGGATAAATGCAGCATCTTTGTTAGCTTGCTTCACCAGGGTTTCAGCTTCAGCTCTGGCTTTTTCAATAATAGCTTCTGCCTCTTTACTTGCTTTGCCAACCCCTTCAGCATAGATTTTATTGGTAAGTTCCTGAAGTTTGTTTTCCATATTAATTGATTTTTCTTATGTGAGAATTTTTTTATTTTCGGCTAACTGAAAGTATTGTATTGATAATAAGCTTACTAAAAATAGATGTTTTAAAATGATCGCAAAAATACTAAAAAAACCAAATGACTCGTAAATCTGCATATAAACCGGATAGGAAAATAGCTTTAATCTGAATTTTTAGCGGGCAAAAATAATAAATCAAAAATGAAAATAAAAATGTAATATGTCATTTTTATGTTAAATCTGTCTAAGTATTAATTTATGATCCCGCTATATAAACCAAGCCTTTCTTAAGTTTATAATTAATGTGATAAATTGCAATGAATCAAATGAATCAATTAAATGTCAATGATTTGGAATGAACTTATTCATATTAAGCTTTGCCCTTCAGCAAAATGAAATATATAAAAGCGGACTTCTTGTGTATGTTTTATTGATGGTTAATTATTTATTTTTATATTTGTGAACTTTTTCCTTAAAATAATGCCCAGGTGGTGAAATTGGTAGACACGCCAGCTTGAGGGGCTGGTGCTCGCAAGGGTGTGCTGGTTCGAGTCCAGTCCTGGGCACATAAAAGCAAGGAATCCAAAAGGTTCCTTGTTTTTTTTGTTACATTCTGCTGTTTCAAGAATATGCCCTAATCGAATAGCAATTAATATTTCCTGTATTTCACCAGAATTGTAATTGTAATTCAAAAATATTTTACTGCAGGGGCGCTTCCTCTTCAAATTTTCTACATACAGTATCCCAGCAAAACCCATATAAGTATAAAGACCACAATTGTTCCGAGACAGCCACCTCCCAATTTCATGGCACCATATCCTGCAATTAATCCTCTAAACAAATTACCCATAAATGTTGTTTTTTAAGTGACACGGGAATTTCATTGTGTAAATGTCACCCGATTTTAAATGGAAACTATTACAACATTTTATAAAAAATTTACATAATAATATACCAGGTGTATGTGTGCCCGGTTATAATTTCCAGCTCCTCTGTCCTATATCGATAACTCATCAAAATAATATTGCAAAGCATATACGATTTATTGGTATTTTTACATAACCAATATAATTCGCTGTTTATGAAAAAAATTATTGATATTGCTTTAATAATCAGCTTTCTATTATTATACAGCTGCGGTGGTTATTCCCCTGACAACAGTAGTGCAACCGAATATGATCTGTCTGATGAAGAGCTGATGGATCTGGTACAGGAACGTACTTTTCAGTATTTCTGGGATGGAGCAGAACCTGTTTCAGGAATGGCAAGAGAAAGGTATCATATAAGTGATGATAACGTTGATAATGACAGACATATAGTGACCTCAGGCGGCACTGGCTTCGGGCTTATGGCAATAATTACAGGTATAGAACGCGAATTTATCACCCGTGAAGAGGGTGTTTCAAGACTGGGTCATATTGTTGAATTCCTGTCAGGTGCCGACAGGTTTCATGGGGTCTGGCCTCACTGGATGAATGGCGAGACAGGGAGGGTTCAGCCCTTCAGTCAGCATGATGATGGCGGCGATCTTGTTGAAACAGCCTTCCTTGTGCAGGGACTTCTAACCCTAAAACAATACCTGATTGATGGGAGTGAACAGGAAAGAGAGATTGCAGAAAAGATTGATGAGCTCTGGCGTGGAGTGGAATGGGACTGGCACAGGCGTGATGGTGAAAATGTACTTTACTGGCACTGGTCCCCTAACTACAACTGGCACATTGGTCACCAGATCAGAGGTTATGACGAATGCCTAATTGCATATATACTGGCAGCCTCCTCACCTACTTATCCTGTCCCGGCTGAGGTTTATCATGAAGGCTGGGCACGTGCAGGAGACATCAAAACCGATAATGCCCAGTATGGTTTCCCTATGTACCTGCGTCATAATGGGGCTGAAGAGTATGGAGGACCTCTGTTCTGGTCTCATTACTCTTATCTCGGACTCGATCCGAGAAACCTGTCAGATCAATATGCCGATTACTGGGAGCATAATGTAAATCACACCAATATCAACAGGGCATATTGCATCGAAAATCCACACGGTTATAAAGGTTACGGGGCAAATTGCTGGGGACTGACGGCCAGTTATTCTACGGGGTTCTATGCGGCTCATTCACCTGGTAATGACCTTGGAGTAATTTCACCTACTGCTGCATTATCCTCTTTTCCATATACGCCTGAATTCTCGATGGATGCCATGCGGTATTTTTATCATGAGCTGGGGGACAGGCTTTTTGGGAAGTACGGTTTTTACGACGCCTTCAGCGAAACAGAGGACTGGTTCCCCGAAAAATATCTTGCCATAGATCAGGGCCCTATTGTGGTAATGATAGAGAACCATAGAACCGGCCTGCTATGGGATCTGTTTATGAAAAACCCCGAAGTAGCTGCCGGACTTGAAAAGCTTGGGTTCTCTGGTTTTTAACTTCCTTTATTCAGCGGCATTAGTTTAAATAGTTTAAGTTTTCCTTAATGTAATTAGCAGACTTATCTGTTACTTTTACATTATCTTCCGACTAACCTGATTAATAACAACTTTTAAAGGTTTATTCTTTAGTACGTCTGATTTCTTAGCAATAGGTGTTATTACTTTGTGCCTGTATGCTTTAAACTCTTTCACTTATTTATTGTCCTATAAGTGAAAAAAAATATAATCAAGACCATATAATAAAACCCATGAACTAAATGACTAATAAAATAAGACTACTAATTTTTACTTCCTTGCTTCTGTCATTATCGTCAGTAATTTTTGGTCAGACCGGCAGTATTCAAGGTATTGTTTCTGATAAGGATATTGAAGAGAGAATACCGTTTGCCACAATAGCTGTTTACCCTGGCAGTGACCGGGAGGGGGAACCGGTTGCGGGTGATGTTTCAGATTCTGACGGAAACTTCAGCATCGGGCGTTTACCTGCAGGAACCTATTTGCTTGTAGTCTCATTCATTGGCTATGAGAATACCGAGGTTCCCGGAATAACTATTTCAGCCGGATCGGCAGCGGTAGATGCAGGCACCATTTATTTAAGCCCGTCTGTAACAGACATGGAGGAGGTAGAGATCACAGCAATGGCAAGAACTTCAGCCTCAAGAATTGACAGAACTACCTATCAGGCATCCGATTTTGAAACTGCAAGGGGTGGCAGTGCCAGTGATGTGCTTAACAGATTGCCTTCTGTCGCGGTAGGTCCTGATGGGGAAGTCTCAGTCAGAGGCACTTCTGATTTTATAGTTTACCTGAACGGGAGGCCAACGAACCTGGAACCGTCGATGCTCCTTGCACAGGTATCGGCAAATTCGATCGAAAGCATTGAGATCATTACTGTTCCCGGAGCGAGATATGATGCTCATGGTGCAGGTGGTATAATAAATATTAATACCAGGCGATCTGGACTGGAGGGGTTATCAGCTTCGGCGAATATGCTGGGTGGTGCTGCACCATGGGGAGAGACAACACACGGGTACAGCGGATATAAAATGAATAACGATTTATTCGGCGGAAGCCTTGACCTGCTATATAACAATGATCGTATAAGTGTCTACAGCAATTTGTATTACAACAATCGAAACTCAAACGGGGTCAGAAATGGAAATGCACGTTTACTTCAGGAAAACGGTGAGTATTATACGCTTTCAGGAACAGGCGCGAGGCCTGAATCGCATGAAAATTATTCGGTAAATGCCGGTATAGTTGCGGAACTTTCGGAAAGATCAAGCCTGGATGTCTCCTACTTCTTTGCCAACAGGAATGAAAAAAGGTCAGCATTATACCTTTATGAGGGTCAAGGCTTATCCGGCAGCCAGGGATCTTCTGATTTCTGGACATATAATCCAAACATCGGCGATCGGCTGGGTATTATTCATAATGCCACGGTTGATTATAAACTGGCTGTGAATAACAGCACTGAACTGAATTTGATGGCTTCATATGAACGATCTGAACTCAGGAGGGACCTGAGTAATCCAAACTACAATTACAATGAAGCAGATGACCTGATATCAGGAATTGAAGGGCATATTATGCAATCTGACAATACTCCGCTTGATGGCTTCAGACTTTATGCTGATTTCATCAAGGAGTTCGATAACGGTAATTCAATTGGTGCCGGCCTGCAACCCCAGATACTGAACAACAGGGGGTCTTTCACCTATGATACACTCAATACTGTTCAAAACACATGGGGGTCTTACAGCAGCCTGGAAAATGATTTTGACCTTGACAGGGGAATTTATGCTGCCTATATAAATTATACGGGAAGCAGCGGCAGACTCAGTTATATGGGAGGCCTCAGAATGGAATATACTGATCAGACAATTAATATAAGAAATCCTGACTTTTTTAGTGTGTTTGACCGTGAAACCAAATCAGAATACTCTCTGAACAGAGCGGACTGGTTTCCGACTTTCCATGCAGCTTTGCAGGTTTTTGAAAATGACGAGATCAGTGTTGCCGCAAGCAGAAGGATAAACAGGCCCCAGACACAAAATATGGCGCCTTTCCTGTACAGGAGGCATCACGAAGTTTATGAGGTAGGCGATCCTGCCCTTGAACCCGAATATCTGACCAACCTTGAATTGTCATACCTGGCGAGAGTTGGTGTTCACAATATACATCTGACTGGTTTTTACCGGGGGACTGACAATGCGGTATTCCGGGTTTATACGCTCTTTCCGGAAGAGAATATTCTGATCAGAAGCTTTACAAATGCCGGTAAAGCAACTGCTTTTGGAGCAGAACTAAATACAAATATTTTATTTGGATCGCTGGCACGTCTTTTTCTTGGCGGATCTCTGTATAACTTTAATGTACAAGGAGATATATTCGGATATAATGAAGATAACACCAGCACCAACTGGAGTCTGAAAGGCAATATGAACTTCTTTGTCACCAGAGCTCTGCGGCTGACGGCCGATTTTGACTGGAGATCAGGAACTGTTACTGCTCAGGGTGCAGAGGATTCATTCATCATAACCAGTGCTGCCCTGAACTATTCTCCTGAACTTCTCAGGGGATGGAATATGTCACTAAGGGTTCTTGATATACTGGGAACAAATATCACCAACTGGTCAACCCGTGCATACAACAATACAGGCCGGCAGATTTTTTTCCAGGAAACTGACTATACCCGATACGGCCCCGTAATGGAGCTTGGGATTACTTACTCATTTAATATTAATGGCCGGAACCTGAGAAGGGATGTCCAAACATTCGGAGAAGAGGAATATTGATAATGAACAGATTGTGTTAACAATGTTTAAAAAAACAATATTGTATCTGCATAATCTGATCCTGATCAATTCCCGGCAACAACAATATCCTGAAACAGAGAGTGTAAGATGAATTAATGATGAATATTGAACCGTTTTGGAATCATATTTGTAAGTGAACAATAAATAATGTCTAATTGTTTATAATTGTCAAACTGACCAAACCGGATAATATGATAAGATCTATAATAATACTGGCTGTTGTGATTATAATACCGGGTATTATCTATACCCAAAACCCTACAGATATGAGATCGAGACATGAAATGGTAAAGGAAAATGATACAGGAAACTATAAAATACAAAGGAGCGAAAAGGAGTGGAAGGATATTCTGGAGCCAGATCAGTATTATGTGCTAAGACGCGCGGGGACTGAAAGGGCTTTTACCGGTTTGCACTATAAAACCAGCAAACCCGGAATATATTATTCTGCTGCCACCGGACAGCCTCTATTTGCCTCAGACTCCAAATTTGATTCAGGTTGCGGATGGCCAAGTTTTTTTGAACCGATTGTACCCGATGCCATACTTTACAGGAAAGACCGTTCCCACGGGATGGTGCGGACCGAGATAATTGATTCCGGAAGCGGATCGCATCTGGGCCATGTATTTGACGATGGTCCCCCTCCTACCGGACTGAGATACTGTATGAACAGTGCCGCAATGATATTCGTTGAGAAGGGTGATGAGGAACCTGCAATTGTCAGGGAGTATATGGATAGAATTGCATCTGACAAAGAGAAAGAGGCTGTCAGTTCATTCCTGGGTTCATTATAATTTGCCTCCCGCAATAATCCACAACGGGTAACAGACTGGTCCGCTTCACAGTAGTGTTAAATTATTTCACAAAATCTGTCAAACAGAAAAGTAAATATATAAAATGTCCGGAACCTTTTCTATCATGCCTGTCCGGCCGTTTTATTATTACTAAAGGATAGGGCTCGTCTGAGTAAGCAGCAAATCCGGCATAAAAAACAGCCTGCTGCTGACAGGAAATTTTTGTATGGTAATCTGTATCCGAAAATTTATCAGCTTATAATTCCCGTTGCAGCTGCTCCAGAGAAACTCCCTTGGTTTCAGGCACAAACAACTTTACCCATATCAGTTGCAGAACCATCATACCACAGAAAAATCCAAATATGTATTCAGGTGCAAGGGCCTCTGTCATAAACGGGAAAAATGATGTTATGAGCGCTGCAAAAAACCAGTGTGTAAAGCTGCCGAGTGACTGTCCGAATGCACGCTGCTTATTGGGAAAGATTTCGCTTATGAAAACCCAGATAACAGCTCCCTGTCCAACGGCATGAGCAGCTATAAATGCAAAAATACAGAACGGCACAATTGAATATGTCCTGGTATAAAAAGCCCAGGCTGTGAGTCCGAGTGAGGCTATATACCCGAATGAACCTATATACAATAGTTTTCTGCGCCCCAGCCGGTCAATCAGCCACAATCCGACAAAAGTAAAAATAAGGTTGGTGATACCAATTCCTACTGACTGCAGGAGTGCTGCCTGGGACTCAAGTCCGGTCATTTCAAATATCCTGGGTGCAAAATAAAGTATTGCATTGATTCCTGAGAACTGGTTAAAAAAAGCAATGAAAAATGCAAGTAGTATTGGTGTTATCAGTCTTTTTGAGAAAAATACCCCGCTTTGCTGTTTTTCGCTGCCCGAAGCCTCAACTTCATTTACCAGCGTGCTTAATTCACCCGGACTGAATTCAGGGTTGATCTTTTTGAAGACGTTCAATCCGGCTTCCAGGTCTTTTTTACGAATAATGAGCCAGCGCGGACTCTCTGGTATCCCAACGCAGAAAATAGCAAAAATAAGGGCAGGTATCGCTTCAACACCAAGCATCCACCTCCAGGCTGTTTCACCTATTCCGGCAAGCAGGGAATTAGAGAGAAATGCTACAAGTATGCCAAACACAATATTAAACTGGAACATTCCGGCAAGACGTCCACGATATTTTGGCGGAGCAATTTCCGATATGAACAGGGGGGCTGCGACAGTCGATATACCTACTCCGAGTCCGCCAATAAAACGTGAGATCATAAAGGAATATACTTCAGGCGCCAGAGCCGATCCAAACGCCGACAACAGATAGAGAATCCCAATCCATAAAAGTGTTTTGCGCCGGCCGAAATACTCTGTAGGCCACCCACCAATCATAGAACCGATCACGGTTCCCCACAGGGCCATACTGATTGCAAGTCCGTGCAATGTACTGTCAAGATTCCAGAGTGCCTGTATTGTCTGTTCAGCACCGGATATCACAACAGTGTCAAATCCGAACAGAAATCCGGCAAGTGAAGCTACTACAGCACTTTTGTATAAAAAAAACCTGTTTCCCATTTTAAGTAAATTTCTTTAATTAAACCTGCATATCTATTATAGTTTCTATGCTTCTGTACACTTAAACTTCAAATTAAAGGATAAAAATTGATAAAATAGTTCACGAAGCCTGGAATTTTAAAGACTTACATAACTATTAAAAATATTGACATACAGATAACCGTCAGATAAAAACCCAGTTATGAAATAATCGTAAAAATATTTGCAGCCGGCAGACAGGAAAAGCTCACCGGAGCTGTTGCCGTTACTGCCAGGGCATATTAAGTGAATCAGGTAACCATTTTAGTATACCCGATAAAAATGGAACAAATTTCCAAAACTATCGTACTAAATTGAGGACAATTTAATTAAATAATAAAAAAGTTTTTTTCCAGATGACTATGTATGTTTTTAAACATGGGGTTATATCTGCCGGCATGGCACCATAATTGTCTGTCACAAATTAATTACTGAATTTCAAAAGAATTCTTATTTCAAAACAAAATCCAATCAAGATGAAAAGAAACGTTTACTCAAGCCTGACCGCTATATTATTAATAGTGGTTATCACATTTAGTCAGTGTAAATCAAAGAAGGATGTAGTTCAGGCCCCCCCGGGTGAAACCAGGGTAGAGGTACTTTGCAGTGGTCCGGGTTATTTCTCTGATACCGAATACTTCAGGGCAAATTCAGTTGCCGAAAGCCAGAATCAGGCAAATTCGAAAAGAATGGCACTCAGCAATGCCAGGGCAGAACTGGCTTCTCAAATTGAAGTTACAATTAAAAGTGTAATAGACAATTATGTACAGGATGTTACTGTTGGTAACAGGTCAGAATTTACACAAAGATATGAGGGGTTATCGAGGGAAGTTGTTAATCAGCGTCTGACCGGCACCAGGGTAATATGCGAGGAGCTGGTAAGAACTACAGCAGGAATGTATAAAACTTATATAGCAATAGAACTTTCCGGTGAAGAATTAATGAATGCAATGAATCAGCGAATTGCAAATGATGAACGACTCAGGGTAGATTACAACTATGAAAAGTTTAAGGACACTTTCAACGAGGAGATGGAACAGATGAAAAATGAACGGGGATATTAACAGCCGGTCTTTTCTCATAGTTCAAAGGGGACCGCAGCCAGTGAACCAGGGAATATGCGGTCCCTGTTTTAAAAACATTCCGGAGTTTTTGTATCTTGTACCGGACTTTTAAAATCTTACCGATGGCAAAATTTTGCTTTATAGTTTTCCTGAGCCTGCTTTCAATATATTGCTTCCCGCAGCGCCGCAGTGAGAAAATCCTGATCAATCAACAAGGATATTATCCTAATGCACCGAAAATAGCTGCAATAAGCGATCATAAGGCTGATATTTTTTTTATAACATCTCCGGATCTGACAGATACACTTTACAGTGGCAATACTTCAGGACCTAAATCTGCAGATTATTCTCCGGCAGAAACATGGCTGGCAGATTTTTCAGAATTCAGCCTTCCCGGGAATTATGTAGTAACGGTTCCGGGACTGGGTTACTCATGGCCATTTGAGATCTCCGCCTCAGTCCATTCAAAACTGGCTCAATCATCACTGAAATCATATTATTTCCAGAGGATGTCCACTCCTCTTCCCTATGAATTTGCAGGGCCATGGAGCAGGCCTGCTGGTCATCCCGACACCAGCGTAATGGTACATGCCTCGGCTGCAACTTTATTAAGGCCGGAAGGGACAATAATTTCAGCCCCAAAGGGATGGTATGATGCAGGCGATTACAACAAATACGTTGTGAACAGCGGAATTACAATGGGAACTATGTTTTCCGCATGGGAAGACTTCCCTTCATATTACAGTGAAATGGATGTCAATATTCCCGAAAGTGGAAAAGGGCTTCCTGATATCCTGAGCGAGTTACTGTGGAACCTCAGGTGGATGATCAGAATGCAGGATCCTGATGACGGAGGAGTATACCATAAACTGACAACCGCAAATTTTGAAGGCAGGCTGATGCCGGCTGAGGCAGTAAACCAGCGTTACGTGGTACAGAAGAGTACAGCAGCCGCCCTGAATTTCACAGCCGTGATGGCACAGGCTTCGAGGGTCTTTAAAGAGTTTCCCGGTGAAGTTCCCGGACTGGCTGATTCATGCCTGCAGGCAGCTGAATATGCCTGGGAGTGGGCTGTGAAAAATCCGGAAATTTACTACAGACAAAATGAAATGAATAAACTATTTGACCCTGATATAGAAACAGGGGCTTATGGTGATGGAAATGTTACAGATGAATTTATCTGGGCTGCAACTGAACTGTTCATTTCCACGAAGGATGAACGCTATTTCAGATCGGTCAATATTCTTCCTGATGAACTTATGCCTGTACCAACCTGGAATCAGGTCAGGCTACTTGCATATTACTCTCTTCTCAGGCACAGCAGAAGCATTCCGCAATATGCATCGGGTACTGCAGAAATAATTAAGATCAGGCTCACAAGGTTTGCCGATAACCTCATAGAAAACCTGGACGATCAGCCATACCATACCGTGATGGGGAAGACTGCAGGAGATTATATCTGGGGAAGCAACTCAGTCGCTGCAAACCAGGGCATAGTCCTTATAAATGCTTTTTTTATCACCGGCGATATAAAATACATTGATGGTGCACTGCATAACCTTGATTACCTGGCCGGTCGCAATGCTACAGGTTATTCATTCATAACTGGTTATGGATTCAGGACCCCGATGTTTATACACCACAGGCCTTCTGATGCCGACTCGCTGCCTGATCCGGTCCCGGGATTACTTGCCGGGGGACCAAATCCGGGCCAGCAGGACGGGTGTGAATATCCGTCAGGGATCCCTAACGAATCTTTTACCGATGACTGGTGCTCATATGCATCAAATGAGATTGCTGTTAACTGGAATGCTCCACTTGTATATCTTTCAGGAGCAATTGAATCATTGCAATATAAGGTTGGCTATTCAGATGAATGATCAATTGTATATATATTATAAGGGGAAGCCAATACCCCGGATTTATTGAAATTTTTAAATTTACCAGAAGTGCGAAATAACTCAGTAAAATTGTCGTTTTTCCCGGTTATCCTTTTGTTGATCCTCCTTGCAGCCGGCCAGGGCTGTGCCTCAAAAAGACTGGCTAAACAGGCACAGAAGCTGGAAGATGCCGGCATGTATGAAATGGCTGCTGAAAACTATTTACGCTCCTTCAATGCAAACCGGAAAAATATTGAGGCAGCAACCGGATTAAGAAGGAATGCCCAAAGAACCCTCGATGTAAAAGCCAACTCGGTAAACCAGGCATATCTATCAGGCAATGACAGAGAAACTGTTTATACTTACCTGGATGTTATGGCTTATAGTCAGAGAATAAAGACAGTGGGAATTGAATTATCCATGCCGGCCCAGGCAACGTCCTATTATGAAGAAGCAAAGCCCAGGTTTCTGGACTCCACTTTCGAGGAAGCCAGGCTGCTGCTTGATGAAGAGAATTTCCGACAGGCCGAATCGATCTTCATGGAGATAAAAAAAATAGATCCTTCGTATCAGGATGTGAGCCAGTATATGAGAATATCGCAGAGTGAACCTCTTTACCGGCAGGGTGTTGAAGAGTTGCGCACCGGTTTGAACAGGAAGGCATATGATACTTTTTCCAACCTCCTGAATAACCTGGGGCCTTATAAAGATGCAAAGGAACTCCGGGATGATGCACTGGAGAATGGATTGCTTTCAATTGCCATATCAGATTTCAGCAATTCTTCGGGCAATAATAATGCACATACGACTTTAAAGAGTCTTATAAGTGCTGATATCATAAACCAGGGAAATCCCTTTATCCGGATAGTGGATGACAGGAACATGGAGGCTTTTCTAAGGGAACAGGAAATGGCGTCACGGCTTGGAAGTGAAATGAAGATCGGGAGACTGATGGCTGCCAAAGCACTTCTGACCGGTAACCTGCAGACTTTTACGACGCAGGAAGGCAGGCTTCAGCGTACTGAAAGAAAAGCATATCTCAGGGAAGTTATAAATACTGAACATCCTGTAACAAAAGAGAAATCAACCAGCACAACTTATCACAAAGTCACCTACTTCGAATATCAAAGAGAAAACAAAGCAACAGGATCGTTCCAGTACCAGTTGAGTTCAACTGAAACCGGAGCGGTACTTTTATCGGGGGTAATAAATCTGAGCCCGACAGACAAGGTGCACTATGCCGTTTTTGATGGTAATACGAAAAATTTAGTCCCCGGACACTGGGAATTCAGTAATAAGACTTCCCCGAAAGATATCATTCAGGATGAAACTGTTCATGTTAAAAACCTTCAGACGATGTTTGATGCAAGGAAGGAGATTAAAAGCCCCGCAGCCCTGCGCACCGAGCTGACCAACGAAATTGCTTCCGCAGTAAGCAGGGCAGTAAATGCTTACAATCCGGAATTATGATGATAAGAAAAAGAATTATTCACATCCCGCTTTTCATAATATTAGTCCTGTTACAATCATGTGGATCTGGCAAATCACTTACTGAGCCTGCAACACCACGTCCGGATTGGGTAAGGAGCAGGCCGATAGTTCCGGGCTACTACATTGGTATAGGCTGGTCACAAAAAACTTCAAATGTGCACCAATACCAGCAGGCTGCCAAACAGAATGCTTTTTCAGATCTGGCGAGTGAAATATCGGTCTCAATTTCTTCAAATTCAGTATTGCATGCTTTCGAGTCAAAACTGGGATTTAATGAGGACTTTTCTTCTACCATACAGGCCAGGACGCAGGAAGAACTCGCAGGTTTCGATATTGTAGACACATGGGAAGACCAGGAAAATTACTGGATTTATTACAGGCTGTCTGCAGCAAGGCACCAGGAAATAAAAGATAAGAAAAGAGATGATGCTGCAAAGCTCTCTGGCGGCCTTTTCCAAAGTGCACTCGAAAGCAGGGCAAATGGACAATTCCGTAACAGCCTGGTACAGCTTATCAGTTCAATGGAGGCAATCAAGAATCATTTTGATGATCCGTTACCGGTTGAGTTCGGTGACAGGCAGATTCAACTTGGCAATGAGATATTTAATGAATTATCATCGACAATTTCACAAATTGAGATCATTCCTCTTGACAATCAAATCGATATTAGGGCAGGCCAGGCTGTCTCCCCTTCAATGTTGAGATTTCAGGTAAGCAGCAGGGAAAGCGGACCGGTTCCTGATTTCCCCCTGACAGCAAATTATTCAGAGAGGCCAATCAGAAATAACAGGGGAAGAACTGACAGGGATGGCATTGCTGAATTTGGAATTGATGGTGTAAGATCCGGAAAGTCTTTTGAAACCTTTTCTGTTACAGCAGACATGACGGCCATTCTTACCGAAGCTACTACCGACCCTATGATCAGACGATTAGTGTCACGCTTTTCAGTACCTGAAGGATCAGTAAGGATAAATATAATAAAGCCTGTAATAATGCTTGTATGCAATGAGCTAAATATCGGTGAGGAGTTATTGTCAGGTACACTCAGGGAGAGTTTCAGGAAAAATGCAATGGAAGCAGGATATATAATTACCGATAATCCTTCCGGTGTTGATTTTATAGTCAGAATAACTGCAAGCACCCTGCCCGCCGGCGAATCTGGAGTTTACAAGAATGCACTGCTCTCTGGCAACATTATGGCTGAAGATGCTTCTGGAAGCCAGATTTTTCGCAGAGAACTTGAAGGGTTCAGGGGTTCCCATTTTGAGATGAACAGAGCGGGCGAAGATGCATTCAGGCAGGCTGTACGAAGAATGGACAGTACCTTTTTCAGGGAGCTTGATGAAGCCATTAAAAAAAGTTCCACAAAATAACAACTCATAATGACAGGTACCCTTGTTAATGCGGCTGCAATACTTGCCGGCGGAACAGCCGGGTTATTTATACACTCACGGCTGCCTGCAAGGTTTACAAAAATAGTATTCCAGGGAATAGGCCTTTTTACAATTTTTCTCGGATTATCAATGGCTATGAAGACAGGCAATTACCTTGTGATGATCTTTAGCATTGTTCTTGGAAGTATTTCAGGAGAATTGATTGATATTGATAAAAGGATCAATTTCTTCAGCGAATATATAAAGAAGCTTACCGGGTCATCAAATGCGAGGTTCAGCGAGGGAATGGTCACATCATTCCTGCTTTTTTGCATGGGTTCAATGACCATACTTGGAGCTTTTGAGGAAGGCCTGGGAAATAACCCCAGCCTTCTTTATGCAAAGTCCGTTCTTGACGGTGTATCGTCAATTGCCCTTGCTGCTGCAATGGGTGCAGGAGTGCTTTTTTCTATAGTACCGCTAATCATATACCAGGGTGGCCTGACGCTTTTCGCTGCCAGGCTCGGAAACCTGATGTCTGAACCGGTAATGAATGAGTTGACTGCTGTTGGCGGTTTATTGCTTATAGGGCTCGGCTTAGGGATTTTGGATCTAAAAAAAATAAAGATACTAAACATGTTACCGGCACTTTTATTCGCGGTTCTTTTGGGGTGGCTGTTAATTTGAGTGAGAAAGTTGTTGTTATCTCGGCAGACTGTTCAGGCGATCTATCAGTATTCCGGTTTCCCTGATTAAATCTTTTTTTATGTCTGCATAGTAATTACCCTTTCCGTTATGGGAAAAAGATTTTCTATCCGGAGTATTTATTTTATGAATAAGATCATTGCGTAATCCTATTGCTTCGGAAATAATTATCTGCGCATTCTCCTGGTTGAGTGAAGGAGTATATTCAAGGAAGGAGAAGCATTCATATACAACCTGCATGCAGTTACTGTTCACCATTTTTTTCAGTGATTTGACGCTTGCCATGATCAGAACAGATTGAATTATATAGTGTAAGCTTCCTGATACAATTTACATAAATATAAGTTTTAAACAAATTAATTCCGAAACAGTTTATTTATGGTAATGTTATATATTTTAGCAACCTTGTTCAATGATCATGATATCAATGAGGCAAATTGTTAATTGAATTAAATTCTGGAATTAAATGTTAAATTAAATTCAAAATGCAAACTGGATCCAAAGGTGATTGCCGGGGAAATTACTTTATTAAAGAAGGATATGCAGAGAAATGTGGGGTATTTGACGAGAATATCCTTGTTACAGGTATATCAGTATACGAAGTAATTAAGGTAAAGGAGAAGGTTCCTTTGTTTTTTGAAGACCATCTGGACAGGCTGATTAATTCAGCAGAGTTAGCCGGTGCCCGGAATTATCCCTCCTCTGCGGTTATTGAAAAAAGCATGAAACTGCTGTTGTTAAATAATCATGAGTTTAATGAAGGAAATATCCGGATATTGCTGCACTTCCCGGTTACCGTAGATGATATGCCTGCCATTTATTGTTATTTTATTCCACATTATTATGCTTCTGATGAAGAATATGAACTTGGTGTTCCGGTGATACTTATCGATGCTGAACGCAGATTTCTGCATTCAAAAATAATTGATATGGAGTTCAGGTCTCATATAAACCAGAAAATAAAAGTAAGAAATGCCTATGAAGCATTTCTTGCCGACTCAAATGGCTATGTGACTGAAGGAAGCAAATCCAATTATTTTATGATAAAAGGCCGGAATATATATACTCCTCCCGGAACTGATGTTCTTCCGGGCATTACGAGAAAAAAAATTCTGGACATTTGTAAATTATCAGGTATAGTTGCAGTAGAAAAAAAAATCCACTTTAATGATCTCAAGGGTTTTGATTCTTGTTTCATCAGCGGAACATCACCCGGGATTCTTCCGGTAAGGAATATCGAAAAAACCATTTACAAAGTCGCACATCCCTTACTGAAACAATTGTCTCTCGGGTACAAAGCACTGACAGAGAATTATATATTAAAAAATAAATTATACAGTCATCAGCAATAACAAAAAAGGAAAATGCCTAAATTAGTTATCTTTATGTCTCTACACGGATGTGCGGAAAAAGCCGCACTTATTTTCAGGGAAATGTCATTAAATGAGGTTGTTCTTGTTAATTTGCGAAATCAGAGTCCGCCTCCCCTCGACGATTTTAACACGGTGATAATCGGGGGCTCTGTTCATATGGGCTCTATACAGGGAAAAATCAGAAAGTTCTGCGATGATAATGAAAAAAAACTGCTTGAAAAGAGACTTGGGCTGTACCTGTGTCATATGCAGGAGGGTAAAACTGCGGCACGTCAGTTTAACGAAGCCTACAGTGAGCCTCTCAGAAATCACGCAGTTGCCAAAGGTTTGTTTGGAGGAGAATTCAATATAGACAAGATGGATAAATATGAGAGAATGCTTGTTAAAAAAACCTCTGGTGTTGATAATACAGTCTCAAAAATAGACCTTAATGCAATTGAAGGATTTGGCAAAGTGATTTTCCGCCTTGATCAAACCTGAAATTACTTTCTACCTTTTTACCAGCAGCACCACATTTTCAATATGCTGCGTATGTGCGAACATATCAACCGCCCTTAACCTTTCAACACGATACATTTCATTCATCATGCTAATATCCCTGGCCTGGGTGGCTGCATTGCAACTGACATAAACAATCTTATCAGGAGATATCTCAAGCAACTTATCTATAACGTCAGGATGCATACCCGTCCTGGGAGGATCGGTTATAACAGTATGGGGAGCCCCGTTATTTTCAATTAAGGATGATGTAAGCAGATCTTTGATGTCACCGGCAAAAAACCTGATATTATCGAGGTTATTTAACTCTGCGTTAAAATTTGCATCTGCTATTGCTTCCGGAACATACTCAAGTCCGGCTACACGAAGGCAATGTCCCGAAATAAAAGAAGCAATGGTTCCGGTTCCTGTGTAAAGGTCGTATATTACTTCGTGATTTCGGGGATTTGCATAATCCCTTACTATTTTATACAATTCCAGTGCCTGGAGGGAATTTGTCTGGTAAAAGGATTTGGGACCTATTTTAAACCGGAGACCCTCCATCTCCTCCAGAATGTATTCTCTGCCACTGAATAGTTTAACCTCAAGATCGGATATTGTATCATTAGCCTTGGGGTTAATTACATACATAAGCGATGTTATTTCAGGAAAAATTTTCACGAGATGAGATAACAAACTGCCAATCTGTTCTATATCTTCATAAAAAAACACAACTATAACCATAACCTCACCGGTCGAGCTGGTCCTGATAATTAGTGTTCGCAAAAGTCCGGTTTGCCTGACGAGGTCAAAGAAACTAATGTTGTTCTCCATGGCAAACTCCTTAATTGCAAGCCTTATTGAATTTGAAGGGTCGGGTTGAAGATAGCATTTTTTAATGTCCAGCACCTTATCGAACCGGCCCGGTATGTGGAAACCGGCTGCATTAAAATTTGCTATCTGATCTCCTTCGGAAATTTCCTCTTCAGTAAGCCATCGTCTGTTGGTGAAGGTGTACTCAAGCTTGTTCCTGTAAAAAATGGTATTTACAGAAGGTAATATTGGTTCGGGATCAGGAAAGCTGAACTTTCCTATCCTGTTAAACTGATCAATAACCTGTTGCTGCTTGAACTCAAGTTGCAATTCGTATGAAAGATGCTGCCATTTGCAGCCTCCGCATATTCCAAAATGCTCACAAAATGGCTCGGTTCGCTTGTCTGATAACTGATGTATAGCAACCGACCTGCCTTCCATATACCTTCTTCGGTTTTTTGTTACCTGTATATCCATCACATCGCCAGGTGCTGCAAATGGCACAAAAATGACCATATCTTCATGCCTTGCAATAGCTTTTCCTTCAGCGGCAATACCGCTGATCTCAACATTTTTAAGCAAAGGCAGGCTCTTCTTTTTTCTCACGGCTTTTATTTGCAAAGTTAATATTATCCGGAGACTTGATTTATTTTGCTTATGCTTATCTTTGTGCCCTTGAAAGAAAATATATGATATCAATAAATCAAATATCTATTCACTTTGGAGGATTTGAACTTTTCAGCGGAATATCCTTCCAGATAAATCAGCGTGACCGTATCGGACTGGTGGGCAAGAACGGGGCAGGTAAAACAACCCTGCTAAAGATCATAAAAGGCATTATCGCGCCTGATCAGGGAGAAATTGTCTCTCCTGATGATATAAATATCGGCTATCTTCCCCAGCAGATGATCCACAGAGATGGCAAGACAGTGTTCGATGAGACTATTTCAGCCTTCGCGGAAGTCCTTGAACTTGAAAAAGAGATTGAAAGGATCAATGAACAGCTTGGAACGCGGACTGATCATGAAACAGATGATTACCTTGACCTGATAACGAAACTTTCAGAAGCTACTGAACGTTACCAGGTCCTGGGAGGAAGCAGTATTCATGCCGATGTTGAACAGACACTTTCAGGTCTCGGATTCTCCCCTGATGATTTTCACAGGCAAACCTCTACCTTCAGTGGTGGCTGGAGAATGCGCATTGAGCTGGCGAAACTTCTGCTACAAAAACCCGATGTTTTCCTGCTAGACGAACCTACAAACCATCTGGATATTGAATCCATACAATGGCTGGAAGATTTTCTGATGAATTACCCCGGAGCCGTACTCCTTATTTCACATGACCGGGCTTTTCTTGACAATATTACCAACCGGACCATCGAGATCTCCCTGGGAAAAACCTATGACTACAGGGCTTCTTACTCAAAGTACATCGAACTCAGAAAAGAGCGACGTGAGCAGCAAATGGCTGCATACCGTAACCAGCAGAAGCTGATAGAGGATACCGAACAGTTTATTGACCGCTTTCGCTACAAGTCGACCAAGGCAGTACAGGTGCAGTCAAGGGTTAAACAGCTCGAAAAACTTGATATCATAGAAGTAGATGAGGAAGATCTTGGCAGAATCAACGTGCGGTTCGCACCCGCTCCGCGGGCTGGTACAATAGTTGCCGAGATGAAGAACCTAAGCAAATCATATGGTGAAAAAACTATCCTTGAAAATATCAATATGATAATTGAAAGGCAGGAAAAACTTGCTTTTGTTGGTCGGAATGGTGAAGGTAAAACCACTCTTTCCCGCATCATTGTGGGTGAACTGGCATATGATGGTGAACTAAAACCCGGACATAATGTCCGGATCGGTTATTTCGCGCAGAACCAGGATGAATTGCTGGATGAAGAAAAAACGGTTTTCCAGACAATTGATGATATTGCAACCGGCGATATAAGAACCAGGGTAAGAAGCATACTCGGTGCTTTTCTATTCGGCGGTGAAGCTGCTGATAAAAAAGTCAAGGTTTTGTCCGGCGGAGAACGATCAAGGCTGGCAATTGCCAAATTATTGCTGGAACCTTACAACCTGCTTGTTCTTGATGAGCCTACCAACCACCTCGATATGCATTCGAAAGATGTACTCAAGCAGGCACTGGTCAAATATGACGGCACTCTCGTTATAGTATCGCACGACAGGGAGTTTCTCGACGGACTCGTTACCAAGGTTTATGAATTCAAAGACCGTAAAATAAAGGAGAACATAGGCGGGATTTATGAATTCCTTAGAAATAAGAAACTTGAATCACTTAAATCGCTTGAAAAGGCTGCGGAAAAACCTAAACAGCCGGAAAAAGTGAAATCCGGGCAGGGTAATAAAGTCACATGGGAAAAACGCAAGGAGAGGGAAAAGGAGATCAGAAAGCATGAATCACTGGTAAAGAAAACAGAAAAAACCATAAGTGACCTTGAGAAAGAGATTGAAGGAATGGATAAACTGCTGTCGGCTCCCGACAAGGAAACCCTGATGAAACTAGATGAAGGATTTTTTACCCGTTATGAAAGAAAAAAAGCCAGGCTAAACCAGGAAATGACCCGGTGGGAGAAACTGAATGAAGAGGTTGACTCGCTGAAGGACCAGGAATTATAAAACCGGGGCAAAAATAAGACAGGCCTGTCTAATGTTATTAAAACCATATTGAACTAATGAGGAAAGATATTATATTCGGATTAAGGCCGGTAATAGAAGCCGTAGAAGCAGGAACTGACATTGAAAAGGTGTTCTTTAAAAAAGGACTTCAGGGAGATCTTTTTCACTCACTGCTAAATATGTTAAAGAAGAACCATATCCCTTTTCAGTTTGTTCCTGTTGAAAAGCTTAACCGGATAAGCAGGATCAACCACCAGGGGGTGATAGCACATATTTCAAGTATAAGTTATCAGAATCTTGCACAAATAATCCCTGCCCTGTATGAAAATGCTGATACTCCTTTCCTGCTGGTTCTTGACAACATTACCGATGTAAGAAATTTTGGAGCTATAGCAAGGTCGGCCGAGTGTGCAGGAGTTCATGCAATCCTTATACCTTCAAAGGGAGGAGCCATGATTGGGCCCGATGCAATGAAAACTTCGGCAGGTGCACTTCATACTATGCCTGTCTGCAGAACAGATAACATGACAGAAAGCCTGGTTTTCTTGAAGTATAGCGGACTCAAACTGGTGGCTGCTACAGAAAAGTCGGCCGAAACATATCACAAAGCCGAATTAAGGGGGCCGCTGGCACTTATCATGGGTTCGGAGGAGGCGGGCATTTCAGATGCATTACTATCGATGTCAGATGCCAAAATAAGCATACCTGTTTTCGGTAAAATCGGTTCATTAAACGTTTCTGCGGCAGCTTCGGTGCTGATTTATGAAATAATCAGGCAAAGAGAAAATATCTGAACCCGGATTCAGAAAATGTTAACTCGCTGAAAACATTAAACTCCCGGGTATACCAGAGATAATTTATCGTCTCCATTATCCCAGTTGAAATAAGGCACAGATGACCCATCTTTAGTAAAAAAAACGACAAGATTCCTTATCATGTTGCTATACCACCTATGATACCGGCACAGCCGGAGGTGCTGGAGATTTAATTTAATAGTCTTCTGAAATCATCTCCGGTAGGGTTCTGAAAGACCCTGAGCCCGAATTCGGGAACGACTGACAGGATGTGATCAAAGATATCTGCCTGAACTCCTTCATAAACCGGCCATGACTGTTCTTTGCTGAATACATATATCTCTATAGGGATACCTTCTGGTGAAGGCTGAAGGTGCCTTACCAGGAAAGTCATTTCCGGATGAATATCTGGACGATTTCGCAGATAAAGTTCAATATATTTTCGAAAAACACCTATATTGGTTTGCCTGCGCTTATTGACTGTAATGCTGTCATCAATGTTATTTGACTCATTATACTTTTTCAACTCCTCTTCCTTCTTCAGGATATATGACTCAAGAACCCTTATTTTGCTGAATTTTTCAAGCATTTCGGTTGTGCAGAACTGCACTGACTTCATATCAATATTGATCGATCTTTTTATCCGCCGTCCACCTGATTGCTCCATCCCTCTCCAGTTATAGAATGATTCAGCTATCAGGGCATAAGTTGGGATAGTTGTAATTGTCTGATCCCAGTTCCTTACTTTTACGGTATTGAGAGTTATTTCCAGTACTGTTCCGTCAGCATTATGTCCGGGCATCTCAATCCAGTCGCCGATCCGTACCATATCATTTGCAGATAGTTGTATACTGGCAACAAAACCGAGAATGGTATCCTTGAAGACAAGTAGCAAAACAGCCGCAATTGCACCCAGTCCGGTCAGGAATACAATAGGTGACTTTTCCATCACAACAGATAGAAATAAAATAATACCAACAAAATAGGTAAGTATTTTCACTATCTGGATATATCCCTTTATATTAACATCTCTGGAAATGGGAAAGGTCTGGTATATTTCATGAAGGGCATTGAGTAATGCATCTATAACAAGGATAGCAAGCATTATCATTGTCAGAGATATCATAACCTGTACTGGCCGCACAATATCAGGATAGTTTGAAAGTGCCGCGGGTACAGCATAATAAATTATAAGTGCGGGAGCGTAATTGGCAAGCCTGTCAAGTAGTTTGTGTTCAAGAAGTATATCATCCCACATAGATTTACTTCTTTTGATCCAGCGGCTAATATAAACCAGTAAAAGTCTTCTTGTTACCAAATTGGAAAGCCAGGCCGCGAATATAATCAAAACGACAATGGCGACCGTTCTTAATAAAATAGCATATTCCTCGGGCAAACCGGCGATTGACAACCAGTTTTCAATTAATTCCCCGACAGGACCCGGATCAACTTCAATTAGGTCATTTTCCATTATGAAACAAAAATTATTACTTTTAAAATCAACAAACTGTATGTCTGCCGGATAGTTTTATGGCCAGACATAGTGCCAAAATAAACATAAATTTTTCTTTTTTTCAATTAATTAACCCGATATAAAACATGTTAATCTAAAAAGCATGAAAACTTCAGTTTTATCAGAAGTTCCTGCTATAAAATTTTTATAAATTTTGAGGAGTACCTTTAATTTCTTAGGTTTGGAAACAATTTTATTTTTTTCTAATTAAAAATGCCTGTGGAAAAGTATTCCGATAAAAACCTTCTGAGTGGTATCAAAAACAGAAAGGCTGAAATACTGGAATACCTGTACAGAGAGTATTTTCCTCAAGTTGAACGCATTGTACTTAAGCATGAGGGTGATGAACAGGATGCAAGAGACCTGTTTCAGGAGGCTCTGGTTATTATATTCACCAGGCTCAAGGAAGGCGATCTTGTAATAAACTCCTCTTTCCATAATTATTTCATCGTGTTATGCCGTTTTATCTGGTTCCGTCAAAAGGGTATAAAGAATAGCTATGGATCAATGGAGGAACCTGAAGATTCATCTAACAGGAAAACCCTGGCAGCAGGCATTGTCAATGATTCACCCGGCGACTCTGAATACCAGGAATATCTGACAAACCAGAATGAGAAAATTTTCCAGAGACATTACCGCAAGCTGCCGGGAGATTGCAAAAGAGTGCTGAAAATGTATTTCCGTAAAAAATCTTTCAGGGAAATAGCAATCAGAATGAAATACAGTACAGAAGATTATGCCAGAAGGAAAAAATATTTAAGCATGCAACTGCTCATGAAGATGATTAAGGAAGATCCTGAGTATATTGAGTTGAACAAAAAGAATAACGGGAACACTTAACCTGTTCATCATAAAATGTTTGCAGGTCATTTCCTTAAAATTTTCCTTCTGTGGCTCCACCATAAAATTAACACCATGGCAATTAAAAGTAACCCGAAAGTCACAAATGGGTAGAAGTGCCTGTAATTGCTGAATATTTCAGACGGGTTGCCAATGCAGACATACGCTCCCCAGAAATAAGGATGTGCCTTTAGCATATCTGTATTATCAAGAAAATCGAGTCTTGCCATGCGCAGGGCATCATCTTTTCTATAACCTTTGAGAAGGTACCTGTAGAAACTGATCATTATCTCCGCACCTGATTTGTCTTCAATTTCCCAGTTTGTCATGACAATCGAGGGAACTCCTGCATACAGGAATCCACGTGCCAGGCTCATCACACCTTCTCCCCTTCTGAGTGTTCCGTAACCGCTTCGACAGGAACTCAACACCGCCAGGTTCGCATTCAGCCTTAAATTGTAAATCTCATATGTATTCAGAAAACCATCTTCATCGTCTCCGTTATTGTTCACCGGCTCGGAAAAAACAAGTTTGGAAAACATGGGATTGTCATCATCAAGAAGGGTATGCATTGCAAGATGCAAAAGCTGGAATTCACCGGCTACATTCTTAAAATTTAATTCAGATGCCTCTTTATCAAGAAGGACTTCTCCATTCATCATTGAGGCAATGCTCAAGGCTTCCTCCCTTGCTCCCGGCAGCGGCATCAGCTTGTCACGGTAATACTGCCGACTCTGGAGAACCTCAGGTGAAGGCAGTTCGGAATACTCGTAGGCAGGGGCCATGGCAAGCATTACTTTTCCCTTTCCGGGAAGTTTCTGCATACTTTCCTTCCATAAGGTGGCTGAATAGCCGTAAGAAACGGTGAAATCACGCAATAAATAACGCAATGTCTTGTAATTATTTTTGTTCTTGCCCGGATCGGCCGATATAAGCAATTCGAATGGAACATATGAGAGAATACCGTCCGGCACGATGATCAGCCTTTTGTTATTTATTCCTGATAAAACAGGTTCAATGAGCAGTCCATATAAATACCGGGAAGATTGTGCAAACTCGTTGAAGTCATTTCTGACTCTGCTGTCCAGGTTGCCATGAGTAAGGACATCAAGAAGGCTTCCCAGTTCGTCAGCTACTGAGCCGTCATGCCTGATACAGTAAAAATCTGCCATTTTACCGGTAACTGAGAATATATACACAAGTGAATCGCTGTAGACATATGATACAAGTGCATCGCCGGTATCTATTAACTCTTTTACATCTTTAATGCCTGAAACCTGGTTATTATATTTCAAAGAGTGGTAATCAGGGTACTCTTCTTCAAGACGGCTTATTAACTGTCTCATTTCCAGCTCAAGTGCAAAGACCCGTTCTTGCCACAGAACAATCTTATCCCTGCAGCCATTTACAGCTTTCTGCTCTTCGTATATAAGTTCCCTGTATGCGGCTATGCCTTTTTTCAGGTTTTGTTCCTGCTGAAGTAACTCATCCGGAACTCCGCCAAAAGATCTGGCCTCAACATCCCTGATTGAAGAAAGCAAACTTGCAGCCTTACTCCTCTCGGAAAAAGAAAATGCCTCTTCCAGATAAGATGACCCGGAAGTCATTTCATAAAGTTTCCATGCTACATGAATAGCCTGCAGGAAAGTCTGATGTTCATTTTCTGAAAGCAATATCCGGCTGTCCTCCGTCTGATGACCAGTACGTATCTTCTCAATTAAATCCATCGCCAGTTTGTATGTAGCCAGACTTGCTTCAAGATTTTCTTTCGGCTCACTTACATTTGAAACCAGGTAATGTGCGTAGGCCTTGTGTTTAAGACTCTCCAGCATAAAATCATGGGAATAGACATGATCAGCTGATGTAGGATTGTGCCTGACATTTTCAGAATTAAATGTTTCGCTGTTGGCTGTAACGGATTTATGGTAATATTGAAGCGCGGTCAAAGGATCCCCGGCAACTTCATAATAGTATCCCAAATTCAGGAATGTCCGCGCAATAAACTGGCCTGAATTTTCATAAACTGAGCCGTAAATATCCAAAGCTTTGAGCAACATCTCATACCCCTTGTCCCTGCTGTTTTCATCTTTTATAAGAAACGATCCGTAATTCATAAAACTTGTTGCAATATCCGGATGATTTTCTCCCTGTCCCTCCAATAAAGCCGATGATGCCATATTATAAAACCAGTCAGCCATAGCTCTATCGCCGGTAGCCTCATAACACATTGCAAGGTTGGCGGCGGGAAAGGCTACAGAACCGGGATCAGTTTCCTGCCTTATCTCGAGGGTGAGCAGATAATAACGTTTTGCCTCTTCAAAATCCCCTGCCATCCAGTAAGCTATACCGATATTGTTATACAATGTGGCAACCCAATCCATTCTGTCATGCTTCAAAAATATTCTTAAAGCATTTTTGTAGTAAGAAATTGCGCTGTTTATATCCCTCTGCTCCCGCAGTATATTTCCCTGGTTCTGATAAACCGCCCCAAGCCATGCATGATCGGCTCCATATTGATTAAGGAAAATAAAACCGGCAGTATCATAATAGAGCATAGCTTCATCATTATTGTTGAGCCGGCGACTAACTGCACCAATATTACTATATGTACTTGCCATATCGGCAGTTAGAGACCCCTGAAGCTCCCGTTTTTTCCTTAAAGATTTCCGGAACAGATCAGCGGCCAGTTCATAATTTCCGGACCGGTAATTCTCAATTCCCATATTGTTATAAATATGGGCGGAATCGGGATTGCTTTCATTTTGAATGTATTCAGAAACAGCTGTACAGGAATATGTATCCGGAAATGCACCGGCCAGTAAAATAAATAAGTTAAGTAAATATATCATTGTGGTATGGCAGAACTAAACGATAAAAGTAAGCAATTAAGCGAATTATCCTGGTATAACCAATAGTTAAAATATCTTTTTATACGGTTTCCGGGTTAGAATGGTTACCTGTTACCAGGTCAAAAAACAACATGTTTTGGACTTTTTTCGAATTTGGGTCGATCAAAAATCCCGGAAACTTTTGCATCGGGCCAAAAAAAATGAAAAAATTTTTCATCGCTGTATATATCTGATTTAATGTTATTTGAAGGACCAAAATTTAATACGTTTTTTGGTACTATTTTAAAACCATTGTCACGTTTTTTCGATTTATGTACCTCTTAGTAGAGAGTACGAGATCGAAATTAAAATTAAGATAAGATTAACCCTGAAAAATCAAAAAAATGAAAACCCTGAAAAATTTCACCGGACTAAAAAGTTATTCTGAAGTTAAGCTAAACTATTCCGAAATGAACTCAATTCGCGGAGGCACAAGCGGAGGATCAAAACTCCCGATGGACGAGGACATTCTTATTCCTGATCCCGTACCAGGCGATAAAAACGAATAGTCTCTTACGGTAAATCAACCCACAACCCACAACCCTGAAAAAAACCGAATCATGAAAACATTAAACAGCTTCAACACAATTTTCAAAACTGATCAGCTTGACAATTCACAACTGGGAGCAATCAGAGGCGGCACAAGCGGAGGATCAAAACTCCCGATGGACGAGGACATTCTTATTCCTGATC
>CAYQXY010000004.1:140878-148096 GCA_964421595.1 uncultured Bacteroidales bacterium | reverse complement strand
CCGTACCAGGCGATAAGAACGAATAGATACAAAAGAACCAAAACCGTTGTTAAAGAAAAGTATACAATACTGAGACAGTGAGAAAAGAAGTAAATCAAGGAAACAGAACTTAAGGCAAAGAGCTTTTGCCAGAAAAAATAAAGGATTGGAACATAATTAACACAGATCCAATTGAAACTTTTAAACCCCAAGCGGGTATATAGCTTTAAAAATGCTGTTGCCACAGGCAATAGCAGACTATAAGTCAACTAAAGATTAAAAAGAGTGTTTTATAATATATATATAATTGATACAGTAAATTAAATTATTACTATTCTAAATATAACAATCATGAGCAATCAGATCGACTATTCAGGTTTTGTCGAAAGATACCTGAGCAAAAAAATGGAACAGGACGAACTGACCTGGTTCAAAGAGGAAATGGAAGTAAACCCATCCCTGGCTGATGAAGTACAGATGCAGAAAGATATTGGCAAGGCAATCCTGAATGAAGAAACACTGGATTTCCGGGCGCAGATAAACAGTTTGTTTGAGAAAGAAGAGAATGAAGTACACATAACAAAAGCCAAAGCAAGAAAAACGTTCACCATACCTCATATGGTTCGTGTAGCAGTTGCTTCTCTGGCAGCATTTGTTCTGCTGGGTTCCGGCATATATCTGTTTACCTTCAGGACTATACCTGCTGATAAACTTTTCGAAATGTATTATCAGCCTTATGACGGACTGATGAATGTAAGGTCTGGAAATACTCAAATTAATGATGTCCTCGTTAAAGCCATGCAAAAATATGAGGATAAGGAGTTCGAGTCTGCACTTCTGCTTTTCGAAACAGTTCTGGCAAATGACAGTGAAAATATCACTTCAAGGTTTTATTCGGGAATCTCTTACCTGGAAACAGAGAGGTTTACCGTAGCCGAAAAGTCATTTGAAGGAGTAATTGATCATGATGACAATCTTTTTATTGAACAGGCAGAATGGTACCTGGGTTTGTGCTACCTGAAAACCGGCGAGCAGGAAATGGCAAAAAGCATGTTTGCTGTAATTGCCAAGAACGATGGATTTTATAGTAAATCTGCAAACCGGATTTTAAGAAACCTGTAGTTTTATACAGGTTTATAAAATTTGCCTGGCATTGATTGGTCAATGCCAGGACAGGTAATCTCTCTAATACCCATAAATCCGTACCTCTATGCATACTAAAGAAGAACATAATAGATTACTACATAAAATTGCATTACTGGAGGATGAGTTGAATGCCGCACGTGGCAGTATGCAAAATCTGCAATCAATCATTCTGTCAAACATTAGCCATGATGTCCGTACCCCGATGAATGCGATAGTGGGGTTTGCAAATCTCCTCACCGATGAGCATATGGACCCTAACGACAAAAATGAGTGTATTGACCAGATAAACCTGAACTCAATTGAACTCCTGGAGATAATTGACAATATGATTGACGCATCACTACTGCAATGTGGTGACCTGAAGCTTTATGAAAAGGAATTTCATCTTAATGATCTGATGGATGATCTGTATCAGTCAAGCAAGGAGTTACTTAATGCCAGACAAAAAGATCTCAGTTTGATTGTTTCCAAAGGAGAAAAAGATGATTTTTTTCTTACAGCTGATATTAAAAGACTTAGACAAATCCTGACAAACCTGATAAACAATGCAATCAATTTCACACCTTCAGGACATATTGAGTTTGGCTATGTGAAACTGGACAACGAAATGATCAGGTTTTATGTAAAGGACACCGGGATAGGTCTGGGATCAGTTACCAGCGAAGATCTTTTCAAGCCCTTCCGGCCAAGGATAATGTCAGAGAAATGCAGTTTCAAAAAAGGAGCAGGACTGGGACTGGCACTTTCAAAAAATCTTGTCAATATAATGGGTGGAGACATGTGGCCTGAGTCAGTACCCGGCGAGGGAACATGCTTTTACTTTACTCTGCCCGTAAGAAAAAATTCATTCCTTAAAAATCATCTTCAGCAGATTTCAAAAATAACTAAACGAAACATTGCAAGTTTCTTTTAGAAACAGGCTTTAAAATAAAACTGCCCCGGCTCCTCTTTGTTTATCCCGTATGACAGGTTAGCACCCATCATAATAACAAAGGAATCAAGGGGCAGTTTTTTCTTTTACTCATTCGGATGGTTTGAAATTAATCCGAATATACTTAAATTTATCCTGTATAATAAAAGCCGGAATTTTGTTTAAAATATTACAAAATTTTGACTTACAGAATGAACCGCTTCGCTTTCCCGTAATTTTTTATTCATCCGTTTTTTGTATCTTCGGATAAAAATAAAATCATGTCCATTTAGCGGGTAGTTTTGTAATTCTATAAAAATGAAGATTGAACTTTTAAAAGCAGATTACCTGAATTTCGTGGAACTGAATATATCAGGCAACAATGATATTTTCAATAAATGTGACCCGGAATCCTTTTACATTGACAGTGAGGTTTTCAGCCTTTTTTCTCCCTGTTTCGAACGTAGTAACGACCTTTACGATTATTTTATCCCTACTTTATATAATTCAAGACGCATAATTCCTCTCCAGAACGAGCTGAAAAAACAATTAAACTTTTTTGCCGGAATAGATAATCCTCAGGAATTCGAAGATTTTGCAAGTGAGGTTTTCCTTGGAAACAATTTTCTTTCTGAGCTGAGGAAAACAAACAGTGAATGGGTAAATAACTGGTCAGAACTTAAAAATGACCTGGTCAATGTAAACCAGGCACTAATAGAACTAACCGATCTATGCATTATTGAAGAACGGAAACTTTGGGTACTGGGTTATTAAAATCAAAGGGCCGGTTTATAGATCCACAACACGGTTAAATTGCATCCTGAAAAGAATATCAATAAACAGAACCAAAAATATTCCACCAATTATAACCGGCAATATCAGTGATGATGGCACCACAACAACATTTGAAGGGAAAAGGTCTGCAAGGGAAGATGTATATGTGGCCAATGGCTTTACAGCCTGCAACACATAAGGTGCCAGTAAATTAAATATATAGGTAAATACACCTGTAACATACATAGACAGAATTCCCAACAGACCCGGCAGGAACCACCACCACTCAACATTTACTTTTCCATCCGGTTCAATCACGGGGTCAGCCATTATCTGCTCCATTACTTTTGATGTGAAATTATTAGGAGCCTTGTCCATTTCAATCTTTCCAAACAATTGTTTTAAAAGATCATCTTCGTTTCTCTTTTCCATCGTTATAGGTTTGACTTTCAATTTCTTCATTTGTTCTTATCCTGTCATTAACTCCCGTTTCATTAATTGCTGTATCTGGTCATGCAGCTTTTTTCTCACCCTGAAAAGCCTGACTTTTACATTGGAAACAGACAAGCCTGTAACTGACGCTATATCATCAATTCCGCTCTCCTCATAATAATACAACGTTATCATGGTCCTTTCCAGTTCAGGGAGTTCATCAACGGCTCTTTTCAAGGCAGAAGCCATAAATTCTTCATTCTGAGAATCCTGATCTGTATCTGAAAGTTTAACCAGTTCCTTGTCGCCGTTATCCGGCTTTATTGTCCGTTGTTTTTTCCTCAAATGGGAAACTGAGGAATTATAAACAATCCTGTAAAGCCATGTGGAAAATCTTGCATCACCCTTAAAACCCCTTAATGACCTGTATGCCTTTATAAACGAATCCTGCGTTATCTCCTCCGCATCTTCAGGGTGCCTGACAATTTTCAATGATATATTATATGCCATAGTTTTATACTTCTCAACCAAAGGCGCAAAAGCATCCGGATCTCCATCCAGAACCTTTCTTATATAATACCAGTCGTCTTTGTTTTCCATATCTGTGGGTAAGACGTTCGGTTATGGCTTCGGTTACAATATTTCAAACGAAAGTTACAATAAAAATATATAAATTGTGTAACCAGTGATATAAAGATGCGTCAAACGAATAAATAAAACTAAAAACTTACGATCATGATTGATTTAACACCTGTTTTTGTATTAGCTGTAATTTTCGGTTCAATTGTAATGCTGGTATACCTCAACATCAGAAAAAAAGAGAGGATGCTTCTTATCGAAAAAGGAGCTGATGCATCAATTTTTGCAACAAAATCTGAAACTGCTCCTTCATTGAAGTGGGGTATCTTCCTTACAGGGCTTGCTATTGGTTTGCTTATAGGGAATTTACTGGAGAATTATGTTGGCATGCGTCCTGAAGTCGCCTATTTTTCAATGATATTTCTTTTCGGCGGACTTGGCCTGATCATATATTATTTAATAGAGAACAAAAAGTCAAAGTGAATTACATTCCGTATCTAAAGAAGAACCTTCCAGGCAATTATCCCCGGAAGGTTTTTTTTTGTCTTTTAACTGGCATTAATACCAAACAAGATATTCACTGATTAACTTGCGGAAAACCGGGTAGTACTGACAGCAAAAAATATTTATTATTATGTAACCGGGAGTAAAAATTAACGTCATACCAGTGAATATAAATTAAAAACTTACGATCATGATAGACTTGACTCCTGTATTTGTATTAGCTGTAATATTCGGCTCAATTGTTATGCTGGTTTACCTGAACATCAGAAAAAAAGAGAGGATGCTTCTAATTGAGAAAGGAGCAGATGCCTCTATTTTTGCTACCAAAGCTGATTCAGCCCCGTCTCTGAAATGGGGAATTCTGCTTACCGGATTTGCAATTGGATTGTTAATCGGGAATTTACTTGATCTTTATGTCAATATGAGACCGGAAGTAGCATATTTTTCAATGATTTTCCTGTTTGGCGGATTGGGTCTTATAACTTATTATCTTATTGAAAGAAAAAGAAACTGATTAGCAGCCAGATTCACTGACAAAGCCTCCCGGAAATTATTCGGGAGGCTTTTTTGTTAGGCATCGTCTACTGGTATGGAAAAAATATCAATATCTTTAGAATCAAAATAAGTCCCCATCCTGGATCCTGAAAATCAACCTGTTTAAATATATGAAGAATAAAATTTTAATTGCAATTATCATGACAACCGCAATACCAGGGCTTACTGCCCAAAAAGATGATCCTCATCAATGGCTCGAGGAAATTGAAAGTACTGCTGTTTTACAGTGGGTAGATGAACGTAACCGGGAGAGCCTTGAAATACTAAAGGGACAGAAATCTTACAAGGAACTCTTTGACAAAAGCCTTGAGATATATAACTCAGATGACAGGATAGCCGCCCCTGCAATACGCGGCAATTATATTTATAACTTCTGGCAGGATGCTTCCCATGAAAGAGGAATTTGGAGAAGATGTACCAAAGAGAGCTATATGGATAAAAAACCGGCATGGGAAACACTGATAGATATCGATGCCATGTCAGAAAGAGATGGTATCCAATGGGTGTTTAAGGGTGCAGACGGACTCTTCCCTGATTATTCGAAGTTCATGGTCTCACTTTCCAGAGGTGGAGGAGATGCTGTAGTGACAAGGGAGTTCGATGTGGAAAGCGGGTCTTTCTCCGGCGAAGGATTTAACCTGCCTGAATCAAAAGGAGGAGTCAGCTGGATTGACAGCAACAGGCTTTTGGTTGCAGCAGATTTTGGTGAAGGAACCATGACTGCTTCAGGTTATCCAAGGCAAGTCAGGATATGGAAGAGAGACACACCTGTCGGGGAAGCCGGGGTCGTCTGTGAAGGAGAAAGCTCTGACGTCGGAGTTTTCGGTGCTGTTATCAACAGTTCAGAAAAACAATACATTATTGTTATAAGGGCCATTACCTTCTATACCTCCCATATTTATATAATAGATAATGGAGTGGCTAAAAAACTTGACCTGCCGGAGGATGCAGAATTCACCGGTATTCTGAATGATCAGGTAATGCTTAACCTGAAAAGTGACTGGCAGGCCGGGGGAAAAACATACAGACAGGGTTCACTTGTAGGTGTTTGTTACCCATCCCTCCTCACTGGTAAACAAAATGTCAGCCTGGTTGTCGAACCAGACACAAAGTCTGGAATAACTTCAGTAAGTATTAGCAAGAACTACCTGATAGTAAATATGATGACTAACGTACGGAATGAATTGTACAGGTTTAGATTTGAGAATGGAAAATGGGCTTCATCAGGAATTGATTTGCCCGGCCAGGGCTCAGTCCGCATAAGCACAGTTGATGAACTGTCTGACGACTACTTTTTCTATTATGAAGATTTTCTGACTCCCTCTTCCATATATTACAGCAATGCCGGCGAATCAGGAGTACTCCATGTTCAATCTCTTCCGGCATTCTTCGATTCAGATAAGTATAGAGTATGGCAATATGAGGCCAGGTCGGCCGACGGAACCATGATACCTTACTTCATGGTTGGCCCCCGAAACATGGATAGAAATGGTAAAAATCCCACCCTGCTTTATGCCTACGGAGGATTTGAAGTTCCGATGATGCCGTTTTATTCAGCAATTTATGGTAATTCCTGGCTGAAAAATGGCGGAGTATTTGTTCTGGCTAACATCAGGGGTGGCGGAGAATTCGGTCCGCAATGGCACCAGGACGGACTTAAGGGGAATCGACAGAATGTGTTTGATGATTTTCATGCTGTTGCAGAAGACCTGATAAAAAGAGAGATTACCTCCGGAAAGCATCTTGGGATACAGGGTGGAAGTAACGGGGGACTGCTGGTAGGGGTAGCTTTTACCCAGCGGCCTGATCTTTATGGGGCTGTGGTCTGCCAGGTCCCCCTGCTTGATATGAAACCTTACAATAAACTTCTTGCCGGGGCCAGCTGGGTGGGAGAATATGGAAACCCTGATATTCCTGAAGAATGGGAGTATATCAGAAGATATTCACCTTACCATAACTTAAAGGCAGATCAACCGTATCCTGAAGTTTTTTTTACCACTTCCACAAGAGATGACAGGGTTCATCCCGGTCATGCCAGGAAAATGGTGGCAGGGATGATGGAATTGGGATATACCGTTTACTATTATGAAAATACGGAGGGAGGTCATGCCGGCTCATCTACAAATGAACAGCGCGCCACCTCTTCGGCACTGGGTTTTTCCTATTTACTGATGAAACTAACCAATCATAACTGAAAATTTGTATCTGTTTTCGGATAAAAGAATTTTCAGTTGATGGGAAATTGACCTTCCGGTCGATTACCCATGCAATCTCTTTATCCCTGAAGAATTTTCAGTTGATGGGAAATTGACCTTCCGGTCGATTACCCATGCAATCTC
>CAYQXY010000004.1:119172-140778 GCA_964421595.1 uncultured Bacteroidales bacterium | reverse complement strand
TTTATCCCTGAAGAATTTTCAGTTGATGGGAAATTCAAGTACATTTGATCATTATTATCGTCAACTAAACAAATTAAAAAAATGAATACAAAATTTGCCGGTTTACTGAGTCTTTTCATGATTTTATCCGGGGTCGCATTTTCGCAGTCGGGTAAAGTTTTCGACAATCTGTCAATGAGAAGCGAAATCCTTAAAATGGAACGGAAATTTGCTGTTTATCTGCCGCCTGATTATGAAACTTCTGAAAGAAGTTATCCTGTGCTCTACCTGCTTCATGGAGCAGGAGACGATCAGTCAGGATGGGTCCAGTTTGGTGAGGTATTACATATTACTGATCAGGCTATCAAAGAGGGAAAGGCAACACCTATGATAATAATAATGCCCGATGCAAATACAGGCCAACGGGGTTATTTTAATGATATATCAGGCAACTGGCGATACGAAGATTATTTTTTTGATGAGCTCATACCTTATATTGAAGATAAATACCGTATAAGAAGTGAAAAACGCTTCAGGGCAATTGCCGGACTTTCAATGGGAGGAGGAGGCACTTTCATGTATGCACTTCGTAGGCCTGAAATGTTTTCATCGGCCTGTCCCCTCAGCGCCTATGTCGGGCCCCTCACTTTTGAAGATGCCAGGGCAAGGTTTTCATTTGCCGGCGATATAAGTAAAGTTCCCGATGAAGAGCTAAGAAAATATTATGACAACCATAATGCACTTTCACTTATTAACAACTGGCCCGAAGCTAACAGGAACCTTGTACGGTGGTACATTGACTGCGGTGATGACGATTTCCTTTACGAAGGAAACAGCCTTGTGCATATTGCAATGAAAAAAAATAATATCCCTCATGAATTCCGGATTAGGGATGGTGCTCATACATGGACCTACTGGAGGGAATCCCTGCCGGAAGTGCTCAGGTTTATCTCTGATGCATTTCATCAGTATTAACTTTTTGCGACTGCAGGCTAAATAAAACAACAACCGGAATATATTCTGTTTTACAGCTATCGTTGACCCATCATCTGGTTTTGACCGGTGTAGCCGGGATTGTAATTAATTGCATGATCACTGCCATATATCAGCGAACGATGGCAGCAGTATCCATTATCATTGCCTGCACTTGCATTAATGGCTTAATCATATTATATTGCATCAAATAAAAAACACCTCTTTTATTCATTTATTTTAATCAACCGTTCAGGAATTATTAACTAATCAAAACAAAATCAGTTATGAAAAAATCAGTTGTTCCATTTTTAAGCTTAGTGCTGTTTGCGTTTATATTTATGTCATCAGTTGCAAAAGCTGACAGCCCATTACCCGGTTCCTGGAACTTTAACGTGCCCCAGGCACCATGGGAATACAGCAAGGGTAAAATGATTTTTGAAAATGACGCTGATAATAAGATCACCGGAAAAATAAAATTTGACAGTGGCAGCGAAGTCAAAATCGCTAAAATCACCCAGACCGAAGATAAGTATACATTCGAAGTAAGCGTTGAAGGCAACCCAGTCAAAACTGTAGTTACCCTGAAGGATCACGAGATGACCGGTTTTGTTGAAACCTATGATGGAAATATTCCTTTTTCAGCCAAGAAGGAAGTTCCTGAAAAATAACCTGTTATCTCCCTAAAGGGATCAACAATTAATGGCCTTCCCCCACTTTCAACAACCAGATGCAATGGATTGCGGGCCAACATGCCTTCGCATGGTGGCCGCATTTCATGGCAAAAGATTCAAAATAGGTACATTGCGGGAACGTAGTTACTTATCCCGTGATGGTGTCAGTATGCTGGGAATTGCCCAGGCTGCTGAAAGTATAGGTTTCCGTACAATGGGCGTTAAACTTAACACTCATCAACTGAGTCGTGAAGCCCCTCTTCCTGCAATAATCCATTGGCTCCAGGATCATTTTGTGGTACTTTACAAAGTAACCGGAAAAAAAGAGAGGGAGATTTATCACATTGCCGACCCTGCCGGGGGACTTATACGGTTGAGCCGAAACGAATTTCAAAGATGCTGGGGTGCCACTTCAGAAAATGGAGAACTAAAAGGTATTGCCCTTTTACTCGAACCCGGACCGGAATTCAAATTAACCGAAGATGAAGCCGGAGACAAGACCAGCTTCAGTTTTCTTTTTTCATATCTTACCCCATACAGGAAGCTGATTATTCAGTTGTTTCTGGGACTGGTACTCGGAAGCCTTTTGCAGCTTATTTTTCCGTTTCTTACCCAGAGCCTGGTTGATCACGGAATTGGCAATCAGAATATCAGCTTTATATATCTTATACTCATAGCCCAGCTGGTTCTGACAATAAGCAGGGCTTCGGTAGACTTTATCAGGAACTGGATACTTCTTCATATTGGTATCAGGGTGAACATATCGTTAATATCCAATTTCCTGGCTAAGCTCATGCGGCTACCCATGAAGTTTTTCGATACCAAGCTAACCGGCGACCTGATGCAAAGGATTGGTGATCATCGCAGGATTGAAACATTTCTCACCGGCACGACCCTGAATATTTTGTTCTCACTTGTTAACCTTGTTATTTTCGGACTGGTATTACTGTATTATCACCTTCTGATTTTTGCTGTTTTTCTTGCGGGGAGTTTAGTATACGGATTCTGGGTATACATCTTCCTGCGGAGAAGAGCAGAACTTGACCATAAAAGATTTGCCCAGATGTCGGCTCACCAGAGCAATCTCATCCAATTGATACAGGGAATGCAGGAAATCAAGCTTCAGAACTGTGAACAACAAAAAAGGTGGGAATGGGAGGCGATCCAGGCCAGATTATTCAGGATCGGGATCAAAGGCCTGGCATTAAGGCAATATCAGCAGTCAGGTGCGATAGTCCTGAATGAAATAAAAAACATACTTATCACCATTATCGCTGCTAAGGCAGTTGTTGATGGTACTATGACTCTGGGCATGATGCTTGCCGTTCAGTACATTATAGGCCAGCTTAACAGTCCGGTCGAACAACTTATAGGATTTTTCAATACAACCCAGGATGCCAGGATAAGCCTGGAACGGCTGGGAGAGATACATGACCGTAAAGATGAAGAAAGCTCCGATCTGGAAAAACTACAGGAAATACCGCCTGATTCAGGAATTGAAATCAGTGACCTATCATTCAGGTATGAGGGGCCGGAATCAGAGCTTGTCCTCGACAATATTTCAATTTCAGTACCTCCCGGCAAACAAACAGCCATTGTAGGTACTTCAGGCAGTGGAAAGACAACTTTAATAAAATTACTTCTCGGTTTCTACCCACCTGAGAAAGGCTCGATATACCTGGGTAAAAATGCATTTGACCTTTTCAGTCTCCGGCAATGGCGAAGGGAATGTGGTGTTGTAATGCAGGATGGATATTTATTTTCAGATACCATTGCAAATAATATTGCGCCGGGAATTGAGAATATTGATAAAAGGAGACTATTGAAGGCTGCCTCTATTGCTAATATTGACGAATATATTGACAGCCTGCCCCTGGGTTTTAACACGAAGATCGGGAGTGATGGTCACGGACTGAGTCAGGGACAAAAACAGAGACTTCTGATTGCCCGAGCTGTTTATAAGGATCCTGCATATATATTCTTTGATGAAGCTACCAATGCACTTGATGCGAATAATGAGAAAGTTATTATGCATAACCTGCAGGAGTTTTTCAGGGGTCGTACGGTAATTGTTGTTGCACACAGGTTAAGTACCGTAAAAAATGCAGACCAGATTATAGTACTCGACAAAGGCAAAATAGCTGAATCCGGAACCCATGAGGAATTAATCAAAGCCAGGGGGCCATATTATACCCTGGTTAAAAACCAGCTGGAATTATGACAGTTAATGAACCAGCTACAAACCAGCCCGTAACAGGCAATCAACAACAAAAGGCTGATGATTTAAGTCTCCGGTCGGAGGAGGTAAAGGATATACTCGGGAAACCGCCGGGGTGGATCGTAAGCTGGGGTACCGGTGTACTTTTTATGGTTATGATTATATTATTCTCAGGAAGCTGGTTTTTCAGCTACCCTGATATTGTCAGGGCTCCTGCGGTAATTACCAAAGAAAACCCTGCTTCAGTGCTGATTGCCAGGATTTCCGGCAAGCCTTCATCGATATTCTATCCTGACGGAGCATCCGTTCATAAAAATGATACTCTTGCAGTGATAGAGAACCCGGCTAGATATGAAGATATTTCCAGGCTTGGACAATATGTGAGGCTGGTGAATCAAAATCTGAAGGGCGATGAAGGCAGGCCCCTTGCGTCAATAACGGATGATTTGGTGCTTGGGGAAATTCAACCTGCCTATAACATTTTTGTTTCATCCTTGTTTGACTACCAAATATTTATAAACCAGGATTTTTATGAGAGTAAGATTGCCGCACTTTCTGCTGAACTTGGGCAGTATTCAAATTACCGGGAGAACCTGGAAAGGCAATGGTCTCTTTCAATCAGGGATATGGAACTCGGCATTGCACAATTTACCAGGGACTCGCTTCTGTTCTCTACCGGAGTAATATCATCTGCTGAATATGAAAAAGCACAGGAACTATTGCTGACAAAGATGAAGGCCGTGGAAACATCGGAACTCATTCTTTCCGAGTCGCATATCACAATTGCCAGGCTGGAGAGAACCATAGCCGATACACGTCTTGAGAAGGATGAGAGGCAGCAGAGGCTCAGGACTAACATGATAAACGCTTTCAGACAGTTAGAAAGCTCCCTGGCGACCTGGGAAAATACATATTTATTTATCGCACCTGCTTCAGGCAAATTAAATTACCTGTCGGTTTGGAGTAACCTGCAGGAAATAAGTGCAGGAGATGCAGTATTTTCCATTGTACCTGAAGATATGGGCAGTCTTCATGCCAGGATCATTCTTCCTTTCAGGGGAGCAGGAAAAGTCAGACCGGGACAGAGAGTAAATGTAAAACTTGATGGATACCCCTACATGGAATATGGCATAGTAACCGGACATATCCATTCAGTATCCGGAGGGCCTGTTGAAGGTGGCTTTCCAGCAATTATATCACTTGAAAGAGGTGCCATGACAACTTTTGGATATGAACTCGATGTAATCAGGGAATTGCCGGGAACTGCAGAAATATCGACCGAAGAAATGAGCCTTCTCGAGAGACTGTTCAGTCCACTGAAACACCTTATGAGAAACAGGATAATTAAACAGTCAAACCAGAGAAGCGGTTAACTAACCTGGAATAAGGCAGATCTGCTGCCTCAAACTTCAGGACTGCTGTCAAACTTAACGTTATAGTCTGCGCTCAAATTGATATGTCAAATTACTCATGACCAATAATCGAATCTGCATCGATAGTTAAAAGTACTGATCAGGATAAATGATTTTGGCGAACACATTTTTAGATTTTTTGTGTTTTTTTTTAATTTCCTTAACTTGCATACACTTTACTTAAACCAAAACTTATACTTTATGCAAAGAATTTCAAGAAGAGGATTTATCCGCACCACGGTTGCAGGAGCAGCCGGACTCACTTTTCTGCCTCTGCTCAGGAGTTGCAGCACTCCGGCAAATGATGTGATCAGGCTTGGAGTGATAGGATTGGGAAGACAGGCAATGTACCTTATGAATGGCTTCCGGCAAATTGAAGGTGTTCAGATAGTAGCGGGAGTTGATGTTTATGGGATCAAGCGCCAGAGATTTGAACAGCAGATGAATGCTTTTTATTCTGAACTGGGTCAGAATATAAAAGTTGATACATACGAACATTATCATGACCTGCTTAACAGGAATGACATAGATGGTATTGTGATTGCATCTCCTGATCACTGGCATGGTGTGATGGGTGTTGAAACCTGTCGGGCCGGAAAGGATATCTACATGGAAAAACCACTTACCTTTACTATCAGGGAAGGTGTCGAGCTGGTGAATGCAGTCAGAAACAACAGCATCATCCTGGCAACCGGAAGTCAGCAAAGGTCAGATCAGGCTTTCCAGCATGCAGTTAACCAGGTAAGGAACGGAGCACTTGGAAGGATCGAGAAAATACATGCATATGTTGGCGGACCTCCTGTTCCTTATGACCTGCCGGAAGAAACCGTGCCGGGTGACCTTAACTGGGATCTCTGGCTGGGTCCTAATCCTTACGTACATTATAATCATGAACTGAATCCTCCGATATCACTAAATCCTCCCCGTGATGAAACTATATGGGGAGCCTGGAGATGGTACAAGGAAATGGGAGGAGGTTTTACAACAGACTGGGGCGCCCATATGTTTGACATAGCCCAGTGGGCACTTGATAAGGATAACAGCGGACCCGTAAGGATAATTCCTGCCGGTTACAATGACTACAATTTCCTGACCTATGAGTATGATAACGGGGTGATCATGACTGAAGAACCTTTTGATGAGGCTATGACAAAAGGCGTGAAGTTTTTGGGGACTGAGGGATGGATTGAGGTCAGCCGGGGCCATTATGTTGCTTCCGACAATGAGCTTATGCCGCCTGAAGATGCGCAACGGGATGGTGATGTAGCCTATGAAACGGGAATACCGCACCTTGTTAATTTTATTGAATCAATGCGTAACAGACAGGATCCGGTTGCACCGGTAGAAGTGGGCCACCGGACAGCTACAACCTGTACCCTGGGCAATATCTCATACGAACTTATGAGGCCTGTTGAATGGAACCCATCAACAGAATCATTTGTAAATGATCCTGAGGCTGAGAAATTCTATCACCGTGAATACCGGCCAGGATATTCATTATAGAGAGATCAGTTTCGGGTGTAGCCCGGAGGCTTAAAAAACTTATGGGTACCTTCATATAGTTAACAGGAGCCATCAACCAGGTTGATGGTTCCTGTTTTAAAACATGATCAAGTCTGCACATAAAAAATATCCGGATTTATGGAAAAAAATAAAACAAGGAGAATTTATGCTATTGGAGAGATAGTATTTGATATAATGTTTAAGAATGGCCAGCCGGTTGCAGCCAGGCCAGGAGGTTCAATGCTTAATTCTTCGATATCACTTGGCAGAAGCGGATTGCCGGTTAACTTCATTGGGACCTGCGGAAATGATAAAACAGGCGACCTGATTTCTGCTTTTCTGGAAGAGAACCATGTAGGCAGGGCATTTCTTCACCGTGAAAATTCAAAATCAATTATTGCACTTGCATTCCTTGATGAAAACAATAATGCCTCATATGATTTCTATAAAGGCGGGGATACCGGAGAAATGCCAGAACTTCCTTCTCCCGGAGAACAGGATATAATACTGTTCGGATCTTTCTATTCGATATCGACCCCAACCAGGGATACTGTTATTAGACTTAAGAAACTCTCAACAGACAATGGTGCACTGCTGTTTTATGATCCCAACTTCAGGGATTCCCACCTTAGGGCACTGCATGAGGTGAAACCATTTATAGAGGCAAACATCATGCACTCGCAGATAGTCAGGGGTTCAAATGAAGATTTTGAGATTATTTTCGGGACGAAATCGGCCGAAGAAACCTGGAACCTTCCTTGTTTCAGAAACTGTAAGGCTTTAATCTATACCCGTTCTGCCCAGGGTGTCGATCTTTATACTCGCGCGTTTTCAAAACACTATGATGTTCCTGAAATTAAACCACTCAGTACAATCGGAGCTGGTGACTCGTTCAATGCAGGCTTAATAACTGCTATGTTTGAAACCAACATCAGTAACCTGAATATAGATTCCTGCAGCATTGCAGAATGGGACAAGATCATTGCAAAAGGAATAGAATTTTCTTCTGTAGTGTGCATGAGTTATGATAATTATATTCCAGGTAAGTTAAATTCACAACCAATTTAATTATCTTTGCCTGATTCAATTCAGGCAATAATACCTGAATTGAAGAGTTTAATCCATTTAGTTAAAATCATTAATGATAAAGATTACATTTCCAGATAGTTCAGTTAGAGAATTCCCGAAAGGAGTCAGCGCACTTGAAATTGCAAAATCACTGAGTAACAGCCTGGCAAAAGAAGTATTATCGGCAACTGTTAACGGAGAGGTTTATGACCTGACCAGGCCAATTCAAAGTGATGCAAGTATAAAACTAAATAAATGGGAAGATGAAGAAGGTATGCATGCATTCTGGCATTCCTCTGCTCATCTTATGGCCGAGGCCCTCGAAAACTTATACCCCGGCGTGAAACTGGGAATAGGTCCGTCGATTGATAATGGTTTTTATTACGATATCGATCTGGGTGATGGTAAAACCTTATCGGAAAGTGAGCTTCAGTCTGTCGAAAAGAAGATGAAAGAGCTTGCTCAGCAAAAAAATCCGTATATCAGAAAAGAGGTTCCCAAAAAGGAAGCCCTGGAATACTATACAAGAAAGGGCGATCAGTATAAGGTTGAACTTCTTAATGACCTTGAGGATGGTACAATCTCCTTTTATACCCAGGGTAATTTCACCGACTTATGCCGTGGACCCCATCTGCCGGATACAGGATATATTAAGGCATTTAAATTGCTCAGCATCGCCGGGGCATACTGGCGGGGAAATGAGAAAAACAAGCAGTTGACACGTATTTACGGAGTGAGTTTCCCAAAACAGAAACTCCTTGATGAGCACCTTGACATGCTCGAACAGGCAAAAGAGCGTGATCACAGGAAAATTGGCAGGGAACTGGAGCTTTTCACTTTTTCTCAAAAAGTAGGTGCAGGATTACCACTATGGCTTCCCAAGGGAACACAACTCAGGGAAAGACTTGAGAATTTCCTTAAAAAGGTTCAGCGCGAATATGGTTATGAACAGGTCATTACTCCTCATATAGGTCAAAAGGAACTGTATGTTACCTCAGGACACTATGCCAAATACGGAGAATCTTCTTTCAAGCCGATAAGTACCCCCGCAGAGGGTGAGGAATTCCTTCTTAAACCAATGAATTGTCCACATCACTGTGAAATATACAAATTCAAACCCCGCTCCTATAAAGATCTCCCCATCCGGATGGCAGAATTCGGCACGGTATACCGCTATGAGCAGAGCGGTGAACTGCACGGATTAACCAGGGTGAGAGGATTTACCCAGGATGATGCTCATATATTCTGCAGGCCTGATCAGCTGAAAGAAGAATTTATCAAAGTTATAGACATTATTTTCATCATATTCCGCGCTCTTGATTTTAAGGATTTTCTAGTCCAGATATCATTGAGGGATCCTAAAGACAATGAAAAATATATAGGGAGCGATGAAAACTGGGAGAAAGCAGAAAGAGCAATAATTGAGGCTACCAGGGAAAAAGGGCTGGATGCAAAAATCGAATATGGCGAGGCAGCCTTCTATGGGCCAAAACTTGACTTTATGGTTAAGGATGCAATTGGCAGAAAGTGGCAACTCGGCACGATCCAGGTTGATTATAACCTGCCCGAAAGGTTTGAACTTGAATATACCGGTTCGGACAATAAAAAACACCGTCCGGTAATGATCCACAGAGCCCCGTTCGGATCGATGGAGAGATTTATTGCCGTTCTGATAGAACATACTGCAGGAAAATTTCCACTTTGGCTCACTCCTGAGCAGATTGTAATATTGCCAATAAGTGAGAAATTTCAGAATTATGCTGAAAAAGTTTTAAATTATCTAAATAATTCCGATCTTCGCGCCCTGATTGATTCCAGGAATGAAAAAATTGGCAAAAAGATAAGGGACAATGAGTTAAAACGGATTCCTTACCTTCTTATAATAGGTGAAAAAGAAGAAGCCGGCAATACAATCTCGTTAAGAAAGCAGGGAGAGGGCGATAAAGGTTCGATGAATCTCGAAGAATTTGTTAAATTTGCAAAAGAAGAGGTTGAAATGCAATTTTCCGATATTCACAAATAATTGAATAATAACCAAAAGAAGGAGGGCTGAGACATAGCTGTACAAAAATTTTTCAGGGGTCCGAGAAGACAAGTCAGACAGGAACCAAAACACAGGATCAATCAATTTATAAAGGCCAGGACAGTTCGTCTGGTTGGCGACAATATTGAAAATCCGGAGGTTGTTCCATTATCTGAGGCAATCAAATTAGCAGATCAGATGGAGCTGGATCTGGTTGAAATTTCGCCAAATGCTGATCCGCCTGTATGCAAAATAATTGATTATCAGAAGTTTCTATATCAGCAAAAGAAGAAACAAAAAGAGATCAAAGCCAAAACAGTTAAGGTGATAATTAAAGAGATCCGTTTTGGGCCAAATACGGATGAGCATGATTTTAATTTTAAATTAAACCATGCAAAGAAGTTCCTTGGTGAAGGTGCAAAAATAAAAGCATTTGTATTTTTTAAAGGAAGGACCATACTGTTTAAAGAGAAAGGGGAAATACTGTTATTGCGTTTCGCTCAGGAACTGGAGGAATTTGGAAAGGTTGAACAACTCCCCAGGCTTGAAGGCAAGAGAATGACTATGTTCATTACACCCAAGGCAGTAAAGAAAAAGAATTAGTAACCAGTTAATAATTACATTGCAATGCCTAAGATGAAGACTAATTCGGGAGCAAAAAAACGCTTTGTGCTTACCGGAACAGGGAAGATTAAAAGGAAACATGCTTATAAAAGCCATATCCTTACCAAAAAATCTACCAAAAGGAAAAGGAACCTGACTTATTCAACACTTGTCAGTAAGCCGGATGAAAAGAATATCCGACTTTTACTGGCCTTGAGATAATAAGCCTGTCCGTCCTCAATATTTCTTTAAACCAGAGTGTCACAGCCAAAAAAGAGTTCGCAACAATGAACCGCTGAACATTCATAATGCTTAAAAAAAATGCCAAGATCAGTTAATGCTGTCGCGTCAAGACAGCGAAGGAAAAAAGTCCTGAAGCAGGCCAAAGGTTACTTTGGCAGAAGAAAAAATGTATATACTGTAGCAAAGAATGCTGTAGAAAAGGGATTGCAATACGCATACCGTGACAGAAAAAAGAAGAAAATTACCTTCAGGGGTTTGTGGATACAACGTATTAATGCAGCAGCCCGCCTGCACGGCATGTCTTATTCAGAATTTATAGGGGCCGTTAATAAACAGGGAATCGACCTTAACCGGAAAGTACTGGCTGATCTGGCCATGAATAATCCGGAAGCTTTCAAGGCGGTGGTAGACCAGGTAAAAAAATAGAATCACATATTTCTATCTATAAAGCCATCTCTGCTTAATGTATGAGAGGGCTTTTTTTATGAATTATACCGGCAAAGTAAAAACTGTCAAAACATGCAAATAGCTATAATAGGTTATGGAAGAATGGGCAGGGAGATTGAACTTGCTGCCCTTGAAAGAGGACATGAAGTAATCCTGAAAATTGACATGGATAATCCTGGTGACCTCGATCCGGCCCAACTGGGAAAGGCTGACGTTGCGATTGAATTTACCACACCCGAAACCGCACTTGAAAATGTAAAAGCCTGCTTTAATGCAGGCGTCCCCGTAGTTTGTGGTACAACAGGATGGGCCGAAAGAGTTGAAGAGGCGAAAAATTTATGTGCTAAAAATAAACATGCGTTCTTTTATGCTTCAAATTTTTCAATAGGAGTTAACGTTATGTTTAAATTGAATAAATTGCTTGCCGGAATAATGAACAGGTTTCCCTCGTACAACGTAAAGCTATCGGAAGTACATCATATACACAAGAAAGATGCACCAAGTGGAACCGCTATTTCACTTGCTGGTGACATAATTGAAAGCATTGAGAGAAAAAAATCATGGCAAAATGAGCCTTCAGATAAGAAGGACATCCTCGGGATTGTTTCTGAGAGGACCGGAGAAGTTCCGGGCACACATGTTGTATCATATGAATCTGCTTCAGATATACTGCAAATCAGTCACCAGGCACTTAACAGGTCGGTTTTTGCCAGTGGGGCCGTGCTCGCAGCAGAATTCTTATATGGAAAAACCGGGAACTTTAAAATGGAGGATATGCTCGGGTTCTAATAATACATATTATGGATCATGGCCTGAAAAGGTTTGTTAAGCCTTCAATAATTCTGTTTTTAATAACTTCACTCATTTACACTTTATGGGTATTGTGGCTTGAAAACCTGTGGTTTTTAATTGGAGTGCCTGTGATATTCGATATATTTATCACTAAAAAAATAGCCTGGCGTTTCTGGAAACGTGAAGGGATTATAAAAAACCGGTTTATTATTGAATGGATCGATGCATTGGTCTTTGGGGTAATTGTTGCAGCACTGATACGCATCTTTTTTGTTGAAGCCTATTCAATACCGACTTCATCAATGGAAAGATCATTGATGGTTGGCGATTATCTGTTCGTCAGCAAGGTTGCCTATGGCCCCAAACTCCCAAATACCCCGCTCTCATTCCCATTTGCCCATCACACTATGCCTTTCACGAGAAAGGTCCCCTCCTACCTGGAATGGATAAAGATGCCTTTTAAAAGGCTGAACGGGATTTCTTATGTAAAGAAAAATGATATAATTGTATTTAACTTTCCGGAAGGTGACACTGTTGTTGTTCAGTATCCTGACCAGAGTTATTATGCCCTGGTCAGACAGTATGGGCGGGAATTCATTCATGAAGAGTTTGATCTTATAAGAAGACCTGTCGACAAAAGGGAGAATTACATAAAAAGATGTGTTGGTGTTCCTGGTGATGAAATAAGGATTTCAGGAGGAAAACTGTTTGTTAACGGAATACATAATAATGAAAGTGATCAGTTGCAACACGATTATTTTGTCCAGACAGACGGCTCGGTTATTGAAGATGAAAAGTTCAATGAACTGGGACTTTCAGTGTCAGACACAAAATATAATGAAGGTCGGTCACTCTATGAAATACCGCTGACAGCAAGCTTGACTGGCAGAGTCAATGGACTTCCTAATGTAATTTCTGTAGACAGGTTTGAGAACAGGAATCCTTATTCGGGCATCCATACTATATTTCCCTATCACCGTAATTTTAGCTGGAATGAGGACAATTACGGACCACTGGTAGTTCCCGGAAAAGATACTGAAGTGGAACTCAGCCTTGACAACCTTCCTCTCTACCATCGCATAATCACCCTGTATGAAGGGAATGACCTTGAGATCAGGGAAGATAAAATATTTATTAACGGTGACTTGACAAACAGCTACAGATTTGGCATGGATTATTACTTTGTGCTCGGAGATAACCGCCATAATTCAGCTGATTCAAGATTCTGGGGTTTTGTCCCGGAAGATCATGTTGTTGGCAAAGCTGTGATGATATGGTTGTCATTAGACTATGAGAGAAAATTTCCCAAAAACATCAGGTGGGACAGAATGTTCAAAAGCATTGACTAACTTTAGGCCAATTTATAACAAAATCAATCGATCCAATGGAATTCTTTAAAAAACACGCCCTAATGATCAAGTATGTACTAGTGTCACTGGCATACCTGATCTGGGTTATATGGCTTGGTAACTACTGGCTGTTAATCGGCCTGCCTGTTATTTATGATATATATATCAGCAGAAAAGTAAACTGGTCATTCTGGAAAAAACGTGAAGGGAATAACAGCACTTTCGTCGAATGGATAGACGCCCTTATATATGCAGTCATAGCAGTAACATTTATAAATATATTCTTTTTCCAGAATTATAAAATTCCTACCGGTTCGATGGAAAAGGATCTTCTTATTGGCGACCACCTTTTTGTAAGCAAGTTAAGTTATGGACCGAGGATCCCGAATACACCGGTTTCTTTTCCTTTCGCTCACCATACCCTCCCACTTACAAGCTCAAGCAGATCATATGTCGAATGGATAAGCTGGCCCTACAAAAGACTTGCTGGCTTAACCGAAATAGATAATAACCATATAGTGGTATTCAATTTCCCCGAAGGAGATACTGTAATCCTGGAAATGCAGACACAAAGCTATTATGGAATAGTCAGACAGCTGGCACATGAACTCCAGGAACGGGATATGTTTGCCGGATCAGAAACAAACGATCAGGGTTTTTATAACTCAGAAGCAAGAAGCTACCTTGATCAAAACTATACCAGAATTGCAAGGCCGGTTGATAAAAGGGACAATTATATTAAACGTTGCATTGCGATACCCGGTGATACTCTTGAAATCAGAAGCGGTGAAGTGTTTATAAACGGTCAATCAATGGATGGCGGACTGGAGCACCTGCAATATCAATACATAGTCCGCACAGATGGCACCCCGCTTAACGTCAGGGCACTTGAAAGGCTGGATATATATGCAAATGATATCGGAGGTACGCCTCCGGAATACTATATTCCGCTTACTCAGGCTAATGTTGAAAACCTGAAAAACTTCAGGAATGTAGTTTCTGTTACCAAATGGGAAAATCCAGCCGGGAACTTCTCCCGGGCTGTATTTCCTCACGATCCCGCCTATCCTTGGAATGAAGATAATTTTGGCCCGCTTGTAATCCCTGCCAATGGCGCTACAGTAACCATAGATGCAGGTAACATCTCCATATACCAAAGAGTTATAGAGGCTTACGAACTCAACCAGGTCGAAGTAACTGGCGATGAAGTTTTAATTAATGGGGAAAAAGCGGGGAATTATACCTTTAAAATGGATTACTATTTTCTTGTTGGCGATAACCGTCACAACTCTCTCGATTCAAGGTTCTGGGGCTTTGTCCCTGAAGATCACGTTGTTGGCCGACCAGTATTTATCTGGTTATCACTGGACAGGACCCGCTCAGGCTTAAACAGGATTCGCTGGAACAGAATGTTTTCAGGCACCAATTAATATTGTAACTGACAGAAGATGATCAGAAGGGAAAGTCTTCAAAATCCACTTCCACATCAACTTTTTCGGTAGTTGGCCTGTCAGCCGTTTCATGACGCGGATTACCGTCTACATAAATTGCCCGGTACGGCCGGGTGGGACAAATGTATTCGCATGCCCCACAGCCAATACAGGTTGATTCATCCACTTCAGGTATTGTCAGTTCGCCAATATAAGGTACCATATCACAGGCTCTTGTCGGACAATGTTCAGAACATGCGCCACAGGATGTATTGTCAGTATATACAACACAATTCTCCCTTTCGAACTTAACCACTCCTACCTGGGTTACATGCTTCTTATCTGTTTCCAGGGGCAAAATTGCACCGGTAGGACACACATCACCACAACGTGTACAATCAAAGTTGCAGAAACCGGCCCGGAAGTCCAGCCTTGGCTGCAGAAATCCGCCAACACCATATTCAAGCAGCGAAGGCTGAAGTACATGAGTCGGACAGGCACTGACACATAAAGTACAGGCTGTGCACGCTTTATTGAAATCAGCTATGGATATTGAACCCGGTGGCGAGACAGGGTAGTTTTTTTCTTCAGGGATTTTTGTTTCCTGCTCAGGTTTCGGCACGTCACTGGCGGCAACCTTTGTAAATCGGCTGACTCCAAATAATAAAATCAGTGAGCTAAGTAAAAAATTGCGTTTTGATTCGCCTGCACCATCTAATTTCCCGCCAGGCTTGATTACCGGAATTCTGGCCGGTTTGGTTTTATATTCACGCGAATATTTAATTGCATTGTCCGGACAAACAGACAAACAATTATAACATGCAACGCAACGTGAAAAATCGACCTCCCCCTCCCTGAAGCTTATACAGGAAGATTTGCATATCCGGTCGCAACGGCCACATCTGGTACATGAATTCTCATCAATATATATACGGAAAAAGGAAAAATTCGATACATACCCCAGCAGGTTGCCGACAGGACATACGGTGTTGCAATAAAGCCTTCCATATTTAAATGATAACCAGAGAACCAATCCAAGCATCAGGGCAGGAAAAAGAATGATCTCCCAGCGTAATGAGGGAATACTAACCGGGAAAACCGAATATATACCCCGGGAGGTCAGTACCGGAGACAACAGGTTATTGGCCTCAACAACTGCAGGAGTTGCAAAATATGTCACAAATCTGCCAAAATTACTATACGGGTCAAGAAGGTTCAGTAAGAGGATGCTCCCAAACACAAGAAATATAATTGTTAGTCCGAGTAACGAATACCGAAGTACATTATGAGGTGCAGAAAATTTGTATGGCCATCTCTTCCTGCGTAATTTTATTGAAATCCATGATATGGCATCCTGAAAAATCCCCAGCGGACAAATGGTTGAACAATAAATCCTTCCAAACAGAATTGTCAGTATCAGGATAATTATAAACCCCATTGCTGAAAAAGTCAGCACCTGCAATACTTTTATTACCGAAGGAGCAAACTGAAGGAATAAAAATGACGATATAAAACCTTCAGAGAACTCGTGTCTGAAATCCAGAAAGATTAATGCAGCCACAACGAGAAAAAATAGAGATACTATGACTCTCAGGGGTTTAAGAAGTTTCAGGTTCATTATATTAAATTAATTATGTGCTCAAGGCCGCATGGGCTGTCACTTTTTTTCAACAACTGCATTTCTTCTTTGAGCGGTTTGATCACAATTAAGTCCGGAAAATTATAAATTCAGCATTATTTAAATCATGTAACGGTTTTCCCCCACCTCAGGAAAAAGGCGTTAAGAAAATCAAAGTTTTTTCCGTTAAGAAAACCGTTCTGTCTGAGCGCAGCGAGTTAACTGTTTTTTGGAAAAAGGTTTGATTTTTAGCCTTTTACCGTAGTGCGGCACTTTTTTGTTTACTTTTTTGTGCTGCAGAAAAAAAGTAAAAAGTTAAACGCAGCGAGTTCACGGTTTTTAGAAAAAATTCTTTGATTTTTAACCATTTTCCGTAAGCGCGGCACTTTTTTTTGCTGTTGAAAAAAAGCAATTTATAATCAAACCACTATCCTGTGGATTGATTGTTTCTCAAGCTCCATGTTGCCAATACCCATTTCATGCCCCAGCCGGATATGTCCTATCTGCTCGGGAGTAGTTCCAAACAGACGTGCAGCAGCAGAGTCGGCAGCAACCATATCACGCGAAATGATCAGTGATTTCATCAATACAATATCATCTTCAGAAACTCCGCGGGGACCGTTTTGCATCATTACCCTGTAGGCATCGACAATGTTAAGGTCGGGTTTACGATAAGTACCGAAATCGGCTATACACTGCTGAAGATCATTTCTGTGCCACCATTGCCGGTCCCATATAATCCCCATAAGATTTTTCATTGAGATTGTCACCTGTGCTCCGCCATGATGCTTCAATACAGGAATATTTATAAAAACATCGGCATTAAGTACCTGCTCATGCACCATTGCCTCTTTCAGTTGCCGGCCGCCGGGAACAGTCACATTTCTGTAAAGGCTTATATCATTTCCGGGCAATATCCGCGCTCCTGCAGCATTTACAACTGCCTCTATACCACTGTTTTCATAACTTCTCCGCCAGTTATCACAAGTATGGTCAAAAACAAAAACTTCACTGGCACCGGCCTGAAAGCAGTGCTCAATTACCCTCTTGACAAGACCAGGATTTGTATTTGCCCCCCTTTCGGGGATAACGTCCCATCCAATATTTGGTTTGACAAGTACTGACTGGTTCGGTTTGACAAAATTTTGCATACCACCCATCGCAGCGATTGCACGGTCAAACATGACATCGGGTTCGCCTCCTCTTACTGCAACCAGATCATAGGGAGACTGGTTTGAGTTAAGTTCGCTTCCAAAAAGGCTGGAAAATCCGGTAAACGACAGGGCCGAACCTGCAACAAATCCTGCACCTGCTGATTTCCACAAGAATTCGCGTCTCTTCATAATTACACAGTTTAATTTGTGATTATATTTATTATATATTTTTAAAAATTTGATTAATCTGGAAAAATGCCGGCAGGTAAAACCGGTTAATCAACATACCTGCAAAAAAGATTTTATTAATACCAATGAAAAATATTAAATTTTACTTATTTTTGAATGTAAATATATGAAAAGAAACAGTCCCTGTGAAATAGATAACAGTAAATCGAAAACTAAAAGTCTGATTATGAAAAATTCGGTCGTGTTAAGTTTAAACCGTGAGACCATCACCACATTGCTTGTTGACATTATGGCTGTAATTGTCATTTTGTTTGCTCCTGCTGTGGCCCATTTAATGAGCTTCCCCGTCTTCTTCGTGGAACCAATGAGAATTATGCTTGTACTTGCATTGGTGCATACAAATAAAAAGAATGCTTATGCGATGGCAGTAGCATTACCGATATTCTCTTTTATGTTCTCAGCCCATCCCGTTTTCCTTAAAGCTCTGCTGATGTCAGCTGAACTGGCCCTGAATGTTTACTTATTTTATGAGCTGTCAAAACATTTCAAGAATGTCTTTACTTCAGTATTTTTCAGTATAGTTTTGAGTAAGCTCGGATACTATGCCGTGAAGATCGGGTTGCTTCAGTTTGCCCTGATCAATTCACCACTTGTATCGATCCCGATCTGGATACAGTTACTGACCGCTTCAGTATTTGCATTGTATGCAATGCTGATACTGAAACCAAATAAGCAGTAATTTGGCCGGTTCACCTGATCAAATGGTCAGGCATAACCTGTATATATTGCTTTTATTTTTAAAATGCCTGCTTCATAGCAGGCATTTTAAAATTGATTTATAATGAACCTTCATTCATCTGCCATCCTGCTGTCAACAGCATACTTCCCACCCTTACCTTACATGGCTTGCATATCAGGAAGACAGGATATACTGTTAGAGAAGCATGAAAACTATTGTAAGCAAAGCTTCCGCAACAGATGCTGCATAGTTTCGGCCAATGGTATTCTCCCCCTGGTAATTCCGGTAAAGAGAAACAAAGGCTGCAAAACCCTCATCAGCGAGGTGAGGCCCGATTACAGCTATAAGTGGCAAAAGCTGCACCGTGTTTCAATTGAGTCAGCCTACAGATCGGCACCTTTCTTTGAGTACTATATTGACGATATCATGCCTTTCTTTGAATTGAGATATGATTGGCTGCTTGACATGAATACAACTATACTGAATACATTACTGGATATTTTGAATATTCCGGCCAATCCTGTTTATACAGAGTCTTACCAGAAATCTCCTTTATCAGGAATAACGGATGCGAGAGACATTTTCCATCCGAAAAGATGGCCAGGCACTAATGCACTACCCTTCGGGGACTCCTTATATACGCAGGTTTTTCAGGAAAAGCTGGGATTTATCGGGGGCATGAGCATCCTTGACCTTCTTTTTAATACAGGACCAGATTCAGTAAATATTCTGCACTCCATTAGGGATACATATACCTGCTAAATTGAATATTGATTATAACAGAAGTAAGTGATGATACCATATCCGTATGTCAAAAGAACTTTACAATACGGGTATTAAAACGGTGATGCCTCGGTTTCATTCAGGGTGAATATCGAGTCCCGCTTAAGCAGGATCCCCGGGAAGTTTTGCATCGGGGTCAGTATTGAGCATTGAATATCCTGCTTACATCTTAAAAGAATCAGTGTTAATTCATGTACTGCAGGTATAAAAAAAAACCGGCCTTTCATGGGATCTCCATGTAAGGCCGGACTTGATTAAAAATCCTTAACTCAACCTATCTGTTGCTTAAAACCGGAATCCTACCGTAACAAGAAACCTGTTGTTGGTGCCTTTGCCAAGTGCCGGCTGCATACCAGCATAATCATAAAGAAGATAATTCCTGTCCTGCATTGTCATTACATACCCTAGGTCCATATAAAAATTCCTGTCCCTGAAACCAAAACCTGCAGAATAGGTCTCAAATCCGGCATCTTCATTCATCTGCCCGGAAGCAAAAGGACTGCCATAAAGGGCGTACCCGCCTCTTAACATAAACGTTCCGAGCTTGATCTCAGCACCCGCTTTCAGATTGCCTGTCTGACGGTAGACATTCCTGATCACCTGATTTTCATTATCAAAATCATATCCGCCGTCAGTTTCCCGAAGTCTCATCATTGTATAGTCGATATATTCGTAATCTACACTGATTACACCTAACTGGCCGGGCAACATAATCCCCAGACCCCCGATTGCCCTGAAGGGTGTTGTCATGGAATAGTCTTTTACCCTTGCCCCGATGGCATTGCCGTTAATGTTCGTTGGAACAGCCGTGTAATTATCACCGGTATCAAACCAGGATTCCATTTCATGATGATATTCGTCGGTCAGATTATAAAAGGTAGGCATGTGAACAGCTGCTCCAATCCTCAATAATTCAACAGGCCTGAATATTGCACCTATCTTGAAGGTGTATCCTGTACCTGTAGTATTCAGATTACGTACAAACCTGAACTGATTAAAATCACTCAGATCCAGATCATCAGTTTCGGTATACCTTGATTTTCGGTCATAATTTACAGATTCAATGCCAAAAGAGGCTCCAAGATAAAATTTGTGGCTGTAGTTTGCACCAAAAGAGATCAGGTATTCTCCTGTATGACCGCTGGTTTTGATGACATCGCGCTGTGTCTGCCCCAGCATAACCGGTGTCTCATACCAGGTTGGCCCTCCAACTGTATCTATTATATAGGTATCAAATGCCAGTCTTTCCCAGAATGGTTCAAGCTCATCGGGATAGAATCCTTCTGCGCCATATGGGCCGTCCATAAAGTAATCGGCCATTGAACTCTGATGGTTTACTCCCTGGATATTCTGGTTACGGCTAAAATTATTGGACCGGTTGTATCCGAAACCAATATTCGAACCGACCCATCCGGTTTCCCTTCCTGAATTAAAACTTGCTACAAAACCAATACTGTTTAGTCCGAAATTGTATTCCGTTTCAGACCGCTTCGTACCCATGTACCTGGTATTAATTTCATCCATGGAAAACGAGGGAGTGAACGAAAACTCAGTTGTCCGGAAAACTCCAATACCCGCAGGATTGTAGCCGAGAGTAGAAAAATCGCCTCCGAGCGCTGCAAAGGCACCTCCCATAGCAGCAGATCTGGCTGTTGCTCCGTAAAACTTATGGGAGAACCGGAGTGCGTCTTCCTCTGTCTGGGCAAAGGTATAGCTTATGCTAATTATACTCAATAGTATAATGAAAGTTGTACGTTTCATCTTTGTAGATTATGTTAGTGTACTATTTAATATCGGATATGAGAATGTTAAATAATCACAGGAAAATATTCAATCCTGTCGGGGAAATACCAGCAGACAAATTACCTGCCGCCTCTGCCGCCTCCACTACTACTGCCTCCGGATGCGGGCCTGCTGCCACCCCCTCCTGACGACCCACCTGAAGAGGGCCTGCTTCCACCCGATGAGGGACTTGAAACCGAAGGTCTGCTTCCACCTGATGATGGGCTTGAAATAGCAGGCCTGCTGCCCGACGAAGGGGCTGGCCGGCTTACTGATGGTGTGCTTCTGGTAACCGGTGCCGGCCTGGCTGAGGGACTGGCTGTTGTATTGCCTGAACGGTTATCCGGCCGGTTATAGGTTGCACTGCTGCTCGGTCTCGAATAAGTTGATCCTGAAGTAGTACTCCTTGCCGGGGTATCACTTTTTGTCTGGTAATTTCCGGAAGAACCCGGATTATAAGTTGGCCGGTCACCCGATGCCGGCCTTGTATATGTAGGAGCGGTTGACTGCCTGGTATCCGTACCTGCTTCATCTCTGCCACCGGACTGCCTTGTTGCAGGCGCCCTGCCAGCCGGACGTGTTGTTGTACCTGCAGGACGTGTTGTTGTACCTGCAGGACGTGTTGTTG
>CAYQXY010000004.1:0-119072 GCA_964421595.1 uncultured Bacteroidales bacterium | reverse complement strand
GGACGTGTTGTTGTACCTGCAGGACGTGTTGTTGTACCTGCAGGACGTGTTGTTGTACCAGCCGGACGTGTTGTTGTACCTGCAGGGCGTGTTGTTGTACCTGCAGGACGGGTTGTTGTACCTTCAGGACGGGTTGTTGTACCTGCAGGGCGGGTTGTTGTACCAGCCGGACGTGTTGTTGTACCTGCAGGACGTGTTGTTGTTCCTGCCGGGCGGGTTGTTGTACCTGCAGGACGTGTTGTTGTTCCTGCCGGGCGGGTTGTTGTGCCTGCCGGACGGGTTGAAGATTCCCCCTGGCGTGTGGAAGAGCCAACCGCTGTCCTGGTGCCGGTGCGGGTATCAGCCGGACGGATCCCTGTATTGTCAGTCCTTCTTGTGCCGGGTGCTACAGTAGAACCGGTACGGCGTCCATGTGCACTGGTAACACCCATTGCAGAACTACCTGCTCCGCCTGCACCTATGAAGCTGCCTGACCCGCGGCGATGACCTGTATGTGTTGTAACCTGACGCCCCCTGGCGTATCCGTATACGGGAGTATGGTAACCGTAATATCCGCCATGTCCCCAATATGTATAAGGGTAGTATAGAGTCCTTGCATAGAACGGAGAGTGCATTCCGTAATATCCGCCCCAGTAACTGTATGGAGAATAAAAAGGACTATGATAACCAAAATGGAACGAAGAGTAGAACGGTGAATAATATGGCCTGTGGAAACCCCAGGAGAAACCAAAATGATACCTGTTCATGCTCCTCCAGTAAAAATCGGTATAGAAGGGATCATAATAACCGCCATAGTAATAGGAGTCATAATGGAACCTTCTCATCCTGGTAGACCAGTAGTACTCTTCAGGACCGTAAAAGTTATAATTGGTAACATTACCAGCCTGTCTGTCGGTGTATTGTCTGTCAGCAGGGGTTACCTGCTCGTAGGCAAATGTATCCCTCCCCACTACGAAGTACTCATCAAAATAAATGGTATCATAAGGAGTTACGTTATACTCTTCATAAGCATACCGTTGTTCAGTATTCGCTGTGACAGGCGCAGATTTAATTTCACGGGTTACAACTTCTTCAGTTATCTCCTGAACAGTTGCAACAGGCTCGTCACCGGGAGTATAATACAGATCATCGTAACCGGTGGAAAGATGGGTTCCGGATGAACAAGCTCCGGCAGTAAGAGCCAAAATCAAAATTATGTTTACGTTTGCTTTCATGATCAGCCTCCCGATTGATTTTATGTTTAAAAGATTCATTATTGCTTTTCAATTTATTTCACTAATGTAATAACAAAATCCATACCAAATGTCTGTAAAAACTTATTTATACAACCTTCCTTGTTAAATGGGCAGTATAGCTTATAAAAAGAACCTGAAAAACTTAAATGCTTGTTATGATTTCTGATACCAGTACTCCTCTATAGTGCTAAAAATGCAAGTATTGCAGAAAGTATTGAAATATGAAAAACCACGCCACGTTCACGGTCATTCCGCACAGCAGGAGGGGCCTGATCCCGTTCAGAAACCTGAGGAGGAAGCCCCATATAATAAGTGTAAAGAGGTCTGGACGTTTCCCGTGAACCCTCGTTAATTATTTCAACCCAGGGTTGATCCGGAGAAATTAATGGTGCAGAATAGTTCCATGAAATTCCGTAACCTCCGGAAAAAAACGGCACAATACCTGCCTGTAGCTGGAAATCAAATGGTGAAATTCCTGTCTGAAGATGAAAATCAAATGGTGTTACTCCCTGAAGTAAAAGTCCCCGGTTAAACCTTTTCGACCAGTAAAACTCTCCAGGGCTATAGATACTCAGACTAAACTTCCTTCCTTTATTATAAACCTGCTGGTATTCAAGCGTATCGGCTCCAATCACAAGAAAATTATCGAACCATATGGTATCAAACGGTGTAACACCATATTCCTCAAAAGCAAACTGCGGGTATACCTGTTCATAGGTAAAAGTATCCCTCCCAACAACGAGGTAATCATCAAACCAGATCGTATCAGTGAAAGATACATTGTACTCCTCACAGGCAAGTGGCTCATCTTCATGATCTGCAACTGCGGGTAACTCTTCAGGAGCCTTGCCCTCAGCATTTTCAATAATCAGATCATTACTGTTTTCTTCACCCGGGGTATAGTACAGGTCATCTTTTCCTTCAGAAAGCAGGGATGTGGATGAGCAGGCTCCGGTAATAAGTGTCAAAACCAAAATGATATTAAGATTTGTTTTCATGATCAGTATACTGCCGATTATGTTAGAAAATTCTTAAATTTGCCTGAATTTGTTTTTAACAAACATTAACAAAATCCATACCAAATATAAATTATGGCTAAAGTTTTAACAAGCAGAAAAGAAAATTATTCTCAATGGTACAATGACCTGGTTATTAAGGCTGATCTTGCAGAGAATTCTGCGGTTCGCGGATGCATGGTCATAAAGCCCTATGGTTATGCCATTTGGGAGAAAATGCAATCCGTACTCGATAAGATGTTTAAGGATACCGGCCATTCTAATGCCTATTTCCCCCTTTTTATTCCAAAATCTTTTTTAAGCAAAGAAGCCGCCCATGTCGAAGGGTTTGCGAAGGAGTGCGCTGTAGTAACGCATTACAGGCTCAAAAGCTCTGCTGATGGTAAAGGTATTGAAGTTGATGAAACTGCAAAACTTGAAGAAGAACTGATTATAAGGCCAACATCTGAAACCATTATCTGGAATACATATAAAAACTGGATACAGTCTTACAGGGACCTTCCCCTGTTGATAAACCAATGGGCAAACGTAGTCAGATGGGAAATGCGTACAAGGCTGTTTTTAAGGACAGCCGAGTTCCTTTGGCAGGAAGGGCATACCGCTCACGCTACAAAAGGTGAGGCAATTGAAGAGACATTGAAGATCCTTGATATTTATGCAGAGTTTGCACGGACATGGATGGCAATGCCCGTAGTCCAGGGAACAAAAACAGAAAACGAAAGGTTTGCAGGTGCTGTTGAAACATACTCGATCGAAGCATTAATGCAGGATGGTAAAGCCCTGCAGTCGGGCACCTCACATTTCCTTGGTCAGAATTTTGCAAAAGCCTTCGATGTAACTTTCCTTAATAAAGAAGGGAAGCTTGAGCACGTATGGGCCTCGTCGTGGGGAGTTTCAACCAGGTTAATGGGGGCATTGATAATGGCTCATTCGGATGATAGCGGACTTGTTCTGCCGCCAAAGCTGGCGCCGATACAGGTTGTAATAATTCCAATCTACAAAAAGGCCGAAGAGCTTGTTGAAATAAGCAAAAAAGTTCATGAAATCAGGCAGAAACTTCTCGACAAGGGCATTTCGGTTAAATATGACGACAGGGACACTCAAAAACCCGGATGGAAATTTGCCGACTATGAATTAAAAGGAGTGCCTGTGAGACTGGCCATTGGTCCGCGAGACCTCGAAAACAAAACAGTGGAAGTTGCCAGAAGGGATACTCTTACAAAACAGGTTTATCCGGTAGAGGGAATTGAGGACTCAATAAAAAGCCTGCTTGATGAGATTCAGGAGAATATCTACCGGAAAGCAGTTGAATTTAAGGATAAAAACACACGGGTTGCCCGTAGTTACGATGAATTCAAGCAAATAATTGAAACAACAGGAGGCTTTGTCCTTGCTCACTGGGATGGCACCAGTGAGACTGAGGAAAAAATAAATCTTGAAACAAAGGCAACAATTCGTTGCATACCTCTGGACAGCATTAAGGAATCGGGCAAATGTATTGTAACAGGAAAACCATCATCGCAAATGGCACTATTTGCAAGGGCGTACTAACATTATCTGGTCCGTTTTCAGACGGTTCCGGAATCATGGTTTAAGCAGATTTTTGCATTTCTCCTATAGAAACATTAAAGAGGAACTGCTTCGCTTTGACTAATGTTAACTTTTACACGTAATCCTTACATAATTTAACAATCAAACAATATCGAGGGAATCGGTTTTTTTTAATTTCGCTGAATAATTTAAATTCTTTGCTTTGTATTTGAATGATCAGGACTTCCGGCATATTTCAGAGTACTCTGGTAAATGATCCTTCTGTTTCAATAACACTGACTTTATTGTGTGACGGCCATATAAACTGATGGCTTTACTATTGATATGTGCATTTCGGTGTTTATAATATCATTATTTATTAATCTGATTCCGGGCTGAATAATTTTACTGATTCAACAAAGTTGATTGCTTAACTGTTTTTAAAGGGCTATTGCCGCAGGCATCAGAACCCTCAATATTCCAAAAGAAAAGAAAAATGGAATTTTCAATTATTTCTGACTTTGTACCGACAGGCGACCAGCCTGAAGCAATTAGAGAGCTTGAACAGGGAATTAAATCGGGAAGCAAGTTTCAAACGCTTCTGGGGGTTACCGGCTCAGGGAAAACATTTACTATAGCTAATCTTATCGAAAGAGTAAAACGCCCGACACTTGTACTGAGCCATAACAAAACGCTTGCAGCACAACTATATAGTGAATTCCGTGAATTTTTTCCGAATAATGCAGTGGAGTATTTTGTTTCCTATTATGATTATTACCAGCCTGAAGCTTATCTGCCTGTAACCGACACCTATATTGAAAAAGATCTATCCATAAATGAGGAGATTGAAAAATTAAGGCTCAGTGCAACATCAGCACTATTATCAGGCCGCCGCGATGTGATAGTGGTCTCATCTGTATCATGTATATATGGCATTGGAAATCCTGATGATTTTCACAGTAACACGATCAGCCTTAAAAAGCACCAGGTAATCGGACGTAACCACCTGCTTCGCAGACTGGTTGATAGCCTGTATTCACGCAGCGAAGCTGAGTTTAAACATGGAAATTTCCGCGTTAAGGGAGATACGGTTGATATATTTCTTGCATATGGTGATATTGCATACCGCATCATATTCTGGGGAGACGAGATCGAAGAGATAAGCAGCATGGACCCGTTAACCGGACAGGTTACCGGGCAATATGAGGAAGTAGTGATTTATCCAGCCAATATATTCGTAACAACAAAGGAACGGATGCATCAGGCAATAAGGAACATCCAGGATGATATGATGGAACAGGTTCAGTATTTTCTTGATAATGGAAGCAAAGCCGAGGCAACACGTTTAAAGCAAAAGGTCGAGTATGATCTGGAAATGATAAAGGAGCTCGGGTACTGTTCAGGAATCGAAAATTATTCACGGTACTTTGACGGAAGGGCACCGGGAACAAGGCCATTCTGCCTGCTGGACTATTTCCCGGATGATTTTCTTACCGTCATAGATGAAAGTCATGCAACCCTGCCACAAATACGCGCCATGTATGGCGGCGATTATTCCAGGAAAAGAACGCTTGTCGATTTTGGTTTTCGCCTTCCGGCTGCTATAGATAACCGTCCGCTGAAATTTGATGAATTCGAGGAACTTACAGGCGAGAAAATATTTGTCAGCGCAACACCCGGAGACTATGAGCTGGAAAAGTGCGAAGGTGTCGTTGTTGAACAGGTAATAAGACCGACCGGATTGCCCGAACCAAAGATTGAAGTGAGGCCAAGCCTTAATCAGATTGACGATCTTATGGGTGAGATCAATCTGAGAACGACACGGAACGAGAGAGTCCTGGTAACTACCCTTACCAAACGGATGGCCGAAGAGCTGAGTAAATACCTTAGCCGGATGAATATTAATTGCAGATATATACATTCAGACATTGTAACTCTTGAACGGGTGGAAATAATGGAGGGACTCAGATCAGGTGATTTTGATGTGCTTATCGGAGTAAATCTGCTAAGGGAAGGGCTTGATCTTCCGGAGGTATCTCTTGTTGCAATACTGGACGCGGACAAGGAAGGATTTCTGAGGTCAGCCCGGTCACTCACCCAGACAGCAGGAAGGGCTGCCAGGAATATTAATGGGATGGTAATAATGTATGCAGACACGATTACCAGGTCAATGAAACAAAGTATTGATGATACCGCCAAAAGGCGGGAGAAACAACTTGCATATAACCTGGAGCATAATATTACCCCGACGCAGATTGTAAGATCAAAACGATCGTCTTTGCAAAAAAGTAAAAAATATACTGAGCCTGAAGGGATCAACATTGCAGCAGATCCGGTAATCAGGTTCATGGGAAGGGAAGGGCTCAGAAAAACTATGGATAAGACCAGATCGGCAATGGAAAAAGCAGCTGCTGAACTGGATTTCATGACAGCTGCCCGGTACCGGGATGAATTGCTGGAGCTGGAAAAACTTATTAAAAAAGCCAAATCCAACTAATTATGTCAACTCCCCGCAACAGGTCTACTAATCCTTTCATTTATAAGGGTTCTGTATACACGCAAAATTTCTTAAAAGTTTTTTTTATAAAATTATATTTGTAGCTTAGTGTGATAAATATTGGAATTAAATTATCAGAATGGAAAAACTTGTTACCGAAGGTGGGAAAAAAACACCAACAATATATTTTGACCCTGAGAAGAGAGAACTGCGTTTTGAAGGGCGCTCAATTCCTGAAGATACAATAAGGTTCTACGAACCCATACTGAAATGGATCGAAAAATATGTCGAAAATGAACGAGAAGATACAACTAACCTGCACATAAATCTTGAATATTTCAATACAAGCACTTCAAGGTATCTTTTTGGTATCCTTAAGACACTTGAATCTTACCACGTTAAGGGCAACCCGGTCCATATCCACTGGTATTACGAAAAAGATGATCTTGAGATGCTTGAATCCGGAGAAGACTATGCATCTATACTGAAGATACCATTTAAAATGGTATCGGTTGATACAGAAGAATAAAATACCAGGTCTCCCTGGTATTTTATTGGTTTATTCCGGCTAAACTATAAATCCCGAATAAAAACACTTTAGAAAACTCCCTGAAACCGGACTATTCTTCCCGGGGGAGATTTATATTAATTATTGAAATTCACGTACTATTTTCCCGCCCTTCCTGCTATTAACCGTTAATGTATGCCGGCGTCCGCCATCTACTATCCATTTAACCGTTACCGACCCCATTCCCGGTATATTATCGATCTCCAGCCTGGAGGGATTAACTTCCTGTTCTTCGGTTATATTCAGGTCCCTGTTCCTTACAATCATTCCCGCCAGTACAGTGCCTCCTTCAATGCTTATATAATCAGGTTCCTCAATGCGATGTTCAACATCAATAGTGCTGTGGGTTGGTATCAATCTCCTGTTGGAGATCACAGCAATTACTTCTTTTAGTCCGCCTCCCAGATCATTAACGGAAATATCGTGGACTTCAAGCTTGGGTGTATGATAAGCATGATGCAGAGTGAATGCCATATTCCTGTGAGCATCCTGCTCAAAAAGAAATCCGGGATGAATCCTGCCAAAATTCTTTTTAAATCCGCCTATCTCAATTTCTCCAAACTGAGGATGATCAAACTTTTCCCATGGCACAAATGCATCCTCAAAAAGGAGATACTTGTCAAAAGCATACTGCGCCTGCTGTCCGGCATCACGCGTCTCGTACTCCTTATTAAAATAAAGGTAACCTGTCATCAGCTCGTTGGTAAATGTATATATTCCGCGACTAAAGTGGAACCAGTCAATCTGGCCTCCGTATACGGTATAAAGGTCCTGAAAAAGGATCATATAGCGGTATCCGGGCAGTAATTTGTCACCCAGTTCACCAATGGCATCATAGACTCTCCTGTCGGCGGGTTTCATCTTGTTTTCATCTTCACGGGCACCTGGCCCCCGCAGTATCATACCGCCACTATTATGGTATGATTGTGCCCCGGCTATATTTGGATGCGCCAGCACAAAATCTTTTACCGCCCTGTTTTCCGGCAAACCAAACGGAAAATAATAAGCTCCTCTTTGCACGTAATCAGGTTGCCAGTTCCAGCCCCAGTCCCTGTTCGGATCATAAGAACCTTTTCCATCTTCATTTACACGCCCATCTCCGTCCCTGTCTGTACCTTCCCAGCCAAGCAACTCAAATTCGCCGGCTTCGCCATCCATTGCCGGTATAAGTCTCCTGGAGTCTGCAGGATCTTCCCTGTATTGTCCCAGCGTAGTTCTTCTTCGCATCTGGGTTATATGGCCATCATTATTTAAGTCGTCAAAGCCATCCTCATCTGCAATTCCATCGCCGTCATCATCAAGGGGGATTGTGCCACTCCTCGGCGAATTAACCGTATTCGGCTCTTGCATATAATTATGCCTGCCATCGGGATTAATTGAAGGTGCTATATAAAACACCTTTTCATCCATCAGCTCAGTTATGAAATTGTTTTTATTGTAATTTTCAACCAGGTACCATGCTGTATACAAGGAAATCTCACTACCCTGTATCTCATTTGCATGGATATTGCCGTCAATCCAGAATCCCGGCTTCTCCAGGTGATTCCTGTTATTGAAGTTAGTTACCGTAAGTACCCAGATATCTCTGTTTTCAAAGGATTTCCCTATAGATTCAAGCTTAATAAGTGAGGGATAGGCATCGACAAGTTGCCTGTAAATTTCAAGGAGTCCCTCATTGGTATAATACCTGTTCCAGCTTATCTCAACCTTTGGGTTGACAGGAGTGCCTGAAGCCTTGAACAGCTGGTCGGCCGTTTGCCCGCTGAGCGTTGCAATAAGAAAAGATAACAACAGAATGACAAGTAGTGATGTTTTTTTATCCTGGATATGTTGCATGATTCCGATCGTATTAAAGTTTTACTGAAATTTCCCTAAACCCTGTATTCTCTGCGCCGGCCCGTAATTTTACTTCTCCCCTGCCCCTGATCAGCCAGCTTCGGGTCTCTTTGCTGCCTCCTTCAATAGCCGGCAGCACCTCAACAGATCTCCCGCTTAAAATTTGCTGGTCCTTTCCGGTTTCAATCCGCACCACAGTTTTCTGAACCCATCTGGTTCTTTCACCCAGCTCTGAAACTGTAGGCAATATTCCTGTATTGGAAACATCGGCAGTTACACGGAAAAGCCCTTTCCCGAGATCATCTGTTTTAATATTCAAAATATCAATTGAAGGCCTCATTCCGGCCAGGTCGAGTAAAAAATCATAATGCATTTCAGCTAATGGACCAATCATATTATCAGGAGGGTTTATCATGGCAAAGGGGTCTGTACCGCCAACTTCAACTTCAAGATCAGGGAAAAGGGGATGATTCACTTTTTCCCAGGGTATAAACACATTATCAATATTTTCTTTTTCTGCCCACCTCAGAAACATGAGTTCAGTATTGGAATTGCCTCCGGAACCCTTTTCAGATTTGGAATTCTCAGACTCAGCCGGGACTCGCCAGCCGGGAGTACTGAAACTATGTCTTCCGTAATGAAAATAGGCCCACTGGAAAAAATCACCACCAGTACCCTCTGAAAAGTTTCCGGAAGTGTCGCCGGTAATCTCCCGGTATCTCTTGCTTACCATTGCATTTATATGAGCATCTTCCTGAAGTATTCCGGATATAATTCTGCCGGAAGCCTTTGACTCATTAAACTTTATTGGTTCTGTCAGATTGTTGGCAGGGCCGAAGCTAAAAACTGCATAAACATTTTTTGCCCCGAAAAGGAACTCTGCCACAGCCCTTGTTTCATTCTCTGATAATGCATGTATTCCTGATCCCCTGGTAAATACCGGATAACTGAATGAAAAGTTTTTGTTAAATTCAACTCCTGCCTCACTCCATCTTTCAGTCCGCGCCATATCAACACCCTCAGGATACAGGCTATACCTGCCTTGTTGCCCCTCAGCCTTTTCTGCCCTGATCATTACCCGGCTGTCATCCGGATGTTCGATCCACTCTCCTGACGGATCAGATATTCGCATCATACTTATCATACCATCACCGTTAAGATCAAGAAAAGGATGATCAACCGGAGAACCATAACGGTCTTTATAGTCTGAATTAGCATTTCCCTTACGTTCATATTTAAAAACAGAAAAATATTGTTCTCTTGCATCAGGGCTCATATCGGGAAGAATATAAAATGTATGTCCCGAAAGCAGCTCATCAACTTCTGATGTGCCTGAAGCACCCAGGAGCAATTCGGCAAAAGAAAGTGAGAGTTCCGTTCCCAGCAGATGGGTTCCTTCTATTCCACCTGCAATCACTATTGCCGGTTTCGCTGAATAGTCACCTGATCCTACAGTTAATAACCATATATCCTTTTGTCCCACAGTTTTAGTAAGTGATGTAAGCTTTGCAAAACCCGGATAAGTAACCGGGAGCTGCCGTAACCGGGATGTGAGATCATCGTGATTGCCGTAGCCGGCAGATTGTGCTGACACCGGGCTTACACCAAGGATAGGAATCAGCAGGAGAAGAAAATACTTGAGCATTGGAGAAATTTTTTATTAAAAGGCAGATTATCAATCAGGCAAGGGTTTTCCCGCCCTGTAAAAATATGGTGTGAATTAAAAAAAAAAGCGGAATAAAATTCCGCTCTAAAATTAAATCTTTTTTTGAATTATCAATAACCCAATTTAATTGTAACAGGTTTAACCATTTTATCCGAGATAACTTTTGAGTAATTTGCTTCTGGATGTGTGTCTTAACCTGCGGATAGCTTTTTCCTTAATCTGCCTTACACGCTCACGGGTAAGCCCAAACCGCTCACCTATCTCTTCAAGTGTCATATCCTGCACACCTATTCCGAAAAAATATTTTACAATATCTCTTTCCCTCTCGGTAAGAGTGGAAAGGGAACGTTCTATTTCTCTTCCCAGAGATTCGTTTAAAAGGGCGCGGTCAGCATTAGGAGAATCATTATTAATAAGGACATCAAGCAGGGAATTTTCTTCTCCGTCAGAAAAAGGGGCATCGACAGACACATGTCTTCCGGAAACTCTCAGGGTATCACTCACCTTTTCCTTCGGAAGTTCAAGAATGTCTGCAAGTTCCTCCGGTGAAGGAGTACGTTCGAACTCCTGCTCGAATTTCGAAAATGCCTTGTTTATTTTATTAAGTGACCCAACCTGATTAAGAGGCAATCTCACTATTCTGGATTGTTCGGCAAGAGCCTGCAATATTGACTGCCTTATCCACCAGACTGCATAAGAGATGAATTTAAATCCGCGGGTTTCATCAAATTTCTCGGCGGCCTTAATTAACCCCAGATTGCCTTCATTTATCAGATCGGGGAGACTGAGTCCCTGATTCTGGTACTGCTTAGCAACAGAAACGACAAATCGCAGATTCGCACGGGTTAGCTTCTCCAGGGCATCTTTATCACCTTGCCGGATCCGCTGGGCAAGATCTACTTCTTCTTCAATGGTGATCAGTTCCTCCTTACCAATCTCCTGAAGATACTTGTCAAGTGAAGCACTTTCCCTGTTGGTAATTGATTTTGTGATCTTTAGCTGTCTCATTATCTCTTTTTAAAGTAAAAGGCAAATGTAAGTTAATTAACATTAATATTCAAAGCGGTTTTTAATATCATTTAATAAACGACAAAAAAGACTTGCTATTGCAAGTCTTTAATGGTTATATCTTATATATATCAAGATTAAAGACCAAATGCATAGTATTCTACTGTTCCATCAGGGTAAACTCCCGCAATATAAACCCCACCCTGATAATTGTCCAGTATTTTTCGTATATCAGAAGGTGCATTTACAGGTTGATTATTTATAGATGTTATTATGAAACCCTCGTTAATTCCGGCTGACATTAATTTCCCGGGGGTAACCTCTGTCACCTGAACCCCGTTGTCAATATTAAGATCTCTCAGCTCGTCCCTGCTCAGTTCACGGAACCTTCCACCGAGGAATGCTTCACCCCTTGCCACCAGTTCCGGTTGACCTTCAAGATTACGTAAAGTAGCTTTTAATTGTTGCGTTTTGTTATTTCTTTTTATTAACACCGCTACTTCTTCCTGCGGACGATACCTGCCAATCTGCTCCTGCAGCTCGGCCACACTGTTAACAGGAATACCATCTATTTCCATTATAACATCTCCCTCCCTGATGCCGGCATCCTGTGCTGCACCTCCTTCAATCGTGCCTGCTACATATACTCCTTCAAGGCGATCAATGTTTTGCTCACGGGCAAGTTCAGCATTCATATCAGTTATCTGTACCCCCATGACTGCACGTTGAACTTCACCAAATTCTATTATGTCTTCAACAACTTTTTGAACAAGGCTTACAGGAACGGCAAAAGAATTTCCTGAATATGCCGCGGTGGGTGATATTATGAGAGTCGGGATCCCTACAAGCTCACCTCTCAGATTAACAAGTGCACCCCCGCTGTTACCGCGGTTTACTGCGGCGTCAGTCTGTATAAAGGAGGTAATTGCCATTTCGCGTGACTGGAATCCGGGAAGGCCTCTTGCTTTCGCGCTGACAATGCCGGCAGTAACAGTTGAAGTAAGGTTTAGGGGATTACCGACCGCAAGAACCCATTGACCAAGCTTCAGGTCATCTGAGTTGCCAAATTCAATATATGGAAAACCATTTCCCTCGATCTTAAGCAGAGCCAGGTCAGTATTCGGATCAGTGCCTACTATTTCAGCCCGGAAGGAGCGCCTGTCATTCAGGGTTACATCTATTTGGGTGGCATCCTCAATAACGTGGTAGTTGGTTACAATATATCCGTCATCGGAGATTATCACGCCCGAACCGATTCCCTGAACCGATTCCGGTTCCCTCTGCTGCTCACGTGGACCAAAAAAGAAGTCATAGAAAGGATCCTGACGCCCCCTCTGCTGACGTTGCCTGACGCTGGTAGTTGCCACATTAACAACGCCATGCACCGTGCGCTCTGCAGCGTAGGTAAAATCAAACTTATCTGTATCGAAGTCCTGCGGCAGACTGGCATACCATGTCGGATACCTTTCCCGGTAGGTCATCTCGTCAGGAACAGGCTGAGATACACGGGCATACACAAAAACTGCCACAAGTCCTGCAATAACAGCAACCATTAACTGAAGTAAAACGTTTTTAAATTTCATCTGAATAATTTTAAATTATAATTTCTAATATAAGTAAGTTACAATTGTTAGTAACGTGGTCGCCACGGATGGATCACCCATGGATCATTCGTTACTTTTCATGTGCACTCGTTCGCGGGTAATTCATAATATTGATTTATATGCCTTTATTCCCTTCAGGGCATTTACCCAGCGTGTAATAAACTGAGTTATTTATTGTTTTAATATAATTGCCAGTAAATTGATCTTTTTTTTACATTATTTTGTGAGTACTAAAGCAAAAATAATGCCTGGACCTGAATTCATGTCATACTTACGGGTTAAAAATGTTTAAAAAACATACCTGATTTCTTAACAATATTAATTCATCAAAGTTCAATATATAATTATGAAGCTAAAATTCTTCAAGTACCACGGGAACGGAAATGATTTTATCATTATTGATAACCGCCGGAACAATTTCCCGCTGAATGATCACAAACTGATCAGGGCCCTGTGTGACAGAAACTTTGGTATAGGTGCCGACGGGTTAATGCTCCTTGATGAGATCGCCGGTTTTGATTTCCGGATGATCTACTATAATTCCGACGGTGTTGAAGGCAGCATGTGTGGAAATGGTGGAAGATGCATAGTTCGTTTTGCAAAAAAACTTGGAATCATTAAAAAGACTGCCAGTTTTTCAGGAATTGATGGTCCACATGAAGCCAGTATTGACGAAAAAGGACTGGTGCATTTAAAGATGCAGGATGTGAAAGGATTCGACAAGGATGGTACTGCGTATATTCTCAATACCGGATCTCCACATTATATATTATACTGTGATAATATCGACAGTATTGATGTTAAAAGGGAGGGCAGGAAAATAAGGAATAATTCAAAATATACTGAAAAGGGAATAAATGTAAATTTTGTACAGTTAACCGGAACAGGTTTAAGGATCAGGACTTATGAGAGAGGCGTTGAAAATGAGACATTCGCCTGCGGCACCGGATCTGTAGCGGCGGCTCTGAGTCTGGTACCTGAGTCTGGTTTTTCGGGCAGCAGTGTCCTGGTTGAGACCCGTGGCGGCAACCTGGAAGTGAGTTTCAGGCATTCAGCCGGTTCATCTTTTTCCGATATATGGCTGACAGGACCTGCAAGTTATGTTTTTAAAGGCAGCATCAATACCAGCAGGATCAGCGGATAAGTATTCCGGCGTTTACATTTTTTGTTTCAATGCAACCATTCGTATCACGCTGGGCCTTTCAGAATCGGCGATTTCTTCGCTGAGGTCTGTGGCTGCCCTATAGAGAGTTTCTATATGCAGATCTTTAAAATCATTCTGCAGGTGTGACAGATCGTATGAATGAATTACCTGACTAACAGGGTTTCGGGACCTGGAATATGCCTCGATTATAAAGAATCCTCCTGTCTTAAGCGAATTTATAAGCTTCTTATGTATGTATGCCCGGTTATGAGGCTGGAACTGAACATGCAAAAGGGCAATTGCATCATACATCTCCTCTTCCAGCTGGTGAAACTCAATATCCGGTTCGAAATAATCAATATTAATTCCTTTCTTCCGTGCCTGTTCAAGGGCACTTCTTCTTGCATTAAGACTGAAGTCAAAAACATTTACCTCCCAACCCATTGAGACAGCAAAAGCTGCATTTCTTGCCACACCTTCAGCCGGCAGCAAAATTCTTCCAGGTTGCACACCCTCAATGAAAGTCCTGAAGAAAATATCCGGCCCGGGTTCGTCTTCACTTTTATTTTTGTTATATAGGTTTTCCCAGGAATCACTCATCTGACAAAATTAATCATTGTTGTAAATATAATCGGCTCGTTTAACTATCCGTCCTTATCTCCGCATTTCATAGTGCCGGCTGATTCGTTTAAGTTCTTCTGCACACCGGAAAAAAATGTGCCATGAACATTGACGGGGCCAGGCATAATTAAAATTTTGATAACTATATCATAATCAAGAACGACAAAATATTAATTCAAAGTATTTCATATTCCGGCGAATAGCAGGCCGGCATGATAAATGTTGTTAACTTTACAGGATCAGAAACTGTTTGTCAGGGGGGGGTTGATGCCAGACACGGATACCATCCTGATAAGAAATAATTAACGTTTCTAAAAATATAAAATATACTTTTAATAACATAAATCCCGGACACTATTAATAAAGAAATTTTCAATATTAAACATGAACTGCCCGGCGATCTTGAAAAACCGGTAATTTATTCTCCTGACAGGAAAATTCCAGTCTTCATTGCAGGTGCAGACTACCGAACCTACCTGAAGATTATAGAGGGATCCGGAAGATTGATCACAGAAGGTACCTGGTCAACAGCCATTGCATTTTATTCCTGGGTTAAAAAAACCATAGCCTCCAGATATCCCGTTACAGGTTACATCTCATCCCGTGAGTCAAAAAGCATATTAATTGAAAGGACCGGCAGGATACTTGTAAGGGTTGAAAACCATTGCATTGGTCTGAAAAAGGCACCGCATATTCCCTGGTTAAAAGCTTTTTATCCGGATCACGATGAGTTCCTTATATCCCTCCCTGATATCCTTGGGATGAATGGAGCCTGGCAATGGTATAAAAACGGGATCAGGTATGGTTCACTGAAAGAAACTCTTCACCCTTTCTATGGTGTTTATTTTCCTACACGTACCGGGCATCTGGATATGTTTGACAAATGGCTTTGCCGGAACAGGGGAATGTTTTCTTCGGCAACTGATATTGGAACCGGGTGCGGAATTCTGAGTTTTATTATGGCAAGGCATGGAATAGAAAAAATTCATGCAACTGATATCAATCCGAATGCAGTATACAGTACCAGAAAAGAAATTGAGCGGTTTGGTTTGACCGGCAAAATCATCGTTGAACAATTACCTTTGTTCGGCTCACAAAATAAAGCCAGAGGACTGACTGTTTTCAACCCGCCCTGGATACCCGGAAGCTGCACCAATAATATTGACAGGGGAATATACTATGAAAACGGGTTCTTTACCAGTTTTTTCAATGAGGCAAAAAAGATTATTACCGGGGGGAGTTATCTTGTGATGGTATTCTCAAATTTTGCGATTGAAGCGGGAATTACAGACCGGAATCCGATAGAAATGGAAATTAGTTCCGGCAGTGACTTTCTGCTGTCAGAGAAAATAACCGCAAAGGTAAATGAGAGGACCAGCGGCAAAAAGAGCTGGATTAACGATATAAGACAAAGGGAAAACACAGAACTCTGGATAATGAAAAGAATTTAATTCACCCCTTTCAGGGTAAATCAGGAGTAGTTTCCTGGCTGATTATCCTCTTTATCAGTTCGCTGTAGACCGCGATTCCCTGTTCCATCGCGTCAACCGGGATCCGCTCATCGACATTGTGAATTGATTCCAGAACATTAACCGGAATAAATACCGGCAATAAGCCGTATGTCGGTATACCATGGTACCGGAAATAGCCATTGTCGTTTGATGCCGGGGCAAGTACCGGAATTGCAGCACTTCCGGGATACACCGCTTCCAGTGCCTCAACCATCATATCATAATAAATGTCCGGCCTTGTCGGGTAGGTATGTATATCTTCATTAAGTATCCTTATCCTCATAGTTTCGTTTCCAAGAATAGCTTTCACCTCTGAAATAAACTCTTCGGTATCAACCTCCGGCAAAAGACGGCAGTCAAGCACAGTTGTAATCTCCTGGGGTATAAGGTTTGGCGGACCGTAAGGGGTGTTAATACCGGTAATTGTAACAGTGTTTGTAACCAGTGAATAAATGATCTCCTCCCGTTTAATTGCCCGGTTTACAAACGGCCGGAATACTCCGGGTTTCCGCAGGGCAAGTCCCCGAACACCACCCTCTATACGTCCGAGCTCATAAAACATATTCCTTGTAGTTTCAGTAAACCTGACTCGTCTGCTCCTGTTTGCCAGCCGGTTGAGAGCCCTGATCTTATCAAGAACTACATAATTGAATGGAGTAATTGCGCCATGACCACCAGGCATGTTCATCTGAAGTGTAACCTCAAGCCATAGTGTACGTTTATCGGCCACAGAAATACCGAATAATTTTCTTTCCTCATCCCTGAGCACCCCTGGCAACCCTACACCACCCTCACCATATACGGCAACGGGATTAAGGTATTCCATATACCGCTCACTGATTATTCTTGCCCCTGTATCCCCTCCCTTTTCTTCGCCTGATACCGCGAGCATGGTGATATTGAATGGAAGATCATTCTCACGTGCCTGATCAATATAATGAGTCATTGCAAGCAGCTGCATTACAGCCATTCCTTTCAGATCAAGTGCCCCGCGCCCCCAAATGTAACCATCGGCAATGGCACCTGAGAATGGAGGATGGGTATATTCTCCTGATTTACCAGCCGGGACCACATCTATATGATTGAGCAGTATGATATTTGGCTTGCCGGATTCAATAGGGTAAAGGGATGCTGTAAAATTATAGCTACCGGGTTCATCGGTTAGTATCTCAACATGAAAACCTTTCTGACGCGCAATGGTTGAAAAGAAAATCCCCGCTATCCTTTCATTACCTGTAACCGATTCATGTTTTATATAGCGGCTTAGCAGATGGGCTGAGTAGGGAATGGAATCATTTTCAAAAGACCCCTTTAAGGACCAGGCATGCAGGGAATAAAACAGGGGAATTATTAACAGGACTATCTTGCGCATAAACAAAAAAATATTTTATCTTAACAAATCGAAATATCATACTGGAATGAGCGTCTGATACTGCCAGACCAGGGTAAACCAGAAAATGAAACCCGGTAAAACTTAAAAATAACACAACTATGAAGGGCTTCAATTTAGTGATTTTTTTATTAATTATTTTTTTTAATAGCTGCAGGAGTGATGATGATCAGCAGGAATATCTCAGACTCTGGTACGGGGAGCCTGCAGAAAACTGGATGACAGAAGCACTTCCTATTGGAAACGGATATATGGGAGTAATATTTTTCGGAGGATATGAAAAGGAACAACTACAATTTTCGGAAGGATCTCTGTGGGCCGGTGGACCGGGATCTCATCCCGACTATAATTTCGGTCTCAGGGAAGGTGCATCTGGCTGGCTCCCGGAGATAAGAGGTCTGCTCAATGAGGGAAAATCAGATGAGGCTCACAGGCTTGCAAATGAAAAACTAACCGGGATTATTAACCCCGTGAACGGACTTTCATTCGGAGATTACGGTTCACAGCAGACTATGGGTGATTTGCACGTCAATATCCTGAACCAGTCGCCCGACATTACCGGTTACCAGCGGGAACTTGACATATCGTCAGCACAGGGAAGGGTTTATTACAATTCAGGAGGCATAAACCATAAGCGGACCTTCTTTGGGTGCTATCCTTACCGTGTAATGGTTTATAAATTTGAAAATGATTCTCCCGCAGGTGTTGATTACTCTGTTAAAATTTCTACCCCACACAATTCAGATTACCTTATATATGAGGATGGCATCCTCAGAAAAGGGGGTCATGTTAATGACAACCAGCTCGGATTTGAGACGGCCGTCATTATAAAAACTGACGGAATAATAACCTTCGAAAATGATGAACTTTTTGTAAAGGGCGCCGGAAATATTGTTTTATTTCAAACGGCCTCAACGGCTTACAAACCTTCTTTCCCCCGTTACCGGGGAAATGACTACGTGGCAGTAAACCGGAATATCATTAATCAGACAGAAAATTTGAGCTTTAATGACCTGATGGAAATTCATGTAAATGATTATCGCAGTTTGTTCGACAGGGTATCACTTCATCTGGAGGGAGATTCCTTCGATTCAATACCTACCGGAACCAGGCTTGAAAAATATGCAGCCGGGAACGGCGACAGGAAACTGGAGGAGCTATATTTCCAGTATGGCAGATATCTGATGATCGCATCTTCCAGACCAGGCACTATGCCAATGCACCTTCAGGGTAAATGGAACAATAGTACAAATCCACCCTGGGCTGCCGATTACCATACAAACATAAATCTCCAGATGCTTTACTGGCCTGCCGAACCAACCAATCTTTCTGAATGTCACGTGCCTCTTGTCGACTATATCGAAACGCTTATTCCGCCGGGGAGAAAATCGGCAGAAACATTCTTCAATGCAAGGGGGTGGATTGTAAATACCATGAATAATGCATGGGGTTATACTTCACCCGGATGGGATTTTCCATGGGGATTCTTCCCTGCAGGAGCGGCATGGCTGTGCCAGCATGTCTGGGAACATTTTGCTTTTACTGCCGACACAACATACCTGCAAACCCGCGCATATCCCGTTATGAAGGAAGCAGCACTTTTCTGGGTTGATTACCTTACGGAAGATGAAAATGGCTACCTGGTTTCAAGCCCGTCCTATTCGCCCGAACATGGAGGAATCTCGACCGGGGCCTCTATGGATCATCAGATTGCCTGGGACCTGTTCAATAATTGCGTCAGGGCACTTGACATACTTGGAACCAGTAAAACTGAGAGAGATCTGTTTGCAGACTATCGTGACAGAATTTTACCACCCTCCACAGGCCGATGGGGCCAGCTGCAGGAATGGAAGGAGGATGTCGATGACCCTGAAAATGAACACAGGCATGTATCACATCTTTATGCCCTTCATCCGGGAAATCAGATCTCAGTAGCAGGTACACCCTTGCTGGCTGAAGCTGCCAAGGTGAGCCTTGAGGCACGCGGCGACGGTGGCACAGGATGGTCGCTGGCATGGAAAATAAATTTCTGGTCACGCCTGCATGACGGGAACAGGGCTCATTCACTGCTACGGCGTCTCCTCAGGCCCGCAGTTATGCAGGAAATTGAAATGTCGGGAGGCGGAGGAGGCTCATATAATAACCTTCTTTGTGCACATCCTCCTTTTCAGCTGGATGGGAATATGGGAGGAACAGCCGGAATAGCCGAAATGTTGCTTCAGTCTCACGACGGAACCATCCATATCCTGCCTGCTTTGCCGGATGACTGGAGCACCGGCAGTGTAAGGGGTTTAAAGGCAAGGGGTAATCTGACAGTTGATATAGAATGGAATGACGGGAATCTGACAGAATTTACCATTGGTGGAAAGCCCGGAGCAGAGGTCAGGGTAAAGGCAGACGGCAGGGAAAGTGATCATATCATCCCTTTGGCAGGAAAACTCAAAATCGGGGCTGAAGAAGACAAAACACATTAAAATCTGATTATCCACCAACGGAGGATGTTGCTTTAACCACGATTTTTGCTCCGCACCGCGAATTTTTCAATTATTTCTGCCTTCAGGGCAAAACCCGTTAAGGTGATATCCGCGACCGGTATATGCGGGTATCAGGATGGCTTTCCATTGTAAAATACTAATCCGGGAATCCTAACCCGGGCTGCAGGCCGCTCCCGGATGGTTTCCCTTGCACCCGGCGCTTCAGCTGCAGTACCGGCAGTGCAGAGGAAATTCCCGGTAAAGAAGAGGCCACCTGCCGGCAACATTATCAATTTTGCCCGACCACATTTGAAGTGGTGAGCATATATCGGGGCTCCTGTAAGATTTTCCCCTGACTGCTGAAAATGAAACATTTCTGGTCAGATGATAGTTTCGTGGTTAAGAACCATATTTGTAAAAATCAGAAACCGGAAGCATAAGCTTTCCGGTTCCCTGAAAATTTCTGAAGATGGTTTATGACTTAGACGTCAATCTTCGCATATTTAGCATGTCTTTCAATAAATTCCCTTCTCGGTGGAACCTCATCACCCATAAGCATTGCAAATATCCTGTCTGCTTCTGCAGCATTTTCAATGGTAACCTGCCTCAATTTACGGGTATCCGGATTCATGGTTGTATCCCAGAGTTGCTCGGCATTCATCTCTCCAAGACCTTTATACCTCTGCAGATGTATTCCACTTTCCGAACCGTGTCCGATATCGATTACTGCCTGCTTTCTTTCTTCTTCAGACCAGCAGTATCTCTCCTGTTTCCCTTTCTTAACCAGGTACAGGGGGGGGGTTGCTATATATAAATGCCCGTTTTTGATCAGCTCAAGCATATGCCTCATAAAAAAAGTCATTATGAGAGTTGAAATATGACTTCCGTCGACATCGGCATCAGTCATAATGACTACCTTGAAATATCTTAATTTTTCAAGATTCAGCTCTTTGGAATCATCATCGGTCCCGATACTGACTCCCAGTGCCGTGAAAATATTCTTGATCTCCTCATTGTCAAAGATCTTATGGGGCATTGCCTTCTCCACGTTGAGTATTTTCCCCCTGAGCGGCAATATAGCCTGAAAGGCCCTGTCTCTTCCCTGCTTTGCTGTACCACCTGCAGAATCACCCTCAACCAGGAATATCTCGCATATCCCCGGATCACGCTCAGAACAATCGGCCAGCTTACCCGGAAGCCCTGATCCTGAAAGTACGTTCTTGCGTTGTACGAGTTCTCGTGCTTTCCTGGCAGCATGCCTGGCAGTTGCAGCAAGAACTACCTTCTGTACAATACTTTTGGCATCCTTGGGATTTTCTTCGAGATAATGTGATAATGCCGCACTGACAGCCTGGTCTACTGCTCCCATAACCTCTGAATTACCCAGCTTGGTTTTGGTCTGTCCCTCGAATTGCGGCTCCTGAACCTTTATGGAGATTATTGCGGTCAGTCCCTCACGAAAATCGTCACCGCTGATGTCAAACTTAAGTTTGCTTAACATACCCGACTTATCGGCATATGCCTTCAATGTGCGTGTCAGGCCTCTTCGGAAACCGGCCAGGTGGGTCCCCCCTTCAATTGTATTAATATTATTCACATATGAGTGGACATTTTCAGAGAAAGAGGTATTGTACTGAAGAGCAATCTCGACAGGAGTTTCATTTTTTTCAGTATCAATATAAATGACCTGATCGATTATGCTTTCCCTTGTTACATCAAGAAACTGGACAAATTCCTTGAGACCTTCATCAGAGTAAAATGATTCATTTCTGTAGGAAATTTCTTCACCTCCGTTTCCATTGCCATTAACATTTTCCTCCACATCTCTGCGGTCTGTAATAGTGAGCCTGATCCCCTTATTTAAAAAGGCAAGCTCCCTGAGCCGGGATGACAAAATATCATAATGGAACTCTGTTGTTGAAAAGATGGTGTCATCAGGGTAAAATGTGATTATGGTACCTGACTTATCTGTTAATCCTGCTTCCCGGACATCAGATAAAGGTTTGCCTTTTGAATACTCCTGAAAATAAATCTTACCGTTCTTGTGAATTTCTGCAATAAGCTTTATTGACAGTGCATTCACGCATGAAACGCCAACACCGTGCAAACCACCGGATACTTTATAGGATTCCTTGTCAAATTTCCCTCCTGCATGCAGTACGGTCATAACTACCTCAAGAGCCGATTTCTTTTCTTTCTCATGGTAATCGACGGGTATTCCTCTTCCGTCATCTGTAACAGTAATTGAACCGTCTTCATTTATTATCAGGTCAATATTTGAACAGTGCCCGACCATGGCCTCGTCAATTGAGTTATCGATCACTTCGTATACCAGGTGATGCAGGCCTTTTACCCCGACATCTCCTATATACATTGCCGGTCTTTTCCGCACTGCTTCCAGTCCTTCAAGTACCTGAATGCTGTCAGCCAAATATTCTCTTTTTATTGTTTCTTCAGAATGCATCTGTTTAAATTAGGTTAATCAATCAATTTTCTTAGTTCTGTTTTACAAATCTTCCGTTAGTTGCCGGAGGATATTGATAATGAATGAGTGGACAATTTTTGCATGGATAATCCATCTGTGTCAGCTGGATAATGTTCTGGTGAAATTTAACAAATATACTAAAAATAAGAGGAACAGGAGAGTTAATATCACTCCGCTCAACCTATTTTTTTAACAATTAACAAACAGGTTATCTGACTGAAATTCAAGATTAAAGCGAGTAGGTAAATCCAGCCATTACCGATATTCCCTGAACAGGGTAATTGTTCCATTTATGGTATTTCGAATTGCTGATGTTGTTCAGGCGCAGGAATCCGGACAGTATCCTGTTATACCTGTATTCCAGTCCGATATTTATATCGGCAAAACCAGGCAATTCGGATATTTCCGACTGATCATCGGCCAGTCTTGCAAACCTGTTCCCTGTATAAAAGACATCAGTATTCAGTAATATTTTATCACCCAGATTATAGTTCGCCGAGAATTTCACATCAAGAGCAGGTTTATGCCAGGGGTGCTCCTGCAACTTCATTGCATAATTATTATAGTTCACGCGAAGAAGGAATCCAAGGCTGTTTGAAATATCGGCCCCGATCTCACCTGAATAATTGAGAAGTTCGATATTGTCATAAACAACTGAAAACTGGTTTCCTATTGCTCCAGGACTATCGTCGACAACATAGAAATGCATGTCGTCAATAACTGAATAGGAGACGCCGAAATTAAATGAAACATCACGTGTAAAATTTCCTTTTACGCCGGTATACAACTTCATGCTGTTGTTGGCATTATGTACATAAAGACCGGGGACAATAAATGGATTCTCGCTGGCAAGCCTGCTGTAGTTATTCATCATCAGGCCTCCGTCAATTCCAACATAAGGTATAACGTAGTTCCTTATAATACTGAACTGGAGACTCGCCCTCGGGTGGAAATAAAGCCGGTTCTCTTCACCAAGCTGATCATAGTAAGCATGAAAACCGGCAAAAACCTCCCATTCTTCGTCGGCCTTGTTGAACCATGGACTCATCTTAAGTACCAGGTTAGAAGTGTCACGAAAATAGGTGTTATCAAAATAATCAACCCCAATATCAGCACCAATAACCTGATTCCGGAAAAACTTATTAAAACTGGAGCTGAACCCGAACCCATGTTCAACCACGAACCTTCTGTCCTGAAAATAGTTATAATCAAGTGACATATCGTAGTTAAGATATATTGAATCAGCATGAGTGGATTGCAGTCTTAATCCGGCGTTGGCATTCATAAAACGTTGCCGGATGTCTTCCTTTTCGGGAATTGTATCAAGGGCAGTATCATATCCATAATAATGAAAGCCATTGGATTTAATTCCCGTATTTGCTGATAATGTACTTGACCGGCCCATGCGTTTTCCGTAAAACAGCATTTCATTGTCAGCAAATTGTGAAAATGCCTTTTCCTGGTTCTCAAGCCGGACATTGCCCTGGGAAGAGAGGTGTTTTACATAAAAGCCTCCCGAATACTTGTTATGTCGCAGACTGTTAACGCTGAGTTCGGCATAAGGCGTCACATAGCTGCCAACACCAAGTTTCAGGTAACTGCCATAGAGTTTTGATACCGTTTCACCCGACATACGTGCTGGGGTAATAGGTTCAACATCAAAATCTGATGCCAGGGGTATGGGCAGAATGTTATAGCTGAATACTGGTTTAACACTTATTGTATCGGTGAGGGAAGGCAGAAGGTTTATCTTTGGTGCATCAGCAACAGTCGGTTCAAAAGTCCTGACAACTATAACCTCCTTTTCAATGCCATCCTGGGCAAATATTCCGGAAGTCATAATCAGGAACATTGCACATGACATAAAAGCCAGTCTGCGATAGTTCATAAAAATATTATAATAATTCATTGTGCCGGTAATTGAATTGTCCAGTTTATTGATTTCTAATCCTGATTTCAGTTTCCTCCTCATCTCTTTCGGGTATGGTGGCCTCACGTTTTTCTAAGTCAACCAGCCTGCTTCGGGCATCGGCAACAATGCCGTCGCCGCTAATGTCATAGTTATCGAGAACACTCTGTAAAGTATGCCGGGCCTGAAAATCATCGCCCATATTCACATAAATATCTGCCAGGAGAATAAAGGATCTGGCCATCCAGTACTGATGGGGTGTATTCATTGATACCAGGCTGTATACTTCCTGTTCGGCTTCTTCATTTTTTCCCTGCTGATGATAAATCTCAGCAATTCTGTATTTGGCCTCTGCACCTTCAAGACTGGTTACCTCATGTGCAACGTTCTGGAATTCATTCATCGCTTTATCGGGAGACTGCATTGCCAAAAAGGCTTTGCCCATATTGTAATGAGCCTCCCGCTTTATTTCCTGCGGAAGATTTTCTGTTGTAAGTAGTTTTGAAGCCGAGTTTATCGTCTCCTGATGGTTGTTCAGAATAACATTACAGCGCATCTGCCCTGTCCTGGCGAACAAAAGGTTTGAACTAAGTTCTGCCATACGCTCCAGTTCTTCAAAATTCGCCAGCGCATCCTTGTAATTACCGCTTTCGTAATTGATTGATGCTGCGCCATAGAGTGACTGTTCGGTAAATGTGTTCCTGAACATATTATTCACAAAATTATATGATGCCAGCGCTTCTTTATATTCACCATTCCTGTGATGGCAGTCCGCCTTATAAAAATGTGCATTAAGGATAAAACTCCCATTTCTGAATTGCTGGATATACCTGGCAAAACTCTCTGTTGCACGGCTGCAGTCACCTGCCATATAAAGATTCTGGGCAGCTATAAAGGTTAGGGAATCCTGTTCCGATATTGTTACACTGGCATGCCCCCCGAGGGTCCTGGTATAGGCAACGTATGAATCAACATCGTTCATATCAAGATAAATATTCCTAAGTCCGGCCAGTGCCGACCTTGATTCAGGTGTGCCAGGGAAACCCTCTGTTACCTTTTTGTAATAGGCTATGGCTTCCTTGTTACGATTCCGGTTATAGTCTATCAGTCCGAGTTGCAAGAGAGAAGCACTCACGAAGCTGCTTGTTGGGTATTCATCAACCAGTTTATTATAATAGGGGATAGCTCTTTCGGGTGATCGGGCTGCCATGTGTGCATTTCCCATTTCAAAAAGTGCGTCGGTATAATAGGTAGAATTTGGATGCTCCCTGAGCAATCTGTCCAGAACAGCGATCTTTTCATTTACACGGTTCATGAGTCCTGATGCGGCAGCTTTCTGGTACATGGCGTAGTCCTTTCCGGCCATACCAATAGCTATTGACCTGTCATAATACTCTACAGCATTCTGATACTGTGACAGGATAAAATACGAATCACCAATCCGGTTCAGGGCATCCCCGGCCATTCTTGAAGGAGCATTCCGTGTAACATTAATATATCTTCTGAACCAGGAAACTGCATTGGTAAAATCGCGGCTTCTGTAATATGCGTATCCCATGTTGTAATGGGATATATTATACTCCTCAAGTTCAAAGGCACCCGGAGAGAGCATAAATCTGTTATAATTTGTGATCGCGTCACTGTACCTGTTTAGGCGGAACAATGATTCGCCCTTCCAGTAATAAGACTGTGCAGCAATTTCAGGATTGAACTGTGCATTTTGCAATGAAAGATCAAAAGCAGCTACAGCATCTTCAAACCGAAGATTACTGTAAAGTTCCAGTCCCCGAAAATAGGCAACACGCTGGTATGCCCTTCTTATATCATTTGTAGGAACCTTTATTCTTTCGATTGATGCAAGTGCCTCCCGATAATTGCGGGTATTCATATAAGCCATCACAAGGTAGTTATATGCCTCATCTATCCTTCTTGATGTTGGAAAGAGTTCTATAAACCTGTTAAGACTGTTTATTGCTTCATTAAATGGAGAATAAGCAATTTCAAAGGTGATAAGTGAATAATTAAACAGGGCATCTTCCTGGATAGTCCTGTCGAAATCTGTGCGCGCCGCAGCCGAAAAGGCCATTCTGGCTTTCTGTTTATCACCTGTTTTGATATAACAATCGGCCAGATGGTAATTGGTATTCTGACTTAACTGGTCATCCCTTCCCCCTACCCGTTCAAACATAGCTGCAGCTTCTTCATACCTGCCGGTATGGTAATAGCAGTAACCCAGCTGATACCGGTCCTCCCTGGTTATTGCCGGATTGTTATCTGTATACATTTCAAGGTAGTAGATTGCTTCTTCATACTGCCTTAAACGGTAATATGATTCACCTATGAGCCTTGCAATCTCAGGCACTCTTCTGGAAACAGCAACCTCAAGAAGTTCAGGGCCGCTGGCAATTACCTCGTTATATTTTCTCTGCAGGTAATATATCTGGATCACGTAATATGGAACAAGTCCGGCGAAAGATTCATCTTCCGTGAGACTCAGGAATCCTTTCAGGGCAGTTTCCAGGTTATTCTCGGTATAGGCAATATGTGAGTAGTAGTAACGGGCTGGCGCTGCATAAGGTGAATCGTTATTCTGTATAACAAAGAATGCCCTGGAAGCTTTTTCATGGTCATTTCTCTGAAAGTGACCGTAACCGAGCATAAAGAAATATTCGTCACGCAGGTCTGCATTAAGATGCTGATGATTGGTGGCCTCAAGCCAGTCGGCCGACTTCCGGTAATTCCTTTTCCGGTAATACAGACGGCCAAGATGGAAATGAGCATCATTAAGGTGTATACTCTCGGGATTTCTTCCGACAAATCGGATCATCTGATATTCGGCATCATCATTGAAGAGTTCTATGGCACAAAGTGCAGAATAGTATTCTGCATTTACCCTGTAAATGTTACCGGATGTGCCATATTCCTCAATAGCTCTCTGGAAGTGTTTTTGTGCTGCACCATATTTCTCTTTTTGAAAGAGATCCATGGCTCTTGTATAATGCAGATCTTCATTATCATGAATCATTGATTTTTGTCCGCTGACAGAGGTAAAAAAAACAAGAAAGAAGAATACTGCCAACAATTTAGAACCGGCAAAACTTGTCATATATCCATATATTGAATTTGTGGCAAATGTAACTATAAAATGATACTTAGTCTTCGATAAGTATAGCTTTTTTAATTAACAATAACTGATTTTTTACTGTTTTATTCTGCTCTTCCTCCCAAAAAATAGCTATTTTAGCAGCTAAAGTGAAAGCATGGCCAACAATGACCTGTCTGATTTTTCCGGAAAATAAAAATTTCAGGGATAGCCAATATTTATATCACTTCTTTTGTTAGTTAAACTATATTATTCTTTTTAAACATATATGTCACTCGATATTATAATTGATATAAATAAGGCAAATATCTTTCAGGGAGATAACCTTATCCTTTCAGATGTTTCCTTCACTGTAAGCAAGGGTGAATTTGTTTACATAATTGGCAAGGTTGGAAGTGGCAAAACCAGCATAATAAGAACTCTCAATGCTGAACTGCCTTTAAAATCGGGCGAAGCTATAGTGGCCGGTTTTAACCTGACTAAAATAAAAAAAAGACATGTCCCTTTCTTAAGAAGGAAACTCGGAATTGTATTCCAGGATTTCCAGTTGCTGAGTGACCGGAATATTTATGAAAATCTGGCATTTGTACTTCGCGCAACAGGCTGGAAAAGCAAGAAGGATATTAATGACCGTATAGTTGAGGTTCTTGAAAAGGTCGACCTGAATTATAAAGGTTATAAAATGCCACACCAGATCTCAGGCGGTGAACAGCAGAGGGTTGTAATAGCAAGAGCACTGCTTAACAACCCTGATATAATCCTTGCCGATGAGCCCACCGGAAACCTTGACCCCGAAACATCAGAAGAGATAATGAAGCTGCTTCTTGAGATAAGCAGTTCGGGAAGGGCGGTTGTCATGGCTACACATAATTATCCTCTGCTGAAGAAATTCCATTCCCGTACCTTAAAATGCGAAAAAGGTAAAACCATTGAAGTAAATCATGCCGCTGAGATTGATTTTAACAGTCTGAGGGAATGAATACGGTTGTGTTTGTTCAACCGGTGTCAGGCGAACTTTTTAATAGTCTCAGAGGGAATGGAAGATTGTTGATGTAAAGCCGCTGGTATGTCTGCACTGATGAACCAAATCCCCTGTAAAAACGTGCTACCCCCGGATCCATGGAGCCATTGAAGTCAAGTGCTTTGTTGCTGCCGGCATTTTCCTTTATAAAATCATCTACGATCATGAACATTGAACCTTTTCTCCTTCCTTCGGGAGTGTTCACTGAAAAGAAGAAAATGTCGCGGTTAAAATCTCTTAGAAAGCAGGCAGCTGCAATTAATTTGCCATTCCCCGAATAGCATGATTTTATAATAACAAGATCTCTATCCATGCCCTTTTCAAGAATAGTCTGAAGCCTTTTATAATTAATACTTCTTATTCCGGGGTAACGTCTCTTATTATTCTTAATGAATAAACCAACAATTTCTGCAGGAGATGGATTTTCCGGGGTCGCTGGACAGTGAAGCCGGGCACTGGAAATATTTCTCTTCGTATTAGTATTGTAATTATTATAAAGTGATGTATATGAGATGTCAAGGTTCAGAATAAAATTATTCATATTACGCACCCTCCGGTCCGGCGACGTTAAATTAAGTTCGTTAGTCTCATTCATTGCAATGTCAATAAACCTGCAGGAACCCGCAAGCTTACTTATAAAATAAGGGAGAAAGGCGGAATAAGCCCTGTCTGCAAAAAAACACCCCAGTTGTTGCAAAAATATTGGCTGACTAACATATGCTATACCATATTTGCTGTTCCTGGTAACCGGCATACAGGCCCTCCCTTCGTCAATAACCATGGCATCCCAGCCAGGGGAGAATATATCCAGGAAAAAAGAGGTTGCATAAATTCTCCCGTTAAAAGAACTTTTAATGTACTTGTCCCATTTATCCCTGTCTATCTGCTTATTGTGAATATACTTAATTTGTTCCTCCATTAACTCATATAATTGAGAATATCAAGGTAAACACTGTCCCAGTTCTTCCATCTCTGAATTCCGGAAAAAGTTTCATTGTGCCACAATGTAATAAGTGTTCCGTTAACCTCCTTGATTTTTCCTGCAATTCTGCATGCAAGCTCTGATGCCTGTTCAGGACCAAGGTCCATATAATCCCGCATACTTCCGTCCATTATCTGAAAAGGGAATATCTTTAGCGGGCTCACTGATTCTTTTTCAAGATCATAGAACAAAAATGGATTACATGTTCCTGCCCGGAAACCAGCAGACTCTGCCCAGCCCATGGTATAATCCTCGCAGACACCATGTTTTTTCAAAAGACGATAACTCTCCGGCAGCTGCAGCCTGAGAAAATGTTGTCTGCTTCTGATGGCAGGTGAGCCGGTAATCACGGCAAACTCATTGATCTCATTTTTTAAATTATCAGGATAATCAAATGAACTGTATGACGGATGAACGCCTGTATCATATTTTTTGGATATTGATGAGATCAGCTCACGATATATAGTATTTCCGGCAGAAACATTTTTATCATATCTCCCCCAGGATCCAACAGAAAAAAAATAAACCGGCGACAAGCCGAATTGTGAATGTATCTTTTCAATTTTTTCAAAAGTATCAAAGGGATCTTTTTCCCCCCTGAACAAAACATTAAATCGTGATCTTAAAGAGTCGGTATCAGCTGTGAGAAGAGACCGCAAAAAACCTCCGGAAGTACGCAGGAATCCCCTGTTACTGTATGCCCAGGGGATATCGATATCAATAGTAGGTATAAATTTATAAGTTCTTTCCTGGAAAGAAAGCCGGGGATATTTTATAAGAATAGAATTTTTCAGCAATGAACCCCACAATTCAACCAGGGGAAGGTCAGAAGGGAGAGAACCGGATACGATGCTTTCTGTAAATGGGAATCTCCCGTGAACATCTTTACGGAATGGAAGATATTCTTCATATCTGCTGATCATGTAAAATGATGCAGCAAAAACATCAAAACGGATATCGTTGCAGTTCTCATTGCAAAAGATTACAGGAACATTTCCCACGCTGCCGGGTTCAGTCTTTTGCCTGCAAATGCCGGTTTCTTCAAGTAACCCGTGAGGGATTATATTAACTGCCCCTGGTATTTCAAGTGGACCGTAATTGATAAGCGGAATTCCTGATGAACGGGCTTCGTGAATATTTTCGGTAAAAAAAATATCAACACCCAGAATCGCCGATGCCAGGTGGCCGGCTATATAGGTCAGCCTCGGACCAGCCACAGGCGAATACAATAATAGCTTATCTTTGGGCATATACAAATGTACATGAATTTCCCATCAACTGAAAATCATTCAGAGATCAGGACATTGCATGGGTAATCGACCTTCAGGTCAAATTTTTTTATCCGAAATTACACACAAACGGATGAAAAAATTTCATGGGAAATCCTCATCATTCATGTATAGACCAAAGAACTAAATAAGGCATGAGGATTCAACGAATTGAAAAACAGGGTTACCGTCTAATGGTTTGATAATTTTAGTTATGTATTAATTGCGATTTATGAATAATATAAGTTAATTCCTCATTAGTAAAATAAAGAACAAAGAATATTATATAGCATGAGGAATCAACGAATTGAAATACAAGGTTCCCGCACAATGGTTTGATGATTACATTATGCATGGGTTGCGTTTAATAAATTATACAAGTTAAAGCGAAGCGGTTCCTCCTGTAAGTCAAAATTTTGTAATTTTCTAAACAAAATTTTGGCTTCTTGTTATTTACAGGAGAAATGTACGTTTTGTTTTAAAAATCTTTACACTATTTTTGAACACAAAAAAATGTCGCCCACCAATCTTCATATTTACCACCACAAAGAAACATTCCGGCTTGAATCGGGAGAATCACTTCCCGGTATTGAGATTGCCTATCACACCTTCGGGAAACTGAATGAGAAGAAGGACAATGTAGTCTGGGTATGTCATGCATTTACTGCAAACTCTGATGTATTTGACTGGTGGAAGGGATTGTTCGGCGATAAATGCCTTTTTAATCCCGATGATTATTTCATAGTATGTGCAAATAAGATCGGTTCCTGTTATGGGTCAACCGGACCACTGAGCATTGATCCACGCACCGGGAAGCCATGGTTTCACAGTTTCCCCCAGATATCAATACGCGACATGGCCAATGCCCATGAGTTGCTGCGAAAACACCTGGGTATTGAAAAAATACATACGGTACTTGGTGGTTCAACCGGAGGTCATCAGGCATTGGAGTGGACCATTATGCAACCCGGACTTCACAAACATCTTATATGTATTGCCAATCATGCCAAGGCATCTCCGTGGAGCATAGCATTCAGTCAGTCACAACGCCTGGCAATAGAAGCAGATGAAACATGGAGTGAAAACCGGCCTGATGCGGGGTTGCGCGGACTAATTGCTGCACGCTCAATTGCCCTTCTTAGTTACAGGAATTACCAGACTTATGTAACTACCCAGTCTGAGGAAAGTGATGATAAGGTTTCGGGCTTCAAGGCAATGAGCTATCAGAAATACCAGGGCGAAAAGCTAATCAAACGGTTTAATGCCTATTCTTATATGAGGCTTTTAAATGCGCTGGATTCTCATAACATTGGCCGTAAGAGAGAAGGAACAGAAAAAACACTCAGAAAAATCAGGGCTAAAACCCTGGTAATAGGCATTACAACAGATTACCTGTTCCCGGTACATGAGCAGCTGTATCTCACCGAACATATTCCTGGTGCAACATTCAGCGCACTGGAATCTATATACGGACATGATGGATTTTTAATTGAGACCATGCAGCTAACTAATGCTATTTCAAGGTTTTACGAAAGATAATATATAAATAATCCCATAATTGAACCTTCCTGCCCCCCATCTGTTTATAAGTATAGTGAGTGTCAATGCCTTATACTTGTCATCCTGAAAAATGAAAAGGCTGGTTTTGGAAAAGTCAAAGTATTTGTTGAACTTCGTACAGATTTTTCGGGACAGTATTGAAGTACCGGTAATATAAAAAATTAGCTCTTTATGCCTTGGTTGTGGAATGTTGTGATTTTGTTTTTCGCCTATTTACTTGGGTCGATCCCTAATGCTGTCTGGATAGGAAGATATTTCTTCAACACCGACGTGCGTAATCACGGCAGTAAAAATGCGGGCAGTACGAATGCTATCCGTGTGCTTGGTTACAAGGCCGGACTGCCGGTTCTCGTGCTTGACATACTAAAGGGATTTCTCGCAGTAAAGATGATCTACCTTACTTTTTACTATATACCTGAAACCGGAGATTACATCAATTTTCAGCTCCTGCTTGGCCTTGCAGTCATAATTGGCCATATATTCCCGGTATTTGCCAATTTCCGTGGGGGTAAAGGTGTTGCCACACTTCTGGGAGTAATTCTTGCTATTGACCCGATTTCAACATTGATCTGCATAGGGGTATTTCTTTTCACCCTGATATTAACCAAATATGTTTCACTGAGTTCTATGATTGCAGGCCTCTCCTTCCCTGTACTCGTTATTGTAGTCTTCAATACCACAACCTCATCGCTGGTAATTTTTTCACTCATCATTTTCGTATTGTTGCTTTTTACGCATCAGAAGAATATCGAAAGGCTTGTCCGGAATGAAGAATCAAAAGCCAACTTCCTCTTTAAAAGGAGGAGCAGTTAAGACAAGTTTAAGTTATACAATCAGCTCTCAGCATTTATCCTGGTAAGAAATATAGCAAGATCAGGTAAATTCACTCACATACGGATCGTTAATAAATTCTTTCTCCAGGTAATCTGTCAGTTCCCGGAGAGTCAATCCCGGCAAAAATTTACCGCCATCTGTAATGGATATATTCCCGGTTTCCTCAGAGATCACAACAACTACAGCATCGGTCTGTTCTGACATACCCAGTGCAGCCCTGTGTCTCATCCCGAATTCCGGAGGCAGGTTAATTGTTTCGGAAACAGGCAGGACACATCTTGCAGCATGAATCTTATCACCTATAATAATAACAGCACCATCATGTAGCGGACTTTCCTTGCAAAATATGCTTTCAATAAGCCTGCTTGACGTTATCGCATCGAGGGTATCTCCTGTCTGGGCATATGTTTCAAGTTCCGACTTGCGGGCTATTACAATAAGTGCCCCAATCTTCCTGTTGGCAAGTTTCTTAAACGATTTTACCAGTGAATTTATGCGGATTTTAGGCCTGCTTCCACTTACTGATGAGAACAGTTTCTCAATGGAAAAAGTACGGTTGGATATATACCTTGTTCCAAGGAGTATTAGAAAGCGTCTTATCTCCTGCTGAAAAACAATTATAAGGGCAATCACACCAACCCCTATAAACTGACCCAGTATCGATCCGAGCAACTGCATATTAAGTGCCCTGACCAGGAGCCATAACAGGTAGACTGAAAATATGCCAATAAATATATTTATTGCAATTGTACCCCTTATCAGTCGATAAACCTGGTAGAAGATTAGTGCAGTTAATATTATATCAAATACATCAAGAATCCGGATGCTTATAAAAAGACTGATCATGCAGCAATTTAATAATTTATATTATCAGATTAAACAAAAACCTCACTGATTTACGGTCGTTACTTTTAATTGTCCATGTGGCTCCTTACAGGAATCACCTCTTCGCCGGCAACTTTCTTCAACATTGCAGAAATTTTCAATGTTTCCCTTGCCTCCCTGACATCGTGTACCCGAATTATGGCAGCCCCTTTGAGCAGCGCAATGGCATTAAGGACGACTGTCCCCGTTAAAGCATCAGAGGGATTTACTTTTAAAACTTTACATATCATTGACTTTCTCGAGAATCCTGCAAGGAGGGGCAGTTCAAGCATACCCAACACCTCCAAACGTCCCGCAAGCTGGTAATTATGTTCAGTGTTCTTTCCGAAGCCAAATCCAGGATCAATAATTATATCTTTGATCCCCAGTTTTCTCATAAGGTTTACCCGGTATGCAAAATATTTTAAAATTTCATTCACCACATTGCCATAACGCGGTTCTTCCTGCATAGTCCGGGGGGTACCCTGCATATGCATGGCAACGTATGGAATCTGTAGATCAGAAACCGTTTCAAGCATTTTCTGATCAAGATTGCCGGCGGAAATGTCATTTATCATGTCAACCCTGTACTCATTATTAATCCTTTTAACAACTCCTGCCCTGAAAGTATCAAGGGAAATCAGGACATCCGGGTATTTTTCACGTATTATACCCATAACTGCTGAAAGCCTGTCTGTCTCTTCTGATTCTGAAATATCATTGGCTCCCGGCCGGGATGAAACGGCACCAACGTCAATAATATCAACCCCTTCTCTGATCATCCTGTCAACCCTGCCGGTTACCTCCGCAGGCAAAGCATACCTGCCGCCATCATAAAAAGAATCAGGAGTATAATTAAGAATACCCATTACCAGTGGTTCAGTAAGGTCATAAAGTTTACCACGTATATTTAAACTGCGTTTCCTGAAAAAAGGATCCATATTATAATCATAGCATATTTTAAACGCCGGCATTCTGTTTCAGTATGTCCGGATGCAAAAGCCTGGGCTGTTATGGCGTCCTCCGGTTTACCGGCTGACCTGCTGCACTTTCCGGACCTGTGACTATACTAAAAGTGACTGGCATTTATATTTTACGAATATAATCAATTGGCAGGAGAATTTGATGTTTCCTCGTGCTACATAGTTTGCTTTGTTCTGTATTTTACAAATGAGGAGCCGCTTCGCTTTCCAATAAAATTTTTTTCATCCGTCTTTATGTAATTTCGGATAAAAAAATTTGACCTGAAGGTCGATTACCCATGCAATGTCTTTATCCTTTATGGATTTTCAGTTAATGGGAAATTCATTTACATTTGCAACTTACCTAAAAAAATAATATCCATAATGGCGTTTCTTGTCATAGAGGGCCTTGACGGCTCAGGCAAATCAACACAGATTAAGCTTCTCCGCGATTATCTTGATAAAAAAAGTATAATATATAAATACCTGCATTTCCCCCGCACCGGATCGGGAATATTTGGCGATTTAATATCAAGGTTCCTTCGTGGTGAACTTGGAAAAATAGAAGATGTCGACCCTTACCTTGTATCATTGATCTATGCGGCAGACAGGCATGATGCAAAAAGCAGTATGCTAGACTGGCTCGATAAGGGCCATCTGTTGCTCGCCGACAGGTACGTCATGTCAAATGTTGCTTTTCAGTGTGCGAAGCTGGATTCAGCAAAAGAGAAACAGGCCCTGAAAGAATGGATATTCCAGCTGGAGTATATTCAGTATGGGTTACCAAGGCCCGATCTCAATATTTTTCTTGATGTCCCTTTTGAGTTTACCAGCGAAAAACTGAGTGGTAACCGCTCAGGAGATGAGAGAGATTACCTGAACGGAAAACCTGATATCCACGAAGCTGACCTTGATTTCCAGAAAAAAGTCAGAGAGGTCTACCTTGATCAGGCTGAAGCTGAAGCAAGCCTGAGTCTCATTCCCTGCTATAATGAGAATCATACAATGTGTGAGCCGGATGATATTTTCAGACGGATAGTCAGACTGCTGGAAAATAATAATTTATTGTAACTAATGTTTCTTAATTATAAAACTTAATACTTGTGAATAAGAAAAATCTACTCAATATGCCAGGTCAAAAACTTCCGGGATTTATGCTGCATTTTTCCAGGTTAATTGCAGGAATTGTCTTTGTTTATTCCGGATTCGTCAAGGGAATAGATCCACTGGGGTCAGCCTATAAGTTTACCGATTATTTCGCAGCATTTAATCTCGGATACATTGAGCCATTTGCACTTGCTTTTTCTATTCTGCTATCTTCAGCCGAGATGCTTATTGGCATATTATTAATCTCTGGTGTGCACATGATACTTGCCTCATGGGCGATACTGATCTTTATGGTTTTTTTCACCATTCTGACTCTGATAATAGCACTGCTGGACCCTGTGTCGGATTGCGGGTGTTTTGGTGATGCCCTCATCCTGACCAACTGGGAAACTTTCTGGAAAAATTTAGTGTTAATGGTTTTTGTAATTTATCTTTTTTTCAACCGGAAAAAGTTCAAACTGTTTTTCGGGAAAAAGCTCATGGAGTGGACTGCCCTTGCAGGCTTTATTTTCATAATCCTTGGTATCACAGCATATTCTTATCTGAATTTGCCGGTTTTTGACTTCCGGCCATTTAATACCGGCACAAACATAGTGGAAAAAATGAGCATCCCTCCTGATGCACCTGGAGATGAGTATGAGATTACACTTTTTTACCGGAAAGATGGAATTACCCGGTCATTTACCGTTGATAGCCTGCCTGATTCAAGCTGGGAATGGGTGAGTACTGAGAGTACGCTGATAACAAAAGGTTACGAGCCACCAATATCAAATTTCTTTATTGAATCGGTAAATGACGGGAATGACTATACTTACGATATACTTTATGATCAGGGTTATACTTTCCTGTTAATTGCTTATGACCTTGACAAAACCTCAGAGAAAAACATTGCAGGATTTAACAGGCTCGCAAACTGGTCGGCCGGAAATAACGTCAATTTTATATGTCTTACCGGCAGTCCGGAACCAGTAATAAAAGATTTTGCACAGAGAACAGATGCATCATATGAATTCTTTTACTCCGATGAAATTACTTTGAAAACAGTAATACGAAGTAATCCCGGACTTGTTCTGCTCAAGGAGGGCACAATTCTCGGAAAATGGCACCACAGGAATATACCACAACCCGAAGAATTAACTGAGAATCTCCTGTCCTGGTCGGCCGGGCAACATCAGGATGCAAAAAGAAGCCTGATCACCAAAGGTTTTCTGCTCGCAGGCCTTCTTTTACTGACAGCCTTAAAACTAATAAGGTTGCGGTTAGCCACACCTCGAAATGAAGTATCACCGGATAATTCAATACAGTCCGGTACATAATAAAATCACTTATACCTTCCGGAAAAAAATCGTATTTTAGCGGCTGGTAATGAATAACTCCAAATAACAGAAAAAAACCAATGTCATGAGAAGAAAAATTGTTGCAGGTAACTGGAAAATGAACACAAACCCGAATGAGGGCCTAAAGCTGGCTGAAGCGGTTGCTAAGGGAGCAGGAGACGGACTGCCTGATAATGTTTCGCTAATCCTTGCCCCTCCGTTTACCCACCTGATGCTCATTAAAGATATTCTGCCCGGGAATATAGGCCTTGCAGCCCAGAATTGTGCTACAGAAGAATCAGGCGCATATACCGGTGAGGTATCAGCCGGAATGCTGGTATCAGCAGGTGCCGGTTATGTAATTATCGGACATTCCGAGCGGAGGATGTTTTATAAGGAGTCCGATCAGGAGCTTAACAAAAAGACAAGGATAGCTATAGCTAAAGGATTGTCTCCTATTTTCTGCTGTGGGGAGAATCTTCACGAGCGTGAAAAAGGAATATATACCGAGGTTGTCAAAAAGCAGGTTGAACAGGGTCTGGCTGACATTTCTGCCAGCGATTTTACAAAAATAATCATTGCATACGAACCAGTCTGGGCAATTGGAACAGGAAAAACAGCTTCTGCCGAACAAGCTCAGGAAATGCACCATTATATCAGAAACCTTATAAAGGAAATGTATAACAGCGATATCGCTGAGAACACAACTATACTTTACGGAGGAAGCTGCAAACCATCGAATGCAAAAGAATTGTTTCAGAATGCTGATGTAGATGGGGGACTAATTGGTGGAGCCGCCCTTAATGCGGACGATTTTCTTGCAATTGCCCGTTCATTTTGATAACATTTTTTGATTATTGGCGTATAACCCCAAATATAAACCGGGGGTTAAAGCTTTGACAATAAAAACGTCGCCGGTTTTCCGGGGGCGTTTTTTAATTAAAAAGTTATCGTCCTTTAAATATTATAAAATTAAAATCCTGATATCATCAACAAGAAGCCTGATTATATTGAACTTAACTGTTTTATCTCCGGACAGGATCCAGAGGTAAGAGATATTCTCACAGCCGCTTTGCTAAATCTTGGCTATAATGGCTTTATAGACGATAATGAGATTCTTACCGCATATATTGATAAAGACCTCTTTTCCGAAAAAGCTGTCTGCGACCTTGATATTGTCAAGTCCTTTAAAATAGGATATGAACACAAAAAGGTGATGAATAAAAACTGGAACGAAGAATGGGAGAGGAATTTTAGTCCGGTAGTTATTGGGAAAGTATGCCTGATACGTGCCCCTTTCCACCCACCACAGGATGAATTTCCCTTCGAGCTTATAATCGAGCCTAAAATGGCTTTTGGCACTGGCCACCATCCTACAACTGCAATGATTGCAGAATATCTCCTTGGGTCAGATCTGAAAGACATTAAATTATTTGATATGGGTTGTGGTTCCGGCATACTTGGCATTCTGGCCTGCAAAAGAGGGGCTGCCAATGTAGAGATGGCAGACAATGACCCCGATGCCGTTCAAAACACTATTGAAAACATCGGGAGGAATAATGCCCGAAATGCCAGGGTGCATCTGGGAGGAACTGAAACCATTGCAGGTAAGGAACCGGATATGATAACGGCAAATATTAACAGACCTGTACTTTTGGAGAGTATGGCAACCTTCTACAGGGAATTGAAACAAGGCGGTTTACTGATATTAAGTGGAATAATAAGGGACGACGCACAAATGATAATTGATAAGGCAACTACCGAAGGCTTCCTGCTTCAGTCGACGTCTTCAAAACTTGAATGGGTGATGTGTGTTTTCAGTAAGCCTGAAACTAAATAGCACTGTATGAGGAGACCACTACTATTAATAATATTCCTGACACTTGCTTTGTTTTCGCACCCTGATCTTTATGCCCAGCGGGATCGCCGGCTGACTGATGATACTGAGCTGTTTACCGGAGAGTTGACCCGGTTTATGGGTACAAACCTGTCAGACCAGCAGACAGTCCGGCTGACTGAGTTTTCTCTTCAGTGGGATTCATTATTATTCAGCAACTCCGAAATGCAGATGATCATTAAAGCCTTTAACCATCTGATTGGAAGGAATGCAAGGCCCTACCCCCACCTTATAAATTATATTGAAATGCTTTCCTGCTTTCTTGAGAATGATCCCGGAAGGGCTCATTACCCGGTATGGGAACAGGCATTTGATGATATATTAATCAACAATTCTCTTTCACTTCAAAAGACAAATGATTTCATACTTGGTACAATCCAGTTGATCTCGAACAACAATCTGAAAGTGACCAATGCTGCAACATGGAGTGGCAGTTCCGGATTCAGATATGTTTTTGACGATTCCCTTAGAATAGATTTTGATCTATTTGATCTTAAAGGCTTTAACCATATCGACACACTGACAATATACAATACGAGCGGAAGTCTTTATCCTCTTTCAGGAATATGGAAAGGAGAAGGAGGCCGGGTAACCTGGGAAAGGGCAGGGCTTGCTGAAGAAGAAGCCTATGCCACCCTGTCAAGCTATACTATAGACCTCAACAGGTCAGATTATCATGCCGATTCGGCAAGTTTTTATTTCAACCGTTATATCAGCACACCCATAAGCGGTAAGCTTGAAGACAGGGTACTGACTACAGGAAAGAACAGCGAAGTAAATTATCCTGGATTTAAATCATACAGACAGGAATTTATTATAAAAGAGATATACAGAATGGTTGACTATGAGGGCGGACTGAGCATGCAGGGGGCCAAACTTATTGGCTCAGGAGGTGAGCAGGGGAATGCCAGGCTGATCTTTTACCGTGAGGGAGAAAAACTCCTGGTTGCTGAATCGGGTCATTTCGTATTCAGGCCCCAGGGAACAAGTTCGGTCAGTGCATCAATCGTTATGTACTTTGAAAATGATTCAGTGTTTCATCCTGACCTGCATCTAAACTACGTCGAAAATACGAGGGAACTTTCACTAAACCAGAATCAGAAGGTAATTTCCCAGAGTCCGTGGGACAATCAGTTTCACCAGGTAGATATGACCTTTGCAAGGTTGCTGTGGACTATAGACGACAATGAGATACGGCTTACAATGCCACGGGCAGGTTCAATAGGCAATGCTAATTTTGAATCGCTGAACTTTTTCGATCGTAATCAGTACCAGAGACTTCAGGGCATGGATACCGGTCACCCTTTGCTTGTCCTTCGAAAATTTTCAGAAAATTACGGCTCTGAGACATTTTCTGCAGAAGCTTATGCACGATATCTGAAACGACCAGTTTCAGGTGTTCGCCATCAACTGCTTGAGCTATCTCTCCAGGGATTTATTTTTTATGATACTGACACTGATCTTGTCCGTATCAGGAGAAGGTTATATGATTACCTGCTGGCCAATATACAGAGAATTGACTACGATGTAATTAATTTTACATCAACAACAAATGCCCCCCAGGAAAATGCCACTATCGACCTGGGAACTTTCGACATGAAAATTAACGGGATTCCAAGGGTCTTTATAAGCAACAGCCAGAACGTGAATATCTACCCAAAAGATAATACGGTTACAATCAAGAAAAACAGAAATTTCCTGTTTGACGGTACTATCAACGCAGGAAATCTCAGTTTTTTCGGAAATAATTTTGCCTTTAATTATGACAAATTTACAATTAACCTCCAGAACGTCGACTCAATAAGCCTTCGTGCACAACTGGAAGAGAAAGACATGTATGGCAGGGCACTACTTACCAATGTAAAAAACCTTATTAATAATGTTACAGGAGAGCTGCAGGTAGACAAGCCCGATAATAAATCAAGCAGGGTGCATTACCCCGACTATCCCAGATTCAGCAGCAATGAAAACTCCTATGTCTTCTATGAAAAGCCTTATATTCAAAATAATGTTTACAGTTCCGACAACTTCTATTACGAGCTCTATCCATTTGTCATGGACAGCCTCAATACTTTCAGCAATGATGAACTCCGGTTCCGGGGCAAACTCATATCAGGAGGGATATTCCCCGACATAGAAGAACTTCTGACACTTCAGGATGATTATTCACTCGGGATCACTCATAATATTGCTGAAGGAGGATTGCCGGCATATGGGGGAAAGGGCAAATATCACCATACAGTAAAGATGAGTAATAAAGGATTAAGAGGAAGTGGCAGATATGATTATATGACTTCCAGTTTTTATTCAGAAGATTTCTTGTTCATGCCCGATTCAATGAATGCAATGACGCATGAATTTTTGATGGCAAAACAAATATCGGGCACGCAATTCCCCGATGCAAGATCAAAAAACAATCCAATAAACTGGCTGCCTGAAGAAGACCTGATGTCTGTAGGGCAAACAGATAGTAACTTCCAGCTGTTTGATGACCAGGCTGAGATCAGTGGCAATTTGTTTATAAGACCCTCAGGCTTAACAGGTGAGGGAACGATAAGCCTTGATATGGCTGAGATAATTTCGGCAAGCCATCAGTTTGGGGCTGATTCATTCACTTCTGACCACAGCGAATTTACTCTTAGGGGTACTGATGCAAATACAGTTTCTGTCGCCGCAACCAGCCTTGGTTCATTTATAGATATGAAAAAACGTGAAGGGACTTTCACCAGATATCCTGAAGCCGGGAGGATCTCATTTCCTGCAAACAGCTATACAGGCAGTCCGGAAACCTTTTCATGGAACATGGATAAGCGGCAAATGGAATTCTTCTCTACGGCAACAGATCCCCTTACCGGGCTAACCGGGGCAGAATACATCTCTACAGAAAAAAATCAGGACTCGATTAGATTTATCTCTCCTCATATCCTGCTTGATTACAATAATGACCTGATTACAGCCAGCCAGGTAAAATTTCTGAATATTGCCGATGCCACAATCTTCCCGGTAGATGAAACTCTTTTAATTAGCAGGAATGCCCAACTTGCACCAATAGAAGAGGCCCGGCTGGTAACACAAAACGGAGATCATACCTATGAGATATATAATGCCGGACTTAAAATAGAAGGCAGGTATCGCTACAATGGATCGGGTGATTATGATTATTTAAATGAACTGGCTGAGCCTCAAACCATACATTTTGACTCTCTATGGGTTGATGATAATAATACAACTGTTGGATCAGGTAAAATAGCCGAATCGGAGAATTTCATGCTGAGTCCCAGATTCAGATTTTCCGGTAAAGCAGAGCTGGTATCTTCCAGGCCTCACCTCAGATATAACGGAGCTGTCAAAATTTCAGAGGAATGTGAAGGAATAAAAGACAGCTGGCTGGCATTTGAAAATGAGATTGATCCTATGGAAGTCCTTATCCCTGTTCCGTCACAGCCGCTTTCGGAAGAAAGGACCAATATCTACTCAGGTATTTTTGTAGCAACTGATTCAGTACATATCTATCCGGCCTTTTTTTCTGAAAGGAAAAATTACGCTGACAAGCTTATCCTGTCGGCCGACGGCTACATGAGGTTTGAACCGCACACCGGCGAATACAGGATTGCATCACTTGAGAAGCTAAGGAACCCGGAAATTCCAGGCAATTACTTAACATTTAATACAGAGGAGTGCATTTTAGCTGGTGAAGGAAGGCTTGATCTTGGAATATCTCTCGGACAACTTGAAATAGAGGCCACAGGATCGGCAACAAACAAAGTAGATTTGAATGAAACAAGCATCAAGGGTATGATAAGCCTTGATTTTTTCTTTTCCGCTGAAGCAATGGCACTAATGGCACAAAATGCCGACAGCCTTCCTGCAATGAGTGTGGATTCATCATCCTGGTACTTCACCAGGGGGGTCAAGGAATTGCTGGGTAATGAAAGAGCTGACCAATACCTCACAACCAAACAAAATGAAGATAAGCCAGCTGTTTTACCTGAAGAATTAAACAAAACCATTGTTTTGTCAGATGTAAGTCTCAACTGGAATAAACTGAGCCGATCATACCAGTCGGCCGGAGAAATTGGAATTGCATATATAGACGGCCATCCGGTAAATAAAAAATACACAGGCTATCTTGAAATAACAAAAAGAAGATCAGGTGATTATATTGACCTTTACATAGAAATTGAAAAGGACAACTGGTACTATTTTGGTTATACCCGGGGTGTAATGCAGGCTTACTCCTCCAATCCCGGATTTACAAATATTATCGAAAATCTCGCATTAAGACACAGAAGATCATCTGAAAGCGGTAATGAGAGATATGTATATATGATCGCATCTGACTCCAAACTGGAGCAGTTCTTTAAAATCTATAATAATTATACACAGGGTATTGAAAATGTCCCAATACCAGATCAGCCTGTTACCGGCGAAGAGGTAATTACAGGAGACACCAGCGTTTTAGAATAGCTTTTTCACTTCTCTCTTAAGTTCAATTATTTCGAGATCGGCGATATCATGTTTGTCAATCACAAAGCGGACTGCAGTCTGTACCTTGTGCAACCCCGAAATCCCCGCTGCTCCGGGATTAATATGAAGGAGTCCGGTCTGCTTGTCATTCATGACTTTCAGTATATGGGAATGTCCACAGATAAATAATTGAGGAGGAGACCGCAATAAATCCTGCTTTACAGAAGGATGGTATTTACCCGGATAACCTCCGATATGAGTGATCCATACATCAACACCCTCACACATAAAACGCTGGTGTTCAGGAAACCTTAGGCACATTTCATAATCATCAATATTTCCGCATACTGCCTTTAATGGCTTAATAGAAGCAAGCGTGCCGGCAACAGCCAGGCTCCCTATGTCACCCGCGTGCCAGATCTCATCACAAGTGCTCAGGAAGTTTGACAGACGCTTGTCAAAATATCCGTGTGTATCAGATAAACATGCTATTTTTATACTCATAAAAAATTTAAATTAGCAGAAAAACCGGCAGATAACAAATAAAGGAATAACATCACCAGCATTACAACTCTAAAATAACAATTATAATGCATCTATTCTACTATCCGGAAATCAAAGGAGAATCATTCGTACTGAATAAAACTGAATCATCGCATTGCGTCAGGGTTCTCCGGCTATCTGAAAATGACACAATTTATCTTACCAACGGGAGAGGCAGTTTATATAAAGCATGTATTGTAAAACCAGGAAAGAATGAATGTGTATTAAGAATTCTTGATGTGACAGAGGTGCAAAAAGAAAGAGACTACAGTTTACAGATTGCAATTGCTCCTACCAAAAACATTGAGAGATTCGAGTGGTTCATAGAAAAATCAATTGAGATCGGTGTAGACAGGATAATACCCCTGGTATGTAAAAACTCTGAGAGACGGATTATTAAAGAGGAACGCCTTATCAAAGTTATGGTTGCAGCTATGAAGCAGTCATTAAAAGCCTGGCTGCCGGAAATAGATCATCTGACTACTTTCCCTGAACTTGTTCAGCAGCAGTTTTCAGGAAACAGGTTTATTGCAACTGGAAGTGAACCGCCGGAAAACCATCTTGGCCGAATGTATGACAAAGGATCCGATGTTTTAATTCTGATCGGTCCCGAAGGCGATTTTCAATTAAATGAAATGGAACTTGCCATCCGTAATAGATTTAAACCGGTCAGCCTTGGGAAAAGCAGGTTGCGGACAGAGACGGCCGGGCTTGTGGCATGCCATTCTATCAATTTCATAAACTCATTCCAGGATAATGATCTATGATGTAAATTTCATATGTGGGAAACAGCACGGAAAAACAAACCGGTAGTGCTATAAGTACTGTCTTCCGGCAAATTCAAGCAATCTTTTGATTACGCTGTTGCTTATCTCAAAATTTTGCTGATTGAGAAATGATCTTACATCCCTGAAAGTATCACCTTCATCGGGAAAACAGGTTTCAGGTTCCAGAAGTTCTGGTTCACTTTCAGCCAGATCATCCAGCGTGTAAATAAAATGGTAGCTTTTTTTCATAGGCGATTTAACATACATTAACTTTTGTTTTTTGAAAAAACGAAAGTTGGAAGTATTTATTATCCTACTATCTCCCAACTTTTCAGTTAAATCGCACTATTCCTGACAGGGCAGTGAAAATCAACTCATTGTAAGGCTAATATTTTTACGTACAATGAGTTTACGCAAGTTAATCAGCGCGTACCTCATCCTGCCCAGTGCAGTGTTTATGCTCACATCAGTCTGATCGGCAATCTCCTTGAAACTCATACCACCATAATGCCTGAGCAATATTACCTGCTTCTGTTCTTCCGGCAATTCATCAATCAGCTGCCTTACATCACTTGTAATCTGTTCTTTAATAAGAACATCTTCGATATTCTGATCTGAAAGTTTCCTGGAATTAAAGATATCCGATTCGTAATCATCGTTCGACAGAGTATTAATCTGCTTTTCCTTACGGAAATGGTCGATTATAAGGTTATGGGCAATTCTTATAACCCAGGAAACGAATCGTCCGTTATCCTTGTATTTTCCGTCTATAAGAGAACGGATTACTTTAATAAATGTATCCTGAAATATATCCTCTGCAAGCTGCTGATTTTTCACAACCAGTAGTATATAAGTGTAAACCTTTGATTTATGCCGGTTAATCAGCATTTCAATTCCTGCCTTATCGCCCGAGAGAAACTGTTGTATGAGTTCCTGATCACTCATTTTATTTGCTTCCACATCTACCTCCTATTTTAAATTATTTCAACGGGTATAAGTTTTCTCGATAGCAGTTATTTTAAGTTATACAATTTATTTCATTTTGCAATGTTACAAAGAAAGAAAAAAAATTCCGTTTACAAAGCATTTTTAAATACAAAAGAAAACTGCTAACTTGCAACCCCGTTATTATCACCTAACAATCTGAAATATCGCAACATAGCCAATCCTGTATTTATTGCAACAATATATATAAAACAATAATTATGCCAGAAAGTAAAGTCGGGGATAAAAAGCAAATTGTCATAAAAGGTGCAAGGGTGCATAATCTCAAGAATATTGATCTGACTATCCCGCGCGATCAGTTTATAGTTATAACAGGCTTATCTGGTTCCGGCAAATCTTCACTTGCTTTTGACACCCTTTATGCTGAGGGGCAAAGAAGATATGTGGAAAGCCTGTCATCATATGCAAGACAATTTCTTGGAAAAATTGACAAACCGGAAGTGGACTTTATTAAAGGAATTCCGCCCGCAATTGCGATAGAACAAAAGGTTAACAGCCATAATCCGCGTTCTACCGTGGGAACCTCAACAGAGATCTATGACTATTTAAAGTTATTGTTTGCACGAACCGGAAGGACTATTTCGCCGGTATCAGGGAAAGAGGTAACCCGGCACAGTGTAAGTGATGTTGTAAACCATATTTTGACATTGTCTGAAAACGCTACAGTTCTGATTCTTGCCCCGGTTCCTAATCCTCCCCGGGAATTACTTGTCAGAAGTCTTAAAATAAGGCTGCAACAAGGCATTACCCGGGTACATGCAAATAACCGGACATTGAAGATCGAGGAACTGATTGACAATCCCGAATACCTTGACAGCCAGGACGATCTTTCAATAGTTATCGATCGTTTAAGGGTTGCATGGGATGGAGCCACCAGGTCAAGGATAGCCGATTCGGTAGAAACTGCATTTTATGAAGGTAATGGTGAATGTCTTCTTAAAATCCAGGAAGACGGGAAAGAATCGGAGCTGGTATTCTCTACAAGATTCGAGGCCGACGGGATAGAGTTTGAAGAACCTTCAGTGCATATGTTCAGCTTTAACAACCCGCTTGGTGCATGTCCCCTTTGTGAAGGTTACGGGAAGATTATCGGTATTGATGAAGACCTTGTAATACCCGATAAGAGCCTTTCAGTATATAATGATGCCATTGCCTGCTGGAGGGGTGAAAAAATGAAGAAATGGAAAGAGAAACTCATTTTTAATGCAGAAAAATTTGACTTTCCTGTGCACAAGCCCTTCTATGAACTTGGTGAAGAATCACGTGAGCTGCTGTGGAAAGGTAACTCATGGTTCAAAGGATTACATAAATTTTTCCAGTATATTGAAAAGAAAAGTTACAAGATACAGTACAGGGTCATGTTGTCCAGATATCGTGGAAGAACCATCTGTTATGAATGTAACGGAACAAGACTTAAAAAGGAATCTTCCCGGGTGCTTGTGGGAGGCAGATCAATACAGGACCTTGTTAAGATGCCTGTTACAGATCTGGCTGAGTTTTTCAGGTCAATAAAACTTGATAAACATGATGAGGAGATTTCAGGCCGCATAATAAAAGAGATACAAAGCAGAACCGGCTTCCTGGTTGATGTGGGACTTGGATACCTTACCCTTAATCGCCTTTCTTCAACCCTGTCGGGAGGAGAATCTCAGCGCATAAGACTCGCGACAACCCTGGGGAGTAACCTTGTAGGCTCTCTTTATATACTTGATGAACCCAGCATCGGACTTCATCCGAGAGATACCATGCTCCTGATAAAAGTACTCGGACAGTTGAAGGATGCAGGCAATACGGTTATTGTAGTTGAGCATGATGAAGATATAATGAGGGCATCTGACCAGATTATAGACATCGGCCCCCTTGCCGGCCGGCTCGGAGGAGAAATAGTTTTTCAGGGCGAACATACCAGCCTGCTGAACCAGGAACAGAGTATGACAGCAAAATATCTTACAGGTAAGGAAAAAATTGCTGTACCGTCCGGCCGGCAAAAATGGAACAACTATATTGAATTAACAGGTGTAACTGAAAACAATCTTAAAGGATTCAATATCAAATTCCCCCTGAATGTGTTGACTGTCGTAACCGGAGTCAGCGGATCAGGAAAATCATCACTGGTTAAAGGAATACTTTACCCGGCTCTGAGCAGAATTTTTAACGGAACATCTGTTAAACCCGGGAAATTTGGTCTGATAAAAGGAGACCTCCACCTTATAGAGGGTGTCGAATTGATTGACCAGAACCCTATTGGCCGGTCGTCCCGGTCCAACCCTGTTACCTATATAAAAGCCTATGATGAGATTCGCAAACTGTTTGCTTCACTTACTTCATCAAAATTAAACGGCTTCATGCCCGGTCATTTCTCATTCAATGTAGATGGCGGCAGATGCGAAGAATGCCAGGGTGAAGGAATTATAAAGGTAGAAATGCAATTCATGGCCGATGTCCACCTTGTATGCGAAAACTGCCATGGCAAGCGTTTCAGGGAGGAAGTTCTTGAAGTGAGGTATTCAGGGAAAAACATTCATGAAGTTCTGGAACTAACAGTAAGTGAAGCAATAGATTTTTTTAGTCAGACAAACAAGACTACCGAAAAAAAGATTATTGAAAAACTCCGTACACTCGAAGAGGTTGGACTGGATTATGTAAGACTCGGACAGTCATCCAGCACGCTGAGCGGTGGGGAAAGCCAAAGGGTAAAGCTCGCTTCCTTCCTGGGGAAGGAAAAAGACCATAAGCCTGTTCTTTTTATTTTTGATGAACCAACAACCGGGTTGCACTTTCACGATATAAAAAAACTGCTTAAAGCCTTTCAGGCACTTACTGACAGGGGCAACAGCCTGATTGTTGTTGAGCATAACCCTGATGTTGTGAAAACAGCCGATTGGATTATTGATCTTGGTCCCGGAGGCGGTGAAGAGGGAGGGCGCCTTGTATTTGAAGGAACTCCTGAAGATCTGGTAAACTGCCATGAATCTCATACCGGCCGCCATCTGAAAAACAAGCTGGAGATAAAAACCAGGTAAATGTACTCAGATGTTAACCACGTCAGGAGTCAACTCAGTACTGATCAACAGTATGCTACTGCCGGCAGCTTATTGGCCAGCCAGCGGTCATCAGGCCGGCGGGGTGATATAACATTCCGGTCATTCATACAGCGTATAAACAACGGAACAACCTGTCGCAGTCAGCTACGAGCAGTAGTTACCATCCAATAAATGTCTGAGTCAGGATGTTGGATAAGCTTCCATATTTTACTGATTAGGGAATGTGATAAAATAATGCTTATTTTGTTCCGTTAATATTCACAGTTATTAAACCAATATAATTTATGAGAACTCAAGATCAGCAAATGGAGCATCTCCTGCTCCTTCTCAGAAAAAATTTAAGGAAGGTTTTGCTTATAATTGTTTTATTTATTATAGCAGTAACCTCAATAAAAACAGTAGGTCCGGAAGAAGAAGGAGTAGTCCTTACAGTGGGCAAATATAGCCGCACACTCGAACCCGGACTTAATTTTATACTTCCGGCAGGTATAGAACAAATGTACAAGATCCCGGTTCAAAGGCAGTTAAAGCAGGAATTCGGGTTCCGCACTCTCGAGGCCGGCACAAGGTCACAATATACAAAGGCCGGTTATGGTGATGAATCTTTGATGCTAACCGGCGACCTGAACCTGGCAGATGTTGAGTGGGTGATACAATACCGTATCGTGAACTCCCGAAACTATCTGTTCCGTGTCAGAGATGCTGAAGATGCCCTGCATGATATGGCAGAGGCGGCAATGCGAAAGATTGTCGGCGATCGCACTGTTAATGAAGTGCTTACAGTAGGACGGCAGGAAGTAGCCACCACTGTGGAAGTTCTGCTTCAAAGGATGTGCGATGAATATGAAAATGGAATTCGCATTGACCAGGTTGTGCTTCAGGATGTAAATCCCCCCGAATCGGTAAAACCTTCTTTCAATGCAGTGAACGAGGCTCAACAGGAAAGAGAAACCCTTATTAACAGGGCAGAATCAGAATATAACCGGGTTATACCCAGGGCACGAGGCGAGGCTGAGGAGACTATCCAGCGGTCTGAAGCATATGCTCTCAACAGGGTAAACAGGGGAACAGGGGAAGCCAATCGTTTTATATCGTTATATGAGGAGTATATTAAGGCTCCCGAAGTAACCAAAAAACGTATCTACCTTGAAACAATGGAAAGAATAATGGAAACCACGGGTACCAAGATCATTATGGATGAAAACGGTGCCAATGTGCTTCCGCTTTTAAACCTTCAACAACAAACAGGACAATAATATGAAGACCAAGTCAATATTTTTAATAATAGTTGTAGCTGCCATATTCATTGCTGCTTTCCAGAGCATTTTCATACTCGACGAAACCCAGCAGGCAATAGTCACACAGTTCGGACGCCCGGTGGGGGGGGCCCGCACCGAGCCGGGAATTAACTTCAAAACCCCGTTCATTCATAAGGTACAGTATTTTGATAAAAGATATCTTAAATGGGACGGCGATCCAAACCAGGTGCCTACACTCGATAAAAAGTTTATTTTTGTCGATACCTACGCCAGGTGGCATATATCCGACCCCCTGCAGTTTTTCATCCGCCTCAGGGATGAGAGATCCGGTCAGTCAAGGCTGGATGATATTCTCGACGGTGAAACCAGGAATGCAGTAGCAAGTCATGAGTTGCTTGACCTGGTAAGATCAACAAACCGTGAGCCTGAAGTTTATGATGAATATCTTGAAGATATTGAATCTCTTGACGATATCAGTGTCGGAAGGGAAAAAATTGAAGCGATGGTTCTTGCAAAGGCAAACGAAAGAACTGCAGACCTTGGCATAAAAATACTTGATTTTCGTTTCAAGCGCATGAACTATGTTGATGAAGTCAGGGAAAGGGTATACGACAGGATGATCAGTGAAAGAAACCGTATCGCCGACCAGTTCAGATCGGAAGGTGAAGGTGAGGCCAGAAGGATTGAGGGAAATAAGGAAAGAGATTTAGCCCAGATCCAGTCAGAGGCCTTCAGGGAGGCAGAATCAATAAGAGGCCGGGCCGATGCCGAAGCTACTGCGATATATGCCAATGCCTATAACAGGAACATTGCATCGAGGAATCTGTACACTTTCCTTCGATCTATGGAAACCCTGGAAAAATCATTTGACGGCCAGACAAGTCTTATTCTGTCGACAGACAGTGAACTGTTCAGGTTTCTTAAGCAGATGGATAATTAGTGTCTGTCCATAATGTCCGTCTGCTGCGTTACACTCGTCAAAAAAATGCTCATTTACCCCATGTAAACTCCGCTTTTTTTGACTTCGCAAGCCTTGCATCCGAACATTCTGATCCAGACACTTACTTTACATTCTGATCCAGACAATTACTTTATAGGCGGACTATAATTAATATTTCTCCTCTGAAAAGCAAATATTCAGAATTTTGTCTGTAATTTCGGTAAATAATAGTTTCAATTCAATTTTAAATGCCGGCCTTAGAAGCCGGCATTTTATTTTGATTCTGGCTGGTCCTGCACAAAAAAAGATCAGGCACCTAAACCGATATGTCCTGTTCCCTAATGAATGTTTGAAAAATACTTCATAAATTGTGAACGCTCATAAACTGAAGGATCAGGAATATTTTTATAGCTCATTTTCCCCCTGAATTCATCAATAGTCCTGTAGCCCTTTCTCTTCATCCAGTCCCTCAGGCCATTTGTGAGACTGGCAATCTCATTTATACCGTTCCTGTACAGCAATGAGCATACCTGGGTGGATTTTGCCCCAGCCAGCAACTGCTTTACGACAGCCTCGTAAGAGTGAATACCCGTTGATGCAGAAATATCAATCTGCGATACTTTATCTGAAACCATTGCTACCCACCTGAGGGAATGGCGCAGATCAGAGGCTGTGCTAAAAACATCGGCAGTGGTTAGTTTCATTCGCTCTATATCGATATCAGGCTCATAAAAGCGGTTAAATAAAACCACACCCTTTATTCCCAGTGAATAAAGCCGGTCAACCACACCAGCCACGTTTGTAAAATGATTTCCGAGCTTAACTGAGACAGGTATATTTACAAGCCCGGTTATTTTCCTGGCAAGATCATAGTATATATCTTCGAATCTGGCTGGAGAGGCAAACTTATCTGTAGGAAGAAAATACACATTAAGCTCCAGGGCATCGGCACCAGCTTCCTCTATCCTTTTGGAGAACCCGGTCCAGTCACTAACCGAAACACAGTTGATACTTGCGATGACAGGAATTGAAACTGCCTTCTTGCTTTCTGAGATAAGATTCAGGTAATTTTCAACTGAGTGGCCCTTTGTATAGTTTTTAATGTAATCTTCCGCCTCAGGATAGTCATGATTCATGATAAGACTCCCCGCTTCGTAATTTATCTGCTCTTCGAAAAGAGATTTCAGCACAACAGCACCGGCACCAGCATCCTCAAGTAACCTTACCTTTTCAGACGTACTGGTAAGGCCGCAACTGCTGACAATGACCGGGCTTTTCAATTTCATTCCGAGATAATTCACTGCAATATCAGGCATGGCATTCTATTTTATTTAATATAAATTTTTGTTGCATCTAATAAATGTCACCACTATATTCTCTTTAATCATTAGACCTTTCACCAAATATCAGGCTGCCAATTCTCACTATAGTACTACCCTCCTCCACCGCGATCATGTAATCGCCCGACATTCCCATTGAGAGCTCATTAAAACTTTCAGAATTATTGAATACCGTTTCCTTTGCCTTTTCAAACAGACCGGCAAGTGTGCGAAATTCAGTTCTGACCTGATTCAGGTCATTTGTATATGTTGCCATCCCCATAAGTCCGCGTATGCGCACACCCTTGAAATCTTCCTGATCGACTACCCCGGTCAAACCGGCAATCTCGTTTTCGGAAAACCCGAACTTGCTCTCTTCCATGGCTATATGTACCTGAAGCAGGCAATCAATAATCCTGTTGTTTTTCTGAGCTTCCTTATTTATGGTTTTAAGAAGTTTAACGGAATCTACCGAATGGATCATTGAAACAAAAGGGGCTATGTATTTAACCTTGTTGGTCTGAAGATGTCCCACCATGTGCCATTGAATATCATCGGGCAGCTGCCCGTATTTACCGGCTAGTTCCTGAACCTTATTCTCACCCATCAGCCGGTGACCCGTGTTATACACCTCCATTATTTCACTGGCACTTCTTGTTTTTGAGATTACAACAAGTTTGACATTAGCAGGAATGCTATTTATAATTTCCTCTATATTTCGTTTAATATCCATTTATCACTCCACTATTGCTTCAGGCAACTACCTGATCATATCCCTTCGATTGCATCTGTAATACAATTTCCCTAATCAAGCTTATGAACTACAAGGCCGCTTCTTAGCTTGGGTTCGAACCATGTGGTTTTGGGGGGCATTATGTTTCCGGTATCGGCAATATCCATAAGCTGTTTCATGCTGACCGGATAAAGCGAGAAGGCTGCTTTCATCTCTCCGGAATCAACTCTTCTTACAAGTTCACCAAGTCCCCTTATTCCACCTACAAAATCCACCCTCTTGTCAGTCCTCAGGTCTTTTATCCCGAGAATTTTATCAAGCACCAGTTCTGAAAGTATAGTAACATCCAGACATCCGATAGGATCATTATCGTTATAAGTTCCCGGCCGTGCTGTGAGAGAATACCAGTTACCGCCCAGATACAGGGAGAAGTTATGAATAGCAGAAGGCTTGTAAATCTGTTTCCCTTTTTCCTCTATAATAAAGGTATCTCCAAGTCTCCTGAGCAGACCTGCTTCATCAAGTCCGTTAAGATCTTTGACCACCCGGTTGTAGTCAATAATATTGAGCTGATCATCAGGGAAGTGAACCGCAAGGAAAAAATTGTACTCTTCATTCCCGGTATGATCAGGATTAGCGGCTTTCTTCTCATTCCCTACAATGGCAGCGGCAGCAGTACGGTGATGTCCGTCAGCCACATATGTAAAAGGCACCTTCTCAAAAAGATTTACGATCTCATCTATCAGTTTCCTGTCTCTTATAACCCAGAAATGATGGCCTACGCCGTCAGTAGCAGTAAAATCATATACAGGATTATTTGTTTCTGTAAATGCCGCAATTATTGCATCTATTTCCGGCACGGCCCTGTAAGTGAAAAATACAGGTTCCATGTTTGCATTTGTTACCCTTACATGTTCCTTTCTGTCTGCTTCCTTATCTTTCCTGGTTAATTCGTGTTTTTTAATTATATCATTCATATAATCCTCTACCCCGGCACACCCAACAAGTCCGTACTGCCTCTTCCCATCCATCGTCTGAGCATATATATACAGAGATTCATCTTCATCCTGAACAAGCCAGCCTTCTGAACTGAATTTATCGAAATTTGATTTTGCTGTCTCATAGACCAGCCTGTCATGCTCATCGGTTCCGGGAGGACAGTCTATTTCAGGTTTAATTATGTGCAACAGGGAATAAGGATTATTCTTTGCTTCTTCTCGTGCTTCATCAGAATTGAGAACATCATAGGGTCTGGATGCAAGCTCTTTTGCAATTTCAACGGGGGGGCGTAAACCTTTAAATGGTTTAAGTATTGCCATATTATAATCGATTATTTGAAAAATCAGAACTAAAAAAAACAGACAGGATTTTCAGATGTCTTGTCTGTTAATGATTATTTGTTAAAGATTAACCTGGAAGGTCTTATCATTATTTTCCAGGAAACCAACTATCTGCTTTGCCGCAGCTATTCCGGCATTAATATTTGCCTCAGCAGTCTGGGCTCCCATCTTTTTGGGAGTAAAAAAGTACCGGCCCGGGTATTTTTCTGCTATTTCAGAGCTGCAATCGGGAGCTACATCTGAAATATATACAAAATCCGGTCTGGTGGCAAACATTTTCAACAGCGACTCTTCATCAATTATTTCCTTGCGGGCTGTATTTATGAGGGTTGCCGGTTTAGGCATCTTCTCAAGAAGTTCGAAATTAACTGATCTTATAGTCTGGGAATTTGCCGGGGCATTTATAGAAATGTATTCACAAGATTCATAAAATTCTGCCGCTGAGGCCACGCATTTCATTCCAGAATACTCCATAACTTTCCTTTCAACAAAAGGATCATACCCGTAAACATCCATGCCAAATCCCAGAGCAATCCTGGCGACATCCTTGCCCACATTGCCGCATGCGAATACTCCGAGTTTCTTACCCCTTAACTCCCTTCCTGAAGTACCGTTATACTGGTTCCGGGCCATATAAACCATCATTCCGAGCGCGAGTTCTGCTACCGCATTTGAATTCTGGCCAGGTGTGTTCATTACAACGACGCCTTTACCGGATGCAGCCTCAAGGTCAATATTGTCATAACCGGCTCCTGCTCTCACTACTATCTTTAGATTGCCTGCTGCTTCAATGACTTCCCTGGTTATAAGATCACTCCTGACAATTACAGCATCAACGTCCTTAACTGCATCAAGCAGGTCCTGCTTATCCTTATAGTTCTCCAGCATGACAAGCTCATACCCTGATTCCTCAAAGACCCGGGCAATACCCTCTACAGCAGGTTTCGCGAATGGCTTGTCTGTTGCTACCAATACTTTTCTCATGATGTGATATATTTTAATTAACTCCTTTTTTTATTTTCAAACTCTTTCATTACCTGAATAAGTGCCTCTACGCTCTCAACCGGCAATGCATTATATATGGAAGCCCTGAATCCACCAACAGAACGGTGTCCCTTTATACCAACCATTCCCCTGGACTGTGCAAACTCGAGGAATTCGGTTTCAAGCTCCTTATATTCATCTTTCATTACAAAACAAACATTCATTAATGACCGGGATTCTTTTTCGGCAGTGCCTGAGAATATTGCACTGCTGTCAATTACATCATACAACATTCCCGCCTTATACTCATTAATTTCCTGCATCTTTTTAACTCCTCCGAGATCCCTGAGCCAGCGCAAAGTCTCCCTGACGGTAAATATTGGCAGGGCAGGAGGTGTATTATACATTGAACCATTCTCTATATGTAACCGGTAATCAAGCATGGAAGGGATAGGACGTTCAACTTTCCCTAACAGGTCCTGCTTTACAACTACAAAAGCAACGCCTGCAGGCCCAAGGTTTTTCTGGGCTCCTCCGTAAATCAGTCCGTATTTTGAAACATCAACCGGACGGCTGAATATATCGGAAGACATGTCAGCAACAAGAGGGACAGGACTTTCAATATCTTCATGTATCTGAGTTCCAAAAATTGTATTATTGGTGGTAATATGAAAATAATCAGCATCAGCAGGGATATCATAGGATTTCGGATAATAGCTGAAATTCTTATCTGCCGATGAAGCCACTACATCAACCTGTCCGAAAAACTTTCCCTCTTTGATAGCTTTTTTAGCCCAGGTGCCGGTCTCAAGATATGCTGCCTTACTTTTCATCAAATTGTAAGGCACCATACAAAACTGCATGCTGGCTCCACCTCCAAGGAATATCACCTCATATCCTTCGGGAATATTAAGAACTTCTTTGAACAGGGCAACAGCCTCATCCATAACTGCCTGAAAATCCTTGCCCCTGTGAGAAAGTTCCATGACTGATAAACCAATGCCATTAAGGTCAAGAACGGCTTTTGCTGTGTTATCAATTACTGTCCGGGGCAGAATTGAAGGACCTGCGCTAAAATTATGTTTCTTCATGTAACGGGTATTTTAATAATTAGATTGGATTTTTCTGCAAATTGCAAATAATTTCTTTAAAAAAGGCTGTTTTAATGTAAGTTTTATAGGTGATCTTCCTGGTATTTACCAATAACTTATCAACAATAATCCTTAAGCTCAACAAGCATATCGCCTCTCAGAAGTGGTATTACCTTTGTACTGTCAGGAGTATGGCAATACTTCATGACATCATCCAGGCCTAATCTTTGCAGTCTGTGCCTGTGTGAGGCTTTTTCCATAAACCCCACAAGGTCGGTATGGGCAAGTTCCCATAGTTCACTTGCCGCCACAGTAGAGTCGCAATCGGAAGAAAACCGGCCTGATCCGGTAAGAAGCGTGGCAAGTGCACCGGCATAAACACTGTCTTCCAGATTAAACTTGTTTTTCCAGCCTGCACAAAGAACCAGTACATCAGCTTCCTGGTCAATAAGCCACCCTGCCAGGGCAGACAGGTTGGTAAAGGCGCCTACGGCAACATGTCTTGCCCCGGAGGCCATTCTGATTGCCTGGGTGCCATTGGTGGTGCTGTATACTATTGTTTCACCTTTGACTCTGGCCGGATCAAAGTTAAAAGGGGAGTTTCCGAAATCTGCAAAATCAAGAACCAGTCCGTCTCTTTCAGCAGCTACCAGGTAACCCTGCTTCTTCAATGCTCTTGCTTCATCCAGGTCTGCAACCGGAATCAGGTTTTTCACACCATTCTCAAATGCAGCACAAATAGCAGTAGTTGCTCTGAGAATGTCTGCTACAACAACAATGGCATTGTTATTTTTATAATAGGGATAGAGTGCAGGCGAATAACATACTTCAATTTTATTTATTGATTTCTCCATAATGCACAAAAGAACTTAAACAAATATGATTAACCAGGTTACCGGCAGAAATATCAGTGACTATTTTTTATATATGGGAAGCTTAACAACCCTTGCGCTAATGCTTTTATTCCTTATCAGGATATTGATTCCGGTTCCTTCCTTTGCATATGCAGATTTAACATAACCCATGCCGATACCGGTTTTCATCATCGGCGACATGGTACCTGAAGTTACACGGCCAATTATTTCACCATCTCCGGCAGCAATTTCGTAATCTTTGCGGGGTATTCCCTTTTCATTGAGGACAAATCCGACGAGTTTTCTTTCAGGACCGGCGGACTTCTGATTGAGTAAAAAATCCTTGTCAATGAAATTATTGTTATCGGTGAACTTTGTGATCCAGCCAAGGCCCGCTTCTATTGGCGAGGTTGTATCGTCTATATCATTACCATACAGGCAATAGCCCATCTCCAGTCGCAAGGTATCACGCGCACCAAGTCCGACAGGCTTAATCCCGAATTCCCTGCCTGCCTCGAAAACTGCATCCCATAGCGCAGGCCCGTCTTCATTGGCAACGTATATTTCACACCCACCCGCTCCTGTATATCCGGTAGTTGAAAAAATTGCGTTTTCTATCCCTGCAATGTTAAGCTTTTTAAAAGTATAGAATTTCATATCCTCTACAGGCTCATCAGTGATCTTTTGCATTATTTTTAAAGCCATCGGGCCCTGAACTGCAAGCTGTGCAATCTCATCAGAGGCATTATAAAGTTCCCTGCCTGGTTCAAGTCCCCTCTCCCGTGCATGATGAGCACACCAGTCCCAGTCCTTTTCAATATTTGCAGCATTGACAACAAGCAAATAAGTCTCACGATCGATCCGATATACCAGCAGATCATCGACTATACCTCCCTTTCCATTAGGAAAACAGGTGTACTGTATCATTCCGTCTTCAAGCCTGTCTATATCATTACTCGTTAAATACTGAAGATAACCGGCAGCATCAGGTCCCTTTACCCAGAACTCACCCATGTGTGACACATCAAATACTCCTGCTTTTTCCCTGACGGTAATATGTTCATCATTTATACCACTGTATTCCACGGGCATATTATAACCGGCAAACGGATGCATTTTTGCACCGAGCCGGGCATGTAAAAAGGTAAAAGCTGTATTCTTCATTATTTAACCGGTTTTTAAATTCGCAATTTCAGGTAAGCAAAAGTAATGTTTTACTCCGATACTTATGCAACTCCATAATCATAAATAGCAAATCAAAACCAACAATAAATAGTTAAAAATACATTACTTTTATCAATACTAACTTCAGATTAATATGTCACCTTTTCAAAAAGGCTTATAACTATGGAACTTAAAATTATCAATCTTGACTATTTGAATGAAATTGCAGCAGGCGACCATGTCCTTATAATGGAGATGATAGCTATTTTCAACACTGAGGTACCAGGATATATAGAGCGAATGCATGAACTGGCCGGCCAGGGAAGATGGGAAGAACTCGGAAAACTGGCACACAAAGCTAAAGCATCTGCATCGATAATGGGAATGTCGGAGCTGGCAACTGAGCTCAAACAGCTCGAAAAACTCACTTTAGTTAAGAAAGATTCCGAAATATACACTTCCAGTATTATCAGTATTGAAAGAAAGTTTTATGCCGGTATGGAAGAATTAAAATTACTTGCCAAAACACTCTAAATCAATTGTCATGCTCAAGACAGAAACTTCAGGAGAAATTATCATCTGCTCATTTGATCAGAAAAGTAAACTTAATGCAGTTAATTCCGAATCAGTAAAAGCCGGGGTAGGAAGGTTTTTCGATACTGCCGGTACAAGGTTAATCCTTGACCTTGAAAATATAGGTTTTATTGACAGTTCAGGTTTTGGAGCCCTTCTTTCGATCCTTAAGAAGGCCCGAAAAAATGAAGGCAAATTCAGAATCTGCAACCTATCGCCCGATGTAATGGCACTGTTCAGACTGCTTCAGCTTCACACTATTTTCGAAATATATGAAAACAGGGAAGAGTGTCTTAAGAGTTACTCGTGAAAATCAGGTTATCACCGTCGGCATCTATGTTCAGTAATTTATTCTTGTCAACCTGCTCAGACAGTATCCTTACTGACAGTTCATTAAGAATATATTTCTGAATGATTCTTTTTACCGGCCTGGCCCCATACTGTGGATCAAAACCCAGCCGGGAAAGCAGATCAATTGCCCGGTCATTGATCTCAATATTGACCTGATTTGATTTAAGCATTTTACTTACCTGTTCAAACTGAAGTTTCACAATTTGCCTGACCTCATCTGAGGTCAAAGGTTTAAACATTATAATGTCATCAATACGGTTGAGAAATTCAGGCCTGATGGTTTGTTTTAAAAGTTCAAAGACCTGCATCCGTGACTTTTCAAAAATCATATCACCATTTGAGCCATCCAGGTTCCCGAAATTTTCCTGAATGATATGAGAGCCAATATTCGAGGTCAGAATGATTATTGTGTTCCGGAAATTTACCACCCTTCCCTTGTTATCGGTCAGGCGGCCATCATCAAGAACCTGAAGAAGTATATTAAATACATCAGAATGAGCCTTCTCGATCTCGTCAAGTAAAATGACGGAATATGGTTTGCGGCGGACTGCCTCAGTGAGTTGCCCTCCTTCTTCATATCCAACATAACCCGGAGGTGCTCCTATAAGCCTCGATACAGAATGTCTCTCCTGGTATTCAGACATATCCAGCCTTGTCATGAGGTTTTCATCATCAAAAAGAAATTCTGCCAGTGCTCTTGCCAGCTCTGTTTTACCAACCCCGGTAGTACCCAGGAAAATAAATGAACCTATAGGCCGTTTCATATCCTGAAGTCCAGCCCTGCTTCTTCTTACTGCGTCAGATACGGCCCTGATAGCCTCATCCTGCCCCACTACTCTCCTGTGCAGCTCAGTCTCAAGTGACAGCAGTTTTTCCCGTTCACTCTGAAGCATACGGCTTATCGGGATGCCGGTCCACCTCGATACAATCCCGGCAATATCCTCCGAATCTATCTCTTCCCTGATCATGGCACTGTCACCCTGCAGCTCGACAAGCCCGGCCTTTAATTTTTCAATTGCACTTTCAGTTTCCTTAATACGGCCGTACCTGATTTCAGCAACCCTGCCATAATCACCCTGCCTCTCCGCCTGGGCAGCTTCCAGTCTCATTTCTTCTATCGACTCCTTATGTTTTTGAATATTGCTTATTACTCCCCGTTCATTTTCCCACCTGGCCCTCAGTATATTTTTCTCTTCGGTCAAATTTGCAAGCACAGAAGAAAGTTCACTTTCCTTCTTCCTGTTTCCTTCTCTTTTAATAGCCTCCCTTTCAATTTCCAGTTGCTTTATCCTTCTTTCTATTTCATCAATATTTTCCGGAACCGAATTCATTTCCAGACGCAGTCTGGAAGCCGCTTCGTCTATCAGGTCAATTGCCTTGTCAGGCAGAAACCTGTCAGTTATATACCTGTGGGATAATTCAACCGCGGCAATAATTGCATCGTCCATAATGCGGACTTTATGATGGGTCTCATATCTCTCCTTCAGTCCCCTTAATATGGAAATCGCGCTCAGGACATCAGGCTCATCTACCATGACAACCTGAAACCTCCGTTCAAGGGCCTTATCTTTTTCAAAATATTTCTGGTACTCATTAAGGGTGGTTGCTCCAATTGCCCTGAGTTCGCCTCTTGCCAGCGCGGGCTTTAGAATATTTGCAGCATCCATTGCACCCTCACTCTTACCTGCTCCGACCAGAGTATGTATTTCATCAATAAACATAACTATTTCACCATCGGCCGAAATTACTTCCTTGACAACAGCCTTCAGCCGTTCTTCAAATTCGCCCTTATATTTGGCCCCTGCAATCAGTGCACCCATGTCAAGCGAGAAAACCTGTTTGGATTTAAGGTTCTCCGGAACATCGCCATTCACTATCCTCTGGGCCAGCCCTTCGGCGATAGCTGTTTTGCCGACACCGGGTTCACCAATCAGAATCGGGTTGTTTTTAGTTCTTCTTGATAATATCTGAAGTAACCTCCTGATCTCCTCATCTCTTCCAATTACCGGATCAAGTTTCCCGGCCCGTGCCATTTCATTAAGGTTTATTGCAAAACGGTTCAGGGCATTGAAGCTGTCCTCGGCACTCTGACTGGTGGCTTTTGATCCTTTCCTGAGTTCTGTGATAGCAGCTTCCAGATCGCCGGCAGTTATTCCGATGTCTTTCATCATCTCAGACACCATGTCACCGGCTGAAAACAGCCCATAGAACAAATGCTCAATGGACACAAAATCATCACCTGCTTTTTTTGAATGGTCTACAGCCTTCTGAAGTGCTGTGGATGCTGAGGATGAAATATACTGGTTGCCACCTGATACTTTAGGATAGGATTCAATAATGCTGTCGAGGACTCTTGTAAAATTGCCCTGGTTTACATTAAGTTTCTTCAGTATAAATCCCACTATCTGCTCATCGGCACCAAGCAATGCCTTCATTATATGTCCGGTTTCAACAGCCTGATGCTGATAACCGGAGGCAATGGAAAATGCCTGCTGAATGGTATCCTGCGATTTTATCGTAAAATTATTAAGGTTCATATCATCTCAGTTAATTGTCATATCTCATTAAACCAAGCCCTCAATTAAGGGGTGGTCATCTGTATTTCGTTAAGAACCCTGATCAAATTTTTTGCCAGTATACTTTTATATGCCCTTTATGCAATAATGACACATTTAACTACATAAATATACGACAAAATGGCCGGAAATAATTTATAATCAAAGCCATGATGTCTGGCCTTTCCATTTTCCTGATTTCAGATAGATGAAGGACAGTAAAAAAAGAGCAATAGCGTAAAGATACTCTACTGTCCATACCCTGGCAATTGAAAGTTTGAATACACTGGTGAGCAGATATGCAGCAATAAGATAAACTGCAACTACTATTAATTCTATTATTAACGTCACGTTTGTTTTTCCTGTACCCGAAAGTCCGTTGAAAAACACCATTGCAAATCCGAAACATATTACAGTGCCGGATACTACATTCAAAACTGGCAGAGAGGCACTTATAAGTGCTTCATCATTGGTATAAAGACTTACAATGCCAACCGGCATAAAAATTATAAGGAGTACAAATCCTGAGACCATTAAGAAACAAAGGCCGGCCGTTTTATAAATTACAGGCAGAACATGTTGTTCTCTTCCCTGGCCTATCAGGAAACTTACAAGTGTACTCGATGCAGCAGCAAAGCCCCAGATCGGTATCATAAGTATTACATAAACACTTCTGATGATATTGGAGACTGCAAGCTGGGTTTCTCCAAGCTGTTCAACGAATACAAAAAAAACAAACCACACTGCCAGGGAAAGAAAGTTCTGAAACATTACAGGAACAGAAATTCTGCCAATCCTTGTCAGGATACTCAGATTAAATCCCCTGAAATAAAATAGCCTGTATCTTTTCAGGTCGGTATGAGAAAGGGTATACCATATAAAAAAAACACTTACCGAAATTTCTGCACAAAAAGAGGCGATGGCAGCACCCTTCAGTCCGAGTTCCGGGAACCCGAACTTTCCGAAAATAAGTATGTAGTCAAGTACAATATTAACAAAAGCCATTGAAACTGTTGACCAGGTAATTACCCGGGTATTTGATGTACCTATATAAAAGGCATTGAAGCCCATATTGATAAAGGCAAACACCACGCCCCACGCCCGCATCTGAATAAATTCATTGCTTGCAAACAAAATCTGCTTTGAACTGATTATAAGTGAAAAAAACAGGGGAGACAGGAATTTCATGAGGATGAACATCAAAGCACCAATAACAACAAGGGCTACAAATGAGTGTTCCATTACCCTGCCTACATGTCTGTGCTTGCCTTCTCCCTCACGCCTGGCAACTATTATCTGGGTACCGACACTCAATCCGTAACCAAACATAATTATGGTCAGGTAAAAGACCCCCCCAATGGCACCTGCACCAAGTTCGACCTCACCAAGTCGGCCGAGAAAGGCAGTATCGGTAACATTAATGAAATTCTGCGCTACGCTTCCGAGGATGATGGGGTATGCTATCATCCAGATTCGCTTTGCTGATATACCAGTTGTCAATGACGGGTTTAATTTTTTCTAAAAACCGTGAACTCGCTGCGTTTTACTTTTAACATTGTTTCTACAGCATAAAAAGTATACAAAAAAATGCTACGCTTATGTAAATTGCCTTATAAATCAAAATGCACTTTTTTAATGTATAAATACTCCCCGCAATATAAGGAATCAGGGATAAACTACAAACATGGAAAAAGTATTGCCCTGTGTAATATGTTTCAGGAGATAACCCTGCCGGTGAATATTATGAATTAATTTATCTATTTTTAATTTTTTTCATTAACATATCCATATAATAATATTTCCATCAAAGAATGAGTCAACAGATCCTTAGAGCTCTGATGCAGCTTTTTGCAATTATCGCACGACCGGAAAGCAATACGCCTGACCGGAGGGCTGTAGTTGCGTCCTACCTTAACAGGCATTTAAACAGGCAGCTTGTCGCTGAGTACCTGAAAGTTTTCGACGAGAATTACAATAAATACCAGCAAAAATTAAGAGAAAAGGATAAGGGAGAAAAAAGGACCTCCTCACTCTCTGTGCGCGTTCTGGTTATTTGTACCAGGATCAATGAAGAGCTGAACCGCAGACAGAAAGTCATAGTTCTTGTTAATCTTCTTGAATTTGTTAAAAGTGATAATGATATAATCTCATCACAGGAATTTGAATTTATCTCAACGGTTGCTGAGACTTTCAATATTTCCGGTACAGAGTTCAGGCAAATAAGTGATTTTGTCCTGACCGCATTTGATACATTGCCGGATAACCGAAAAACACTGATTATAGGTAACAATTCGGATATAACCATTTCCGGCACGAGACATATATACAGGGAACTAATTGAGGGACAGGTGAGGGTATTTAAAGTAACATTTGTCAATATGTACCTGGCAAGGTATATTGGCTTAAGTGAGGTATATCTGAATTCCCAGCTTATGCAGCAGGATAAGGTATATGTTTTTGATAACGGAACCTCCCTGAGAAATCCGGCTATCAAGCCTGTATATTTCAGCGACATTGTAAGCTCCTTCAGCCCCCATCTGATTGAGTCGGGTATAATATTCAGTGCGAACAATATTGGATATCGTTTCAGGGATGGTAAACCCGGACTCCGGAATATAACATTTGCTGAAGAATCAGGCAGACTTATAGGTATAATGGGTTCAAGCGGTTCAGGTAAATCAACACTTTTGAATGTACTGAACGGAAGCCGAAAGCCGGGGAAAGGTCAGGTACTGATAAACGGAATTGACATATACAGCAATAAGGATAAGGTCGAGGGACTAATTGGTCATGTTTCACAGGACGACCTGCTTATCGAAGAACTTACTGTTTACCAGAATCTATACTACAATGCAAAGCTATGCTTCGCTAACTATACAAGTGAACAGGTAGCAGATACTGTCGGCCGAATGCTGAAACAACTCGGGCTGTTTGAAATTAAGGATATCCAGGTTGGCGATCAGCTTAACAATAAAATAAGCGGAGGACAAAGAAAAAGACTTAATATTGCACTTGAACTTATCAGGGAACCTGCCATATTATTCCTGGACGAACCTACATCAGGGTTGTCATCGAGGGATTCGGAAAATATTCTTGATCTCCTTAAAGAGCTTTCTCTTAAAGGAAAACTGGTATTCGTTGTAATCCATCAGCCATCTTCAGATATTTATAAGATGTTTGACAAACTCCTGATTCTTGATACGGGCGGATATTTGATATATGCAGGTGATCCGGTTGAAGCCATCTCATATTTTAAGTCCTGTTCAGGCCATGCAAACTGGAACGAGAGTGAATGCCACAATTGCGGGAATGTGAACTCCGAACAGATATTCAATATAATAGAGGCAAATTTACCCGACGAATTTGGCAAACAGACTAAAATACGTAAAGTTTCACCATTTGAGTGGGCCCGTCTGCAAAGCAGGAGCAACCCACAAGATAGAAAACAGAACCTGAAACATGGCCCCCTGCCGGCCAAATCATTTAAGATTCCAGGCAGATACAGGCAATTTATTGTTTTTGCAAAACGGGATATCCTCTCTAAACTATCTGACAGGCAATACCTTCTTATAAATTTTCTCGAGGCTCCGGTTCTGGCATTTCTGCTTGCCTTCATTATAAAATATCATGATGTCAATTCAGCAAACCCTGATGGCTATACATTTGCCGGAAATGTTAATCTTCCGGTATACCTGTTCATATCTGTCATTGTTGCAATTTTCACGGGACTTACCATCAGTGCCGAAGAAATTATAAAAGACAGAAAAATTCTGAAACGGGAATCATTCCTTAACCTTAGCTGGTCAGGATATCTTATGTCAAAAATATTTGTATTGTTTATAATATCTGCAATCCAGGCAATGTCTTTTGTAGTGGTTGGTAATTATATAATGGAAGTACAGGGAATGTATTTTCATTACTGGATTGTACTATTCAGTGCGTGGTGTTTCTCAGTTGTTCTCGGGCTTATTGTATCAGACAGTTTCCGAACCGTCATAACTGTATATATCCTTATTCCTTTTCTGGTTATCCCGCAGTTAATACTGAGCGGTGTGATAGTGAAATTCGAGAATATGAATCCATCTGTTTCCCATCCTGACAGAATCCCCCTCTATGGCGAGATAATAACCGCCAGATGGGCCTATGAGGCCCTTGCAGTTTGGCAATTTACACGCAACCGTTTTGAGAAAAAATTCTATCATTTGAATAAACAGATGAGCAGGGCTGAATACATGAATAATTACTGGATTCCTGATGTTCAAAACAAACTGGCATATTCCGGGAGGAACCTGGACAATAAGCTCCTCTCTGAGAGTGTGGCCGGGAAATTAAATCTTGTAGAAAACGAACTGAATGATCAATCAGGATTCTCCCTCCATTTAAACTCTGAAGAAGCAACAACTGATTACATTGAAAAGGCAGCTGACTATCTTGAAGATCTTAAACTTTACTATCAGAGTTCATACAATAAAGCCAGTCACCAGAAAGACAGTATTATTTCCTGGTATAACCGCACCGGCGAAAGCACTGAATATTTTATCGAATTAAAAAACCGATACCATAATGAGGCTTTGAGTGATCTGGTCAGAAATTCAAAAACTACAAACCGGATTGTTGAATACAATAACAGGCTTTACCAAAAAGCTGACCCGGTTTATCGTGATCCTCAAAACAAATTCATAAAGGCTCAGTTCTATTCCCCCTCTAAAAGTATTTTTGGAATCACCTTGCATACAATGTGGGTTAACCTTTTTATAATCTGGGTAATGACATTATTTCTGTATGTGTTACTATATTTCCGGGTACTCAGGAAGGTTATTGACTATATTGGAGAAATCATATCCGGGCTCAGAGCCAGGGTCAATCCTGAAAATATTTCCGATAATTAATCGATTATATACCACCGGACTGATGGTCGGAAAGGGTATATCGAAAGTAGTTTATATGAGATAAAAAAATCCGGCTACAGGGAGTGGCCGGAATTAAAAATCAGAGTTACTTTTTTATTTCAGTCTTCTATCTCCACCATTTTAAAGGGTATCCGGATAATGGATTCATAATCTTCACCCGCCTCCAGCATATCTTCATCATCTTCTTCGTAATACCAATTTACAATAACATCGTGCTTGGCCTTATGTATCGATTCAAGTTTCTTGAACACATCCAGAATGGATTTTGAGGAGCTCGTATTAAAATATTCAAGGTGTATATTGACGATGGTCCTGGAGGCCGGATTAGCCGAGTACTGCTCAAGCCAGTCAACCATCGGTTTGTAGAACTCTATTGAATTTTCAGGTATAGACCTTCCTTTTATCTCAATCAGTCCGGTGCTTGCATCAAATTTGACAGTGGGTGTTTTTGGTGTTCCTTCTATTATTATCGGTTTCATTAGTTAATGATTAAAAATTTCAACTCCTGATTTCAGAAATAAATACATTCAGGTTGAAAAAATAGTACTCATGATTGTAATTATGGAAAATATATTCCATTTTATTTCCTGTTTTCTTTGCTATATCGATCAATCCAAGACCTCCACCTCCCTTGGGGGAAATTTTCTGATGATTAAGAACATATTTATACATGTCCTTCAGCTCTTCCCTTGAAAGTGAATTTATTTTATCTATCTTATCCTTCAGTTGTTTTGCTCTTCCGGCCCGCACGAAATTACCGGTGGAGATCCTGTAATTCTTCCCGTCTTTTGCGACGACAAGTACACCGAATCTTCCGTCATATTCGCCTTCAATATTTTCAGGAATATCATCAATATGATGAAAAAGGTTCTGGAGACTTTCTACAAGGACATTATAAACCTTCTTCTTTATTACCGAGGCTGCATTTATATCTTCAAGCTTTGACTCTACTACCTCAAGTACATTTGTAATCAGTTCGGTGGTAATGCTCCCCTTATATGCAAGAAGCACATCGCCTTCATTCATTATTTTAAAACACTCCTGTAAATTAAAGCTCATAAAGGCCTATGCGTTGAGATATCCCTGAATTCAATAAATGCCGAACAAATATAGTAAAACTACTATTTTAATCACAAAAATATAAACTTTAAAAATATACAAATATTCGTAATTAGCAATATAATATGATTAAATTGGTAAAGTCTTCATTACTAGCACATACCGAAAGTTCCAGAATTCACAATATCAACACTTCAGCTGCCTAGGTCAGTTTATGAGTTTTTTTGGTGCCTTTATATATCGAAAATTTAACAAACCTGCATTCGAGGGGACCGTTATAAAGAACTATCTTCTGCTCCGGACGGAGGCCTGTAAATTTGAGTGCTTCGATATTGCTGCTCAGTATCCATGCAGTATAGCCGGTAAAGTTTTTTTTAAGATAATCACCCATGATCATATGAAAAGCTTTTATATTCTCTTGTTTTAATCTTTCACCATAGGGTGGGTTGGTAATAAGCATACCACCATTGGCAGGCGGGAGCATCTCTTCAAACGCAGAAACCTTGAAATCAATCTTTTTTCCCATAAATGCATTTTTTGCATTGGTTTTTGCCATCGCAACAGCCTGTGGAGACATATCAGATCCTACAATTTCAGGAATCACTTTGGGTTCAGGGTACTCTTCATTATAAATATTGTTAAAGAGATCCTTGTCAAAGTCGGGCCATTTTTCAAAGGCAAATTGTTTTCTGTATATTCCCGGCGGAATATTATAGGCCATCATGGCAGCCTCAATTGGTATGGTTCCCGAACCACACATTGGATCAATGAAGGCTGATTCCCGGTCCCATCCTGAGAGCATTATCATACCGGCAGCAAGAACCTCATTTATTGGTGCCTCAACTGTTGTAGTACGGTAGCCTCTTTTGTGAAGTGAGTCACCCGAAGAATCCAGAAGTAAAGTACAACGGTCTGATGAAACATGAAGATTTATCCTGACATCCGGATTTTCTGTATCAACATCCGGTCTTTTGCCGGTTTTAGCTCTGAACTGATCGGCAATAGCATCTTTAACACGAAGTGCAATAAATTTGGAATGATTAAAATACGGCGAACTAACGACGCCATTAACCGCAAACGTTGAGTTTTCAGTTAACAGTCCGGACCAGTCAAAACTATATGCTCCGTTGTAAAGTTCCTCATCGTTTTTCGCACGAAACTCATAAAAAGGCTTTAATATGCGTAATGCAGTACGAACCTGAAAATTTGCCCTGTACATCACTTCAATGTCCCCATCAAAATAAACCACCCGGAACCCGGTTCTTATATTTCCACCGCCGATAGCCTCCAGTTCACCTGCAAGCAAAGACTCCAGTCCCCGAAAAGTCTTCGCAACCATTTCAAACCTTTCTCTGTTTTTATTTTTTTGTTCCATCCCTGTGGTTTAGAATTGTTTTTATGGGTGGGCAATGAGAAAGCACTTACCTGCAGGGTTTAATTTCCAATCCATTGGCTTCCCCTTTCATTGAACTTTCCCGGGTCAATATTAAAATGAGATCTGACCAGCTCAATAGCAGACCTGGTTCTGTGTGTTGATTTCCCTGAAACAAGCGCCCATGGGATCTCAATCGATTCAATTTCCCTGATATACATATCCAGCAATACTTCCCGCATTTCACCCCCGTTTTCTCTTACCGGATCCTGAACCCACGGTATATCGGTGTTACATACCAAAAAAAGTCCGATCGCCATGTTCTCTATCTCACCGTCCAACCACTCCGGATAATGGCCGAAAACCTGCTTGAACCAGATTTTGGTCACGATAAGGTGTGTATCATAAAACAGGAAACCCCTGGCAGATTTGAGGAATTGTTTCTCCCTTCTGATCTGCTCAAGGGCTATATGCTCTACGTCATCGAATGTATATTTCCTGTTGAGCCCCATTATATAACCTCGGGCATATTCAGGTATCCATGTGGTTTTGAAAAAGGATGCAAGTTCTGCCGCAAGTATGGTCTTACCGGTAGATTCAGGTCCGGTAATGACTACTTTTTTAATATCCATTGGAAAGATAACACATAACCTTAGAGTTGTTACTGCTTTTTTAGCTTGCTGTTATTGCAATTCCGCGTTAACAGGAGGCGAGTTTTGACGGATATAGGACTGATATGTACGTCTGTCGCTGATTATTTCCATCGCTTTAAGAAAAGCATTGTCACGGGAGTTTATAATTTCAAAATATTCACTTACATCAAACAGATCCCTTGCTATCAATGCTTTTAGCTGAATAGAAATTGTATTTGCTGATATATCCATCTCCTTCTCATTAATCTTCACACCTTCCTTTTCACCATATTCGGCAAACTCTCTGATCATTGACTGGTCAACCATGAAATCACTGTTAAACTCCTGGAATTCAGGAAACTGTTGCTTTAAACCGGCACGGTTCCGGTCAACATAATTCAGTACATACCGGTTAAAGATTCCGTTACGGACCAGTTCACGATAATATCCTGTAATAGCAACAGTGTCATAAGGTACAAATATATCGGGCATAATTCCTCCCCCGCCGTAAACAACCCTGTTGTTCATCTTGGTATAATATTTAATGGAATCGTCAAGATGTATACTGTCCCGGGAAAAATATTCACCATTGGTATATCTCCTCACAGCATCCATGGAATATTCGTCTGCACCATTATTGTAAGGCCTCTGAATCAGTCTGCCGGTAGGAGTATAATACCTGGCAACAGTAAGCCTTATCATTGAACCATCAGGCAGGTTGACAGGTCGCTGTACCAGACCTTTCCCGAAGGAACGCCTCCCAATTATCAGTCCGCGGTCCCAATCCTGAATTGCCCCTGCAACAATCTCACTGGCCGATGCAGAATTCTCATTCAGAAGGACCACCAGACGTCCATCCTTAAATCCACCTCCGGTTGTAGACGTGTAATCCATCTTTGAAATATTCAGACCTTCCGTATATACTATCATCTTATCCTTGTCGAGAAAATGGTCGGAAAGGGTAATGGATTCCTGAAGATATCCACCTCCGTTGTCCCTGAGGTCAAGAATAAGATTCCTCATCTTCTTCTTCTTTAAGTCATTAAGTGCCTGCTCAAACTCCCTGACCGTGGTAAAAGAGAAGCGGTTTAGACGAATATAGCCTGTTTCATCATCAACCATATATGATGCCTCCAGACTATAGATTGGAATTTTATCTCTGGTTATTGTAAAGTCAAGAAGTGAGTTCTCGTTACGGCGTTTAACTGTAACTGTCACTCTAGTACCCTTCTCTCCCATAAGTTTTTCCCGAACCTGAACCTGTGTAATTCCCTTGCCGGCAACTTCTTCAGAATCAATCTTCACTATACGGTCTCCTGCCTGAATACCGACTTTTTCCGATGGCCCCCCTGAAATAGGGGAAACTATGAAAATTGTATCGTCGAGAAGATTAAACTGAACTCCAATTCCTTCAAAATTTCCCTGAAGAGGCTCATTCATGGCCTTGACATCATCCTTGTTGATATATACTGAATGAGGATCCAGCTTTTTAAGCATCTCAACAATAGCATCTTCCACCAACTTATCCTGATCGACAGAATCGACGTAAAATGTTGAAACTGAGCCCAGGGCAGTACTGAATTTATAAACCTGTTCATTGAATACCTGTGCAGATATAGTCTGGAAGGACAAGAATAGTCCAAAGACCAGGATTAAGTATCTATTTCGCAACATATCATTTTTATTTTAGTAACAACAGAGATATAGGCATATGGATTATTAAACGATATGAATGGCTCTTTTGTTGAAAATATTAAATCTTTTAACATAAGTTATTATATCAGCTGATTATTCCCACTCAATTGTAGCAGGAGGTTTTGAGCTTATGTCATATACCACCCTGTTTACACCCCTTACCTTGTTAATTATCTCACTGGATATCCTGCTGAGAAACTCATATGGCAAATGAACCCAATCTGCCGTCATTCCATCAGTAGAAGCTACAGCCCTCAGCGCAACAACATTTTCGTATGTCCGCTCATCCCCCATAACCCCGACTGACTGAACCGGCAGCAAGATAGCAGCTGCCTGCCAAACCTGGTCATATAAATCATATTCCATTAAACCATTGATAAATATATCATCCACCTCCTGAAGAATAGCCACCCGATCGCGGGTTACCTCTCCGATGACCCTGATACCCAATCCCGGACCGGGAAATGGATGACGGCTCAGCAATATTTTGTCAATCCCGAGAGTTGTGCCTACCCGCCTGACTTCATCCTTAAAAAGCAATTTCAACGGTTCAACGACCTTAAGGTTCATCTTTTCAGGAAGCCCGCCAACATTATGGTGTGATTTAATAGTGGCGGAAGGGCCGTTTACGGAAACAGATTCAATTACATCAGGGTAAATGGTACCCTGGGCGAGCCATCTGACATCTTCAAGTATACCTGATTCCTGATCAAAAACTTCGATAAAACAACGGCCAATAATCTTTCTTTTTAATTCAGGATCGGAAACGCCCTTTAAAGCATCCAGAAACCTGTCTCTGGCATCCACACCCCTGACATTGAGACCCATATCCTTGTATGAGTTAAGCACTTTGGAAAACTCATCCTTTCTAAGCAAGCCGTTATCGACAAAAATGCAATTCAGGTTAGCTCCTATTGCCTGGTGCAGCAATACTGCAGTAACCGATGAATCAACACCCCCTGAAAGTCCGAGTATTACCTTGTCTTCCTTCAGCTCTGTACGGAGGACACTGATTGTTGACTCAACAAAGGAGGCTGGCGTCCAGTCCTGGCTGCATCCACATATATCGTCTACAAAGTTCTTCAGGATAAGTTTGCCCTCGGTCGTATGATAAACTTCAGGATGAAACTGAATTCCAAAAATATTTTCCCTTTCAACCTGATATGCAGCAATGGCAACATCAGCCGTACTGCCAATGATCCGGTAGTTATCAGGTAAACCCAGAATTGTATCACCATGAGACATCCACACCTGTGTACCTTCGCTTACCCCTGTAAATAATTCACAGCTTACATCAATTGAGTCAAGCCTTGCCCTTCCATATTCCCTTGTGGTTGAGGCAGCTACCTTGCCACCGTTTTTAAATGCCATATATTGTGCACCATAGCATATGCCGAGTATGGGCACCTTCCCGGTAAAGGCACTGAGATCAGGTGAAGGCGCTCCCTGGTCTCTGACAGATGAGGGACTGCCTGAGAGAATAACACCTTTTACAGTAGAATCAGGTAAAGGAAATTTATTAAAAGGAAAAATTTCACAATAGACATGCAATTCACGTACTTTTCTGGCAATTAACTGGGTATATTGTGATCCAAAATCTAGAATCAGTATTTTTTCCTGCATTTAAAGAAATTATTTTGTTTTTAACCGGGAGTTTTCATGTTACATCGTGTACCTGGCATGAAAATGATACATTTAAAGGCTGCTAATTTACATTTTTTTCATCAATCTCCCAACACACCCTTTTAACAGGCATGGATTGATTTGGTTGCTTTATTGGTCAGAAGCGATCCTGATTAATCCAAAAATAATCTATCTTTGTCTGAAAGGGAACCTGTAAACTGTTTCCCTCCAAAACTTCTACATAGCACACCAATTATAAATTTTAAAAATGTTGTAAAAATGCAAAAACACAATTTATCCCTTCTCCTTGTTGTCCTGATAGTTAGCTTTTCATCCCTTGCCGGATGCGGACAAAGGACTGAGAGACAAGCAGAAGAAGAAGCAGAAACTGTACAGCATAATGTACTGACTGAACAAGAAATAGCCGATGGATGGGAGCTTCTGTTCGATGGAAGGACCACAACAGGCTGGAGAGGATTCAGGAAAGACGACCTCACAATTGACGAAGGGTGGTATGCCCATCAGGGAACCCTTGTCGCCAGCGGGATAGGTAGAGATATAGGTGGTGATATAGTTACCCGCAGGCAATTTGAGAATTTCATTTTCGAAGCTGAATGGAGAATCAGCGAAGGGGGAAATTCCGGAATTCTTTATCTGGTTGCAGAAGAAGAATATCCGGCCGTATATGCAACAGGTCCGGAATACCAGATACTTGACGATGAAGGATATCCTGATCCGCTTGACCCTGATCAGTATACTGCTGCAAATTATGGCATGCATGCACCGGTTAACGCACCGGTTAAGCCTGCCGGCGAATGGAACAGTACCAGGATAATTGTTGACAACGGAAATGTTGAACACTGGCTGAATGGTGAAAAAGTTGTTGAATATGAATTATGGTCGGAAGAATGGGAAGAACTGGTAAATTCAGGTAAATGGAAGGAATTTCCCGGGTACGGCAGGTATCCAAAAGGACATATAGCCCTTCAGGACCATGGATCACAAGTGTGGTTCAGGAACGTGAAAATTAAAGAACTGAATTAGATCAAATTAGATTGCAGGTTCGGGTATTAAACCCGAACCTGTACTTCTTCTTAAAACTTACCAACTTTAGCTTTCTCACCACAGATTTAAAAAAAACTGGTTGCCAGTATAAAAGCTTAATTAAAAAATTTATAGGAAAGAGTCATATTGAAGCTGGCAGCAAAGTTCTTGGTCCTTTTAAAGTGGCCGGGAGTTATATCGTCACCCTCAAATATATTGACCAGATTATAGTTCACCCTGACACCTGGTTTGAATACTATTCTGTTTTTCAACTCAATGTTAAACTGATATCCGGCAAGTAAACCATAATCAAGGTTGCTATAGCTGTTATCAACGCTGAAGCGGACTTTGGCTTGCTGCTCCTCGGCCATAGTTAAACTTGCAAAATAACCACCAACAATTGCCTGACCCGGAACCCTGCGGTTTTCCCACAGATAAAATGCCTGAAACTTCAGGTAATCAAGATTAATATTTCTATCAACATAGCTTGCGTTTATATACTGCTGATAATCCTGACCGGCTTCCGATTTCCATAGAAATTCCAACCCAAACTGATGCCGGTTATTTACTTCAACTATAGATGATACCCCTATATCCTGGTTGAAGGTAGGCAGTGCATTTCCTAATTTACCGGGGTTTAATCCATTACGGGTTTCGTGGTTCAGCAGCCAGGTGTTCTTATACCCGTACAGCAATCCAACCTCGGCAACTCTAAAAGAAATGCCCGAAGATTTATCAGGCTCAGAAACAATTTTGGAAGCTGTTTCCATAGCAATAAGTGGAATGTCATCATTGATGGCTAAAAGAGTTTTAGCATCAAATGGCAAACTTTGCATTCTGTTTAAGTCTGGCTCCTCGTTTCCAAGGAAGTCTGGCTCATTGTTACCATAAGCTGTATTTTCTGAATCTATGCTTTCTGTATCTGGTATTAACTCGTTGCTGGAAAACGACACCAATGAATTTCTATACGAGTTATTTGCAAGTGGGGCTTCAGTGGCTATTTCAGGAACTAATTCCTTCTCATCCTCTGCTGCTTTCAATGGAGTTGTCTCAACTGATTTTATTTGTTCCTTATCATCCGCATTGTTGCCCAGCTCTGAAATGATGGGCGGGGTATTTACCTGCTCGGCAAAGTACCTGAATGGCAATAACATAATCAGGATAATAGCCGCTGCCGCAGCAAATGCTTTAAGGTAATTCATTGGCACCAACCTCCCTCTTTTGGGCCGAATCTCATCGAGCCTACCGGAAATATTATCCCAGGTCTCTTTAAAATCCAATTCATCCTGTATTTCGTTCCATACAGAATCATCATCATCAACATCCATCTGCTGAAGCCATTTCTTATACTCTATGTCAAACCTGCTTTTTGTCATTGACTGCTTAGTTCATGTTCATAAAGCCATCCTTTTAACAGATTCCTTGCCCTTTTATATTGTGACTTTGAAGTCCCCTCCTTAATATTAAGCTTTTCAGCGATATCTTTATGGGGTAACCCTTCAATAGCAAACAGATTGAAAACAACCCTTGCCCCATCGGGTAACCGCTTGATATAATGAAGAATAATATCATCTGTAAATTCCTGGAATGTAAAACTTCCCCGTTCTTCTTCATCAGGTTCATCAGGAAACTCATCCTGAAAAACGAGCCTCTTTCTCTTTCTGAAGTAATCAATGGATGTGTTGGTAACGATACGCCTGATCCAGCCCTCCAAAGAGTTTTTTGAGTTAAAATTTTCGAGATTTGTAAATACTTTTATGAATGCTTCCTGCAGAATATCTTTGGCCTCAACCCTGTCGCCGCTGTATGAAAGGCAAATCTGATACATAACTTTAAAGTATTTTTTGTATAGCTGCTTCTGTAACCTTCTGTCATTTTCAAGGCAACCTCTTAACAATTCTAAATCTTCATAATGTGAATTTCCAACCATAGAGCAAATGCCTATTCATTTATTGTTAAAATAGTTGACTCCTCCATTCTATTGAAAACAGCCCCGTAAATCTGGCTGTTTATATGTTTGCTTAAAAAAATATACTCTTCATCGTCAATCAATCCAATGAATGCATCATTCAACATTGAAGGTGTGATAACTGAAAACCAGTAGGATGGATTGATTTGCAGATTTCCATTATTACCATAGTTTTTATCAAGTATTACTTCAGAGCCTCCATTTCTGTTCTTTCCATGGATTTGAAAGGTTAGAGGGTCATTTACCACAATAACAATATGTTTCGTGCTGCTATTGTAAGTGAATTTTCCTCTCAATATGATGCAGGGGGTTAAATTCTCAAGATAATCCTCAATTATGTCGCCTAAGCTTTCCTGAAGTCCTTGTATATCATCATCCTCATCCAGATCTTCCAGCCAATCAAGTATATCATCGGTTAAGTCACTTTCGTCTTCATCGGGTTTGAAGATTAATGAAAATACGATAGGGTTGTAATTTCCTTGAGGAATATCCAGATTTTCAACAGGGTTTCCAGTTGCAGGTTTTATTATGAAGTTTTCGCCATTCTCAAATTCCCTTGTCAGGAACACATCATCACCTTGTTCTCTGTAACCGCGAATATCAATCATACTTAGTCCCAAACCAATCTCATCAATCGTTATTGAGCCGTTTAATATAGCCTCGTTTTTAATTGTGAAATGCAAACTAAAACCAACCGGGAGAGCAAAATCCTCCTTTTCGCAGCCACCAATAAGGATAAAAAAAATCATAAAGGGTATTGCAATCCCTTTATAAAACTTACTTTTCATTATGTATCTTTTTTTTACACTATTCATCCGAAAAATCTATAAGTACTAATCTAAATATAAGTAAGTTACCATTGCTAATCACGTGGTTGCCACGGATGGATCACCCATTGATTATTCGTTTCTTTTTTGTGTGCCTTGGCTCATGGGAGATTCATCCGAAAAATAATAAGTACCAATCTAAATACAAGCAAGTTACACTTGCCAGTCAAGTAGTTGCCACAGATGGATAACCCAGGCTTTATTCATTTCTTTTTGTGCCATCATACATGGGAGATTCATCATTATACAAATAAGACGAGTAATAGGTTTCAAGGTTGTAATGTTTAGGAATTTATTTTTTAAAAACGGGAAAATTACCAGGACGCAGGGCAACACCGATGCCTGGCCGGTTATTGAGAACGATTTTACCATCTTCAATTAAAACTCCCGAAAACGGGTCATTTGTTATCAGCAGGTTCCCGTCCAGGTCTGCCATATCACACAGCGGCGATAGATGAGCGGCTGCGGAAATTGCACAGGAAGTTTCGGTCATACAGCCAATCATTACAGACAGCCCCCTTTTCCGTGCTTCTCTGATCATTTCCAGACCGGCACTCATACCACCACATTTCATAAGTTTAATGTTTATCCCGTCATAAACCCCGGTAATATTGTCTAAATCTTTTATAGTCTGGACTGCCTCATCAGCAAAGACCGGAAGAGGACTGTGCCTGGTCAGCCAGGCAATATCGTCCATCCTGGCTGCCGGCAAAGGCTGTTCTACCATTATCACTCCTCTTTCGGCAAGCCAGCAAATCATATCCAGGGCTTTATACTTATCTTCCCACCCCTGGTTTACATCGACAACCAGGGGCTTGGCTGTAATACTGTTTATACAGGATATGGTTTCCTTATCTGAATCAGAACCAAGTTTTACTTTTATATAACGATAGGGAGCTGCTTCATTTATTTTTTTACTGATTACTGAAACAGAATCAATTCCAAGCGTAAATGATGTATAAGGAGTATTCATGGGATTGATCTTCATGGTGCTGAACCATGGCTCACCCCTTATTTTTCCTGCAAGGTCATTGAGTGCTATATCTACAGAAGCTTTCGCCGCAAAATTCCCCGGAACTGTATTCATTACATAGTCGGTGATTTCAGTAAACTGAAAAGGTGAGTTGAACTGAACAAAATCAAGCTTTTTAAGGAACCGTATTACACTTTCAGTCGTCTCGCCAAGATATGGAGGGATGGAAGCCTCTCCATAACCTGTCATACCTGCAAAATCAAGGGCAACGAGGACTGAGGGACTGGTTTTCCTGCTTGCACCTGAGATGGTAAATACATGGCGCATTTCTAAACTGAACGGCTGATACCTGATGCCTATGGTGCTGGACTTACTTTTCATAGTTAGTGTCATGGAGTAATGTAACTTACATCCATATCATATTTCCATTTATTAAAGTAAATATTTCCACCCTTCCATTCAACCTCGCCCCTCTGAAAATCGAGAGGTTCACTTCTGGGGAATTTTTTCGGGGGGTAAAGAGGAGTACCATAATCCTTGTTTACAATCAGCCTGTAGCTGTCTATACCCGAAATATAAAATTCTGATACCTTCTGATTTTCCGATGGCTGGAGCTTGAAAGACACATCAACAGGGACCCACCCTGCAGGTTCGATATATACTTCGCTCCAGTCATGCAGATTTACATGCCCGGGGTGAAGCATCCACCCGCTCTGCCATCTGGCAGGAATACCCTCGTATCTGCACAGCGACAGGAATAACAATGTCTGCATACCACAGTCCCCTCTTCTGTTTTTCAGAACATAACCGGGAATATCAGGCATGAGTCCGTATTCAATTGCAGAGGTCCAGATAATATTGTCATTTAACCAGCGGTAGAATGCAGCAACTTTTTCACGGGCATCCATATTTTTGGTGACAATTTTACCTGCAAGCTCTTGTATTTCATTACTGAATGTAATATGGGGAGGTCTTTCACTGGTATAGCAGCCGTTTAAAGCTGGTCCTTTTGAACTCACATTCCCCTTAAGTGCCGGAAGGTTATAGTACTGACTCCATGCTCTGAATTCCAGCTCTATACTGAATTCCGTTGCCTTACCTTCAACAGCAGTTTTTTCGAAATAAATACTTCGCTGTTTTGTACTGTCCGGAGCAATTATGTATTTGCCCGGATCGGAAGACACAAGATGAACCATGCCCTGCCGTATATGCCCTTCAACAGGATAAGGCATCCAGCACCTTATAATTTCTCCGTCCGGAACAGCATCTGCCTGTATTGTAATTTTGTAATTCAGCTTTATATCTTGCTGACATACCGGGGTGCCGTACCCGTAGCTGGAAGCAGATGCGATCACCCGGGCAATTTCATCTGCACAGAATTCATAAAGGGACCTGTTTCGTTCTTCGTCAATTCTTTTTTCACGCCTTAAGGAATCATTAATTCTGTATAAATTTCTGTGAGCGTATTTAAAATATCTTCGCTCACCATCAATCCACATATACTCAAGCTCACCGGCTTCTTCCCAGGTTCTTAAAGAATTCTCATCTGCATTCACTGAATCTCTATTCAACAATTCAAGAATATCATTTTCGGTATAAGGAAATTCCAGTAGATATCTGCCTGCATAGTCAACCATGCTATCAAGCTCATCAGCATAATGGCTTTCAGCCAATGCATCAATTTTTTCAGCATATTCAATTAATCCGGCAAACCGGTTTGACTCCATAAGGTGTCTGGCTTCTTCCATCATTGCTTTATTTGCGGCATTTCGGTTACAGGATAAAATAATGAAGATGGTAAAAATATGTATAAAAAATCTCATTGCTTCCTGAGGTTATCGGATATATATACTGGATTTTTTTACTTTTACAAAAAGATGCAATATAAAAAAAATACCTTCATACCAGGTCAAACAACATGCTTCAGCAAGCAGGATTTTGCAAAGTCACAAGTATTAAGTATAAATCGAACATAATGAGATTGCTAATTTATTTTTTTCTGATATTTACTTTTATGCCCCTCTCTGCACAGGTAAAAACCGGCATAGAAATGCTGGCAGAACAAGATTATGAACCGTTGAAAGGAAAGAGGGCCGGATTAATTACCAATCCCACCGGTGTTAACAGCCAGCTTGTTTCCACGGCAGACATACTGCACAAAGCCACTCAGGTTGAACTGGTTGCACTATTCGGGCCTGAGCACGGGATCAGGGGAGATTTTTCTGCCGGGGCAAAGGTAGATAATATCTTTGACCCGCACACCGGACTGCCGGTATACAGCCTTTACGGAGCTACGCGCAAGCCAACGCCGGAAATGCTTGAAGGTATAGAAATTCTTATATTTGACATCCAGGATATAGGATCCCGTTCATACACATATATAAGTACTCTGGGCCTGGCCATGGAGGCAGCAGCCGAAAACAATATTGAGTTTATGGTACTTGACAGGCCAAATCCACTTGGGGGAAATAAATTTGAAGGGCCGCTTGTTGAAAAGGAATTCACCTCATTTGTCAGCCAGTTTCCGATTCCTTATGTCCATGGTTTCACAGTTGGAGAGCTGGCAGTTTTTCTTAATTGTGAAGGTCTGCTTTCACACAGGGTCAACCTTACCGTTATAGAAATGGAGGGGTGGCATAGGGATATGATGTTCGAAGACACAGGACTTCCATGGGTGCCGGCTTCCCCACATATTCCTCATGCACATTCTTCATATTACTACCCGGTTTCGGGAATTCTCGGTGAGCTTTATATCTATAATATCGGGGTTGGCTATACCCTGCCATTCCAGATGGTGGCGGCTGACTGGATCGATGCCGGTAAACTTGCCGGCAGACTAAATGATCTGGAGCTGCCTGGAGTTATTTTCAGGCCGGTTCACTACAGGCCTTATTACAGTGTGTTAAAGGATATAATGGTACATGGGGTCCAGATACACTTAAAAGATATTTCCAGTGCCCATTTGTCACTTGTACAGTTTTACATAATGCAGGAGTTGTATGTTTTGTACCCCGACAGGAATCATTTTGATCTTGCCCCGGCAAGGCACGATATGTTTGACAAGGTAACCGGAAGCGACCAGATAAGGCTCAGGTTCAGCCAGCGGTTCATGGTTGAGGATATTATTGATTTATGGAACCGCGATACTGAATTGTTTGTTCAGAAAGCAAGTGAATACTTTATCTATTAATAAGGTTCCTTAAATATCAGACTTTTACAATTTTTATTTCACTTGTCAGTCCTTTTTCTTAACCCCGAAACCAGGGTCTATTTTAAGGTACATTATTGTAATAAAGCCCGGTATAGTGCATATCAGAACCCAGATAAAGAAATTGTAGTATCCTACTATTTCCTGTATCCAGCCGGAGATCATTCCCGGCAGCATCATTCCCAGCGCCATAAATCCGGTACAAAAAGCAAAATGAGCTGTCTTATGACTGCCTTCTGAAAAATGTATCATAAACAGCATATAGGCTGTAAATCCGAACCCATAACCAAACTGTTCCAAAGCAACGCCGCTTGATATTATCCAGAAGGCATCAGGTGAAAATCTTGAAAGCAAAACATACACGATATTGGGAATGTTAATTGCAAGAGCCATTGGAAATATCCAGTATTTAAGGCCTTTTTTTGATGCCATTACACCACCGAGTATACCTCCCAGAGTTAGCGCCACAATACCGATGGTACCATATATCAGGCCCACTTCACCCGTTGTCAGTCCCAGTCCCCCGGCCTCCCTCGGATCAAGCATAAACGGCGAAGCCATCTTGACCAGCTGTGCTTCACCCAACCTGTACAGCAGAAGAAAGGCAAGTGCAGGTCCGATATTTGCTTTTTTAAAGAATGAAGTGAATGTTCCTGCAAATTCTTTAATGATATTCTGATTATCATCGGAAACTGCGGCAGTATCGGAAGCCGGATAAGGCAGAAAAAATCTGTGGTAAATCATAAAGAGCAAGAACATTCCTGTAAGGAAGAAAAACGTGACAGACCATGCCAGAGGAATATTTCCTGACAATCCTTCGAAGAAGGCTTCGGCTTCCCGGTCAAGTGCCGGATCAAGCTGGACTACTATCCATCCTGTCTGGTTCCAGTTTGACGAATTAAAAACCAGCCTTTCTCCACTGACCAGTCTGATACTGCCGTCACCCCTCTGAAAAACTGTGTTGAGCACTACCTCATCACCAGGCTGGGGCGCTGATGATAGTGAAACACCTGTCAGGCCGATTTGCCCCCTTGTTGCTGTTGCATAATTGATATCCTGTTCCCGGGTCCCTAAACTTCTCTTCAGCCATTCACCGAAAGGCTGCGAGACAGTACGGGTAAACCATGATACCCTCTGCTCAACTTCACGGTCGGGCAGCACAAATCCGTTTACAAGATTTTGCATATCTGCCCACTGTCTGATACTGTCAGCTTGCTGAGCCGGCAGGTTACCGACAGGCAAAGCAAGTTCGGTGGCAGTAATAACAAAATTTCTTTCAGCATTGCCTGTATCACCTCCTGTCGATCCATAGACAACCTCCTGAATTTCCGGGCTGGCACTGACCGTGAATCTTACTGGCTCCAGTCCGGTGCGGGTCTCAATAGATCCGGCAAGAATTATCAGCAATCCCTGTCCGGTTATCATGGCAAATCTGTAAAAAGTACTTCTTATACCTACAAAGTATGCCTGCTCATGTTCCTTAAGACCAAGCATATAAAACCCGTCTGCGGCAATATCGTGAGTAGCTGAGCTAAAGGCAAGAAGCCAGAAAAAAGCCAGTGTATACTGGAAAAAAGCAGGCCCGGGTATTGTAAATGCCACCCCGGCAAGTCCGGCACCGACAAAGAGCTGCATTATGACGATCCACCATCTTTTTGTTCTGAAAAGATCAACTACAGGACTCCAGAAAGGTTTGATGACCCATGGGAGATAAAGCCAGCTTGTGTATAAGGCTATATCGGTATTCGATATGCCAAGCCTTTTATACATAATTACCGAAACGGTCATTACAACGACATAGGGAATGCCCTGGGCAAAATAAAGACTTGGGATCCAGGCCCATGGAGAACGGTGACTGACTTTCTTCATTGATATTAAAATAGTGTATGAGAATTAGATTGAATTCAATAGCGTTTGACCAGTTCAGCACCGGGGAAATAGTGTGTTAGTATATCCTTATATGAGAAACCTCCCGAACCCATAACCGCAGCACCTATCTGGCACAACCCCACTCCATGGCCCCAGCCTGCACCTTTCAGCGTAAATGCTGAAGGGATCCCGTTTTCGCCATCTATCTTCTCGATTATAAATGCAGAACTGTAAAGATGAGAAGCTGAAAGGGCTTTCCTGATTTCCAGCTCCTTACCCAGTATCATTGAGCCATTTGTCCCTTTGATTTCAAGTCTTACCAGGCGCCCCGACACCCCTCTCTCAACGGGCACCATATCAAGAATATCCCCAAGGTCAAGCCCAACCTTCTTTTTTAAAAGTTCTTTTACATCCTGCTGGGTATAATTTACTGTCCAACGAAAAAAATCAAAAGTCTCCTGATCATAGTCGTTCAACACCTGGCTCAGGATATACCTGCTTTTTGTATTACAAAATGCTTCGGGGTAACCGTTTATCCATGCCTTCGCATTTTCTTCATTTACAAGATCGGTAGCAAAACCTTCAGGGTCATCTGGATTATCAATTACTTTCGTAAGATATGGATGCACCACCGGTTCCCAAACGTTTTCGAACCTCTCACTTATGCCACCACAGCATTTGGAGTAGCGGGCATCGCAAATATTTCCGTCATATACAATTACGCTGCCGGAAGTTGAATTTACAGCCTCTTCAACATTGCTGTTACCTGCCCTGGTTATTCCCTGATATCTCTGACAATGATCGTCAGCACAAACATCGAAATTACGGTGATCCTCCCGGTCATACCATCTTATAACCTCGCCGGGCTTTTCAAGTGTGGTAATATATTCGCCCGAACCTTTTAATTTTTCCTCCTTCTCTTTCTGGGCGAGGAGCCAGCTGCGGGAAACCACTGCATGAGCTCTGAGCAGTTCGGAAGATGATGTGGCGCTCATTTCAGATGAAATGACGCTTATAAGATAATCTTCAAGAGGTAGTATATTAATGGCCGTAAGATGTCCGTTCTCTTCAATAATGCTCAGTGAACCCCTGAATCTCTGATCCTCTTTTCTTTCCCAGTGAAAGTTGATGCCAATTGTAACTTCCTTAAGGTCAAAACTTGAGCCTTCATATGAAATGGGTTCCATCACAATGGGAAACCGGGCATTCACTATACTGTTGCCTATTGCAAACAGCAGTTTTCCATTGTCGATCACTGCTTTTCCCGGACCTTCAAATTCAATACCACTTTCAATATGACGATATCGTCCGTTCAAAATAAAGGTAACCTGTTTGGAAAAAAGTATACCTACACTAATTTGTGGTTGCATTTTAATATAATTTAAATTTAGAAGTCAGTCTTTTCCAGAATCGATATCAGCCTGTCCCATTCCTGAATACCCATTGTTACCTGCCTGAAAATATCCTTTACAATAGCGGTATCCAGCTTTTCATAATCTTCAAACCGGGGAGTGATCATGACACCGCCAAAATCGACCGAAGCGGGACTAATCAGTATCCGGCCCTCATCTTTTTCAAAGAATTGCGCCGGCCTGTGAGCCTTTCGGGGAAAGATACATACTATGAACCCATCACCTTCCTTATAAGCCAGTATATTGATCATAGGTTCTTCTTCCCGTTCAGGCATCAGACTGTGCAATATATTGTAAATTTCATTGAAAACGGCGGTCAAAACTTCAATATTCATTCCGGAAAGGACGACAGAATTCCGGCAGGTTCGCTCCATGCTCATTATCCGGCACCCCCTGACTTCGTCAATGACTTTAAGTTGATGAAGGCCTGTTTCCTGCTCAACAGGCATGAACCCTTTATTTCCTGCCTGGAAGTGGAAGTGATCGGGGGCACTTGCACCGCATCGGGGACCATTATAAAAGACTGTAAAACCCTCAAGTACTTCCGCCAGCTCAAGCATGTCACTGAACCGGCCGGCAATCAGCTGGTCGACATGCTCATTAAGGGGAATAGTTAAATGCCTTGGGAAAATTGGAAATGGATTAACCAGGATTTTATAACGTCCGTTAAAATCGAGGCCCTTTTGTTCAACAGGAAGATTTGAAGAACAAAGAAAGCAGGGTCGTTCACTGACAGACTTTTTGTCGACGCTGGCAGCTGACGATATCATCCTGGCGGGGTTATACTGGATTCTTATATGGCGGCCGGCCTCCAGCAACAAAGTACGTGTCATCACCTTTTCCAGGTCCCTGTAATTGTCACCTGCCAGTTTCCAGTCCCTTAACTGCGACACAAACAGATTCTCGACCCGTTGCGCATCAGCTCCCTCAATTGTATTTGTCTTAATTGCCATCAAACTTATTGTTCATCGATATTCTGGCCAGAAATTCAATAGTCCTTACCCTGTCCTTATAAGTATTGTGTGTATTCAGTTTACTTATATCAAGTGCAGAATCAGTATTTTCATCCCATCTCCTGCACAGATACAGCGGCTCATATATTCTTCCAATCTGATAGTTTCGTGAAACAGCCAGTCCAAGAGCATAATCCTCGCCATAACTTACATTGGGAAGTCCTGTTTCCCTGATAACCGGGGTGTAAAAAGCCCTGGGTGCACCAAGACCGTTTATACGCAAGGCATTGTTGCGCCCGTTTTCAGGTGTCCATTCACGATGGTCAATGAGTCCGGGAGGTATCTCTTCGAGATTAAAATTAACCATTTTATAGCTTCCGACAATCATTACGCAATCCTGCCTGTAAAACTCATCTGTTATTTTCTGCAGCACATTGTTATCAATGTAGATATCATCGCTGTCAAGCTGGATAGCAAACCGTCCGCATTGTGGATGAAAAACTCCAAGATTCCAGCATCCGCCAATACCGAGGTCATCACGGGAAGGTATAATATGTATAATTCTCTTGTCGGTGCCGGAAAGTTTATTCAGCAGTTCGGTTGTGCCATCTGAGGAGTGGTTATCTACTATTATCAGATTAAAGTTAAATGAGGTTTTTTGACTCAGAACTGAATCGACGGCATCCTGAATAGTCTTAACCCTGTTTCTGACAGGTATTATCACAGAAACTTCAACAGGGAATTCACCACCAGTAAGTCCGGCAGGCCTGAACACAGGTTTAAGCCATGCACCGGTTTCTTTGAGGTGAGCTGTGCATGCTTTTTCCATTTCTATCTGCACATGCCTGTTCCTGGGGTCTACATAATCGAACATCTTTTGCCCGGAAAGCCTGGAATCGGCTTCCATTTCAGCGTATAAAAATTCCGGTATCCGGAAAATTGAATCCTTTTGCGATACTTTCAGTCTCAGATCATAGAGTGCAGCAAACTGGTACTCCTCATTCATGTTTTTTGCCGCATTCCTTAACCCCGATGTCCGGAAGAACATAAGGGAACCGAAATTGAAATCATCACGCAGACTGCCCTGCTGATAATCAATAACCGGATGGGGAATCATTTTCCCCTCTTTTATTTCATAATAATCTGAATATACCATCCCTGCTCCTGTATCATCTGCAACCTGAAGCATTCTTTGAAGGCAGTTTTCCCCGAGCCGGAGGGGAAAGGGCCTGGTGCAGATAAGCACATACTCAGTTTCAGCTACCGAAGCCATCTTCTTAACAGCTGAAGTAGAGGTAAGAGACGGTATATCAGCCATATTAGCCTTGCCGGTAAGCTGTATTTTTAAATTCTCCGATTCACCGGAAAGGAAAACCTTAGAGATGGTGCCTTCTTCTTCAAACTGTCCTAAATTCATCTGAAGATCTCGGTGATCACCTGCCGGCATAAAAACGGTAATTCGCTTTTCCATAAATTTCATTATTAAAATATTTTATTCTGATTGGTTAATTTCAAAAAATCTCATTACCTCTCTCATAAGTTCATGCCTCTTTTGTTCAGAGATAATGGTCTCAAAAGGAAAACCCAGCACTACTGTCCTGTGATGGCCATTCTTTAATACTCCGGCACTTGTTCTGCCGGAAGAGTACCTGTAAATTCTCCATGAATCTTCTCCGGCAGGTTCTATGGCATCCGGCGCTTCAACCGTGTAAATTTCAGGGTTATAACCTGAATTAAAAGTCAACTGTTGCGGAAACGAAGGAGGACACTGATCTGTGGCATAAACACCGCCCCTGTTTGTCGCAAAATCTGACCTCCATGTAAAACCCAGAACATCCCTTGCAAAAGTTATCGCCATGGTGTCATTGTTCTCAACCATATCTGTACCTGTGTAAGCACCTGAAACAAATATATTCCCCCCCTTTTCTGCAAAGCTCCGCAGTTCATCCATTATTGCCGGTGTAAAAACCCTGTATTCTGTTACCCCCGGCTCATCCCATCGCTGCTGTCCGCGCTCTTTACCGAATATCATTATTACCGCCGAAAAATCTTCGGGATTATGAATACCAAATTCAAAGGCTTTCTTACTTGTCGAAACAAAGGGGTAGCCTCCCTCCTGCAGTGAACGCCCATAAAGCAAAGGTAAATCAAAACTGTTTCCCCTTATAATTTTTCCTTCCATATCGGCGTAGCTTGCTCCCCATCCCGGACTATCGTCATCCAGCCACAAGCTCGATCGCCGGTAATCATACGGCTCACCAGTATGGCTGATATCGTACCGGTCGGCAACACCATTATCCTCCCACCGGGCTAATCCGGCCTGTTCACCTGTATCAAATATTGCGGGAGGTGACAATCGCGTAAAAGCATTCACAATCAAAACCGGTTTTTTATCATCATAACCTGAAGAAGTTGAAAGAGTCTCACCCGGCATGCTCTCTCCTCCATCATTAATGGCGGTTACCCTGAAGTTATATATCTCTCCCCCTTCAGGCAGTTCTATCTCAGTATATTTATTATTAACAATTCTTCCATTATCAAAACCTGATTGTCCGACACTCATATATACCTTGTAATAATCCGCTCCGGCCGTAGGTTCAAGAGGATCATGATTTTCATCCCAGCTAAGCCTCACACGTCGCTGACCGGCAAATTCCAGAGCCATCAAAACAGGAGGCAGTGGTTGAATAATTGCTTCCCTGCCCTGACCAGAGGCCAGGTAACGCAGTATGCCCTTATATATCGAGCGACTGACAAGGAACCTGAACCTTGGATCCAGCCCGTAACTAAGATCGGCGAGGTTCTGATGGGAAAGAAGTTCAAGAAGCATAGCCGGCACCTGAGGTCTCCAGGCCTCTGAGTACTGACGGTCCCACAAACCGCGACGCGTCCAGTTTTCATTAACCTGCATTCTGATATCAGTTATTATCTGCGACTGGACAATATCGGCCAGATCACGGCCGGCCATCCGCGACTGTCCATTATAAAAAACTCCTTCATTTCTCTCACTGCTGTATATGGCCAGTGTGCCGATGACAGAGTCGTTCGGGGTAACACCTGCATCAGTATGGAAAGCAAGGACAAGGTCGATTGGTATTAGTGGACTGTCTTGTGCCGGCTCTCCGGTTACTTCCATCGGGGCACCCATGAGAAAGTTCACCCACTCTCCCCTCGACATGAAATCGTCATTATAGTCATTTTTTCCTCTGTTGATACTGTAGACCGTAGAATCGGGCATCCCGGCATACTGGAGATAATACCTGGCTCCTTCCATATACCGGGGCCGGCCGCTGAGCTTCCATGAAGGTTCCCGGATGAACTCAAGTGACCTCCTTTCAGTAATATCATCTGGCTGGCTATCATATAGTGACCATTGTGCCGGAAAATATTCTTCGCCTGATTTCCGTGCAACATTTCCCATGCCACCACCAAAGCGTACAGCATCGGCTGTAATATAACCCTTTTCATTGCTGTTGCCTGATAGTACCAGGCTACCTGCTTCCATGTCCTTACCCTTCAAAAAGTGAAATGTGCCAAGATAAATCCAGGTACCTGCACCCATAGTCTGGTCAACACTGAAATCTGTTCTCCCGCCGCTGTGGATGATACTGCATTTCACCTGTGAAAGGTTATCAGGCGCAAACGCCCAAGAAATATAAACTGCATAATTTCCATCTTCAGGAATATCTGGTATATAGGTGAGCGATGACTCGGAAAACCCGCTGGTTCTGATACGCATATGGCTGCCGCTTTTGAAGGGGTTCTCTCCTTCAAAAAGAGTATCTTTCATGGCAAACCCACCGGGAAATGTCTCCCACATATCCTGAACTCCATGCCTGATTATCAGTTCAGACCCTTCGGACGAACCATCATTATCTACAATCACTTCCAGTGGCTGGATATCCCGTTCCCTGGGCATCAGCACATAAGCCCCGGCATTTTCGAGCATTGGAACCAGGAACTGATGAGTATAGGAATATGTGTACATATCCTCAATGGTTCCGTGCAGCCTTGCCCTTTGCCATTCCCATCTGTCATTTACGGCATCATAATGGTATCCATGGCTTGGCCACACTGCGATATGCGATCCTGTAAGTCCGCCGCCATATTCACTCCCGTCTTCCCTGGCAACAATCCGGCGGCTGTCTAATGGACCAGCTGATCTTGCAGGATCTTGACCGAGATAATTTTCCCTGTAATAATTTGGTATAAAATATTCGAGCAACTTTCCCCGTGAATACAGATCAAGTTGATAATCCCTGAATCTGTACCCCAGTCGGCTTGCAAGCTGATACCTGAGACTTTCTATCCATGGAAAGCGGAGAGGAATGTTGGTCAGGTGAGGGTTAAACCAAATCGAAATATTCTGTTCTCCCGAATCGACTCTTAAGCTGTCAATCCGGAATTCACCGACATGATGCCAGCCTTCAAATATTTCATGCACATTGCCTAGTCTCCGTAAGGCCCTTTCCTCAAGTCCCGTTTCTCTCCCTGTATGCGTCTGTCCCTTCGACACCTGTGTTAATCCACAGAAAAGAAAAGCAAATACGAAGAATACACTGATAATACCCTTATCCATTTGAATAAATTATGATGACCTCTGCGTCTGCTAAAATAACCAAATTTTAAAGAGTAAAAAAGGCAAAACGCCACCCATCCTTATTAAGATCGCCAGGAAGTTGGCAAGGTTCAGTGATTGATCATTTTTTATACCTTTGCAGCAAACCTGCAACTCAATAAAACAATGAAACTGATAGCTGATAGTGGCTCGACCAAAACAACCTGGTGCATAATCAATGGCAACTCCGATATTGAAAAATGCGTTACGGCCGGTATAAATCCATTCCTGCAATCGGAAGAGGACATAGCTTTGACCATAAAAAACGAATTCTCATTAAACAAATGTCCGTTTGAGGAAATTTATTTTTACGGTGCAGGCTGTGCAAATCCTGAAAAGTCCGATAAGGTCAGAAGGCCTCTCCATTCCTTCTTTGGCGAAGCCGGGATATTTGTCGAATCCGACCTGATGGCTGCGGCACGGTCGCTGTGTGGCAGGAACCCTGGTATTGCAGCAATTCTGGGAACAGGTTCCAACTCATGCTATTACAACGGAATTGAAATTAAAAAGCATGTTTCACCTCTGGGTTACATACTGGGCGACGAAGGAAGCGGAACAGTTCTTGGGCGGAAATTGATTTCTGACATCCTTAAAAATCAATTGCCTGCAGATATCTGCACAAAATTCTTTGATAAATACAAACTTACCTCAGCGGAGATCCTTGACAAAGTTTACAGGCAGCCGTTCCCAAACAGGTTTATGGCTCAGTTTACACACTTTATTGCCGAAAATATTACACACCCGTCAATAACAAATCTGGTAAAACAAAGCTTTACAGAGTTTTTCACCCGGAATATCCGTCAGTTTCCTGAAGCAGCGACACTGCCGGTAAATGTAACCGGTAGTATAGGGTGGCATTTCAAAGATATACTTAATGAAGCAGCATCCGATAACGGTTTCATTACCGGGAAAATAACTCAGGACCCGATGGAGGGTTTACTTGTCTATCATAAAAACCAGTAAGTAATCTATTCAACCATAACTATACAATGAATCAATCTCCCATGAACCAGGGCACACAAAAAGAAATGTTTAAGCATGGGTGATTCATCCGTTGCCACAACGAGATAAGCAATTGCAACTTACTTATATTTAGATTAGAACTTATAAATTTTTCGTATGAACACAGACGATCTGGATCTGAAAAAGATCATCACAGAACAACCCTCGAATTATCAAAACCTTGATAACATGTCGGTCGGAGAGTTAATAAAAGGAATTAACAAGGAAGACTCCTTTGTCCATAAGGCTGTTAAAAAGGTTTTACCACAAATTGAGAAGCTGATTGAGGAGACTGTGGTCAGGATGAAGGACGGAGGAAGGGTATTTTACCTGGGTGCTGGAACCAGTGGCCGGCTTGGCGTACTGGATGCTTCAGAGTTACCGCCTACATTTGGTGTGCCTGACAACATGGTAATAGGGCTGATCGCCGGAGGTGACAGAGCCCTAAGGAAGGCAGTGGAAAAAGCGGAGGATGATCCTGAAAAGGGATGGGAAGAGTTGCAGCCATTTAATATTTGCATAAAGGATACTGTAATCGGAATAGCTGCTTCAGGCACAACACCCTATGTGGTTGGGGTCCTGGAAAAAGCCAGAAAAGAAGGTTTGCTCACGGGCTGTATTACCTGCAACCCTGGTTCGCCGGTCGCCCGGGCAGCAGAAATAGCAATTGAGGCAGTTGTTGGGCCTGAGTTCCTGACCGGAAGTACCAGGATGAAAGCCGGAACAGCACAAAAAATGATACTTAATATCATCTCCACATCACTTATGATCAGTATGGGGAAAGTAAAGGGGAACCGGATGGTAAATATGCAGCTCACCAACAGCAAGCTGGTGAGACGTGGCACAAGGATGATTATGGAAGAACTGCCTCTTGATGCCGATCAATCCAGAGATCTGTTATTAAAATACGGGTCAGTCAGGCTTGCAGTTGAAGCCTGGAAAAAAGAGAACGGATGATGCAGGGCTAAAGATAATTTCTGTTTCTGCATTTAATTTTAATCATCCGGGGAAACAAGACAGCCAACAGGATCACTAAGTACAATGCCCGGCAGCAGGGCAGGATATTGCGGCCTGAGCGGGTTCAGCCCGGCCAGGCTCAGAGAAATGTTCCTATGGTGCAATAAATGAGAGGTTGGTCTACTCTTCGATGGTAGAGATATTACCCGGGTCCTCTCCCATTGCCTGCGCCTTCAGCACCCTTCTCATAATTTTTCCGCTGCGCGTTTTGGGAAGTTTACCGACAAACTCTATTTTCTCAGGCTTGGCAATTGGTCCGACCTCATGACCAATATGACGGCGCAGCTCTTCGGCCAGTTCGTCGCCGGGCTTATAGGTATCCTTAAGGATCACAAATGCATGAATCACGTTGCCTTTTAATTCATGTGGCACACCTATCGCTCCCGATTCGGCAACAGCAGGATGGCTGCCCAGCGCGCTCTCTATATCGGCCGAGCCAAGCCTGTAGCCTGAAACCTTTATAACATCGTCTACACGTCCAATTACCCATATATACCCATCCTCATCAATACGGGCACTGTCACCTGTCATATAATATCCGGGATATTTCTTCCAGTATTGTTCCCTGAATTTATCAGGATCATTAAATAGGGTGCGAACCATAGCAGGCCATGGAGTTTTTATTACAAGAAAGCCTTCGGTATTCACTCCGGCAGAATTGCCGTCCTCATCAAGAACATCCATTTCAATACCGGGAAAGGGAAGTCCGCCTGAACCAGGTTTTAAAGGATCGGTCGGGAAAGGCGATATCATATGCATCCCTGTTTCCGTTTGCCACCATGTATCGATTATAGGGCAATTACCATTTCCAATAACATTGTAATACCATTTCCATGCTTCAGGATTAATTGGCTCTCCAACCGATCCAAGTATCCTCAGCGAAGAGAGGTCGTGTCTTTTCGCCCAGGCATCGCCGAAACGCATAAATCCACGAATAGCAGTCGGTGCTGTATAAAGGATATTTATCCCGTATTTTTCGATCATCTGCCACCAGCGGTTGGGGTACGGGTAATAGGGAGCCCCCTCATACATAAAAATTGTACTGCCATTCAGCAGCGGGCCATAGACAATATAGCTGTGCCCGGTAACCCAGCCGGGATCGGCAGTGCACCAGAACCTGTCCTCTTCATGAATATCGAGATAATATTTGGTGGTGACATAGGTGCCAACCATGTAGCCTCCATGTGTATGAAGTATCGCCTTGGGCTTTCCCGTAGTACCCGACGTATACAATATAAACAACGGATCCTCTGACGACATGATCTCTAGCTGGCAATTATGGGCAGCAATCGGCAGGTTTACCAGTTCATGATACCACATATCACGGCCCGGCTCCATAAAGACTTCCTGTCCGGTACGTTTCACAACAACAACATGTTCTACAGTCCCCGCCCTTTGAAGAGCTTCATCGGCAATATCCTTTAGATTAACTATCTTGCCCCGCTGATAAGATCCATCTGCAACAATAAGTACCCTTGACTTGCTGTCTTCAATTCTTTCGGTAAGAGACTCGACAGAAAAGCCACCGTAAACTACTGAGTGGACGGCACCAATACGCGCACAGGCAAGCATCGCGGTAATTATTTCTGGAACACGGCCCATGTAAATTGTTACCCTGTCTCCCTTTTTAACCCCCATGCTTTTAAGCACATTGGCAAACCTGCACGTCTCCTGGTGCAGCCGGAAATATGACATGGTTTTGACTTCTCCGGGCTCCCCTTCCCATATCAGGGCAAGTTTATTTCTTCTGAAAGTCTTCAGATGCCGGTCAAGGCAATTATAGGAAATGTTTGTTTCACCTCCTGTAAACCATTTATAGAAAGGTTTGGCAGAATCATCCATGACCTTGTCCCATTTCTTAAACCAGTGCAGTTCACTGGCAAAATCGGCCCAGAACCCGGAATAATCTTTCTTTGCCTTGGAATCAAGATCCTTTCTGTCTTTTACGAATGCCTTGCTTTTTGTGTTTTCTGAAGGATAAAACACTTCACCGGTCAGTTTCTTGTCGGGCATATTTTTATCTTTTAGAATTTTGACTTCTGAAGGATAAAAATAATAATAAATTTACTAAATATAAATATATATGAAGGATTCAATATATCTTATCAGCAACAGAGGTGACGAAGTTATGCCGGTCTTTTTCTCAGTAATTCAGCCGATCTGAGTACCATCTCCCTGGTAGCATCAAATCCCATACATGCATCAGTAATGGAAACACCCCATTCAAGAAGGGATTTATCAAACCCGGACAGATCTTTCTTCAGGGCCTGTTTTCCTTCCCTGAAATTTGTTTCAGTCATCAATCCCACGATTGCATTATTCCCGTCACAAATCTGCCGGATCACATTTTCAAAGACGCCGGACTGCCTTTTGTAGTCTCCTCCTGAATTTCCGTGACTGCAGTCTATCAGCAACCCGTTGAGAAGTCCTTTCCCGGCCATTGCTTTTTGTGCATATCCGATACTCTCCTTGTCATAATTCGGCGAGGTGCCTCCCCTTAAGATCAGGTGCCCTGTATCATTGCCGGTAGTTGCAACCACACTGGCATTACCGTACTGGTCAATCCCTATAAAGCTTGTTTCGTTCTTGAGGGCAATAAGTGAATTAACGGCTGCATCAATATCTCCTTTAGTACTGTTCTTATACCCCACAGCCATCGAAAGTCCAGACATCATTTCCCTGTAAAGCTGCGTTTCACTGGTGCGCGCCCCCACTGCGGTCCACGATATCAGGTCCGAATAATACTGTGGTGTAAAAGGGTTCAGGAATTCTGTTGCCGTAGGAAGTCTGCAATGGTTTACTGCATGAATCAGTATCTCCCTTGATAACATCAGACCTTTCTCAATATCACCTGAATTATTGATATGCGGATCATAAACCATTCCCTTCCACCCATCAATTGTCCTTGGTTTCTCAAAGTAGAACCTGCCTATAACCAGGAACTGATCCTTTACTTCATTTGCCATACCGGCTATTTTACAGGCAAGCTCTTTTGCCTGATCAGCATCATGAATGGAGCATGGACCGGTAATTAATAATTTGCGGTTGTCTTCGCCTTTAATAATGGCTGATACCTCTTCCCTTGATCTCTTTACAAGTGCCCGTCCGCCAGCTGCCAGCGGCAACCCGGCTACAAAATCGGCAGGTTTGGGCAGTTGCCGGTAATATTTGATTCTCTTATCTGTTACTCCGTTTTGCTCTGACATTATAACTTTAGTGTTATTATTAATAAAAGAGACACTGAAATCTCATTCCTGAGGAATGGATGGTCAGTACAATGAATTTAAACCCACAAAGATAACAAGCAAATTCCTAAGTAAGCGTTTTAATGGCCAGTTTTCTTTAACCTGATATAAAAACTGCTCCCTTTCCCCTGCTCACTCTCAACCCTTATACTGCCACCGTTCATTTCAGCATATTCCTTACACAGTATCAGTCCAAGTCCTGAACTAAGCTCTCCTTCGGTACCCGGCCTGCTGCTTTTTACATCGAGGCGAAAAAGATTATCAACCATTTCCCTGCTCATCCCTATCCCGGTATCTCTGAAACATATTTCGGTATAATGACTGTCATCATCTGTTGCAGAAATAATAATACTGCCCTCCTTTGGAGTGAATTTCACAGCATTGGTAAAAAGATTACGGATAATAGTCTCAAACATATTCATATCGGCGAAAACAGTTAAATCGCTTTCTATATCATACCTGACATCAATCACCTTATTATTGGAGTTAATCAATAATGGTTCGATGGAATCAAGTATTTTATTTTTCAGTATGAATGTCTCGGGATTAAAATTTACAGATGCCTGCTGCATTTTCGACCATTGCAGAAGGTTCTCGAGAAGGCTGTATAAATTATTGGCCGACTCCTTCATGCTTACACCAATTGACTGGATCATTTCAACCGGCAATGTATCAATGCCTTCGGCAAGTATATCGGTAAAACCAAGAAAAGCACTGAAAGGGCTTCTAAGGTCATGGGCAAGTATAGAGAAAAACTTGTCTTTTTCGGCATTAATCCTTTTAAGTTCAGCATTTGTCCTTCTTATATTCTCATCTACGGCCATCCTCATAGTTACATCCTCCATAATGCAGAGTGCACCCTCCACCACATTACTTTTCGAGAACACAGGTCTGGAAATTGCTCTCACAAAAACCTTGGTAGTTCCGGTATATGAAATATACTCCCCTTCAAAAACAGCACTTTCTCCTTTAAATGTGGTAATAAGTGCATCTTTAATTCTTTCATCTTTGAGTTGATTCAGGTTCAGCCCAATAAGTTTTTCTTCAGTAGAACCAAGGATTTTTATAAAATCATCGTTACAAAGTTCAATTATACCGTTCCTGTCAAAATACATCAGTCCCAGTGGAGCATTTTCAAATATAAGCCTGAATTTTTCTTCACTTTCATCTTTATCCAGCTCAGCCTTCCTCTGCCCGGTTACATCATGAATAATCAGCATTTGTCCCCTGTCTGCAATCTTCAGATCACTCAAAGGTGTAAAATAACATTTTAAGAAGAGACTCCCGCCTTCAGTTATCCTTGATATTTCAAACATTCTCTTATTCTCCCTAATTGTCATAAAGGTCAGTATCTCGGGCCATTTACTAAAAACCTCACCTGAAGCCTTTCCAATATCCCTTGAATAGATGCTCAGTATCTTCGAAGCAGTAAGATTAAAGTCAACGAGCCTGAAATGCCTGTCAATTACTACCACCCCGTCGGGAATACTGTCGAAAAGCATGTTTCGGGCAAGGGGAGCAAGGCTGAACAGTTTAAACTTTGATATGCCTATAAATATAAATATGCCGGTAACAGCAAAGGAAAAGGGGTTGACATCAAGACCCCATGGAACCATGCCGAGTATATAAAAAATGTACATCACAAAAGGAACAGTTGACCCTATAAGGACTACTGCAACCTGGCTCCTGAAGGCACGAGCCGAAGTCAGCCACATCCTGAACAACATAAGTATGGCCACCATAATGACAATCAAGCTGTAAACCTGATGAACCCAGTAAAATGCCCCCCTGTTGAAGGTGTATACAGGAAAGGGGCCTTCTGAATCTAAAAATCCCCCGCTGATGAAAAGATCATGCAAACTATTTGATAGGGCAAATCCTAAAGTAAGAAAGGGAATAAATAAAACCATGAAAAGCACGCCCGGATGGATTATTTCCGTTTTTTTCGTATAGCTGATGGCAAAAAGCAGAAAAGAAGCAGGAATAAAAGGGATAGCTAAATATTGGAGAGTATAGAAAATTTCAACCAGGTGAATTGAGTCGGAAGATATCTCAAGGGCGTAAAAAATGGAATAAACTGCACCTGAAAGCATCAGGAGCGAGAAGTATCCTGTTCCGGGCGTTGACCTATGACTTCTTGTCAGTAAAGAAAGCATGGCCATCATAATGGCTACAAGATATACCGGTAATGAATAAACATTTAAGTACATAGTACAACAAGTATTCAAAATAACTTACAGGGAAAAAATGATACGAAATACCGGTTATACAGTGTCGAAGTGTACCATCGCTTTCATGACTCCATCTTTGTAATCAGCAACCAGATCGAAAGCTTCTTTTGTTTGTTCAAAAGAGAAACGATGGGTTACCATGGTAGTAACATCGACTTTGCCTGATGACAAGAGTCCCAGTGTTTCATCCAGGGCATTGTTCTGCCTTCGTACATTTATCAAAGAAAGTTCCTTCCGCCGCATAATATCTGCATTGAAGGACCAGTTATCAAACTCAGGAATTCCAATAATCATTATCTTACCGCCTGGTTTCAGAATTAAGCCTGCCTGATCTATCGCCTCCTGTTTTCCGCAGCACTCAAAAACTACATCAAGTCCGCCATGTTCCCTTTCATCAATCATTGATGCAATATCTTCCTTATCGGGGTTACCCGCCCATGTTGCGCCGGTTTGTAAAGCTTTAGCAACCCGTTCGTCAATTTTATCGGTTACATAAATTTTTTCTGCACCTTCTGCAAGAGCAGAAAGCATAACACTCATACCAATCGGACCAAAGCCGAGTATACCAATCCTGGCATTTTTTATCAGACCGGCCTTCCTTACCGCATAAACACCTATAGCCAGAGGCTCTGAAATCGCAGCCTCTTCAAATGACATCGCATCAGGAACGCGGAAACAACTTGACTCAGGCATGACAATGTATTCCGACAGGCATCCGTCGGCCTGACCCGGGCATCCAAGAAATTTAAGCTTCCGGCAAGTATGTTCGCGACCTGAAAGACACTGGTCACATTCATGGCAGGGCATTGCAGGCTCTATTGCTATCCTGTCGCCCGGCTTGACTGATATAACATCCTTGCCAACGGCTACTACTATTCCTGCTCCCTCATGACCAACAGGAAAAGGATAGTCAATTATCTGACTGCCAATCCTGCCATTCTGGTAGTAATGGATGTCTGAACCGCAAACACCGGTAACCATCATCTTTATCAAGACTCCGGATCCATCGGTAATTTCAGGGTCAGGTGTTTCCTGAACAGCCATCTTCCTGATACCTGTCAACATCATGGTTTTCATCTAAAAAAGCAGGTTAATCAAATTGATAATCATGTAATTATGTTTAGCTGGTAATTCATATTCAGTGATTCAATTCCGATGGATCACCCATGCTTTATACATTTATTTTTGTGTGCCCTGGCTCATGGGAGATTCATCCAAAAGAGCTGTAAAATAAATAATAAGTTAATTATTTCAAGCCGGCAATTCTTTTACAGTATTCAAATTCCGATCCGGGAAAATTCAATTAATTATCAGCTAATTATGTTCGGATGCCTATAAATCACCAATATTTGCAGGACATGGGCAACTCATAAACTCAAATCTTAATAAGGCTCCGGAAGATCGTACAGCAGAAGCAGAAACTACATAAAGATAACTTTATGGTCTGGTTTCACCAGCAACATCATAAACCACTATTTCGGCAGGTTTAGATGTAAGAGCACCTATTTTTTCACCGTATTCGGTAAAATAGGGAGCTGCAAAATGCGCATCCACTGCAGCCTGGTTTACATAAGTCTCAAATACGAGAAAACTACCCGGATCAGATGGGTCCTGCATTAATTTATACTCGGTACATCCTGGTTCCTGAAGTGTTAACTCTGTAAGTTCGCTGAACAGAACAATAAATTCATCAATATGTTCGGGCTGGATTGAAATCCATGCAGCGATAATCTTAGAATGATCTTCCTTGGTTTCCATAACTTGTTCAGTGTTTGAAACACAACTTCCTGCAATTAGTGAAATCAATACTGTTGTGATAATAAAACTTTTTCTCATTTTAATAAATTTTAGTAAACTGGCTGTTTTTAAAAACAAAATATATAAAAAGCTAAAAATAGTAAAAAAACAAATGGTTGCCATTTATTACCGGTAAAATGTATAACATTCTGCCTCTAATTGAATTTTTTCAGTTTGATTGAATATTTACTATGGTTTTTCCTAAATTTACAACAACCATAATAAATACTAAAATGAAGGGAAAAGCACAACGTGTCAGATTGGGGATATTTATTTTGTTCAGTTCGGTATTACTGCTGGTAATCATAGGCTTTTTTACAGCACGCAGGTTATTTGAACAGAAGGATTATTATTATGTAGCCTATCAGGGTATCTCAGTTAGCGGACTTGAAACCGGGAGTCCGGTTAAATATCTCGGGATCAATGTTGGTTCGATCTCCAATATACGCATCGATCCCAAAAGTGTAAGCACTATTATCGTTGAAATTTCACTTACCCGCGACACACCTGTTAAGGTAGATGCTATTGCCGATATTGTCGCCCTGGGCATTACCGGGCTAAAAACAATTGAAATCAGCGGTGGCTCGCAGGAAGCAGATTTCCTGGAACCAGGTGAGTTCATTAAACCGGGAACTTCAATGGTAGCAGAAATTACGGGAAGGGCCGAGGTAATTGCATATAAGGTTGAGGAAGTTCTCAATAATCTGCAAGAGTTCACCATGCCTGAGAATATTGGCAAATTTGCAGAAACCGCTGAAAAACTATCACTGCTTGCTGAAAACACAAGTATGGCTATGTCAACCCTCGATGCTGTAGTTACCGAAAACCGTCAGGATATAAGGGAAGCGTCTGCCTCAATTAACCAGCTTAGCGGTCGCCTTGAAATGACCTCTGAAGATCTGCATTCAGGCATCGGCAGGTTTAACGAATTGATGCAGGGTGACGATATAGGAGAGCTTCTGGGAAACCTGAGAGACATTTCCCTCTCAGTGCGCGAAGCTGATGTCAAAGAGCTTATTGAGAGTGTTGCCCTGGCCACCATGCAAACCCAGAAGCTATTACTGAGACTGGATGAAGACTTTGCATCGAGCAGCGAACAGGTTAATGATAATCTTTTACTTCTCCAGTATACCCTGGAAAACCTGAACCAGGCTGCAAGGAAAATCAATGCCGACCCCTCGGTGCTTGTCAGGGGGCAGAATTTAAGAGGTACTCCGGACAGACACCTTCAGGGAAACTGACAGTGAGTGGAATCAACTGAAAAGGTTGATCCGTCCGTAAACCACCTGAAATTTACTCAGATTGGATTATTAATTTTAAATTTGCCGGATGAAGAATTTTTTTATTATTATTTTATTGGCCATACTTTTAATGCCGGGATGCCGGGGCAGCAGGACAGCAATAAACAGGTTTTACATTCTTGAATACCCCCGTGACATATCAGTAAATATTCCTGGCCGCACAATAGAAAGTTCATGTTATGTTAACCCTGTTGATATCTATCCGGCATTTTCTACAAACCAGATTGCATACAGGGAAGACAGCCACGAAATAAGGTACTATTCATTTAATCACTGGGCAATTAGACCAGAGGCCGGTTTTACCCGAATTTTACTTGATTACCTCGACGATAACAGGGTCTTCAGCAGGGTTCATCATACTTCACCTGTTCATGATGCAATCTACTCAATTGAAACTGTGGTCCATCGTCTGGAAGTTGTCAGGGAACGTAATGATTATCATGCCCACCTTGTAGTACGGTTCAGGCTTATTGACAATGATTCGGGCAATATAGTATCAGAGCATCTTAACAGCAGCACCACTGAAATGGATGACCCGAATCTTAATCTGTTTGCCAGGTCAGTGAGTGTGATGTTTGTTGAGGAACTTGACCATTTTCTCGGTGGTATATTAAAATTATATGAATAGATTTAAGCCCTTTTACATGATCCACTGCAAGCATCAATTCATCTCACAAAGCCGTAACCGGCTGAAATCATTAAATGGTTTATGAGACCGGCAAAACGGCAAATAAAGAAAACTTTGATAGATTCCCCAAACATCCGGTGTCTGCTGGATGATAACAGAATGGAGATATCCGGAAACCTTGGGATTGCCGAATCAGGAAATTTTGTCAGGGTAATTACCAGGAAAACAGGTGATCTGAAGCTATCCAGTATATTGATCGATATAGACAATATCAATGAGATAGACAGTGCCGGTGTAATAGCATTGTATTATATTATTAATTCTTTAACAGACAAGGGCTGTGTAGTCAAGCTCGAAGGAGGAAGTCAAACTGTTCAGGAAAAACTGGAGCTCTTCAAACCTTCTGAAACTGTTAAAAAAAAATTACCGGAAAGATTAAATCTGCTTGAGCGTACTGGTCAGCGAGCCTTTGAATTTTTCACATCCTACATCTACGAATTTTTTGTACTGGCAGCCAATATATTCTATTGGGCTTTACATGATATGTTTACTCCAAAGACAAGCAGAAAGGGTGAGTTTGTAAATCAGTCGGTCCTTATTGGGGTAAATGCCGCTTTTATAATTATTGTTATGTCATTTGCAATCGGACTTGTTCTTGCATTGCACTCAGCCAGGGAACTCAGGCATTTCGGGGCAGATATATATATTGTCGACCTTACTGTTATTGCCATGATGAGCCAGATGGGGCCTCTGATAACTGCCATTATGGTTTCCGGCCGAAGCGGTTCGGCGATAGCTGCAGAGATTGCGTCAATGAAGGTTTCGTCAGAACTGGATGCTCTTCATACTATGGGATTGAACCCTCTGCGGTTTGTTGTGGTTCCAAAACTTTATGCATGTATGTTTACTATGCCTTTCCTGATTATCCTGGCTAATGTATCAGGTATAACCGGCGGGGCACTGGCAGCTTATATCAACCTGAATATTACTCCCGAGATATTCATCAACAGGATGGAAAGCGTAATGTATAACAAGGACCTGTTGACCGGATTAATAAAAAGTCAGGTATATGCCGGTATAATAGTACTTACAGGAAGCTTTTACGGATTAAGTGTGGAACGCGGTGCTGAAGGTGTCGGCAGAGTAACTACAGAAGCAGTTGTGACTTCCATTTCGCTTGTAATTCTGGCAGACAGTTTAATGGGGCTGCTTTTTTATTGATAAGTCACGGCGTGCTGTCAAAAGGGAAATCTAAAAAAATTTATTATGAAAGTGATCTGTACATGGCAAATATCAGACAAGAAGCTAAAACTGTCAGTATTATAAGATCAACTTAAACACACCCCAAAAAATATCCGGTTGTGAATGAAGAAAAGGTAATAGAGGTACGGCATCTTTCATCAATACTTGATGGGAATGAAATCCTCAGCGACGTTAATCTTACAGCCAATAAGGGAGAAGTTACTGTGCTGCTTGGCGTAAGCGGGTCTGGTAAAACAACCTTGCTGAGACATCTTCTGGGCCTTTATCCTGTGGAAAAGGGAGAAATTTATCTTCTCGGCCAGGATATTACTTCCCTCACTGAGAAGCAGCAGATAGCTCTCTATTTAAAGATGGGTGTTTTTTATCAGAACGCAGCATTGCTAAACTCAATGTCTGTTGCCGAAAATATTGCACTTCCTCTGATTCAGCATACCAATCTGCCGGACAAGCTTATTGAAAATATTGTTTACAAAAAACTCGGACTTGTAAATCTTGAGGAAGCATATCACCAGTACCCTTCCCAGCTGAGTGGTGGTATGCTTAAAAGAGCTGCCCTTGCCAGGGCCATTGTCATGGATCCACCACTTCTCTTCTGCGACGAGCCGGGTGCCGGACTCGATCCGGTATCTCTGGAATCTCTTGATAAATTGATAATTAATCTGAAAAATCTGCTGGGCATGTCAATATTTATGATCTCTCATGAAGTATCCAGCATTCTTCGTATCGCAAACCGTGTTATTTATCTTGAGAAAGGAGTTGTAATTTTCCAGGGCACGATAAAGGAGGCACTTAATTCAGATCAACCTTCCGTAACAGAGTTTTTTTCCGTTCCAAAAAAGGACCACGGTTTCGAAAAAAAGTAATAAAAACCAGCTTTTTCCTTTATATTAGTCGGCCGAAAAACCACATATGAGTTATACTGCTTCAAATTACTTAAATGACACTTAATTATATCTGGATCGGTTTTTTCATAACCGGAATGATCGTTGCCCTGATCAGGGTTATTGGATATGCTATGGGTGGATTTCTCGAGCCTCTGCTTGGAATAGAATTCAGTGAGGCTGACAGGGATGTATTCACAGCCATTGTACAAAGTACTTTCACCATGGCAAGTGAAAGTGTTAATATTGCCATTTACCTTATTGGTGTAATGACGCTCTGGCTTGGGATAATGCGAATAGGTGAGAAGGGTGGTGCTGTAACCGGTTTGACATGGCTTGTGAAGCCTTTCTTTAAAAAGATATTCCCGGGTCTTCCGGATAACCATCCTGCATTTGGTTCAATGACGATGAATATATGCGCCAACATGCTTGGTCTGGACAATGCAGCTACTCCATTAGGGATTAAGGCGATGCGGGAACTGCAGGAAGCAAATCCTGAAAAGGACAAGGCTTCCGATGCCCAGATAATGTTTATTGTGCTTAACACCAGTGGACTAACTTTGATCCCGGTTTCAGTAATGGCAATTCGTGTGGCATATGATGCAGCAAATCCGGCTGATATTTTCCTTCCTATTATGTTAACGACATTTTTCTCAACAATTGCAGGCCTGCTTATAGTATCGGCAATTCAGCGTATTAATCTGTTCAACAGGGTGGTGCTGGGGTATATTGGAGGACTCTCAATTTTAATCGGGTTGATATTATGGACTTTCAGCAGTATGGCATCGGCTACTATCGGTGTTGTTTCAGCCTTTGCCGGAAATCTGTTTTTGTTTCTGATAATTGTTCTATTCATCCTGCTGGCATGGAGAAAAAAAGTAAATGTATATGATCAGTTTATTGAAGGAGCCAAAGAAGGCTTCCAGGTAGCCGTTAATATAATTCCATACTTACTTGCAATGCTTGTTGCAATAGGCGTTCTTCGTGCATCGGGGGCTCTTGATATGATTGTTTCGGCTATAGGTGCCCTCGTGGGTGTGTTTGGGATTGACACGGAATTTGTGGGTGCCCTGCCCACCGCATTCATGAAACCACTCAGTGGAAGTGGTGCCAGGGGTATGATGACAGAAGCATTTATACATTACGGAGTTGATTCCTTTGTGGGAAGACTCGCCGCAACTTTTCAGGGTTCTACAGAAACCACATTCTATACTGTTGCAGTATATTTCGGCGCTGTGGGTATTCGTAATACAAGGTATGCTGTGGGTTGCGGACTCTTTGCCGATCTGACTGCCGTTATTGCGGGAATTCTTATTGCAGGCATTTTTTTCCAGGTTTAATATACGGCTAAAGTTTCCGGATATATGTTCAAAGGTGTCGTCCATATAACGCACTACCGGCAATGTTTTCTCAAAAAATGTCTATATTTCCACCTGATATAACATGAGAATTAGTTATAATTTCAGAAGGTATTCTTAACTAAAATATATTCCTGTGAAACGAACAAAGTGCATACTGGCTATTCTTTTCCTGATAATATTCATCAGCCCTTCCCGGGCAGATGTCGCAGATACCACTGCAAGACCTGATTTTTTTCCTTTTTCTGTATGGTATAGTGGCGGAAAGGCTCGTGCCCCTATGCTTTCCGGAATTGATCAGTATTCTGAAAATGAATGGCGTCATGACCTTCAACAGATAAAAAAGCTTGGCTTCAATACAGTCCGCACCTGGGTTGAATGGGCAACCTGTGAACCTGTCAGAGGAGAATACAATTTCGATAACCTTCATCTGCTGATGAGACTTGCCCGGGAAGAAGGGCTGCGGGTGTTCATACAAATGTATGCCGATTCGGCACCGGACTGGGTGGAGGAAGAGTTTCCGCATGCCCTGTTTGAAACCCAGAGTGGAATTAAGGTACATCCTCAGTCAGCACCCGGGGCCTGCACAGACAATCAGGAAGTTAGCGATGCAGTGCTTGCATTTTATACAGAAACCGCAAAAGTTGCCATACAATACCCGAACTTATATGGATGGGATCTGTGGAGCGAACCACATATAATTAACTGGGCTCACATTGATTATGTACCCAACGTTCAGTTTTGCTTTTGTCCCGGCACAAGAACCAGGTTCAGATGGTGGCTGATGGATAAATACCAGTCACTCGAAGCACTGAACCAGTCATGGTACAGAAATTTCAGCGACTGGAACCAGGTTGACCCTCCCCGGTTCAGTACTATTCTAAGTTATACAGACTTCATCGACTGGAAGACATTTATTTACGAAAAACTTGTAGATGACATGCGGGTGAGATATGAGGCGATCAGGAAGGCCGACACGGCCAGCATAATAACAGCTCATGCAGTCGGAGCATCCCTGTTCCAGTCACCGCACGTCGGCGCCGGTGCAACAGATGATTTCCTGATGGCACGCCCTCTTGATTATTACGGTGTTTCACTGTACCCAAAACATAATCATCCTGACCGACACTGGTCAGTTACAACTTTACGTGCTGTGATGGATTTTACAAGAAGCGCAAACAGAGAAAAAGGAGGATGGTACGTTGGTGAACTGCAGGCTGGAATGGGGACCATTGCGCTGCTTGTAAGCGACCCGGTAGTTCCTGACGATCACCGTATCTGGGCATGGTCAGCACTGGCTAAGGGTGCAAAGGGAGTTAATGTATACGCCTACTATCCGATGTCTTCAGGGTATGAGGCGGGTGGTTACGGACTGATAAACCTCGATGGTACCTTAACAGAACGTGCGGTACATGCCGGCGAAATAGCCAGGGTGGTTGATAATAACCAGCAACTGTTTCTTTCCTCCACCCCTGCCAAAGCTGAAATTGGCATCGTATACAATCCTCTCTCACAGATGGTTGGAGGCATGCAACGTCGTGATTATCCAGGCGCCCATTCAAACTCCCTGATAGGTTATTTCAGGGCATTTGCCGATCATAATGTGCCGGTGGACTTTATTCATCGTGAACACGTGGAAAACCAGGAGCTTTCCCAATATAAACTGGTTATACTGCCGTGGCCGGTAATGATAACCAGGGAAGCAGCTGAAGGGATTAAAGCTTATGTTGAAAATGGCGGACATGTTCTGGCTGAAGCCAGAATAGGCTGGAACGATGACAGAGGCTATGCCTCGGAAATTATTCCGGGTCTTGGACTGCATGAAGTATTCGGGGTCAGGGAACATGAGGTGAGGATGCGCGATGAAGTTAATATCGAAATAACAAATACTTCACACCCATCTACATCAAACCTGTCTTCAGGGCTTACCCTGAAAGGTTCACTGTATGCCAAGTCGGTAGTTCCTTTAGCGGACAGGGAAGTTGAAGTTCTTGCAGAGCTTGAAGACGGGAGTGCTTCAATTGTTAGTGCAAAGTATGGAAAAGGCGAGGCCATACTGGCAGGTACCTACCTGGGAATGGCCAACCATCCCGATCCTGACCTGAACAATGAAGCCTTCTTTATCAACCTTCTCAACTGGGCTCAAATTGACAGGCCGTTCATTACCTCTCATGATGGCAACAAGGAGTCACAGGTGGAGGTCCGCTTGCAAAACAATGACCGTGGATATGTATTATATATAATAAATCACAGTGACACCATAGAAGAAGTAAGGATCGACCTGAGCACCGGTGACAACAAAAATTACAGGGTCAGAGACCTTATGCTCGATCAGGTAAGCCGGATAAGATCAAGGAATAATATACTGCAGCTTGATACCACCATAGACGCCAAACAGGTTACAGTTTGGGAAATATGGTAATAAAGCCGGAGGAGATTCATAAACCGGGCTTCACAGTAAAACATTCAAATTATATCAAATCAAACCTGCTAATACTTCTCAATGTATAACAAAAAACTAATCTTTGCCGCAGGATGCATGGGAATGCTTATTTTTGGTGTAGTAATCACAGTACTTGGATCTGTACTTCCTTCTGTAACTCATAAGTTCAATATAAATCATGCCGACGCCGGATCATTGTTCATTGTAATGAGCATGGGGATGATGATCGGATCATTAATGTTCGGTCCGGTTGTTGACCGGTATGGTTATAAAGGATTGCTGATCGTAAATTCAGCTCTTGTATTTGCAAGTATCGAAGGCATTGCATTTGCCAGTTCGGTAGCAATTCTTAAATTATCTCTTTTTTTTGTTGGATTTGCCGGTGGTGCGGTAAATGGCGGAACGAATGCCCTTATATCTGATATCAGTGAAGAAAACCGCGGTTCGGGACTTAGCCTGCTCGGGGTCTTCTTTGGGATAGGTGCGCTGGGAGTTCCATTCCTTCTTGGCACCTCACTTGATCGTTTTTCTTTCGAAGCTCTGATAGGATTGGTAGGCGCCCTGATTATTGTGCCTCTGCTGTTTTTTACTTTCTTAAAGTTCCCGGCACCAAAACATGAACAGGGTTTTCCATTAAAAGACGGGTTAAAGCTTGCTAAGAAGCCGGCAATTATCCTTTTTGGCATGATCCTGTTTTTTCAGAGCGGAATGGAGATGACAGTAAGCGGCTGGTCAGCAACTTTTTTTCTGGAAGAGTTGAATATCCCGGCCAGTCAATCGGTACTATTCCTTTCGCTGTACTGGCTTGGACTTATTATCTCGAGACTTGCCATAAGCAAGATATTGCGGACTGTTTCGATGAGTAAAGTAATGATAGCATCGCTGCTCATTTCGGTTGCAGGTTCAGTAATGCTGCTGACCGCTACCTCACCATTGATGGCATTGCCGGGCCTCCTTATTACGGGACTGGGGTTTGCCGCTGTATTCCCGCTCGTTTTTGCATATGTCGGAAACCTTTTTCCCGATTACTCGGGAACTGCTTTCAGTATAATTCTGGCAATAGCGCTTTTTGGCGGCATGTCTCTGCCTTATATCGCGGGACTGCTTGCGGGTCATTTTAACCTCAGATTGTCTCTTGCTCTTGTTCCTGTTTGCATGATAGCCATATTAATTATTTTTAACATTGCAAGGAAAAAGATTACTTCGTCATCACCTGCCTGACTGTCCGATTGCGTACTTACACCTATTCAAAACCGGACACTTTTGCCCTCTATGCAGGCTACACACACCACCTAACTAACATGTTGTGATTAATTTGCACATTATGGCATAATCTATGTTATGTTACCGGAATCATCGTTTTAAATAAATAATAACTATTACAAAACCGTGCTGAATTTAAAAGGTCTCAGCTGCTTACCGGCACTAATCTACCATTCGCCGATTTAAATTTTAATGTTAATTCAACATAACATAATTTTGAGATTAAATAAAAATAAAACGCTGAACAATTTGTAGAAAAAAACTGTTTGACACTTAGTTAAATAATTTAAACACTCTTTAAACCTCATTAACCCGTTTTCCCCTATGCAACGTCCAACTATATTCTCATTATGTCTCCTGCTGTTTCTCTATTCCTTTAATACTGCAGGATCATCAGTGAAAAAAGTTTCTGAATCTGATACCTTGCCTTTTGAGGTTTCTCTTCAGGAAGCACTTGACTATGCTGTTGAGCACAGCATTACTATGAGAACTGCCAGGGCCGACCATGAGATAGCGGCCAGACAGATAAAGGAAATTACAGCAACAGGTTTACCCCAGATCGATGCCTCATTAGGGTATCAGTATTTTCTGAATATACCCACTTCGCTCGTACCGGCCCAATTCTTCGGCGGAGAGCCCGGTGAGTTTGCTGAAATTCAGTTTGGAACTGAACAGAGTATGAGTGCATCAGCAACAGTCAGTCAGCTGCTGTTTGATGGTTCATATATAATAGGGTTAAGAGCTGCCCGGGTATATCGCGACCTTGCAAGTCAGAATATTGACCGCTCAGAACTTGAGATCAGAAACCAGGTTGCCGAAACTTATTTTATTGTTCTGCTAAGTCGTGATAATCTTTCGATAACATTAAAAAATCTGTCAAATCTTGAACAAACACTTAACGAGACAGAAAAAATACTTGAAGCCGGTTTCACAGATGCCATCAACGTAGACCAGCTCCGCCTGTCAGTTTCAAATCTGAGTAACAGAATAACAAACATGGAAAGGCAATATGAGCTCAGCATGCATTTGCTTAAGTTTCAAATAGGACTGGACCTTGACAGGGATATTATACTTACAGATTCACTTGCTGGTCTTTTCGAGAAAATGCTTCTCGAAGCCGATGTAAATGAAGAATTTAATCCGGAAGATCATATTGATTACAAGGTTACCCTTTCCCAGCAGAACATGAGCTATATGAGCCTGAGAAGGCAACAATCATTCTATCTTCCCACCCTTACGGCATCATTTACCCATCAGGAAATGGCAATGAGGAATCAGTTTGATTTTGCAAACTTTTCCCGGCCATGGTTTCCCTCCTCATTTGTGGCGGTTAATCTAAATATACCTATTTTTTCTAGCGGACTAAGGTCATCGAGGGTTCAGCAGGCAAGGCTTGAGTTGAGCAAGTCGGAGATGGCGACAGAAGAGGTGGCACGTTCCCTTAATCTCCAGATTAAAGAGGCTGTTTCTCAATACAGGACATCAATGGAAAGGTATCAGGATGAGAAAGAGAACCTCGATCTTGCAGAACGTATCCTAAGCCGTACTGCCATAATGCATTCAGAAGGAATGGCGAGCAGCCTTGAATTAACCCAGGCCAACGAACAGCTTCTAACAACACAGGCAAATTATTACAACGCCATGTTTGAATTTATAACGGCTAAAAACAATCTTGACAAGGCAAGGGGTCTTTAGTGAAACTAAATAAAAGTGAAAATTAATTATTACTCATTGATAAAGATGAAGACTAAAAGTATTATTCCCACGATCCTGTTTCTTATAACAGTAATCGTTATCACATCATGCAACTCTGCCGAAGAAAACAGTCCCGAAGATATTAGAAACCGGATTTCCGAACACCGGCAGGAAATAAGTGAGCTTAACCAGAAAATCAACCAGCTGGAAAATCAGCTCACGGCAATGGGCGGGCAGGTCAGTTCAAACAACGGCATAAGAGTAGAGGTGGGCGAGATACAGCCAGTAGAATTTGATCATTATTTCAGGATCAACGGATCCGTCGAGGCAGTCCGCGATGCAATTATAAGTCCCGAAACCAACGGACAGATCAGGCAGATAGCAGTTAACAGGGGTGATAATGTAACTGCGGGTCAGGTTGTTGCCAGACTTAATACTTCAGTAATTGAGAATAATATTGAAGAAGTTAAAACAAATCTTCGTCTCGCAGAAACCAGGTATGAAAGGCAGAAAGGACTGTGGGAACAGCAGATCGGGAGTGAAATGCAGTACCTGGAGGCACGTAATGCTTATGAGGGTCTGCAGTCAACACTAAAATCCCTTGAATCTCAATTGGAGATGTCGGTATTAAGGGCTCCATTTACAGGAATTGTAGATGAGATATATCTCAAGGAAGGTGAAATGGCAATGCCCGGAGTTCGCATAATGCAAATTATAGATCTGTCACAGCTTTATGTAAATGCCGATGTATCTGAAACATATCTTCCGCAAATAGATCCTGATGATACGGTTATACTTCGCTTCCCATCATTTCCTGAATATGAGGAAAATGTGCAAATACACCGGCTTGGAAATGTCATTAACCCCGATAGCCGTACCTTCAGACTGCAGTTACTGATAAAAAACCAAAATAACAGGTTTAAACCAAATATGGGAGCCAGCCTGAGCATCAGAACTTATGCCCTTGATAATGTGATTGTAGTTCCGACCATCCTTATCAAACAGGACATACAGGGTCACTTCGTCTTTGTAGCCAGGGAAAATGAAGATGGATTGTTTCAGGCGCGTAAGGCATATATTGAGAGAGGCCCGGAGGGCGAAGGAAGAACGGTCATTGAAGATGGGCTCAGTGCAGGAGAACTCCTTATAGAACAGGGACATAACCAGGTCACAGATGGTGCATCTGTTATTGCCGGCCAGATATAACTGAAGAGCTGAATATATGATCTGCATCTGTATTTTTTCCGGATGTTAGAGGGCGGACTGGAAAGGTAAGGCAACCCTGGAAAAAATCAAAATGGCGATATTTATTACAATATCAATTAGCAATTTTGCATAATATTTTACATTCAATGGATCAAAGCAAACCACAAAAGGTCAAACAAAGAGAGTTCGGACCAACCATAATAGCTCTGAAAAACAAGAGCACAATATTTCTGATTACATTTCTTTTTGCAGTATTTGGTATATTTTCATATCGCTCACTGCCAAAGGAATTATTTCCTGATATTGTAATTCCCACAATCATGGTGCAGACAATCTATCCGGGGAATCCTCCGATAGATATGGAGAACCTGATTACCAGGCCGCTGGAAAATGAGATCAATACCGTTACCGGAATAAAGATACTGAGCTCCACGTCCACCCAGGATAATTCCAGTATAGTTGTTGAATTTCAGACTGATATTGATATCAGGGCAGCACTTCAGGATGTCAAGGATGCTGTTGACCGGGTAAAGCCTGATCTGCCTGCAGATATGCCTGTCGATCCGATAGTAATGGACATTGACTTTTCCGAATTTCCAATTATAAACATAAACCTGTCCGGCGATTTTGACATTGATGATCTTAACCGCTATGCCGACTTTCTTGAAGACGAGATTGAGCTTATCCCGGAAATATCAAAAGTTGAAATTACCGGTATCCCCGAAAGGGAGATACAGATAAATGTCAATCCTATACTGCTGGATGCAAATGAATTAAGCTTTACAGATATTGAGAATGCTCTAATGCAGGAGAACGTCTCCATAGCAGGTGGTTCAGTTCTTTTCGACGATGATACCAGATGGGCAGTCCGCACAGTAGGTGAATTTACAGATGTGAGACAGATTGGAGATATAATTGTCAAACATGAAATGGGAAACATCGTTTACCTGAGAGATATTGCCAGTATCGATGATACCTATGCCGACCCTTTGAGCTTTGCAAGACTTTTTGACCAGCCCGTAGTTTCCCTTCAGGTTATAAAGAAAGGTGGAGAGAACCTGCTCTCGGCTACAGATAAAATATTCAATGTAATTGATCAGGCTAAAAGGGAAGGACAATTGCATCCCGACCTGACCGTTACAATCACCAACGACCAGTCTGAAGAGATCAGGACACAGCTCAGCAATCTTGAAAACAGTGTCATACTTGCCGTTATACTCGTGATTCTTGTGCTCTATTTTTTTCTGGGACTAAGGAATGCATTGTTTGTGGGTATAGCCATTCCATTATCGATGCTTTCGACCTTTATGGTTTTCGGAATGCTTGGAATCCAGATCAACATGATAGTCCTTTTTTCACTGATCCTTGCGCTGGGCCTCCTGGTTGACAATGCAATTGTCACTGTGGATAATATTTACCGCTATGTTGAGAGGGGATACAGTGTTTTTGATGCGGCAAAGTATGGTACATCAGAAATTGCCCTGCCTATAATCACATCAACGGCAACCACGCTTTCAGCCTTTCTTCCGCTTGCATTCTGGTCAGGCATCGTGGGAGAATTCATGAAATTTCTTCCGGTTACCCTGATGATTGTTCTCACTTCATCACTTTTTGTGGCGCTTATAATAATTCCGGTTTTCTCGCAAACCTTCTTTAAAGGTAAAAGTGAGGATGATTCCGGTCATGAAAAAGATTCGCGGAAAACAAATAAAAAGCCTCTGATTATATCAGGTATACTTGCATTTGTCGGCATTTTACTCCACCTGGCCTCACTTACACTTTTCGGCAATATACTTATCCTGACAGCTATACTTATCGGACTTGGATATTATGTTTTCAACAGATTGCAGAACTGGTTCCAGCGTACACTGCTTCCGTATAATGAACGCTTATATGCCCGTACTCTGGCGTTTGCATTAAGGAGAAAGAATCCATACTGGTTCATTGGCGGCACAATGGTTTTCCTTATCGGATCAATTATGTTTTTCGTCCTCAGAAGCCCCAATGTTCTTTTCTTTCCTGATAATGAGCCTCAATTTATTAATATCATGGCCGAAATGCCTATTGGCACCGACATTATTGAAACAGACAGGAATATCCAGAAAATCGAAAAACATATAACTGAAATTATAGAGCCCTACAACCATATTGTTAAATCGGTGCTGACCACTGTTGGGCAGGGGGCTGTAGGAGAAATGGAGTTTTCTGCAGGTGATACTCCAAACAGGGGCAGGATAACAGTCACCTTTATTGAGTTTGAGAACAGGGACGGTATAAACACCAATGATATACTGACTGAAATAAGCCAGGGATTAATTGGACAGTTTCCCGGAGTGGAATTCAATGTGGAAAAAAATATGTCGGGGCCGCCCGCAGGCCGTGCAATAAATCTCGAGATAAGCGGAAGAGATTTTGACCAGCTTATAACTCTTACCGATGATATACATCAGAAAATTGAAAATTCAGGCATACAGGGAATTGAAGGACTTTCAATGGATCTGGATACTGATAAACCCGAGGTAATTGTGAATATTGACAGGGACCGGGCCAGGAGATACGGAATATCTACCTGGTTAATTGCAAATACCATCCGTACTGCACTCTTTGGAAACGAGATCTCAAATTATAAAATCGGAGAAGAAGAGTTCCCTATTATGCTGAGGCTTGATAAAGAGTACAGAAACAGCCTGACAAGTATTATGAATCAGCGGATAGCTTTTCGCAGCCAGAGTTCAGGACAACTAATGCAGGTTCCTATTTCGTCGGTCGCTTCGGTACAATTCGGAAAAACATACGGATCGGTAAACAGAATAAGCTTGAAAAGGGTTATTACGCTGAGTTCAAATGTTCTGCCAGGATTTAATGCAACAAGTATTAACCAGGAGCTTCGGGAATTGCTCAGCTCATATGAAATGCCTGACGGATATCAGTATGAGTTCACGGGTGAGCAGCAGGAACAGGAAGAGTCCATGGACTTCCTCATTACTGCACTTATCATAGCAGTTTCCCTGATCTCACTTATCCTGGTATCCCAGTTTAATTCCATAGTCAAACCCTTGATTATCATAGGAAGTGTTGTATTCAGCACTGCGGGTGTATTCTTCGGACTTGCACTCTTCAACATGGAGTTTGTGGTAATTATGACAGGTATAGGGATAATCAGTCTGGCCGGTGTTGTGGTTAATAATGCAATTGTACTGATAGACTATACTGATTACCTTCGCCTAAGGAAAAAGGAGGAATTGAACATCCCTGAAGATAAGTTTCTGGAACCCGCCGATTCGCTTGCAATTATCCGGCAGGCAGGAGAGACACGTTTCAGGCCGGTAATACTGACTGCGATAACGACCGTTCTCGGACTAATTCCGCTGGCAATCGGACTGAATATCAATTTTGTCACTTTGATGACTGAATTGCGTCCACAGTTTTATTTCGGCGGGGACAATGCTGCCTTCTGGGGTCCAATGTCATGGACAGTGATTTTCGGTTTAACCGTTGCTACGTTCCTTACCCTTGTTATAGTTCCCTGCATGTATCAGATCATACTGTCAACACAGCGTAAAACCATGATCATGTTAAAAGGAGAAACGGTGATTGCGGGCAGAAGCGACAACCAGGCATAGGAATATTACAGGAATTACCCGCAAATAATATGTTTACACAAATGCCAGGTCCTCATTGCCCTGGTTCGCGGGAGATTTATTTCTGATAGCCACTTGCTGTCTCTGATATTTAAAAGCAAACTTGTTAATTATGTTATGGTTTTGGGAACCTTAAAGTGGGTATGGCTGTATAAAGCATATAATCAACATTAATTATATTTTCTGGAATCGAGATGACATGGCAATCAAAAAGTTACAACGATTATAATCAGTAGTGCGAATTAATGGCTGACGATTTCCCGCTGACTGCCATTGTGAGACCCAATACTATTATTGATTATATTTGCAGTTTAAAAATTAAACAATGGATGAAAAACCTCTTATAGAAAAACTGGCCGAACTATTACGTGTGCCTGAAAGATGGATGATAATGGACGAGGAAGGCAATACCCATGAATTGAATTCAGGAGTTAAAGGAATAACGGTTATGGGTTCGTCTAAGAAGGAAATTTACAATCTTTTTTTTGGAAAAGAAGACCTTTCTGAAGTACAGCTTATAATGCTTGACGAAATCCATACCGCACTTATGCAGTTCATATGGGACAATTTCAGCGAAGAAACCAAAGCTGAAAATCGTGAAATTCTCAAACCATTAATCAAAAAATATGAGCTGGAAGGATTTTTCCCTCCCGCATAAACTTCGCATAAAGTTGTCGAAGCAGATATTTATATCAACCTGAGAACCTGTTTTACTCCCGGCACTGGTGCTTCTGATTACCTTATGCTTTCGGCTGATGCCTTTTTGCAATGAAATAGACTGGCACACCGGCCAGCAACATTGATGCACCTATTAACGCCCCGGCACCAGTAAATACAAGGCTTGAATAAAGCATATATCCACAGGCCAGCAGGAACAGCAAGGGAGGCAAGGGGTATAGAGGAACCCTGTAGGGAACAGATTCATGCTGTCTCCTGAACCTGAAAATAAACAAACTTAATGTTGTCAGCAGCAAAAAAAACCAGAATACAGGTGCCGTGTAATCAACCATTGTCGTTATTGCCTGTTGTGACCAGGCTCCAAGTCCGACCAGTATAAGGGCTATTCCACCCTGAACCAGCAGGGCATTGATTGGGGTGTTCCGAAGACTGTTCCACTTACCCATGAAACCCAATAGTTTAAAATCCCTGCCAATTGCATAATTTGTGCGTGCTCCGGTCAGGATTGTTGCGTTGGCAGTTGAAAGTGCAGCAAAAACCACAATGATAACAAGAATGACTGATGCGGCAGGACCAAATATTCTTTCTGTCAGGTCATGTCCCACTGTCTGCGATTCTTTCAGCGTTTCAAATCCCAGTACATGCAGATAGGTCAGATTGATAATAACATAAATTCCTGTTATTATTGTGATACCAAGAACAAGTGCTCTTACAATACTTCGTTTTACATTATGCAATTCGCCGGTCAGATATGCTGCTTCACTCCATCCCCCGTAGGTAAGCAGTACAAAAATCATAGCAACACCGGCTGCACCACCTGAGAATAATGATCCACCATTGACACTTCCTGATAATCCTTTAAGGTTCCCTTCAGAAACAGTGATGATCCCGGAAAATGCTATTATGATCAGGGTTGTTACAATTATAGCTGAAAGGATATTTTGAAGTCTCCTTGAGTAGACTGTGCCAGAAATATTCAGTGCTGTCAGCACAACGACAACAAGAGCAGCATAAATGGACGAGCTATAGGCACCCAGGTTAAGGATAAGACTGGCATAGTCACCCAGAATAAATGCGATCAAGGCTACCGAGCCGGTTTGAATAACAGTCATCCGTCCCCATGAAAGCAAAAAGCCCGTTGCCGGGCCGAATGCCTTACTGAGAAAATAGTATTCCCCGCCGGAATCCGGCATTGATGATGAAAGTTCTGCGTAACACAAAGCTCCCATCAGGGAGATAAAACCTCCGGCAATCCAGAATAAGATGAATTGTAATTCATTTGCAGAATTGGCAGCGACTAACGGCGGAAGACGAAATATCCCAATTCCCACAACAATTCCAATGACTACAGCCAATGAACTGAGTGTGGTAAAAGATGGAAGAGGCAAAGCAGACGGAGAGATTTTACTCATCTTCTCCGCATGATTGCTGACCAGTCTGAGACAGTCCGGGTCTGACCGGCATGTACCTGCGCTGTTCCGGTAATTCTGTTATCCTCTACCCTGCCGCTGAAGTTAATGTGATTCCCATTGGAATTATCTTTAGCAGTAAAGGTGATGCGGTCTCCTTTAAGCAAGGGTTCTTCAACTGTCAGATTCCGGTTCCCGGATTTCACCTGCATTTCAACCTTCTGGAATTCCTGGCTTGCATTCATGGTAAACCTTTCCCCGTTCAGTGTCCATTCCCATGTCCCTTCTACTTTGGCTGGAATTATCCAGAAATAAACATTCCGGTTATTCACTACTGAATGCTCGTCAGCCTCCCAGTCGCCCATGCTAAAACTATGAGAGACTATTCTGGTGCCGGGCCGGAGTGTTTCCAGCAAGACCGGTTTAAGTTTCAGGTTTACCGTGCTTAACAGGTACATAGTAATTACTGTTGCCCTGCTTACATCAGCTTCAAAGAGATCCCCTTCAAGAAATACTACTCTGTCAGCAACACCGCCTTTAATAGCGTTTTCTTCAGCTTCCCTGACTCTTACGGGATTGAGATCAATGCCATGACCGACAGCTCCGCGCCTGGCAGCAGCAATAACTATCCGGCCGTCACCTGACCCCAGGTCAATTACATAATCACCAGGGCCAACATTTGTAAGATCAAGCATTCTATCTACAACCTCTTCAGGAGTAGGAACATAAGGCACATCAAGATTTTGTGAGTGAATTTTCGGTGATAAAAAGAAAATGGCCACAAAAAACATTATTGCCAGTTTTCCGGAGTTTTGAAGGGTTCTCATTATCAGAAGGTTTTAATGCACAATTAGATTATGCGGGGTTTATAACACGTTCACTTTTAAAATAATATACCAAAATAACACATTTAGGGCAATATGTAAAATAAATTATGATAAAAGTTGTTAAGAGCGAAATATTGAAACTTGCCGTACCTGTAACGGTTTGATGAAAGTTTAATGCAACTTTTTGAAACTGAAAAGCATCTTACTTTAAATTCAGGATGGATGTTGAAGGAATTTTATTAGATTCGCAAGTGGTGTACAGATTTTTATAACTACCAGTGCACTTAATGAAACAGTTAATCTCCCTTTTTCATATGCAAGGCCACATTAAAATTTTTGTCATAATCTTTATTTTCCATTTAACACCAACTGTCGGGGCAATGCCGGATCAAATTCATTCGCAAACCGGTGAGTATAAAATAGGCGAGATCATCACGATAATTGAAGAGAAGTATCAGACCAGGATCTTTTACGAAGAAGAGTGGTTTGAGGGTCAGACTTTCAGCAGTCCACCCGATGGATTGCCTCTCTCCCAGGCAGTTTCCGGCCTGATCAGAGGGAAAAACCTGACAATTGTCCAGGTGTATGATTACCTGGTAATTCTGCCTGTTGATTTAAGTACTATT